>JAZQOK010000029.1:0-31357 GCA_045627865.1 Bacteroidales bacterium
CAGTTCAGCAAGGAGTTCGTAAAGGGCGTCTACGACAACTGCGTAGAGGCTGGTATCGACTACATGGAGATTGGTTACATCTCATCGGCTGACCAGTTCCCACGTCCAGAGTATGGTCCATGGAAGTTCTGTGCTGAGGACGAAATCCGTGAGATTGTTGGCGACAACAACACCAATACCAAGCTTTCGGTAATGGCAGACATCGGTCGTATCGCTTTCGATGACATCCGTCCTAAGGAGGAGTCTGTTATCGACCTCTTCCGTGTGGCTTGCTACGACTACCAGATTGACAAGGCTATCGAATTGGCTCACCACGTGATGGACAAGGGCTATGAGGCTACCATCAACCTGATGGCTGTCAGCAAGGTTAATGACCGTGCCCTCGACCAGGTACTTGAGGATGTGGCTAAGTCGCGCGTTGGTACTTTCTACCTCGTTGATAGCTTCGGTTCTCTCTATTCTGAGGATATCCATAGCCTCGTGGCTAAGTATATCAAGGCCCTCCCTGGCAAGACCATCGGTTTCCATGGCCACAACAACACCCAGTTGGCTTTCGCTAACACCATCGAGTGTATCCGTTCGGGTGCTAACATGCTCGACGCTACTATGCTCGGCATTGGTCGTGGTGCTGGTAACTGCCCTATGGAGCTTCTCATCTCGTTCCTCAAGAATCCTAAGTACAAGTTGGAGCCGATCATCAAGTGTATCCAGGATCAGGTGAACCCACTCAAGAAGGAGATCGACTGGGGTTACTTTATCCCTTACATGATCACTGGTTCACAGAACGATCACCCACGTTCTGCTATGGCCTGGATGGCAGGTGAGCACAAGGACGATTACCTGGCTTACTATGAGTCTGTAGTTAAAAACAAGGAGGTGTAATCTCTGTTTGAATAATAAAGAAAAAGGGCTGCGGAATGTTCCGTAGCCCTTTTTTGTATGTTGTAGACTGTGTGCCTGAGTTTGGCTTTCTCAGGCCAGCGACATCGATATGACTGCACCCCAATGGAAAAGGGTGCCCAGGATGACATGGATGTGCCAGATGCCATGGAAGAAGGGATGTTCAGGGTCTTTGTCGTGAACAAAGTAATAAACACCGGTGGTGTAGGCTATGCCTTCGAGCACAATCAGGACAATAGCCCAGAAGTTAATGCAATCGCGTACGGAGGGGATGATGTAGAGGATCGACCATCCGAGCAGCAGGTAGAGCAACAGGGAGGTTTTTGCAAAACGCTCGAAGAGGAAAATCTTGAGGAAAATGCCTGTGAGCGACAGAAACCAAATGACTCCGAATGCTGTCCATCCGGCCACGAAGTGATGATCTTCGATGATGCCCATGCAGATCGGTGTGTAACTCGATGCAATGAGCACGTAGATGGAACAGTGATCGAGGATGCGTAGATTGCGTCGACTGGAAGAGGTGCTTCTTGTCCAATGGTAGGCACACGATGCGACGTACATCAGCAGCATGCCTATGGTGAAGAAGGTGGCTCCAAAGGCCATCTCCCAGTTCTTGGTGTATCCTAACCAGATAATCACCCACGCGATGCAGGGGACTAAACAAAGCCCGACCGTGTGGGTGATTGCACTGAAACGTTCTCCAGAGACCTTACTCATTAAAGGTTCTTTTGAAGGAATGCCTTAAAGTCTGCAAACTCCTTGGTCATTGGGAGGGACTGCTTAGTGCCTGCCATGAACTTCTGGAGGGTAGCAGGGATAGCCACGTTCTGACCGATAATCGGTTCGACGGTATCCTTGAACTTGGCTGGATGAGCGGTCTCGAGGAAGATTCCGACCTCGCCTGGCTTCAAGCCCTCAACAAGAGCCTGATAACCGCAGGCTCCGTGTGGATCGCAGACGTAGCCGTCGTTCTTGAGACAAGCCTGCATGGCCTGTTTGATCTGCTCGTCGTTGTAGGTGGCACCGCTGATCTCGGCACAGATGGCTGCGTGTGCTGCTTCTGGTGCAATCTTCTCGGCCTTCTGCTGTCCACCGCCATAGAGATTTACGATACGTGCGAAGTTCGATGGATCGCCTACGTCCATGGCATTGGCCAAGGTTGCCTGGGTGGCACGTGGGTTGTAGTGTCCGTTGCCGAGGTACTGGAAGAAGATATCATTGGCATTGTTCGAAGCAATGAAACGCTTGATTGGCAGGCCCATCTTGGCACCGAACAGACCGGCACAGATGTTGCCGAAGTTGCCCGAAGGTACGCAGACTACAACGTTGTCGGCCTTGCCAGCCTTCTTGAGCTGTGCATAGGCGTAGAAATAGTAAAATGCCTGAGGAAGGAAGCGTGCTACGTTGATCGAGTTAGCAGAGGTGAGGAAGAACTTGTCGTTCAGATCCTGATCCATAAAGGCCTCTTTGACAAGACGCTGGCAGTCGTCGAACACACCATCGACCTCGAGGGCAGTGATGTTCTGTCCCAGGGTGGTGAACTGCTTCTCCTGAATCTCGCTGACCTTGCCCTGTGGATAAAGCACGGTGACATCGATACCAGGTACACCGAGGAAGCCATTAGCTACGGCCGAACCGGTATCGCCCGATGTGGCAACGAGAACGTGAATCTGCTGTGCAGCGTTGTTTTGTTCTTTTGTTCTTTCGTTGTTTTGTTTCTTGACAAAGTACGAGAGCAGACGAGCCATGAAACGGGCACCAACGTCCTTGAAGGCACAGGTTGGGCCATGGTACAGCTCAAGACTATAGATGCTGTCGTTGACCTTTACCAATGGAATGTCGAACTGCAGCGTGTCGTAGACAATGTGCTTTAGATCTGCCTCTGGAATGTCTTCACCGAAGAAGGCTTTGGCAACTTCGAAGGCAATCTCCTGGAGACTCATGTCCTGGATCTTGTCGAAGAAACTGGCAGGAAGCGGATTGATCTTCTCTGGCATGTATAGGCCCTTGTCTGGAGCAAGGCCCTTGATAACGGCATCGCTGAGGGTTACCTCGGGAGCCTGTCGATTGGTGCTGTAGTACTTCATCTCTTATTGATATTTAGTTATTTATTGTTTTCCTGTGCGTCATTCAAAAACTCTTCTCGATATGCTTTAATCTTCTCGACGTAAGGGTTGAAGGCTTGGGGATTCTTCTGAGCCATAATACTATATAGCTCGATGGAGGCATCGATATACTCCACGAACTTCTCTTTCTCACCCAAAGAAAAGAAGAGAATTGCGGCACGGAACTTCGAGAGAGCCAGATCGTAGATATAGGAGGTTGGATCAAGCTGATAGAGAATCTCGGTGTCTGCAATCGACTCATTGGTGAGGCTCATTGCACGTTCCTTTTGGCCGAGTAGAGCCAGGTTTTGTGCCAAGGTGCCTTTGCAGCGTGCTCGTGTTTTGAGATCTATCTGGTCATTAGGTAGTGAACTGTATAGATCCAAACACTTCTGCAGATACTGGCTTGACTCCTCATGGCGTTTGAAGCCAAAGAGATAGTTGCCACGAGAGAAGTTGGCTTTGGCCAGCAGATCTGTGCGGGTTGAGTCGATGGCATAGATGCGTTCCGCTGTGGTCAGTGCCTTCTGGTTGTACAGATCGGTGAGGCTGTCCTGATCCATTCGGAAGCTGTTGGCCGCCATGGTGAAGTAGGTGTTGTAGAGTGTGAGCAACGGGCTTAGCGATGACTCTTCGTCGTCCACAACATTCTGTTGGCAGAGATCCAGACATTCTAACAAGATCTTCTGACCAGCCTCGTAGTTGTTCCAAATGGTTTGTAGCGAGGCCAGAAGGGACTTCACATTGGTGGTTTCAAGCCAGTTCTGGCAATGTGGCGAAACTGCCTGCAATACATGTTCGGCCTCTTTGTAGTCGTGATGATCGATGAGGAAAATCGCCAAATCTGTGGCTGGACGAACCTGGGTGGAATCTGCCCAGAAGAGGGTTGTCATGATCTGTTGGGCTTTGAGGAAGTTCTCTTTGCCACCGGCCATGCGAAGCAGGTTCACCTGTCGTTTTGCTGCCTCATAGAGATCGTTAGAGGCTGCCTCATGCTTCTCTTGTGCCTGTTGGATCTTCTTCTTGGCATCCTCGAGTTTTTGGACAGAGGCACGTTCGGTGCGATATTTCTCTACGAGTTTGAGCTTATCGTAGGCGGCAATGGCATCGTCGAATTTGCCTGCTTCCACCAGTGCGATAATCTGTTGCTCCTCTTTGCTGATTGCAGAGAGGTCAATACGAGCTATGCGGTCAACATAGGTGTCGATCTTGTCGAGCAATTTCTCGTGATCGGTCTCAAGTTGGTCAATGCGCTTCAGATATTCTTCTTCGGTGATGAGACCTTTTTTGTGCTGTTCCTCCTCGTGTGCCTCGTCTTTCTGGAGACGTTCAGTACAAGCTTGAATAGCAGCCTCACGGTAGTGATCCTTGAGTTTGGTAAGGGTGGCCGTCTCACACATCACGATTTGATAGGAGATGTGTGAACGAGTGATGTACCACTGATCAATTGCTTCGGTATTGAATACTTCGTAGCCGGCTTTCTCGATTCGGCGTACGTTGACCTTGTCGCCTTCGTGCAGGACACGGAAATTGAGTGAGAACTGACCCTTGCTATCGGAAATGGTAGAAGCGGCACCATAGGCACTGATAGAGACACCTCCCAATGGGGTCTTGGCTTGTGCTCCATGATAGAGCATGAATTGTCCTTGCTGTGAAACTTGGGCAAAACAGGTGCTTACAGCGAAACAAAAACTTAAAAGTAATTCCTTACGCATACATAAATTCTTTTAATGAAGGACGGGGCTTGGGCAACCTCGTTCACTTAACCAAGGAAATAACGGATAAACTGATCCTCCTTCAGCAACCCCAAAGCGCCCTCGAAGGCACTATCCTCATCGTATTGCTGGACAGAGTCGGGAGTGATGTTCAGTTCTGCATCTGGTTTGCTTTGCCAGATCAGGAATGGAACAGGGGTCATGGTGTGTGTCCGATACTTGATTGGCGTCGGATGGTCAGGCAGTAGGGCAATGCGTACTGGTTCGTCCCACTTCTGGATTTCGTCCAGGATGGCAGGCAGCACACGTCGGTCGATGTTCTCGACACAGGTCTTCTTGAGTTCAGGTTCTCCATCGTGTCCGGCTTCGTCGGTCGCCTCCATGTGCAGGAAGACGAAATCCTTCTGTCGGAGCTGTTCGATGGCTGCTTGTGTCTTGCCTTCATAGTTGGTATCGAAGAGTCCTGTTGCACCTGGTACCTCAATCTTGTCAAGCCCGCAATAGACACCAATACCGAAAATCAGATCGACTGCCGAGATGACAGCACCTGTGTTGATGCGGTTCGGGAAGAGCTGGTGCAATGTCTGCATCTGCGGACGGTAACCCAAACTCCAAGGCCAGATGGTGTTGGCAGGATCCAATCCCGCTGCCATGCGCTTGAGGTTGACCGGGTGCTGGCTCAGCTTCTCCTGACTCCACAGGATCAGTTCGTTGATGAGCTGGCTTGTCTCTTCGGCTTCTGCTCGTTCGGCATAAGGCATCTCCGGACGCCAAGGTTTACCAATACGGTCGTGAGGTGGAGTGCAATGCACGAACTTGTTGCCACGACGGATTTTGAGCAGGTGTCGGTAGCTGACGCCCTCGAAGAAACGGATGTCGTCGGCCTTGAACGATGTCTTGCTCTCGAATGTAGGCAACTGCTCATTGAGGTACTTGATCAGTTCGCCTGCCTCCTCGTTCGAGATATTGCCTGCAGAATGGTTCTTGATGTTGTCGCCCTCCAGGCAGATGATGTTGCAGCGCATGGCTACCTCATCGTCGTCGATGGCTACCTGCATGGAGGCAGCTTCGAGCGAACCTCGACCCTCGAATACCTTAGCTACGTCGTAACCTAACAGTCCGAGGTGTGCGATCTCCGATCCTGGGTTATAACCTTCGGGCACAGTTACCAAGCGGCCATTGATGCCCTCTTTGGCCAGTTTGTCGATGAGTGGTTTCTCGGCTGCCTGTAGTGGCGTGCGACCACCGAAGATCTCTAATGGCTCATCGGCTGCGCCGTCGGCAAGAATGATTAGATATTTCATAAAGACCCTCCCCCTGAACCCCTCCCGTGAAGAGGGAGGGGAGTATAAACCACGGAGAGTTATGGCTTTTTATATTAATGATAAATTGCGTTCGAATAATATCATGACTACTCCACACTAACTACTCCCCTCCCTACTCACGGGAGGGGTAGGGGGTAGGTCTATCGAATATTGGCAATACTGATGATATCGGCGAAGACACCAGCTGCGGTGACGGCTGCACCAGCGCCATAACCCTTGATCTCCATTGGCTGCTCCTTGTAACGGGCTGTGGTAAGGAGAATCACGTTGTTCGAGCCCTCCAGACGGTAGAATGGATGCTGGTCATCAACCTCGCGTAATTCGACGCGAGCCTTGCCCTCTTCGAGAGTGGCAACGAAACGGAAACGGTGACGCTGGGCTGCAGCCTTCTGACGCATATCCTCGAAGTGTGCATCGAGCTGAGGAATCTTCTCCCAGAACTCTTCGACGGGGCCTTGGAAATACTCGTCTGGAATGAAAAGATGCTTCTCGACATCCTCCTTCGATATTTTATAGCCTGCCTCACGTGCCAGGATGACAATCTTGCGAATCACGTCGCTGCCGTTGAGGTCCATGCGTGGATCGGGTTCTGCAAATCCGGCTTCACGAGCCATGCGGATGGCTTTGCTCATTGGAATGTCTTCGGCCAGAACATTAAAGATATAGTTCAGAGTACCGCTCACAACCGCTTCGATCTTCAGGATTTCGTCGCCAGAGTTGCGGAGTGCGTTGATGGTAGAGATGAGTGGCAGACCTGCACCTACGTTGGTTTCGAAGAGATACTTGATGCCACGTTTGCGGGCAATACGCTTGAGCTGACGGTAGTTGTCGTAGTCGCCCGAAGCAGCCACCTTGTTGGCACAAACCACGCTGATGTTGTGCTGTAGCATCGACTCATAGATGTTTGCTACATCGGCCGAAGCAGTACAGTCGACAAAAACGGCGTTGAAGACATTCATCTCGGTGATCTTGTCGCGCAGGATCTCTGGCGATGAAGGCTCCTGGCTGGCATTCAACTGATCCTCCCAGGTCGAGAGGTCAATACCGGCACGGTCGAAGATGCAATGACGGCTGTTGCTCAATCCGACGACGCAAAGCTTGAGGTTGCGGTGCTTGAGCAGGTAATCCTGCTGCTTGCGGATCTGCTCGAGGAGGCTCTTGCCGACCAAACCTACACCGGTCAGGAAGATATTGAGCACATTGTAATCCCAGAGGAAGAAGGAGTCGTGGATGACGTTGATGGCTTTGCGCAAGCTCTCCTTGGTAGTAACGAACGAGATGTTGGTCTCGGAGGCACCCTGTGCACAGGCAATGACGTTGATACCATTCTGACCGAGGATGCGGAACAGCTTGCCTGCAATACCAGGCGTCTGCTTCATGCGTTCGCCTACAATAGCGACGGTTGCAAGCTCATGCTCGGCAAAGATGGAGTTGATTTCGCCCATTTCGAGCTCTTTGCAAAACTCCCTTTGGAGGATGGCAACAGCACGTTCGGCATCACCATTCTTAACACCGATGGTGGTTGAGTTTTCGGATGATGCCTGGCTGACCAGGAAGACCGAGATGCCATTGTCTGCCAAAGCGGTGAAGATGCGTTTGTTGACACCAATCACACCGACCATGCCAAGACCGGAAACGGTAACCAGTGCGGTATCGTTGATTGAAGAGATACCCTTGATGACCTTGCCGCTGACGTGTGCCGGATTACTGTGAATCAGAGTGCCAGGAGCGGATGGGTTGAAGGTATTCTTAATGACAATCGGGATGTTCTTGTGATAGACAGGGAAGATAGTAGGTGGATAGATGACCTTCGCACCGAAGTTGCAAAGCTCCATGGCCTCGACAAACGAGAGCTCAGGGATGACGAACGCGTTGTTGATGACGCGAGGATCGGCAGTCATGAAACCATCGACATCGGTCCAGATCTCGAGCAGTTCGGCGTTGAGGGCTGCAGCTACGATGGCAGCTGTATAGTCGGAACCACCACGGCCGAGGTTGGTTACCTCGCCAGTCTTGCTGTCGCTCGAAATGAAGCCACCCATGACGGTGATGCCCTGGTGGTCCTTGAACTGTGCAATGACTTTTGGATTGGTTGACTCGAAATCGCACACGTTCTTGTCAAAAACTTTGACGGTCTTGATGATCTCGCGGCTATCGACCCACTTGGCATCCTTGATGACGGTGGCCACGATGCGGCTTGAAATACGTTCACCATAGCTGACTACGGTGCAAAGTGTCTTGGCCGAGAGCTCACCGATAAGGAAGATACCGCGGTAGATGTTGTTGAGTTCCTCGAGTGTGCTTGTAATGAAGATCTTGACAGCAGTGAGGTCCTCGCCGTCCAATAATCCAGCAACTACATCGAAATGGCGCTGACGGATGAACTCAAACTCCTCCTGGTAGGATTCGTCACCAGCAGCAGCCTTGTTGGCTGTAGCGATAAGACGATCGGTGATGCCACCTAAGGCCGATACGACCACGATGACAGGTTCCTTACGATCTTCTACGATCTGCTTGACGTTCTTGATACTTGCGATGGAGCCAACGGATGTGCCTCCGAACTTCAGTACATGCATATCTAAAGTGTGTTATTTTTATATTTATTATTGGGCACAAAGATAATAAAAAAAAAGCAAATGGAGACAAAATGCAGGTAAAAATGCTTGTATTTATTACTATTTTCGACGGTTTTGATTAACCGATTGCATAAAATGACTATCTTTGCACCATGGAAATTCAATTGATGAGAATTGTCGAGGATACTACGGTCGACGGCCCGGGCTGGCGATCGAGTGTCTATTGTGCTGGTTGCCATCATGCCTGTCTGGGATGTCATAATCAGGAGACCTGGTCATTTACCGCAGGCGAAAAGGTTTCGGTGGATGCCATCTATGAGCGTTTGTCGCAGACGGAGGGAAATATCACTTTTTCGGGTGGTGACCCAATGTATCAGGCAGAGGCATTTACAGAATTGGCGCGACGTATAGTCGAAGACTTGCATCGCACCGTCTGGTGTTATACCGGATTCCTTTACGAAGAGGTGCTGGCTGATCCTGTGATGAGCCGTATGCTCCCCTATTTGGAGGTTCTGGTTGATGGCCCTTTTGTCGAGTCGCAGAAGAGCCTTGATTTGATGTTCAGAGGTTCACGTAATCAGCGACTAGTAGATGTGCAGGCTTCACTCAAAGCTGGCCGGGTCGTGGAATTCGAGTGGGATCCCTTCCCCTCTTTCAAATGAGATATTGGCGGCATGCAACATGAGTCGCTCTGCTAGTTGGGCAAAATATAACTGATCTCCCACAATAGGACAATCCAGACCGAATGGGGAGGCACAATGGAGACGTAGCTGATGGGTGCGTCCGGTAAGCGGGAAGAGCTCGACGAGCGTTCTTCCTGCTTCCCGTTTCAATACGTTGTAACGTGTGATGGCCGGTTTGCCAAACTGCCAGTCTACGACCTGTCGTGGGCGGTCGTCGGGATTGGAACAGATGGGCAAGGAGATCACGCCACTTTCGGAGGCGAGTTCTCCCTCCAGAAGTGCTACATAACGCTTGTGAATGGTCTTCTGTTCGAATGCCTGTTGCAGAAGCTTGTGCGTTTGCGCATCTTTAGCTGCAATCAGTAATCCAGAGGTAGCTTGATCTAGTCGGTGTGCCAGCATAAATGGCATCTTGCAGTCCGGATAGCGGTCTTTGAGCCATCCTTCAGCATTGGGCATCGTCAGATCTTTGGCTGGCACGGATAGCAGTCCGGACGGCTTGGAAATGATAACGATAGAGTCATCCTCGTAGATCAATTTGATTTGACCCACAGATTCACTATTCTCCCCACCCTCCACGGGAGGGGTTGGGAGGAGGGTCTTCGTGTATGCTAGCACCGGGCTGCATTTCTCGATGCAACTGGGGTAGAATTGTCCATGTACCCTGCGATAGTTCTTCGGACTTCGGCCATACCAGAACTCGGCCATGGCGATGGGTGTGAGCTGGTGCTGTAGGGCGTACTGCAGGAGTCTGGGGGCAGCGCACTCGCCTGTGCCTCCGGGCGGCAGTCCACGCTTGGCCTCCTGGAAGATATCGACTACATTTTTATATTCCCCGCGCGCGTTAACAAAGTTGAAATGACGGAAGATCTTCAGCTGGAGAGCCAGACTCTTCTCTTTGCGCTCCTGTTTGAGAGCCTTGGCTTGCTCGGGATCGGAACAGAGCGCAATCTGTCGGTTGATGTCGGAGATGGCTTCGTCTTCTTGTAAATAGAAATCGTCGGGATTGGCCAGATCGTAGACGGGTGGAACGAAATACTGCTCGTGGTCTACCAGTCCGTTGATGACGCCACTGTAGGCTCTGAAGATGGAACCATCGTCGCAGAGCAGCACGCCCAACATCTTGCCCTGTTCGAAGAGCGGGGCCCAGTCCTTGTGTTCGGAGATGTATAAACAAATATCATCCGCAGCCCTCTTCAATAAGGGATGCGGATGATATAGATATGGATTATTTTGCATTGCAAAAAAGTTATTAGTTATTAGTTGATAGTTATCGGCTCGAAACCGTAGGTATTTATAACTAATAACTATTAACTGTTAACTCGAATAAAATTATTCGTTATTGCCACCACGGTAGTCAGGACGATCGCCAAAGTCGCGACGTGGACGATCCTCACGACGAGGACGGTCATCACGGCGTGGACGATCCTCGCGACGAGGACGGTCACCGCGATCCTCACGACGAGGACGAGCCTCTGGCTCAACGTAACCCTCAGGTTTTGGCTTCAGAACCTTGGCAGAAAGACGGAACTTGCCAGTCTTCTTGTCTACCTCGATGAGCTTGACAGTGAGGACGTCGCCCTCCTTGATGCCAGTCTCCTCCATGGTCTCGTAACGCTTCCAATCGATCTCGCTGATGTGGAGCAAACCATCCTTGCCAGGCATGAACTCTACGAATGCACCAAAGCTCTGGATGTTCTTGACAGGACCAGTGTAGATTTCGCCCTCCTCTGGGATAGCAACGATTGCCTTGATCTTAGCAACAGCAGCGTCGATGCTTGACTTGTCGGCAGAAGAGATTGCAACGTGACCCTTGCCATCTGACTCCTCGATAGTAACAACAGCACCGGTCTCCTCCTGGATGCCCTGGATGATCTTACCGCCAGGGCCGATGATTGCACCGATGAACTCTTTGTCAACATCGAAGGCAACCATGCGTGGAGCATGATCCTTGAGGTCTGCACGGTACTCTGGCTGAGCCTCGAGCATGCAGTTCAAGATGTGGGTACGACCCTCCTTGGCCTGGTTCAAAGCCTTCTCGAGAATCTCGTAGCTCAAACCGTTGCACTTGATATCCATCTGGGTTGCGGTAATACCCTTCTCGGTACCAGTTACCTTGAAGTCCATATCACCGAGGTGATCCTCGTCACCGAGAATGTCAGAGAGGACAGCATACTTAGGACCCTCCTCGTCCTTGATCAAGCCCATGGCGATACCAGAAACTGGACGGGTCATAGGAATACCTGCATCGCGCATTGCGAGGGTAGCACCACAAGTGGTAGCCATTGATGAAGAACCGTTTGACTCGAAGATGTCTGATACAACACGAACGGTGTAAGGGAAGTCTGCAGGAATCATGCCCTTGACAGCACGCCATGCAAGGTGGCCGTGTCCAATCTCACGACGACCTACGCCACGCTGTGCCTTAGCCTCGCCGGTTGAGAATGGTGGGAAGTTGTAGTGCAAGAGGAACTTGTCGTAACCATTGCGGAGAACGTCGTCAACCATCTTCTCGTCCATCTTTGAACCGAGAGTACAGGTAACGAGAGCCTGAGTCTCACCACGGGTGAAGACGGCTGAACCGTGAGGGCCTGGGATGTAATCAGGTTCAATCCAGATAGGACGAACCTCGTTCAATGCACGGCCGTCGAGACGGGTGCCTTCATCGAGAACACAACGACGCATAGCCTCACGCTCAACATCGTGGAAGTAACGCTCGATCATGCCAAGTACCTCCTCGTCCTCCTGCTTCTCTGCTGGAAGGGTAGCGATGAAGTTGGTTTTGACCTCGACGAATGCAGCCTCACGCTCGTGCTTGTTCTTGTTGCCTGACTTGGCAATGTCGTAGCATGGCTGGAAGCAGAAGTCACGGCAAGACTTCTTCAAATCTTCGTCGTTTACTTCGTGGCAATACTCCATGATTGGCTTGCCTACAGCCTCCATCAGCTCCTTCTGAACCTGGCAGTGAACCTTGATGGCTTCGTGAGCTGCTTTGAGTGCACCGAGCAAATCCTGCTCAGAAACCTCATCCATCTCACCCTCTACCATCATGATGTTGTCGTAGGTAGCACCGACCATGAGGTCCATGTCGGCTTGCTTCATCTGCTCGAAGGTTGGATCGATTACGAACTCGCCGTTGATGCGTACAACGCGGACCTCAGAGATAGGACCCTCGAAAGGAATGCCTGATACAGCCATTGCAGCAGATGCTGCCAAACCAGCCAATGCGTCAGGCTGATTCTCCTTGTCGGAACTGTACATGGTTACGTTGACGAATGTCTCAGCGTGATAATTGCTTGGGAAAAGTGGACGGAGAGCACGGTCAATAAGACGGCTGGTCAGGATTTCATAATCCGAAGCCTTGCCCTCTCGCTTTGTGAAACCTCCAGGGAAACGACCTGCAGAGGCATATTTCTCCTTGTACTCCACAGTAAGTGGCATGAAATCAGTACCGGGAGTTACGGTACGTGCAGTACATACGGTGGCCAGCAACATTGTGCCACCCATGCGAAGCTCAACAGCACCATCGGCCTGCTTCGCTACCTTACCTGTCTCAAGTGTGATGGTACGTCCATCGCTCAAGGTAATGGTTTTCTTAATTGGGTTAACCAGATTGTTTACCATAAAATTTATTGTTATACTCGAATCCATTATAGATTTTCGGGCGCAAAGTTAGTATTTTTCTGCTAAAAGCCCAAATAAAATGCATAAAAAATAGTTAATTTTGCTACTTTTTTGGTCTTTTATTTGCATTCTCTTGAAAATTGGCTTATCTTTGCACCCGAAATTTTAGAAAGAGGCTGAGCCGATGCTCTTGAGTTTGTATGTGACTCATTGTATCGGCCCATGCAAAATTTGACTATTTCAACCAAAAACCGAATAATCATATACTGCACGTAATGCGTACATTCTATAATATAAAAGGCACCTTGGCTGCCTTGGGTTGTGTCGCCCTTTTGCTGACAGGATGCGACAATCGCCGACTTGGATCCATCGAAGGAAATATCAGCGGTGCCGAAGGTCAGTTATTGGTTCTTGAACACCTCACAGATGGTGCTCCTCGTATGGTCGATACCCTTCGTCTTTCTGCCGATGGTAAGTTCCAGTTCAAGCCAGAGATAGAGCAAGGTCCTGACTTTTTCAGTCTCCGTTTGGGTACCCAGTCTATTTCATTGGTGGTTGATACTCTTCTGACTCCAATTCAGGTTTCGGCTGATGCAGCCAACTTGTCTTCGGGCTATATTGTTCAGGATGCACAGAACAAGGAGCTGCAGGAGGCTGTTCTGCTTGGCAATCGTCTACGTGGACAGATCTTAGGCGTTAATAAACTCTTTAACGATGGCGGTATTTCTCGAGATGGAGCCCGTGACTCGATTCTGACTTTGGTCCAGAACTACAAGACTAAGGTGCTTGAGACCTACATATATCGCGATCCATCCAGCCCAACAAGTTATTATCTGTTGTTTGAGACTGTTCAGGGCTTGCTGGTATTCGAACCGAACAATGCTCAGGATAACCGTGCTTTCGGTGCTGTGGCTACTGGTTGGCAGTTCCACTATCCAGCCTCTCCACGTAACCGAATCCTTGAGAAGATCACTTTGGCTGGACAGCAGCGTAAACGTGCAGAACTGGCGCAGGCACAGCGTGCAGAACATGCTGATTCCGTTCTCAGTACGACAAAGATCGAGACTCGCACCTATCCGGAGTTGAACCTGACAGATGTCGACGATCATGCTGTGTCGCTCACCGCAGTTGCTGAGGGTTCGGTGGTTGTACTTGACTTTACCGCTTTTTATATGGACTATTCTCCGGCCCATAACATGGCTTTGAGTGCCCTCTACGAAAAGTATTCGGACAAAGGCTTGAAGATCTATCAGGTTTGTCTCGATTACGATGAGCACTTCTGGAAGACCAGCGCTGGTAATTTGCCTTGGACCTGCGTCCGTGACCGCAATGTCCTGTTTGACCAGAACGGCAATATCCAGTATTCGCCAGCAGCTCAGACCTATAATGTTGGACAGCTTCCAACCGTATTTATCATCAACAGCAAGGGCGAAATTCAAACCCGTATCGAGGGCGATGATGCCGCTGTTGAGAAAGAGATTCAGAAAATTATCAAGTAAGATAGACGAAAACGCAGATTTGTGCGTTATACATTCGTAACCAAGAAACACATATTATTATGGCAGTTAGTTACATGAGCGAGGAGGGTTACAAGAAACTCCTCGAAGAGATCAACTATTTGGAAAGTGTTGAACGTCCAAAGGCAAGTGCAGCCATCGCTGAAGCCCGTGATAAGGGCGACTTGAGCGAGAATGCAGAATATGACGCAGCCAAGGAGGCTCAGGGCAAGCTCGAAAGCAAGATTGCTATCCTCAAGGATCAGGTGGCAAATGCCCGCATCATCGATGCCTCAAAGCTCAATACAGACAAGGTCCAGATCATGACCACCGTACGTCTGATGAATACAAAGCTCCAGAAGGAGATGAAATATACAATCGTTGCTGAGAGCGAAGCAAACTTCCGCGAGGGCAAGATTAGTGTTGCGACTCCAATTGCCAAGGCTCTTCTTAACCACAAGGTAGGAGATAAGGTCGAGGTTAAGGTTCCAGCAGGTGTTCAGGAACTCGAGATCCTAGAGATTTCAATTTAAGATACAGATTATATGACTATATTTTCACGTATTATCGCTGGTGAGATCCCATCGTACAAGGTAGCAGAAGATGATCTCTTCTACGCTTTCCTTGATATCAATCCTGTAGCAAAGGGACATACACTGGTTGTACCAAAGCAGGAGGTGGATTATATCTTCGATCAGAGCGATGCCATGGTTGGCGCACACATGCAGTTCGCAAAGCGTGTTGCCCAGGCCATCAAGAAGGCGTATCCTTGCAACAAGGTAGGTGTTTGTGTAATGGGTCTTGAAGTGCCTCATGCACACATCCATCTCATTCCTCTCAACGAAGAGGGTGACATGGATTTCCGTAAGGAGAAGTTAAAACTCTCAGCTGAGGAGATGCAGGAAATCTGCAACAATATCGCCAACAATTTCAAATAAACAGAACCGTAACGAAACGATTCGAGTAGAATGAAAGAGTTTTATAAATTCGCAACAAGCAATGCCGGTGTTGACGGTCATGTCCTGGACGATTATATGCGTTTCCAGAGCAAGACTCTTCAACCACGTGCATCCTATATCAACCCAAGCATCATCGAGGAGCGTCAGCTGAATGTCGCTCAGATGGATGTTTTCTCTCGTTTGATGATGGATCGCATCATCTTCCTTGGTACTGAGATCGATGAGTACAGCGCAAATGTGGTACAGGCTCAGTTGCTCTTTTTGGCTTCGGCCGAGTCGGACAAGGATATCGTGATGTATTTGAATTCACCTGGCGGTATCGTGAGTGGCGGTTTGGCTATTTACGATACAATGAACTATATCTCATGCGATGTTTCGACCGTTGTGACCGGTATGGCAGCTTCGATGGCTTCTGTATTGCTCGCAGCTGGTACCAAGGGCAAGCGTTTCGCGTTGCCACACAGCCGAGTGATGATTCATCAGCCACTGGGTGGTACTCAGGGCCAGGCAAGTGATATGGAGATTGCTGTTAACGAGATCAAGAAACTCAAGAGCGAGCTTTACCAGATCCTCGCCGATTGCACAGGTCAGACCTTGAAGCAGATCGAGAAGGATTGTGATCGTGATCATTACCTGACCGCAGAAGAGGCTCTCAAATATGGTATGATCGATAAGATTTTCCAGAAGCAGAAGTAATGGGAAGAAGAAACGAAGAAGATAAGTGCAGCTTTTGTGGCCGTGGCCGTAGTGAGGTCCGTTTGCTCATCTCTGGTCTGAATGGTTTCATTTGCGATGAATGTTCCGAGCAGGCTCATATCATTGTCAATGAGAACCTCAAGAAGATAGAGCGCGAGTCTGGAGCTATGGATATTGACCTCGATGAATTGCCTAAGCCTCGCGAAATCAAGGAATTCCTGGATGGTTATGTAATTGGACAGGATGATGCAAAGCGTAATCTTTCGGTTGCCGTCTATAACCATTACAAGCGTCTCATGCAGCCTCAGACAGGCGACGATGTGGAAATCGAAAAATCGAACATCATCATGGTGGGCCGTACCGGTACAGGCAAGACCCTTCTGGCTAAGACCATCGCCCGTATGCTTCATGTACCTTTTGCTATCGTCGATGCAACCGTTTTGACCGAAGCTGGTTATGTGGGCGAGGATATCGAGAGCATCCTGACACGTCTGTTGCAGGCCTGTGATTATGATGTCAAGAAGGCCGAGCGAGGTATTGTCTTTATCGACGAAATTGATAAGATTGCCCGTAAGGGAGATAATCCAAGTATCACTCGTGACGTCTCTGGTGAAGGTGTTCAACAGGGTCTCCTAAAGCTCCTGGAAGGTAGCAAGGTGTCTGTTCCACCACAAGGTGGACGTAAGCATCCGGAGCAGAAGTTGATTGAGGTAGATACAAAGAATATTCTCTTCATTTGTGGTGGAGCTTTCGATGGTATTGAGCAGAAGATTGGAGCTCGTTTGAATACCCGCAGCGTCGGTTTTAATACGGATGAGACTCGTGTCGAAGTGGATCGTAATAACTTGCTTCAATATATCACACCAGCAGACCTCAAGAAGTTCGGCCTCATTCCAGAGATTATTGGTCGATTGCCAATTCTGACCTACCTAGAACCATTGGATGCAGAGGCTTTGAAACGCATCTTGACCGAACCAAAGAATGCGATTGTCAAGCAGTATAAGAAACTGTTCAAAATGGATGGAATCGACTTGGATATCGATCCAGAAGTATATCAGCTCATCGTCGATAAGGCTGTTGAATACAAACTTGGTGCTCGTGGCCTCCGTGCTATCACAGAAAGCATTATGATGGATGCGATGTATAATATGCCTTCCGACAAGAAAAAGAAATTCCATGTTACCTTGGATTATGCCAAGGAGGAATTGGTGAAAGCCAATCTTGAACGTATGAGAGTTTCATAAAAAAAGAACAACCGAACAAGATCATTTTATCAATGGCAAACATTTCAGTTCAACCAGCTGACGGCCGTCTTGGCGTCCTGGTAGTTGGTATGAGCGGTGCTGTGAGCACTACTTTCATCATCGGTACATTGGCTGCCCGCAAGGGATTGTCGAAGCCGATTGGTTCCATGACCCAGATGTCATACCTTAAGGTAGGCAAGGGTGATAAGCAACGTGAGGCGCTTATCAAGGATATCGTACCATTGGCTTCGCTTGATCAGCTGGTCTTTGGCGGATGGGATATCTTCCCGGACTCTGTCTATGATGGTGCAATGCACGCTCAGGTATTGACTGAAAAAGATATTAATCTGGTGGCTGAAGAGGCCAAGGCAATCAAGCCAATGAAGGCTTGCTTTGATCCAGATTTCATCACCCGTTTGAATGGTACCTATATCAAGGAGGGCCAGACCAAGTGGAATCTGATGGAGCAGCTTCGTGCTGATATCCGTCAGTTCAAGGCCGACAACAACTGTAACCGTGTGGTTGTTATCTGGGCCGCTTCGACCGAGGCTTATCTCGAGATGGGTCCTGTTCACGAGGATCTGGCTGCCTTCGAGGCCGAGATGAAGAAGCCTGGAACCAAGCTCGTAGCTCCATCTATGTGCTATGCTTATGCTGCTATGATGGAGGGTGCTCCATTCATCAATGGCGCTCCTGCTTTGACTGTTGATTTCCCTGCTATGTGGCAGTTGGCTGATAAGACAGGTTGCCCAATCTGTGGTAAGGATTATAAGAGCGGTCAGACTATGATGAAGACTGTGCTTGCTCCTGCTTTCCACGCTCGTATGTTGGGCCTCGATGGTTGGTTCTCTACCAACATCCTGGGTAATCGCGATGGCGAGGTTTTGGATGATCCTGCATCATTCAAGACCAAAGAGGTTTCGAAACTCTCGGTCATCGACTCAATTCTTGAACCCGAAAAGTATCCTGATTTGTATGGTGATGTTTATCATAAGGTACGCATCAACTACTATCCTCCACGTAACGACAACAAGGAGGCTTGGGATAATATCGATATCTTTGGCTGGATGGGCTATAAGATGCAGATCAAGGTTAATTTCCTCTGCCGTGACTCTATCCTTGCCGCACCTCTGGCTCTCGATCTCGTACTGCTTTCCGATTTGGCTAAGCGTTGCCAGATGAAGGGCATCCAGAAATGGTTGTCATTCTACTTCAAGAGCCCAATGCATAAGTTGGATGAAGTTCCTGTACATTCTCTCTTTGAGCAGGACGCCATGTTCCGCAATAAGTTGCGTGAGATCATTGGTGAGGAACCATACGACTATACTGCATAATCAATTCGTACATACACATTTGGTACATAGTAATTCAAAGGACAGGACTCACTGTGAAGTGCGTCCTGTCCGCCTTTTAAATAAGTCGTTTCTTCACCACAGCTTTGCTCGCGGCTTTCACTATACAAAAAATGAAAACCACAGCTTTGCTCGCGGCTTTCACTATACAAAAAATGGAAACCACAGCTTTGCTCATGGCTTTCACTATACGTGAAAATGGAAACCACAGCTTTGCTCATGGCTTTCACTATACGTGAAAATGGAAACCACAGCTTTGCTCATGGCTTTCACTATACGTGAAAATGAAAAACATAGCTTTGCTCATGGCTTTCACTATACGTGAAAATGAAAAACATAGTTTTGCTCGCCTCTGTGGAGAGAATCATTCTTGGCGAGAAAGCAATTTGATGGCAGTTACGATACGTCCGGTATGAATTCCTTCTTTGCGAGCCGAATAGAGGATATCTGCGTTTTGCTGGGTACAGAGTGGTGTGCAGTCGATGTGATTCAGTTCCAAACCCGCTTCAAGCAGATCCATTACGTTGCTCTGCCAGAGGTCGATATGGGGCTTGCGATAAATGGAAATGATGCATTCGCTTCGTCCTGCTTTCGAGAACACTTCAGCGACCTCCTCGCCAACTTCGAAGGCTTCGGGTGAGATGCTTGGACCAATCATGGCGTAGAGGCCCGATGCCTGGCAATGGTACTTCTTCTGCATCTTCTCGATCGTCAGCCTGACAATGTGCTTGACAGTTCCCCTCCAGCCTGCATGAATGGCTGCTACAACTCTCTTCGAAGGATCATATACCAGTACTGGTACGCAGTCGGCAGTTCTAACACCGATCCATTGCTCCGGAGTAGTGCAGATTACGGCGTCGGCCTCGGTGTCCGGTCCTTGGGAAAGGATGTCTGTAGCTTCGACAATGGTGGTTCCGTGTACCTGCTTCGGCATCCATACATTATCGTCTGCCAGATTCGTCTCTTTGAGCGATGAATAATGTCCCACTCCTTCCAGTTGGAGGAAGAGCTGGGATTGGAGTACACGGCCCTTGCCGCTGATTTCAGAGAATTGCATTAGTCTTTCCAGATGAAACGGTAGAAGTTACAACCAAAGAAGTTGCCGATAACGATACTGATATAGAAGATAACGATGTTAATCCAGTTTGCCAACAGGAAATCAACAGGAACACACATGTAGTAGAAAGCGTCGGCCACACAGTGGGGGAATCCGCACATGATGAAAAGTGGAACCCCAAATAACAGAGGCAGATTCTTGCCTTGGCGGGCAAAGGTGACAGCTGTTGTCATGATGAAACCACAACCGATGGCCAGTACTGCACCTTTCCATGGACCCATTGCCAATCGACCCTCGAGAATCTTTTGGGCAGTTTCTTGCAGTGGCATTGGCGAGCAACGTGCCATTAATCCGACTGCTAGGCAACCCAGCAGGTTCCCGACCAAGACCCAAAGGAGCATGCCGACTTCATTCTTCTTGATGAAACCAGCCGTTCCGGTATAGAGTTTCAGACCGTAATGAACAACCGTCAGCAATCCGAAGGCAAACAGAACTGCGCCGATGATGCTTTTCTCTGCCAGATATCCATATCCGGCCACACCGATGCAAAAACCAGCTAAGAATGACGATCTCAATAACTGTGTAGTGTTCATAATGATTTGTTTTAGTTTTCAAAGACTTTTTCGAGTCGCACATCCCATGGATCGGTAGGAATCTCCTTGACCATCTGGCAGTGGAATGCCACACCCCATTTTGGACATTTCAGGGCAGAGAGAGTTCTGTCATAATAGCCTTTGCCTCGTCCCATTCGCTCTCCTTGGGCAGTGAAGGCTCTTCCTGGTATGATGGCCAGATCGATATCTGATAGTTGGGTGAATAATTTGCATTGAACGGTAGGCTCTAAAATCTGGTACTTACCCTGACGGGCCATGTGACAAGAATCGTAGACTCTCAATAGCAGGTTCTCGCCATCCACTACCGGCAATATGATGGTTTTGTCAGAGCCCTCTGCGTCCTGAATCAGTAAGCTGAGGTCTACCTCGTCGGGCATGGCAGAATAGAGCAGAACGGTTTCTGCCTTTTGCCACTCTTCGGTACCGATAATCTGCAGACAGACATACAGAGAGGCTGTGTCCTTGTCTGCGGCCTTCATTTTGGCAATCTTTGCTTTGATTTGTTCTCTAAGTTCCTGTTTTGTCATGGTTCTTTATTCGTTGTTGACTTTGAAGACTATGCGGAATACACCATCATTGTAGGAGGTGGATGTGATGCGGAAACTTCCAATCTCGGCGGTGCTCTTCACATGCGTTCCAATGCAAGCGCAGATATCGTAATCGCCAATGCGTACCAATCTCAAGGTTTCGGAGGCATCCTCTGGAAGCTTTTCTAAGGTTACATTGGCCGGTACCTGATCACGAGTTACCAGTTCGTAGGTGACAGGCAGATCCTTTGCTATGATGTCGTTGATTGTCTGTTCGATCGTGGCAATCTCCTCTTGGGTTGGCTCTGTCGGTAATGGCCAGTTGATTTTGCTCTTCTTGCGTTCAATATGTGCATTCCTTGAACGACCGCAATGAAACATCCGATCCATTGTTTGGTTAAGCAGATGTTCTGCGGTATGTGCTGGTGGAAATTCCTCTTTGTTATGAGTATTCAGTGTGGCTTCGATCATAATTGATTTGTCAATTTATGGGTGCAAAGTTAACTTATTTCTCTCAAATAAACAAATTTTTGCTCTTTTTTCCTGCGATATGTTGTTCGTATGGGAAAAAATAATTACTTTTGCCTCCCGAAAAACCTATACCATTCCCAAATATGAAGAAGCAATTAAAGAAAGTGCTCGTCCTGGGTTCAGGCGCACTGAAAATCGGCCAAGCCGGTGAGTTTGATTACTCGGGTAGTCAGGCCCTCAAGGCATTACGCGAAGAGGGTATCCGTTCTGTATTGATTAACCCGAATGTTGCAACAATCCAGACCTCTGACGGCATTGCCGATAAGGTCTATTTCCTCCCTGTTACACCTTATTTCGTTACTGAAATCATTAAGAAGGAGCGTCCAGACGGCATTATGTTGGCATGGGGTGGACAAACCGGCTTGAATGTAGGTACGGCACTCTATCAGAGCGGTGTCCTGAAGGAATATGGCGTCGATGTGCTGGGTACCAGTGTCGAGGCGATCATGAACACTGAGGACCGTGATCTCTTTGTAAAAGAATTGAATAAGGTTGACCTGAAGGTGCCAGTTAGCCAGGCTTGTGAAACCATGGATGAGGCTGTTGCTGCTGCCCGCAAGATCGGTTATCCTATCATGATCCGTTCTGCCTATGCTTTGGGCGGTTTGGGATCTGGAGTTTGCCCGGACGAGGAGTCTTTCAAGACTATAGCAGAATCTGCTTTCACTTTCGCACCACAGGTACTGGTTGAGGAGTCTCTAAAGGGCTGGAAGGAGATTGAGTTCGAGTGCATCCGTGATGCCAACGATCATTGCTTTACAGTTGCTTCGATGGAGAACTTCGATCCGCTCGGTATCCACACGGGTGAGTCGATTGTTGTTGCTCCTACCTGTTCTTTGACCGACGAACAGGTCAAGATGTTGCAGGATATCACCATCAAGTGTGTGCGTCACCTCCAGATTGTCGGCGAGTGTAATATTCAGTTCGCTTTCAATGCGGTCACCAACGATTACCGTATCATCGAGATCAACGCCCGTCTGTCTCGTTCTTCAGCTTTGGCATCTAAGGCTACTGGTTATCCTTTGGCATTCGTCGCTGCTAAGATTGCTCTTGGCTATACTCTCGATCAGATTGGTGAAATGGGAACTACCAATTCTGCCTATGTTGCTCCTTCGCTCGATTATATGATATGTAAGATTCCTCGTTGGGATTTGACCAAGTTCGTTGGTGTTAGTCACAAGTTGGGATCAAGCATGAAGTCGGTAGGCGAGATTATGTCTATTGGCCGTAGTTTTGAGGAGATGATCCAGAAGGGTCTCCGTATGATTGGCCAGGGGATGCATGGTTTTGTAGGTAACGATCATACTAAGTTCGAGAATCTTGACGAGGAACTTGCAAATCCGACAGACTTGCGTATCTTCGCTATTGCTCAGGCATTGGAGGAGGGTTACTCTATTGAGCGACTCGAGGAACTCACTAAGATCGACCCTTGGTTCCTGGAGCGCATGAAGAATATTGTTGACTACAAGCATAAGCTCGAGACCTACAATAGCCTGGAGGAACTTCCTGCCGATGTTTTGAAACAGGCTAAGATCATGGGCTTCTCTGACTTCCAGATTGCTCGTTTTGTCCTGAAACCAGTTTCAGGTAATATGGAGAAGGAGAATCTCGCAGTCCGTGCACTGCGTAAGAAGTTGGGTATTCTTCCTGCTGTTAAGCGCATTCCAACCGTTGCTAGCGAGCATCCAGATCTTACCAATTATCTTTACATGACCTATGCGGTCGAGGGACACGATATTAACTATTATAATAATGAGAAGTCGGTGATTGTGCTCGGTTCTGGTGCTTATCGTATCGGTTCGTCTGTAGAATTTGACTGGTGTTCAGTCAATGCAATTACTACCGCACGCAAGTTGGGTTACAAGTCGATCATGATCAACTACAACCCAGAGACCGTTTCGACTGACTACGATATGTGCGATCGTCTCTACTTTGACGAGCTTTCGTTCGAACGCGTGTTGGATGTTATCGACCTTGAGTCTCCTCGTGGTGTGATTGTATCGGTAGGTGGTCAGATTCCTAATAATCTGGCCATGAAGTTGCATCGCCAGTCTGTGCCGATTCTGGGTACAAGCCCTGTCTCTATTGACCGCGCTGAGAATCGTGGTAAGTTCTCTGCTATGCTTGATCAGTTGGGCATCGACCAGCCAAAGTGGAGTGCACTCACCTCGATGGATGATGTCAAGAAATTCATTGATGAGGTGGGCTACCCCGTACTGGTTCGTCCTTCATACGTCCTTTCGGGTGCTGCAATGAATGTTTGCTATGACGATGACGAGTTGAAGCGTTTTCTCGCTGCTGCCTCAGAGGTCAGCAAGGAGTATCCTGTCGTAATCTCGCAGTTCATGACTGAGACCAATGAGATTGAGTTCGATGGTGTGGCACAGAATGGAGAGGTGGTTGAATATGGTATTTCAGAGCATGTCGAGTTCGCTGGTGTTCACTCCGGTGATGCAACCATGACCTTCCCTGCCCAGCAGATTAGCTTTGCAACTGCCCGGCAGATTAAGAAGATCTCTCGTGCTATTGCCAAGGAACTTAACATCTCAGGTCCATTCAATATTCAATATCTGGCAAAGGGCCGTGATGTGAAGGTTATCGAGTGTAACCTCCGAGCTTCGCGTTCGTTCCCATTTGTCAGCAAGGTATTGAAGCGCAACTTCATCGAAACAGCTACCAGGATTATGCTCGATGCTCCATACGAGCGTCCTGATAAGTCTGCCTTCGATATTGATCGCATGGGTGTCAAGGCCTCTCAGTTCTCGTTCGCTCGTCTGCAGAATGCAGATCCTGTTCTGGGTGTAGATATGAGCTCAACTGGCGAGGTCGGCTGTATGGGTGATACCTTCGAGGAGGCTCTCCTCAACTCTATGATTGCTACTGGTTACAAGATTCCTTCCAAGGAGAAGGGCATCATGCTCTCAAGCGGTGGCACCAAGGAGAAGGCTTCTCTGCTCGATGCAGCACAGGCTCTTGTCAAGGGTGGCTATACCGTTTACGCATCAGAGGGTACTGCTAAGTTCCTCAACGAGAACAACATCAAGGCTACAGCTGTAGGATGGCCAGATGAGCAGCACAAGGATATTCCTAATGTGATGCAGATGATTGCAGATCACAAGTTCGATCTCATCGTCAACATTCCTAAGAACCACTCAAAGCGTGAGTTGACCAATGGCTATAGGATTCGTCGTGGTGCTATCGATCACAACATCCCATTGATTACCAATGCTCGTCTTGCTTCTGCCTTTATTGAGTCTTTCTGTGCCATGAAGCAGGAGGACATCCAGATCAAGAGCTGGCAGGATTACGAGTAATCTTTTCTTCGATATTAAATAGCAAGAGCAGGCATACAAGCCTGCTCTTGTTTTATGTGACCGATAGTGTAATCGTTATTTTAATTGATATAGCCCACTCGGAGTAACGCAAATCTTGTTGTTGATTTCTAAATCCAAGAGTTCTTCAATAAGAACAGAATGATCTATTCTTGTAGAATCCAAAAGTTGGGATAACCGAAGATCACAAGACTTCCTCCAGAATCTTTACTTTCGGCTACAAGGACAGCATCGCATAATCCGGCTATGATGCGATTTCTGGCTTTCCCATCTCCTTTTGATAGCGCAGAGGTACATAAAATACGCGATTACGCTCTAATTACATATCTTCGAGAGATAGCCCGACTTGATTGATTTTGTAGTGCTTATATTCTCCTGCTATCTGTAGGAAGATTTCGGCCTTGTCGCGAAGGATGCTCATGTCGAGTTCCTTTGCCTGATGCTTAACCTCATATATTTCAAGTTTGTCCGAGAACTCATCCACGGCGATAATATCGATCTCATTATGCCCTTTTCGGTCATGCCAGTAGCCGATACGTGTATAATTACCGCTTTCAGCCATTCTGTCTCCCAAATATATACGTTACCCGCTTATGACACCTTCGCCGATGGTCAAGCTTGTTAAGGAGGAAAGTATCGTCGGTAGAGAAACACAACATCGCTCGTATCTTCCAAATATGGATACGAGCGGTGTTGTGTTTGGGGTATATTATCAATATAGCTTGTGGACGTCGTTCTCCCAAAACGAAACTTAGTTATTTATAGAAGAGATAATGGATGAATCCCATTCACCCGTATCATTGTTCCTGATAGAAAAGCCATCGCGGAAACTCCACAGATGCGTGCTGATCTCCCTTGTTCTGGCAGCTTGATGCATATAGCCGATCCAGCGTGCACGAGAATCAGGATCTGCATTCTTATATACTCCGAACTCGCCCATATTGACTGGTCGGTTATTCTTGCGGCTCCACTCTGCACAATAGTTCAGGTCGTGGTCGATGGCAGCCTTTTCTTCGTCAGTTCCCATCCAAGGAATGTTGTATGCACCATCAGCCATGGCAAACTCCAGACCTTGATGTGTGAAGAGATGTGGCAGATAGTAGTGGAATTCCACAATGATATTCTCTTCCTCCTGTGGCAGATCCAAGTAGTTGATAGTCCAATGCTGACCGAGGCTTGGTGTCATAACCAGCATTGTTTTGCCTGGATTGCTCTTTCGGATGACTGGTATCAGTTGATTGATCAACTTATTCCATCCATCCGTTCCCAACGCAGGATTAGGTTCATTCATCAGGTCAAAATAGACCATATCATCAGGATAACTGCTGTAATGCTCTGCAATCTGCGACCAGAGGCTGACGAGTCTCTTGATGTTATCCTCGTATGAGATCAATGAATCCTGTCCTGCAAAAGAGATATAAGGATAATAATGCATGTCAAGGACTATAGGCAGATTATTCTTGAGCGAAGCATCGACAATCTGATCTACTTTGGCCATGAAATCTGGGTCGATGAGATAAGGAGTCTCTACGGCACAATGGCTGGAGAATCGGATAGGAAGACGTACACTCTGGAATCCAGCAGCGGCTATGCTCTGGACATCTTCCTCAATGCTTCTGTAAACGGGATACTCTGATTCAAAACCATCGAGCGTAGATTCGATGTTGATGCCACGTCCCAGATGCTTATTACGCTCGAAGGCAAGGCTACCCTCTGTAGGAGCCTTTCCAGTGCCTTCTGCCTCTTTTTCGACACCTGCACGGTCTCTCGTACAGTGCAGAGTCATCATGGTCAATGCCGTAGGATCTCCCTCAATGGTTTCAGGACGAGCCACTGCTCCTGGAGCACCGAAATTGATGCAGATATCCATACTTCCATCACCATTGACCTGCATCAAGCCTGCCGCTTCCATACCGTTTGACACTTGCAGGAGGTCAATGGTCATAGGTGTCACGGTAGGATCAATGGTATAACGACCGCTGAAACACATGGTCGATGAGGCAGCAGAATTGCAGACAAACGTACTGTCATTACGCAAATCCAATGTTAGGACAGCCTTGTTATTCAGTGCATACCATTCACCGGTCAGCTGATTGCCCTGGTTCTGGCAGCTGCTGATCAGAACCAGCATTCCGAGTAAAAATAACTTAATGATTTTCATAGATTCACATATTTTTTTATCTGTTAGTAACTGAGATGATTCTGACAGGGCCGAGCAGTCCTGATTCGCGAAGAGGAGATGACTCACCCAAACCTCCAGACAAGGTTGTATAGGTAATCTTCTGCGGACAATCTGGCTGTGCATCGCCAATCATGCGGTTGCGCCATGGATTAATGACCTTAATCTCCAACTGATTTGCTCCCTTGCGCAGATAGTCGGTCACATCAAGGCGGAAAGGAAGTTTCCAGCTGACACCTAAGTTATGGCCATTGAGCGTTACTTCTGCCAGATCACAGACCTTGCCTAAGTCAAGCAGCAGACGCTGATCCTGCTTCTTACCAGGGCGATAGTCAAACGTCTTGGTATAGGTTGCAGCGCCACTGAAGTAGCGGATGCCGAAATCCTCGCTTTCTGTCAAGGATTGCAGACGGCTGAATGTAGCAGAGGCAGGAGCACCCTGTCCCTCCTGGAAGGTAACGCTCCAAGGACCTTCCAACGTCTTCAGTACGCTCTCTTCTTTCTGTGGCAACTGATAATCGGCCACCTCGGTAGGAGTCTCAAAGACCACAAAGACTGCGTCTTCGCTCACCAGAGGAAGTGTGACCGTGGTTCGGCCATCGGCAGTAAACTTATAGGAGAGTTCCTCTGTCTGACCCGTCTCTGGTCGCCACAACATTGGCTTACGACCTTGTGTGCGGAAGGTGACGTCAACGGTCAATGGCATCGTGGTCGGGTTGTTCACCCAATAGATCTCAGCATCTTTTGTCTGACGATGTACGAATGGCAGCTTCAGGTAACCCATTCGCTCAAAGAACATATCTGGCAGCGTAGCAGCACTCAAGACTTGTGGCAACTGCTCTTGTGAAGCTTGATGCATATTAGGCAAGCTGGCCAGCTCGTCGCGCAACTGGTACCATTCGTTCACGTCATCCTGTCTGCCCATAGGTTCAGCAGGAACGGCTCCGTAAAGGATAGCACCTGCCTTCGCCAAAGCGACCAATCGGCGCAACACATCGAGCGACATCTGGCGTACTGAAGGATCAATAACCAGCAGCTTGTACTTCATGCCGCTGGCTGTCTGTAAGGTGCCGTCAGCTGCCGTCTGGAGCAATGAGGTGGCATGAGGCGAACAGAAATCGTAGGCATAGCCACGAGGAATATCGACCCCACCATTTTGGCTACAGAAAGCAGTTACATTGGTATCCTCACCATAATACCAGAGAACATCGGCCATATAATGACCCTGTTGCAGCATATAAGAGGTCCTTGCCAGATAGTCGGACCATGCTCTTGCCTGTTCTGCCCAGGTTTCATGACGGTGGCACCATTGACCAAAGACCATCAGGCTGGTGCCAGGACGGAGCGTATCACAAGGCTGATGCTGTGAGGTATGCACTACGATACGGTTGACACCCGCAGCAAATTCGGCATCAACGAATCGCTTGAGGCGAGAAGGATAGAACGAATAGGCCTCGCCACTTTCAGGTCCATTCACAGTCATTGATTCGGCAGCCACCAGATTCTGCCCGTAGAGATGAGCTACAGACGCAGATTCGCGGATATCTGCCACCATCGTCTCTGGTATATAATCCTCTGGGTTCGAATAATTGCACCAGAGGGCCGACATCGGGATGTCTGCGTTTCGCTTCACATCCATACCATCCACGATATACAGACGTCCACCTTCGTGGCTCTCTGAATAGCGACCCTTCATGCCATACTGCTCCTTGACCAGCCGTCCCATCAGATTATAGCACTCTGTGATCAACTCACCCAGCGTCGTACGCCAGTCGCTTAGGAACTGTTCGGTCTCGGCCGAAGAATTGATGATCTGGCCCGTTAGTGCAGGCATCCAAGGCAAGAGGCTGTAGCCACGACGGCGTTCAAACTCAGACATCATGGCTGGCGTCCAGGTATTCTGCTGTGCCTCATAACTATCGTTCAGGAGATACTGAATGCCACGCTGACCAATCATGCCATTGCTGGCACGCTTATACATATCTAAATAAGTACGGAGATATTTCTCCATTGCCACAGGATCCATCTTATCGACCTCCAAGCCTGTAGCTTCTGCCGTAGCAGGATGATTTTCCTTGCCGGTCAGGCTCCATCCGAAGCGATAGATAGTCCAGTTGCCCTCAGGGACGGCCCAATGCAGTACACCTTTCTCATCGACCTTATCTGTCAGATCGATGACCTGATCCATAGTCGCCACCTCTGTTGGTTGAGCCAGAGGGGTATCAAACTGGTGCAGATCCCATGGAGCAGCAAAACCTGCTTTCTCTTCACTGTGATTGACACGAGTCACCGGCCAGAGTCGGAACTCAGGAACCTTGGTGAACGGAGCCGCAGGAACAGCCACACCCGTATAGGCGAAATAGGTCATATCCGGTTGTGGGTTATCCATGGACACACGCCAGTAGCGTGCAGTAGTGGCTGGAATATCGAAGCTCGTCTGTGGAACAAAACAGGCAGGAATGTCACACAGCTTACGCCAATCCGTTCCGTCATTGCTCACCAAGAGTTCTGCAATGGGCTGTGCAGGATTACTTCCGAATTCGTCACGCGTCTGTCCACTGCAGAAGCTGACGGCACGTATTGTTTGTGGCTCATCGAACTCATACTGGATCCAAGGACGACTGTTGTCGGTCGTTGTCGCCAGATTGCAAGGATTATCCAGATCTCCATCGGTCAAAGCCTCTACGGTGATTCCTTCACCACCACTACTCGTGACCTTTGCTCCCATCTGAGTCATAGTCAGGTCATCCTGACCGCGACGGACAGCCACCACGGCTATCTGCTCTGAGTATTCCTTAGCAGGAGCCTCAGGAACCTCTATGCCCATGAGTTTTGCCAAAGCTGCCTGTAGATTGACTGGATGGAAGTTCTGGAATGAGCTGGTATTGTGCGATATCGGAGGCAACTGGATATTTTTCACTTTTCCCTTTTCCTTTTTCCCTTCCCCCTGCACTTCGCGCCAGGTAAGTTTCTTCATGCCATCCTTATTCTCCACCCATGGGCCACCCGTAGCACTCCATCCAGGAGCAGAAGGGATGGTGAACTCCATTCCCATGCTATCGGTCATGGCTACCGCCCTAGCAAAGATATCGCACCATTCGGGGGTCATGTAAGCCAGTCGGGTCGAAACCATTTGAGGAGACATTAATCCTGCATCAAAGTTATGCACGCCACCTATGCCAGCACGTTGCATCCACTGCAGATCCTTGCAGACACCATCCAAGGTAATGTTTCCATCTACCCAATGCCACCATACGCGTGGCCTTGCCTCATTGCCTGGGTTTTCGAAACCTTGCTGCAACGTCTGAGCTCCGGCCGACAATACGGGCAGCAGAGACAGTGCCAATGTGAATAAGCTATTCTTTTTCATGATCTTTTTTATTAGTACATATTTTCGGCTGCAAAATTATATAAAAAAAGTCGGATAATGGTTATAAATTATCCTCGAAAAATATCAAAAAAGGGAACAAATAGGCTTTCTGTTCTCTTTTTTTACTTTTTTTATCGTAAAATTTGGTCGTTGTCGTGCAACACTATACCTTTGCCAAGGTGATTAATACCTAATAGCGATGCAGGAATATCAAAGAATACAATCAGATAACATCTTCCAATCTGTAGAAAGCCTTCCCATGTCAGTAACCTGCCTGGGCAATGATCTCATCCTTAGTGATGACATTGATCGAAAAGAAAACTACTTGAAAGAAGAACTTGATTATCTGGTTTCTGGAAATATCAAGGCGGCTAATATATTTGGCATAATATTGTGTCTGAATGGCTATATTGAAATAGAATGGGGAGGAAAAAACTTCATCATGGAAATGGGAGACATGACATTCTTAAGTTCTGGCTCTATCGGAGGATTGGTCAGTTATTCTCCAGATGTCCGATCATTGTGCATCTTAGTACATGAGGACTTTTTTATGCCGGATCTGGCACCGTCAGAATCAGCAGACTTCCATTCTGAAATATTGGTTAAGCCTTATTGCTCTGTCGGCGATGAAGGCCGTGAGAGCATCAAGACGCTTTACCTTCAAGTCAAGCAGGTACTTCAGAATCAAGACAGAATTCGTTATGTTCGACGCATTGTCATAGGCCTGCTTCAGGCATTGACATTCACGTGTCTTTCTATTTTTCATGGAGATGATGAATCTAGACATACCTTCTCTGGAAAATCACGCCAGGACAGTATCTATCAACAATTTATCAAACTTGCTCAGATACACTATGCTCAGCATCATGACATTAAGTTCTATGCTGACAAACTCTGCATCACGCCTAAATATCTGTCACAAATAGTATACAAATCTTCTGGCAAACACGCAAAAGATCTTCTGGAGGATTATCGCCTTAATGAGGCTAAATCCCTACTCAAATCGCAACAATATAACGTCAACGAAGTGAGTGAAATGCTTTCGTTTGCCACTCCTTCACACTTTTGTCAA
>JAZQOK010000030.1:0-10573 GCA_045627865.1 Bacteroidales bacterium
CTTCCTTGCCGTGGCCAGAGCACTAAGAACAATGCTCGTACACGTAAGGGTAAGAAGAAGACAGTTGCTAACAAGAAGAAGGCTACAAAGTAATCTGTTAAAGTAGAAGAAAACTATGGCAAAGAAAACAGTTGCAGCTAAAAAGCGTAATGTGAAGGTTGATGCTAATGGTCAGCTCCATGTTCATTCATCTTTCAACAACGTAATTGTATCTCTCGCAAACAGCGAGGGTCAGGTGATCTCATGGTCATCTGCAGGTAAGATGGGCTTCAGAGGTTCGAAGAAGAATACTCCATATGCTGCTCAGATGGCAGCTCAGGATTGCGCTAAAATCGCCTACGATCTTGGTCTTCGCAAAGTGAAGGCATATGTTAAGGGTCCAGGTAATGGTCGTGAGTCAGCTATCCGTACCATCCATGGTGCTGGTATCGAGGTAACTGAGATTATTGACGTTACTCCACTTCCACACAACGGTTGTCGTCCTCCAAAGCGTCGCCGCGTTTAATTCTGTGTGGTTTTTAATTAATTTAATGCTTTTTAAATTGTAAAAAACTATGGCAAGATATACAGGCCCTAAAACACGTATTGCCCGCAAACTTGGTGAGGCTATCTACGGTCCAGACAAGGTTCTCGCTAAGAAGAACTATGCACCTGGTCAGCATGGCCTGAATCGTCGTAAGAAAACTTCCGAGTATGGCACTCAGCTTCGTGAGAAGCAGAAGGCTAAGTATACTTATGGTGTCCTCGAGTCACAGTTCCGTCGTCTTTTTGAGAAGGCTGAGCGTACTAAGGGCGTAACCGGTGAGGTACTTCTCCAGCTTCTCGAGAGCCGTCTCGATAATATCGTATACCGTCTTGGTATCGCTCCTACTCGCGCTGCTGCTCGTCAGCTCGTTCTTCACAAGCACATTGTTGTTGATGGCAAGGTAGTCAACATCGCCTCTTATAACGTTAAGCCTGGTCAGATTGTAGGCGTTCGTGAGCGTTCTAAGGCACTTGAGGTTGTTGATGCTGCTCTTGCAGGTTTCAATCACAGCAAGTATCCATGGTTTGAGTGGGATCAGAATTCTCTCAGCGGCAAGTATCTCCACACTCCAGAGCGTGCTGATATCCCTGAGAATATTCAGGAGCAGCTCATTGTCGAATTGTACTCTAAATAATAAATAGTCCACATGGCGATTTTAGCATTTCAAAGACCCGAAAAGGTTCTGATGTTGGAGGCTGACCAGTTCTCTGGTAAGTTTGAGTTCCGACCTTTGGAGCCAGGCTACGGCATTACTGTCGGTAATGCTTTACGCCGAATACTGCTTTCTTCACTCGAAGGCTATGCTTTCACCTCTGTAAAGATCAGTGGTGTAGAGCACGAGTTTGCCACCATTCCGGGTGTGAAGGAGGATGTGACAAACATCATCCTTAACCTCAAGCAGGTCCGCTTGAAGCAGATCGTCGAAGGTACAGAGAGCGAATCAGTCACAGTTAAGGTAAAGAATTCGGATGTCCTCAAGGCAGGTGATCTGTCTAATGGTATGTCTGCATTCGATGTTCTTAACCCAGACTTGGTTATCTGCCACATGGACTCCAGTGCAAGTTTTGATATTACATTGACCATCAACAAGGGTCGTGGTTATGTTCCTGCCGAGGAGAACCGCAATCCTAACGCTGAGGTAACCACTATCGCTATCGATTCTATCTTTACCCCAATTCGTAACGTCAAATATGCTGTTGAGCCTTATCGTGTTGAGCAGCGTACTGACTATGAAAAACTGGTGTTGGATGTAACCACCGATGGCTCAATCCATCCTAAGGATGCATTGCGTGAAGCTGCCAAGATCTTGATCTATCACTTCATGCTCTTCTCCGACGAGAAGATTGCTCTTGAGACTACCGAGACTGATGTTAATGAAGAATTCGATGAAGAAGTACTTCATATGCGTCAGCTTCTCAAGACCAAGCTTACCGATATGGATCTCTCGGTTCGTGCTCTTAACTGTTTGAAGAGTGCTGAGGTCGAGACACTCGGCGAGTTGGTTGTATACAACAAGACTGATCTTCTTAAATTCCGTAATTTTGGTAAGAAGTCTCTTACCGAGCTCGAGGAGCTCCTTACGAGCCTGAACCTTTCTTTCGGAATGGATATTGCAAAATATAAACTTGATAAAGATTAATTACAACAATGAGACATAATAAGAAATTCAATCACCTTGGACGCACCAAGTCTCATCGTGAGGCCCTGCTTTCCAACATGACTGTTTCGTTGATCAAGGCCAAGCGCATCACTACTACCGTTGCAAAGGCTAAGGCTCTTCGCGTTTATGCTGAGCCAATCATCAACCGCGCAAAGGAGGATACTACTAATAGCCGTCGTATTGTCTTCTCTTACCTTCAGGATAAGGAGGCCGTTAAGGCTCTCTTCGGTGAGATTGCAGTTAAGATCGCAAATCGTCCTGGTGGCTATCTCCGCATCCTCAAGCTTGGCAATCGTCTCGGTGACAATGCTGCAATGGCAATGATCGAGTTCGTTGACTACAACGAGAATCTCCTCAAGGAGAGCGGAGAGAAGAAGGCTAAGACCCGTCGTTCTCGCAGCAAGAAGGCTGCTGATGCTGCTCCTGCAGCAGAGGCTCCTGCCGCTGAGTAATCAGTATTTTCGGGCATCATGCCCAATTAATGATAAAGCCCGTACAAGTTATTTCTTGTATGGGCTTTCTTTTTCTTGATTATGCTAGACATTCAAGCTATCCGTAAGGATTTCCCTATTCTCGCTCAGAAGGTTTATAACAAACCACTTGTTTATTTAGATAATGGCGCTACCACGCAGAAACCTCAGTGTGTAATTGATAAATTGACCGATGGTTATCTGCGCCATAATGCAAATGTACATCGTGGCGTTCATTTCCTTAGTCAGGATGCCACCGATTTACATGAGTCTGCTCGACAGCGGGTCCAGAAGTTCATCAATGCTCGTGAATCGGCTGAGATTATCTTCACTCGAGGTACAACCGAGAGCATTAATCTTGTTGCTTATTCTTTTGGAGAAGCTTTCCTCGCAGAAGGTGACGAAGTCGTTGTTACCGATATGGAACATCACTCTAATATCGTTTCATGGCAACTTCTCCAAAATCGTAAAGGAATAGTCCTTAGGCATGCTCGTCTGACAGAGAATCAAGAACTCGATATCGATCATCTAAAGAGTCTCGTTAATGATCGTACCAAGTTGATAAGTTTGGCTCATGTATCAAATGTTTTAGGTACGGTTAACCCAGTCAAAGACGTGATTGATTTTGCACACAGCAAAGGAATCCCCGTTCTTGTTGATGGCGCTCAATCTACTCCACATCTCAAAGTTGATGTTCAAGCGTTAGATTGCGATTTTCTCGTTTTTTCTGGACATAAGATTTACGGCCCTACAGGTGTAGGTGTGCTCTATGGAAAACGAGAATGGCTTGATCAGATGCCACCCTATCAAGGTGGTGGCGAGATGATCAAAACTGTCTCATTCGAGGGAACCACTTTCAATGAACTGCCCTATAAGTTCGAAGCCGGAACTCCCGATTTCATCAGTACAGTCGCCTTCGCCACTGCACTCGATTACGTTGAAGGAATCGGACTCGATGCCATAGCAGACTACGAACATCTGCTGTTATCGTATTGCACAGAGCAATTCTCCCAGATTCCGGGCATGCGTATCTTCGGTAACGCTAAAGAGAAGTCCGCAGTGATGAGTTTTCTTGTTGGCGATATCCATCATTACGATATGGGAATGCTTCTAGACAAGTTGGGCATTGCGGTCCGCACAGGCCATCATTGTGCCGAGCCTCTGATGCATAGCCTCGGTATTCAGGGAACTGTTCGAGCCAGTTTTTCGTTCTATAATACATTCGAGGAGGTCGATGCCCTTGTGGCTGGTATTCGCCGTGTATCACGAATGTTCGGAATGTAATAGAAAGAATTCACACTCCTATACTAATTTACATCTTATTTCATGAAGCGCACTTATTTATACCTTTTGCTCATGTTGCTGCCTACCGTATTGTCGGCAGTTAGTTCTCGTCCCCTTCAGTATCTTCCCGAAGGCAGAGGCTTCGTTCGTGAGAACGGTACTAACCGATTCTCGCGTGCATTATATGGCTCACATGCAAACTGGCGCTTAGAGACGAGCGACCGACCACTTTTCGCGACGTATGACAAGGGAAAGGCATGGAATATTCAGCTGGCATTGCAGCTCGACGATCATCGATATCCACTTGATTCTACTACCTACTGCCGTGCTTATTATGAGGGTGGCCAACGAACCTATCTGCTTCGAGATGAACGTTGGGGTGGGGTAGAGCTGTACCTGCAAGTTTATGCAGAGAGTGAAGGGAATAATGCGCTTTGGCGTTTCGAGCTCACGGGCCTCAGTGCAAAGCAGCGCAAGCGTGCGACCTTGTGTGCCTTGCGTCAGCCTATTGCCAAACTCAAGATGAATCGAAATGGTGACCTTGGCACCGACCCTCGCGAGAATTTTGATCCTCAGCAGCCCCGAGTAGATTCTTTATGCCAGGAGGTCCGTTGGTCTGCTGCAGGTGCTTCTTTCTTGCGATTGGTCGATAACGATCACCTTGTTCTGCTGGATCGGAATGAGGGTAATCGTCTGTTCCAGTTACAGCAAAAGTATTATTCTGAGCTCACCCAGCAGCTGCGATTCGAAACTCCCGATCCACTTATCAACACCCTTGGCCCCACCCTCATGGCAGCAGCTGATGGCTTGTGGGATGGTGAGACTTGGATGCACGGTTGCATTGGCTGGCGTACTCCATTAGCCGGTTGGCGTGGCGGTTATGTAGGTGATGTGACAGGATGGTTCGATCGCCAGCAAAGCCATTTCCGTGCTTATGCTCGAAGCATGGTACGAGATATAGAGCCGATTTATCCGCATCCCGCACAGGATACCGCAAAGAACCTGGCTCGCTCTGCAGAAAAGTGGGGTACGCCCATGTATAGTAATGGCTATATCTGTAAATTGCCGAACGACGATCGTAAGATGAGCCATTACGATATGAACCTCAATTATATCGACGAATTGCTATGGCACTTCCAGTATGATGCCGATACTGCGTTGATGAGAGAATTTTGGCCAACGCTCAAACTCCATTTAGAGTGGGAGAAGCGGAATTGGGACCCAGATGGCGATCATCTCTACGATGGCTATTGCTGCATTTGGGCCAGCGATGCCTTGTATTACAATAGTGGTGCGGTTACTCATGCTTCAGCTTATAACTATCGTGGCAACTTGCTAATAGCACGAATCGCAGAGCTGATAGGCGAAGATCCAACTCCTTATCGACAGGAAGCCGAAGCTATCCTCGAAGCTATGAATCGTCGTCTCTGGATTCCTCAGTCCGAAGGCGCAGATGCCCATTGGGCCGAGTTCCAGGATTTCATGGGATTGAAGCGTCTGCATCCCAGTGCCGCTCTCTGGAGTATCTATACGCCAATTGATTGTGGCGCTTGTTCTCCGGAGCAAGCCTATCATGCTACACGCTGGGTAGATGCATGTATTCCTCATATTCCGCTTTCAGTTTCTATGCCCGAAACGTCAGAGACAACCTCTGGAACCGGGCTTCAGAATTTCGGGCAGTCGCTTCACGTAAATGATCTCTTTACTTTGTCAACCTCCGATTGGATGCCTTATGCCTGGAGCACAAACAATGTAGCACATGAGGAAGTTGCAAACATGGCCCTCGCATACTTCATCGCAGGCCGCCGCGAGGTCGGTTATCAGTTGCTCTACAGTGATTTGCTCGACGAGATGTGTGCCGGCGGTTGCCCAGGCAACTTCGGACAAATCAGCTACTATGATAAGGCACTCAAAGAGGCATACCGTGACTTCGGCGATAATATCGGCATTACTTCACGAGCCATCATTCAGGGCCTTTTCGGCATCCGTCCAGATGCCTTGTTTGGCCACTGTTATCTCCAGCCTGGCTTCCCTCAGGCATGGAACGAGGCCAAGGTCGAGACTCCTTATTTCAGCTATCATTTCCATCGCGAGAACGGATTGGATATCTATGATGTCGAGCAGAACTTTGCACAGCCGTTGCAGATCATTTTGCGTCTGCCATTGGGCGATGGCCGATTTGTCGAGGTCAAGGGAACCGAGGAGAAGCACCAGCGCTTGACTATTGCCACTTCAGCAGTTCCCGATCACGATTTGCCAGCTGCCAAGCCCTGGCGCCCGTCGCTTGACGAGACCGCTTTAGGATTAGACGGCGTTACACCCGGTGCCGAGAATCACCATGTGCATCTTGACCTCTCGTCTTACTATAATGCTTCGGTCGACGATATCTATCGTCAGCAGTATCTTTCTCCACGTTCACCTTATACCACGCTCGAACTTCCCAGCCAGGGCATGGGCGATTGGTGTGTGCCTTTGATGACTGCCCACCTCGAAGACGATGGTCTGCGCCATTCCATCTCCGACCAGAATGTCTTCGATACGGGTCTCGGATTAACCTTCAAATTGCCCAAACAAGATCAGAATATCCTCTATACTTCGCTTTGGGATAATTTCCCGGATAGCATCACAGTGAACTTTGACGCAAGTGTCATGGCTCAGGATGCTATGGACCGAGGTTATCGATTTGCTTATCTGCTCATGGCCGGAAGCACCAACAATATGCAGAGCCGAATCGAGAATGGACTTGTCATTGCCCGTTATTCAGATGGCTCGTCAGATACCCTCCGGTTGGTCAATCCTTACAACTGGTGCCCAATAGAGCAGGATTATTATTACGATGAAAATGCCTATTGGAGTGCGTCTCAGCATCCTTACCGTGTACACCTCGGCAGTGGGTTGGTTTCGCGTCAGCTCAAGAAGGATTTGCAGTCTGCTGGCCATGACAATGGAGCCGTGAATATCCATGTCACCGACTTCGAAGCCAACACCCCTATTGCCAAGGGATTGAGCATTCCGGATGGTGCTGCGCAATTACTCAAAATGCCTCTCCAGCCCAATCGCAGGCTCACAGGTCTCACACTTCGCACCTTGTCGAACGATGTCGTTATTGGCCTTATGGCAGTAACACTCGAGCCTTGATGCCTTGCTGTAAATGGCAACTGAAAATGCAAGAAAACTAAAATTAGTCTTCCTAACGTGTAAAAATCCTAATTCCCGGAAACTAAATTTTGTTTTCTCGGAAAAAAACAGTAGATTTGCGACCTAATTTATTTTCAATAAATCGTCAATGAAGATCATTCATGCCCTTGTCTGCACATTCGTGCTTGTACTGTTGGCTTCGTGCACCAGTTACCGGGAAGTGGCTTATTTCCAGAATAGCCGCACATTGCCTAAGGTTCCTGTCGAGGTGGAATTGTACAATGCACACATCATGCCCAAGGACTTGATAACGATTACTGTCAATACGACCGATCCAGAAGCTTCAATTCCCTTTAATCTCACGGTGCAAAGCCGTGAGAGCTCCGGAAGCGGCAATCTGCGAACCACATCGCAGGCCACCTTGCAGCAGTATCTCGTCAAGAATGATGGCAACATCGACTTCCCCGTGCTTGGCACCTTGCACGTCGGTGGCCTGACAATCGACCAGGCAGAAGATATGGTTCGTAGCCGTCTCACGCCTTACCTCAAGGAGATTCCTATCGTCACCGTTCGACTCCAGAACTTCAAAGTGTCTGTGCTCGGAGAGGTCAACAACCCGGGACAGTTCATGATAACCAACGAGAAGGTCAATCTGCTTGAAGCCTTGGCTATGGCCGGTGACCTTACCGTCTGGGGCCAGCGAACCAACGTCAAACTGATTCGCGAGGATGCTAATGGCGCCCGCCAGATTCACGAGCTTAATCTCAATGATGCTCGTGTCATCTATTCCCCCTATTATCAGCTCGAGCAGAACGATATCATCTATGTTACTCCTAACCAGACCAAGGCCCGTAACTCGGATGTGGGAACCAGTACAACCGTTTGGTTCAGCGCAGTCAGCATTTTCATTTCACTCACGTCTCTGCTCTTCAACATACTCAAGTAATGAGCAATCGAAGCGATTACATACAACCCAACAACGGAACCGACCAACAGTACGAAGAGAATGAGGGATTCAACCTTCAGCTTCTGTTGGTCAAGTTCCTCATACACTGGCCATGGTTTCTGGTCAGTGTAGTTCTGTTTGTAGCCGTTGCCTTCATCCATATTCGTTACACGACTCCGATTTATCGTGTCGACGGAGCAGTCCTGATTACCGAGGAAACCCGGTCTAAACCTAAGTCCGGAACCGTGGATCTGCAGAATCTCGGTATCATCTCTATGACCAATAACTTCGATAACGAAGTCGAGATCCTTCAGAGCCGAAGTCTGGTGCGCAAGGTGGTCCGTGATCTTGGGTTATACGTCAGTGTCTACCGTAAGCGCTCATTCGCATCGCCTGTAAGTCTCTATAAGAGTTGCCCGCTGGATGTTTACGTCTCGCCCGAGGTTGCAGATACATTGCCCTCTTCCATCCAGATGCAGATTCGGTGTCATTCCGATGGCTCGTATGACATAACGACCTATTGCGGAGCAGCCCAGGAAGCCGAACCTGTCACCAGCCATATAGATTCGCTGCCCGATGTCATCCATACCCCGCTATGCGATATCAGCCTTACTGCACAGCCCAATGTCGAGCCTTATAAGTCTGAAGTCGAGCTGATGGTCTCGGTATTGCCCATCAGTCTGGCGGCTTCCGGCTATCTGGCATCCTTGGCAGTAGAGCCTCGTTCCAAGACTACAACCATAGCCCAGATCATCTATCGGGATTCCAATCGCCGGCGTGGTGTAGATTTTGTCAATAGTCTGGTGTACAATTACAATCAGGACGCCAATACCGAGAAGAACCAGGTGGCACAGAAAACCGCCGAGTTCATCGATGAGCGAATCCGTATCATCAGTCGCGAGTTAGGCCAGGCCGAAAATATGCTGGCCGATTTCAAGCAGTCGGCAGGCCTCACCAATCTCACCAGCGATGCCCAGTTGGCCCTTAGCCAGAATGCCAAATACGAGGAAACCCGTATCGAAACCTCCACGCAGATTCGTCTGGTCGAATACCTGCAGAGCTACATTTCCAATCCGGCCAATGCCGATGAGGTCATTCCGCTCAATGTTGGACTCTCGGATGTCAACTTGGCAAGTGTTATCTCGCAGTACAATGACGTCTTGCTCGACCGCAAGCGCTTGCAGCGTACCACGAGCGATTCCAATCCCGCCATGCAGCAAGCCAATGCCAAGGTCGAAGTCTTGCATCATTCTGTCGAAGCTACTATTGCCTCGACCCTCAAGGGCCTGCGCATTACTCAGGCTGACCTCGAGTTGCAGAGCAGCAAGTACCAGAGCCGAATCAATAGCGCTCCTCGTCAAGAGAAAGAGTACCTCAGCATCAGCCGCCAGCAAGAAATCATGGCTACGTTATACACGCTCTTGCTCCAGAAACGCGAGGAGAATGCCATCACCCTGGCTGCAACGGCAAACAATGGCCGTCTGATCGAGGAACCTCAACCCACTGCAACCCCCGTTGCTCCTAATCGCCGCAAGATGCTCTTCATCGCCTTTGTGCTTGGCTTGCTTGTGCCGTTCCTGATATTCTACATCCAGGAATTGCTCAAGTACAAGATCGAGAATCAGGCCGACATCGAGATGCTGACCGACGTTCCGATGGTTGCCGAAGTGCCTGCCATCCAGAAAGTAGCCGAGAATGGCATTGTGGTGCGCGAGAATCACAATGGCCTGGCCGAAGAGGCCTTCCGTGCCCTCCGTACCAATCTGATGTTCATGCTCAAGCCCGGCCAGAAGGTTGTGATGTTTACTTCTACCCAGTCGAACGAAGGCAAGTCATTTATCGCAGCCAACGCAGCTCTCTCAATCGCCATTCTGGGCAAACGTGTGCTATCATCGGAATGGATATCCGCAAGCCTGGCCTGAACAAGACATTCGGTTTCAGCCGGCGTACGAAGGGAGTAACCGAATATCTGCGAGATCCAGAGAATACCGATCTCGATTCGCTGATTCTGCGTGGCATGCTTCACCCGTTGCTCGATGTGCTGCCCGGTGGTGCAGTACCACCTAATCCTACCGAGCTCGTAGCTCGCGAGGGCCTGGATCAGATGCTTCGGCAGCTTCGTGAGACCTACGATTACATCCTGCTCGATACTGCTCCGATTGGCATGGTGTCCGATACGGCTATCGTCGGCCGCGTAGCCGATGTCTGTCTGTACGTCTGTCGAGCCGATTTCACTCCTAAGGCCGGATTCCAGTTCATCAACCGTCTGGCCGATGAGCATAAGTTCCAGCAGCTTGGCGTTGTCCTCAACGGTTTCGATACCCGCAAGCGCAAGAACAACAATGTCTATGCACGCCGTTATGGTTACGGCTATGGCTATGGATCAAGTTATGGCTACGGATATGGCTATGCCAACACCGAGAGCGAAGCAGATACCCAGTAGCCAAACTGTCGAAGTCTAGCATAAGAGCCTCAATTAAGAGTAAACCAAATTATCAACTCATATTTACAACTCAATTTATCATGTACAAGCAATACAAGTTGCTTAA
>JAZQOK010000031.1:0-206240 GCA_045627865.1 Bacteroidales bacterium
GAAAATAGTCACTATATTCGCCCTCGAAAAACAGCTCAATCGGGTGGCACATTTGAAATAGTTACAGGTGGCACATTTGAAAGTGTTTTTGCTGGCACATTTCAAACCGATACAAGTGGCACATTTATACCGCTATAATCAGAATCTGGCATCAATCCTGTTGGATCAATAAACATTATCGGATTACCAGCACAGTAGGCGTAAGGGCTAACACTTGGATTTTCAGAAGCCAAAGGATCAATACTCAAGAACCCAGGAACAGCTGCGTCATACTGTCTTGCATGAAAATCATAAAGGTCAAGACCGTATGTACTATCTTGACCCTCGGCTAAAGCCTCCCTTTCTCGCCGAAGATTATCAATCTTCTCTATGGCTGCGAGAGCCTTACCACTATACTTATACTTCTGTGCTTCTTGATTGGATGACAAGTTCCCGATGATGCCACCGTATGGGTAATAGTGTGTTGTCTGCTCTACCTCGTTGGTGCGAGCATTTATTGCTTGATGGTTATGGGGACAATGTTTTAGCATGATGATAAGTCTCAAATGTTCGGGGCAAAGGTACGGATAAATACTGAAACCTCCAAATGATTACCAGATTATTTGATTTTTTTCAGCACCTAATGCTTGTGAGGATAAGGATTCTCCATCAATCTAAATCATTCTTGAAATCATTCAACTTGGACAGGTTTATTTTTAACAAGAAACTAGAGAAAACAAAGAAACGGATCATGATGTATCTCCTCATTGTTTTATATGACCTCAAGAAGATTTGAAGAATTGAAGCTTTATGTTGTACGTTGTATGTTGTTTGTTGAATCGATTTGGCGAATCATCGTATATCGCTTATCGTTAAATCGTTTATCGAATCCTCCTCCTGCCGACTTGATCTTCGTAGTCCATCCATGCAGGTTATCGTAGGCATACGATTCTTTAATTTAATTTTCGCTTTTTTATCTTTATACTCTTAATAATCTTTTCAAATTTAGCAATATCAACATATCTCACGTTATCATAGCCAACTCGTATCTTTGAGTTTAAGAACACGGTTTCTCTAAAGAATACGGAGTCTCGCGTTCCATATTCTGAATAAGAGTCTCGCTTATTTTTTATTGAACTTATTCCTGCATTTTCCCGATTGACCAATGGGAATATAACTCCCCCCCCTGTAAAAAGGAATATAGAAGATCCAGTAGGAGAGAAGAAATGTATAAATTTTCCTTCTTCAAATGGAGATTCAAACATACAGAAATCATCAGGAACATTTATAAATACTATGTATTCTCCTAAATTGATCTCATTCCTTATTAATTTTGCATTACAGATAAATAATATAGAAAAAAGATAGAAAGAAATAATAATTCTTTTATTTATGCAGTTCATAATAATTTTGTTTTATTATTTGTTGGATTCTATTGATTTGTAGATTAAGCCGTATATTCTTATCCACTCTTTTCAAATCGAATCCCCAAACACCTTCATCTTCATAGAATACCTTTATTGGTTGAAACTCATAATCATGTCCGAACGGCAATCCCATTTCATAAAACAAAGCGTGTGATAATACCTCATGACCAAAATTCAAAGACAAATCAAGTCCTTTTTGCAACGAACTCATATATACATTAACATTGCCATTTTGTGAAGGATAATTAGGATCTTCTGGGGTTTGTGTATATCCTTTGTAAAAATTGGAAGGATCATCTCTAAACAATTCTCCATTCATATCAGTAGGACTGACATGAAGATTATAAACAGTCTCACTTTCAACTAACTTTTGAATATCAGCAAGCACCTCAGAAGGCGATTTTGATTGATCGATTGTCAGAAGTCCATTCTTATCAAAATGAAGTAATTGCCTTTCAACTTCAGGTAGACTATTAATCATTGCTGTTTGTGCTGTGGAATCGGCAACAATGCTCGTTCCCGTCGGATCAATCAAATTTACAGGATCACCAGCACAATAATTGTATGGTGTGAGCCAAGTGAAGTCCTCTGCCAAAGGATCCGGTCTATCGAACACAGGCAAAGCGGGATTGAACAGACGGGCTTGGAAGTCATAGAGGTCAAGGCCGTATGTGCGGTCAAGCTCTTTATTACTGTACTTGTACTTCTGTGCTTCTTGATTTGAAGACAAATTACCGATGATGCCGCCGTATGGATAGTAATGAGTGATTTGTTCGATACTATCTTTGTCGGCATTCACTACCATGCGGTTATTGCCTTGGTAGTCCTGAATATAGTAATGACACTCGGGCTTCTTGTCACCATCGAAGGAATATATCCACCAGAGAAGAGATGCATTTGTGGCTTGCCATTCTTGAGGATAAGGTTTCCGACATAGTCAGTGGAGTCAGAAAGGTTATAGACTTGCTTTTTCTCTCGATGAATAGTCCGCAGTCTTCGACCATCAGCAGAATAAACATACTCGATACTTCGGTAATCAGTCAAAGTGACCTTGCGAGGATTACCCAGCAGGTCATACTCAATGTTCTGGATACCTTTGTTCTGGTCCATGGTCAAAGCACCATTACCATTGTAGGCGTATTCTTGGTCCTTATCGTCGCCATCGACAAAATCGAAGGCACCTTCGTAATCCAAAGACTCATCTACTGCATCCGAAACAGAGGAGATCTGCTTTGTCCATCCATGCAGATTATCGTAGGCATACGACATATCTGCCGCAGTACCGCTGCGGTTATTGTCAATGATGTGGACAAAGTCATCGTATGTCAGGTACTGGAGGGTATCGGTCATGGTGTTGCATTTTATATTCTATGGTTGTGATATGAGCCACAACCATAGCGAAATGTTCAATCTTTCGATTCATATAAAACCTCTCCATTTCTTTCAAAAGATTTTAATTCCCAGATAACTCCATTACTATAGAATACCTTAATATAACCATATTGAGTAGACCAATAGATTGAGTCTTGATAGGGTTCTATACGTAAATCTGTTTCGTGAGGAGTTATTCTTAATAAATCCATTTGATTATATCGGATAGGGGCTACATTATTTTTGAATTTTTCGTTGTCGAGTACTCTTATATAGCCTCTGCAGAAGCGAGGTTCAAAATTAATCCTTTTTATGCCTAATTCTTCATCTATGTCTATTATTGCATCAAAATAGTCCGTAGTGCTTACTGTCGTGCTGTATCTTCTATGGCTAAGAGGCAATAACGGATCAGAAGGATTGCTTCTGTTGTCAACTTGAAAAATTCCCCATCTGACAGTATCTCCTATGTTGTTGAAAAAAAACAAAGAGTCTCCCTGTTGGTATGGTTGCCAAACTTGTTCCTCGTAATTGTGAGTATTGCTAGCAATTACAAGATATAGAATTCTTCCTATAAGTAGAATAAATACTATTAGAAAGAAGGATTTTGTAATTCTTATAATATTTTTCATCTTGTCTGAGCCCTATATCTTTCACCTTCTCTTATAATCTCCAAATTATCACTATTACTATGACCTCCTAATAAAGACCAAAAATGAGAAGAATCAATGTGATAATTATCGCTGCTTATGCCATTGATGGTTCCCTGACCACTAACTACTCTATCATGCTCTTGATCATACTGTACACCTTTTACACCCTCTGGATGGTTAATATCTGTCGCTTGGTGAGGGGTAATATATTCTATGATTTCTACATTATATCCAAGCTCTTGAAGTTTTGAAGCCATGCCCGCTGCGGTTGCACCTCCTTGACTATGGGAGATCAGTCGAATAGGCTCATCTCCATTTAGTGTAATCTTCCCGTCTGCGACTTGGTTATGGAAAATTAAAGCTTTGACACTACCTTCTGCTTCTCTTTGTGCTGCAGTTGAGACAGGAGATGCAGAGCCACTTGTAAATGATAAATGATTGTCTTTATATTGATCTTGATAGTATTCAACAATCCTTGTGTTCCAATATTTCATTTCATCAGTAGGATATACAGAAGGATAACTATTACTACCTCCACTCCAACGTACCTGATCCCGACATCCAACACCAGGTCGGAATCCATTAACAAATATAATGGCCTTTCCATCTGGATCTACGCAATTCACCGGATCACCAGCGCAATAATTGTATGGTGTGAGCCAAGTGAAATCTTCTGCCAAAGGGTCCGGTCTATCAAACACAGGCAAAGCGGGATTGAACAGACGGGCTTGGAAATCATAGAGGTCAAGACCGTATGTGCGGTCAAGCTCTTTATTACTATACTTGTACTTCTGTGCTTCTTGATTGGATGACAGATTGCCGATGATGCCACCGTATGGGTAATAGTGTGTTGTCTGCTCTACCTCGTTGGTATGAGCATTCACGACCATTCTATTATTCCCCTGATAATCCTGTACGTAGTAATGACATTCTGGCTTCTTGTCACCATCGAAGGAATAATAGCCACCAGAGAACTGATACATACTTGGCTTACCATTCTTGAGGATTAGGTTGCCGACATAATCGGTGGATTCTTGAACAGTTCTGAAAATTTGGAATGGAGTTGAACATGTCTTTAACATATATCGATATACCGTTCTTAGTTTGCGACCATCGGCAGAATAAACATACTCTATACTTTGATTATTAGTCAAAGTTATCTTTTTCGGATTACCCAATAGGTCATACTCGATGTTCTGGATTCCTTTGTTCAGATCCATAGTCAACGCTCCATTACCATTGTAGGTGTACTCTTGATCCTTATCGTCGCCATCGACAAAGTCAAAGGCACCTTCGTAATCCAAAGACTCATCTACTGCATCCGAAACCGAAATGATCTGGTTGCCGTTATGGCTGATGCTGAGATCATCAATCAAGCCAAACGATTTGTCATTCTTCATGCCATAGCGCTGCAGAGATGTGATATTGGTATTGGCATCGTAAGCGATGGCTTCGGTGTAGTTGCCATTTATCTTGCTGAATTTAAAGATACCTGTAGCCGTTCCCGGTTTGGATTGTCCGATTATTCCGCTTGTTGATGCAGAAGAGCGGCTGCTTGAAGATATGGCAGGTTCCTCTTCCTGTGCAGTCATGAGGGTAGCATCCGAAAGCCTTTCTTCCGATTCTGGAATGAGTGCCTGCAGTTTTGCAGAAGTAACAATACTGGTTCTTTCATATTGCTGATTTGCAATCAAGTCTATGGGAGTATCCTTAAAGTCAACAATCTGCTTAACAGGAATAAGCTTTGACGTGTAATCTGCTAAAGTCAAGCGGTTCAGACCATCATACTCGTAGTCATAGCGATTAATACTTCCTTCATCTGTTTGCCAAGTCATAGCAGAAATACTACCATCCCAACGTGGATGCTTGCCTTCTGTTTCTCTATACAGATTCTGTTCGAATCCTCCCTTTGACTTGATCTGCTTTGTCCATCCATGCAGGTTATCGTAGGCATACGACATATCTGCCGCAGTACCGCTGCGGTTATTGCCAATGATGTGGCCGAAGTCATCGTATGTCAGGTCTTGTATGGTATCGGTCATGGTGTAGCCAGAGTAGTCATCCCTTACCGTTATTAACGAAGAAGTCAATAGTTTAGTATGCGGAGCATCGTAATTATTTGTGATTGTTGATTCGAAGATATTGTTGTATGTTCCATATTCTTCTTCATACTCGAAAATTTCGGAAGTTTCCAACGTCACATCTCCGACAAAATTATAGGAGTATTCGGTTATGGTAAGCTGCTTATTGAGTCCAATTTCTCCCTTGCGGCATACTCGACCATAGTCGTCATAGGCGTATGTCGTAAGGAGTTCTTCCCCATTGCTTGCTCGTTGTTTCGTGCCAAGCAGATAACTGTGCTTGTATTTACTGCGTAGCAAATAATAGACAGGGTTTCTATATGTCATTGCATCATAGGCATCAAGGAATGAATCATTGTCATAGTAGTTGACTAGTTCCAATTCAATTTCTTTCAATTGAATTTCTGAAGCATTTCCGAAGTATGCATATCCGGAGTTCGATATCTGTGGACCTTGGTATGTATATCCAATTTTATTAAACTGCTTCTGTTCATAGCACTTTGTTGTTAGTCCTTGGACACACAGACGGCCCAATCCATCATATAGATAGAATCTATATTTGCCAGCATCACGAAGAACACCATCCTGCATACAGACAAGGCGTCTTGCTCTATTATACCAATAGTAAATAGGCTCGCAACCAGGCAGCTTTTTTGAGGTTACTAATTCTCTCTTGTCATACATATATTGAAATGCGTATTTATCTAGTCTAGTCTGTATGTCTTCACTAGAATTTAGATGATACATAGGCGGTAGTACGTATGCCAACAGACCTTGTTCGTTATAGATATAGTAGGTGTCATTATTCTCGTTTCCGTGTCTAACGAGAACAATTCTGTCCAATTTATCCCTGAAGGTTGTTGTCAATACGCTATCTTCATTGTACTCTTCCGTACAATTCAACGAACCTCTTTGATAATACGTTGAACCCATCAAATCAAAAGTGGAAAATAGTCTGACTTCTTCCCTGTAGTTAGAGCGATAATCGATTCGCTTCTTTTTTGCGTTTTCTTTCCATTTAGTACCGGGGATTGAAACCGATATTGTTCTATCTAATGCGTCATATTCAATCGCTTCGAAAGCCATAGGATCGCTATACGCGTCCTTGCAGACTGAGTTGATATTGCTAATGAAATTTTTATTTGTACCAACCACTGGCGACCACGATTTGATAGTTCTGCCAGACAGATCATATTCTTGATGCAGATGAAGATATTTGCTGTTTGTGTTGCACCCACCAACGACATTCTGTGTTGGACGCCCAATTCCGTCATAATATTGTATTTGTGAAACATAGTCATTTGCATACTCGTTCAAATATATTGTCTGCTCCACATAGTTTTGATATGCAGATTGTGCTATTAGACTATTTATTACAAGTGTAAATAGCAGAATTATGTATATAGTTTTGTTCATATTACTACTTCTCTTTGATGTGATAATTAATTGAGGAAATCGTTTCGCCATTTCCATTAATAGTTTTTACTAATCTGCCAAATCCATCATAATTAAAAATAGTTTTGACACCATTTGGCTGTGTTAGAGACGTTACACCGACAAGAGGTTCGTAGGTATATGTTGTGATTAAACCTCCGATGTTTGCCAAACATGTGCGAATGGTATTGTAATCTGATTCAGAAGGTGTTTTCTTGTCCTGAAGATTCGATATAAAAGATGTTGTCAACATATCTGAAACCGAGGAATATGTTAAGCCCTCAATCTTGGCGATAGGATAACTCCCATTGTAAGACCAAAGGTAAACCACTTTGTCTGTACTATCTTTAAGAATGTAGCTCACATTTCTATTTTTGTCATATTCATAGTGCATTCGTTCCTCAATGTTCCCATTTTCTATAGAGTCCCGAACAGAAGACAACAGGAACACTCCATTACGAGGGTTAGAATAATTAAATATTTGATTTTTTATCACACCACTTCCTCCCGGATAATAAATGGAATCTGTCTGTTGAATAATAGCATTCAAGAAATTGCTATTATTCATAGATCTCTTTGTATGACTATAGATATAAGAAGTTTTTTGCTTCACCGTTGTCGCGCCAAGATTACTTATGTATTTGGAAGATATTTGTTTGTTTATGGAATCATATTTGAACACGGTGTATGTATAATTATCCTCAAGCATTTCATTGCAAACCTCTCTATAGCGATAATCTATTTGCTTTATACAATCAAGATGACTCCAGCAACTTTTTAATGAATAACAATATCCTTCATAAAGACTGCCCGAGTCCGACGTTTTATTGCCAGTTTGGTAATAACAATTATCCAATTTAGCATTCACCTTATAGTAATGATAGGAATCGTGGCTATAGGTATATTGTTCAGTACGGACTAACCAATTAGATTCATCATAATATTCTTTGCTTTCAATATCACCGTTATATAGCTTCATTTCACTACACAAGGAATTCTCTAAATTAAGAGTTAGCGGATAAGCACTATAATTTGTTATTTCTTTTTTACCACTTATCTCGTTTCCTGTATGTACTGTTTTGATTACTCGTGAATAGCATACATCATGAGGGGACATTGCCGATGCAAATGCTGTCATACCACTCGCATCACTATAAAGTCTCAATATTTTGTAATTAGTCAAAGCTGTATATTCTTTGGCTGTATGTACTAAAATGTTCTTAATCAATCCCAAAGTAGATGGATTTATATGAATACCACTTGTGGTTTTATTATCTTCTTTAAGATACTTATATTCTGTACTTTCTAAGAGGGTGCCACCTTGATCATAATTGGCAATTTTCTTAATGCGAAGGCCATCTCCATATGTTTCTATTTCTCTTGGCGTCGTGTCAACAAGAGTTGAAGCCACAATCTTTCCAGTAACTGATCCTGAACCATATTTCATTTTAGCTGTAAAGAAATACTTCCCTTTTTCCAATGTTATTTTTTGTGTGTAAGAGTGACTTGTCGCACCTTGACTAGGAAGAATATTTAAGTAATAATGCCATTTTTCATTACCATTACTGTCTTTCAATATAATGCCGCATCCGCCGCTTTGTGAGATAATAGAATTTAGACCGCTATTGCTTACAAAATTGGCAGATAAACAGCATTCACATGTTTGATCCAAATTAATTTCTATCAGCTTTTCTCTATCGCTTGAATTGGCAGAAACAGATTTCTCAAGTAATTCGCGTTTATTGATACGACCAGATGCATATACATTCTGATAATATTTCATAAATGAATTTGATTCATATTGAAAAGTTGTATATCCCTTTGTCGGATAAGTTATTTTTTTCAATATAAGAGCATCTGTATAAGAAGGATTGGCAAAACGGTTAGCTCCTTGATGATCAGTTGTGTATGATGAGTTTACATACTCTGTCGGAATGTCACAAAACAGCGCATACGGTATCATTGTATGTGTATATTCGCCTCCTTTAGAACAGTTCTCTTGTCCGTTATAATACCCCCACATATCGACAGCAGAAGAAGTCTTTTGGGGAAACTTTTTAGACTCTTCGTATTCGAACTCATATTGTTGTTTCTGTCCATCTAAAGCCAAAAAATCTATGGATAGTAATTTTAATCTTTTTGAAATGTATTTAGAATCTACATTAAAACGGTTTTCAAGATAATCGCCTCCGACATTATTCGAATCAAAATAACTATAGTTGAATTTGATTGTTTTAATCGTTTTATTCGTTAGTTTAGATTTGACAATTATACTTTCAAGTTTTTGTGCAGATTTGACATCTTCTCGTTTGCCCTGTTGGAATGTAACAATTTGGTCTTCTGTTTCAATTTTGGAGAGATAAGGTTTTTCCATAAATCTCGTTATATTTGAAAAAGAAGTTTGACGTTTAAACTCATAATCAGCAGCTACCAATCCTCCATTACTATTAATAGTTAAATATACATCTTGAATTTCTGATTTCGAAGGGAGATGCTCTATGTTAGAAATTGAATAAGTCAGATTTAATGAGTTCCCTTGTGCGCTGGTAATCTTAGTTAATAACCATGCTACATTATATTTTCCATCATTTTCTCGTACATTGTGCTTCTCAATGCTTGTGAATTCATAAGTAAATCCATATCCATCTTTTACTACCCAACTATCTACATATTTTGTTAGCATGGATGATGGTATTCTTGAATTTCGTATAATTTTATAAGAATCTGTTACTGTTCCAATAATAGTTGGTTCCTTTGTTTCTGGATCGACAAAGAAATAAAAGTAGGCATTGGGTAGAGCAACATAATAAAAGTCTAATTCAGATAGAACCATAAAATTAGTCGAATACTCATTGGAATAATCGATAACGGATGCGTAAAAATCGTTATATCTCTTCTTGTTGAGAATCTCGTTAATTTGATATCTACTATTTAAGTCAAAGTAATCGAAACATCCACTTGGAATCACAGATACACATCCTCCAATATTTAGATCCCAATTCAAACCGACCCAGGAGGCTTCGCTGCAGACTTTGACACCCCGTGAATTGTAATTCATATTTAACTGAAGTTCAATATCTTTATAAACAATTTTATGTAATGGGATATTAATGTTTGCAGACCCACAAAATTCGTTAACATTGAATTTCCCTTGTCGTTCGAAGCCTCTAACCTCTGGTGATTTATTGAGATCATATACCATCTCGATGTTGTTTGTATCTGCAAATAAATCAATAAGAAAGAAAAATGAAATGCCCAGAATTGTTATAAATTTCATGTTGTTGATTGTTTATTTGTAAACCTTAATGATAATTTCTTGCTCTCGACACTTGATGTTAAGCATAAGTGTATTTCCGATAGGACGGCGTGACAAGGTTAGGCTTTCGTGCCATTCTCCTGCCTCTTGATTGTCATAATGGGCACGACCAAGGATGTTGCCAAGTATATCACAGGCGCAGAAGTCGATAGAGCTGTTCTTGTCAAGTGTATAGCTGATGTTCAACTTAGTTCCATCGGCAGAAAGTCCGGCATTGATTTCTCTCAAAGCATTGCCATGCGAGGCCTCTTCTTGTGCATTTTGAGCATCGGCCAAGGCCACCTCGTTGAGTATAGAATCGTTAGTAACGTCTTCTGCCAATTCCATTTGCATGACTGGTAGGAAGAGATAAGTAACACTGTCGTAAGGCAGTATAAGAGAATCTCCTTCTAGGGCAGTCCAATGTGCTGACTCCATAATCGGATAACGATAGCCAGCACAATACCAGCTGTAACGATTGCATTGGATGTGGAAGTTAATGGTGTCGCCAGTAAAGTAGGTGTCTGTATAGTCGTCGAAGAAATGAATTCTTGTTATGTGCGGAATTGTATCTTCTCCATCGGTCAACTTACCCATACCATCGGCCACAGAATACCCCCAACCGAAACGAGAGGTATTGATGTTTTCCTCTCTGCCTTGCCCACAGAAAGAACCGGAAAGGCTGTCACCGTACTGAAAGGGATAAAGGAGCAAAGGTCTCTCTTGATTATAGATGCAGTAGGCGCGACGTCTCTGTTCTCCCTTGTCGACCAGAGTGTCACCATGCACCAGATAATGTTGGATCCTGCCCTCCTCGAAGATAGCAATCGTATCTCGGGCAGAAGCGATGGTTTGCTGGAAATCCTTGCTTTTCTTGGTAACTCGGCCCAAAGGCCACACTTCATTGGGACCACCATTGCCAGGAGCAACATAGTCCACTTCGATTTTGCACAATTTATCGCCAGCCCTGAAGCTGTTCGCCTCAGAACTGATCGGTATTTGTGCAGTCATAGTATGCCAACAGCAAACCATGACAACTGATAATAAGATTTTTTTCATTATATATTCCCCAAATGTGGGAGTGTTTGTGTTTAGTACGGCAAGTTTAAGAAGAAGAATTTAGATATCCAAACGAAATGAGCAAATAGTTTTACCCATCCCATTTTTGTATATTTATAAGTTTGATATGCAAACAATGTAAAATGGATTTGTCATAGATCTCTCCTTCTTGCGAAGCTTCTTCTTTGACCAAAGAAGTAAGCTCTCCACAAAGGGAAATGCAAACAGAGGCATTAGATAGGATTTGGCATAATAGAGAAAAAGCATCTGAGGGAACAGATGCCATTTTTCGATAGGGAGAAATATGAGCCGAAGCGACTGATTGTATTCAGATAAGAATGAGAAATGGGTTCCGAAGGGTCGGAAAGCATTTGGAAGTCCTGCGGAATGCAAGAACTTCCTTGCTCTCCATGTTTGATGAAGTGAGAAGAGGGTTCCGAGGTAAAATCTTGTTTTGCTGCTCCCGAAGTTTTAGATTTGAGCAAAACTTGCGTCGCGCTGCTTCCGAAGTTTTAGATTTGAGCAAAACTCGCGTCGCGTTGCTTCCGAAGTTTTAGATTTGAGCAAAACTCGTGTTGCGTTGCTTCCGAAGTTTTAGATTTGAGCAAAACTCGCGTTGCGTTGCTTCCGAAGTTTTAGATTCGAGCAAAACTCGCGTTGCGTTGCTTCCGAAGTTTTAGATTCGAGCAAAACTTGCGTCGCGTTGCTTCCGAAGTTTTAGATTCGAACAAAACGCACATCTAGCGATGTTTTCTTCGCCAATACCAATGGTAAAGCCGGAATAACGGTTCCCAAAGCACTTCGGAGGGATAATGGCCAATAAGACGGAAATTGTGCTTGAGTTTCTCCCACGCGTATGCGCGAGCATTGGTGGTATGTTGTATGCGAGGATCATATTGTCCGAAGTTGCCACCCGTCAGAACCTCATTCAATAGGAACTCACATTCTGAACCAGACTCAATCATTCCCCCCTCAAACAGATGTCGGGTGAGGCCCACCAGAGAGGCATGGAACTTGGGGGAAAGAAAAGATGGAAGCGAGACATCTGCTTTTCGTTGTAGGAAATAATAATCCAACAACTGACGCATTCCGAATCCAGTCTCAAAGAGATGCTTGAAGAGATGAAGCTCGCAGAAAATCAGGTGGAAAGCCGTAGGGTCGGAGGAGAGGAGAGTAGGCTTCTGATTCTCGAACCAGGACTGCAACTTTTGATTCAAAAACGGATTGCAGAGAAACGACGGACGGAAATGTGCCTCGACAGGAATGTCGGAGAAGACCGGAAAATCGACATGAATGTAGCAGACATGCTGATTAGGAAGGAGTTTTAGACAATATTGAATTACCCGTTGGTGCTGCTCGGTGGTAGTCAGTCCTGTCTGTTGAGGCCACATCCAGACATCAATATCGCCTGCGGTGCGACGATTCTGTAGCCATTCGGGATAATAGTCTGTATTGGAAAGTCCCTTGAGAATAATAGCATGGAACTGATCCCGGTTGAGGTTGCGAAGCAGTTGTCCGGTACGTTTGCGAACCTGCAGGTTGTTTGCTTCGATTGCCTTGACATCTTCGCTCCAAGGGTATGTCAGATCAATGACCGGACGTTGCTCCTGTGGCAATCGCTCGATGCCGCTGAAGGCAATGCCCGTCAGTGCCTGTTTCTTGCTGAGTTCATACATCGCTTCCCACTCCTCTGCCGTTGGGGTAGAGGAGAGTTGGCTTCGATTGCCGATGGCAACCTGTATGAGTTCAAGAAATAGTTTCATATCATCAATCGACGGATTACTTCATCGGCCATATCAAGACCTTCTGACGAGAGAGTCAGATAATCGGTCCGGACTTGAATCCAACCCTTTGATTGCAACTCCGAAAGTGCAGGCTGGAAGGTAGATTGGTATTGCGAAGGGAATTTGTTTTGCAAATCCACCACATTCACACCCATGCGCGTGCGCAAAGAGAGCATAATACGTTCGTTGTATGAATCGTTGTCCGAAAGGGTTTCGCTATCCCGCTGGATATTGCCTTCGAGATAGGCCGATAAGTCAGGTGCATTCCACCAACGGGTTTGAGCTCCATCGTAGGAGTGTGCTCCAGGACCGAGACCAAGGTAAGGTGTCCCATCCCAATAAGAGGAATTGTGTCGGGACTCGAATCCTGGCAGGGCATAATTGCTGATCTCGTACTGGATGAAGCCAGCCTCGTGGAGTCTTTCGCGTAGGCGCGCGTTCATCTTATTACATAAGTCATCGTCAGCCGGAAGTAGTTCTCTACTTTCTACCTTGCGGTGCAGGTCTGTTCCCTCTTCGACCGAAAGACAATAAGCCGAGATATGCTGCGTGCCTAAAGATAACGCCTGCGAGATGCTATAGTCAAAGCTTTCGAGTGTCTGTCCGGGTAATCCGTACATCAGATCGATGCTGATGTTCTCAATCCCTTTTTCGCGGAGCAGACGGATTGCCTCGGCGGGTCGCTGTGCGTTGTGGCGACGGCGCAGCATGCGGAGTTCGCTCTCAACGAAACTTTGCACTCCCATGCTGACGCGATTAATCTCGTTAGGCAATGCCTTGACATAATCGACAGTCACATCCTCAGGATTCATCTCGATGGTAAACTCGGTAACATGGCTGAGGTCAAGACGAGCACGTAGTCCATCAATCAACAGGTTTAGTTCCTCAGTGGAGAGCTGTGAGGGTGTTCCTCCTCCGATGTAGATAGTCGAAGGCTGAAGGTTGAAGGATGATGGTTGATGGCCGTAGGAGGACAGTTCTTCCAGAATCCTTTGGACAAAAAGAGAGCGATTCCTACCCGTAGTGGAGTAGAAATCGCAATATATGCATCGTGATGCGCAAAATGGGATATGGATATAGAGTCCAGCCATCATGTGCAAATCCTTAAAGATAGGCGAGGAGCAACTTGGCGTTAGGGCTCTTGCGAATCTTCAGCAGCGCACGTTCACGAATCTGACGGACACGCTCACGGGTAAGTCCCAGTTCCTGACTAACCTCTTCCTGACTCTTTTCGGGGCAATCAATGCCGAAGGTCTCTTTGATGATCAATGCCTCACGCTCCTTAAGCATAGACTTGAGCAGATTGTCGAGCTCAATGTGGAGAGACTCGTTGCTCAGTGTTGCATCGGTAGCATCGAGCTTGGTATCGGGCGTAACATCAAGCAAGGTTCCATCTTCGTCGTCCTGAAGAGGAGAGTCAAGGCTGACACCGCGGCTGTTTGCTGCCATGGTTTCACGAACCTTTGCTGGTTCAACATCCAATTCGTCAGCAATCTCTTCGATTGTTGCAGGACGATTCAATTCCTGTTCATAGCGATTCTGGATTACACGGATCTGTCGAATCAAGTTGTTCTGGTTGCCAGGAAGACGCACCATACGAGCTTGCTCTGAAAGAGCCTGCATAATGCTCTGGCGAATCCACCATACAGCGTACGAAATGAACTTGAAACCACGAGTTTCATCGAACTTTTCAGCTGCTTTTACAAGGCCTACATTGCCCTCTGAAATGAGGTCGCTCAGGCTCAAGCCCTGGTTCTGATAAAGTTTTGCAACGGATACCACGAAACGCAGATTGGCTCTCACCAGCTTGTCCAATGCCACCTGATCTCCTTTATGAATTCTCTGTGCAAGGTCCACTTCTTCGTCTGGTGTGACCATGTGCTCCTTTGAGATCGCGGTGAGGTAGCTCTCGATGGATTCCTCAGTGCGTCGAGTGATGTTTTGTGTAATTTTTATCTGTCTCATAATTCTTTTTGGGGGAATTAACGCACAAAATTAAATAAAATTTAATATTTCGCCAAACAATCGGTTGTAAAAGATTGTGTTTTGTGCGTTTTCAGCCTTGACTGCCAGCTTTAAGTAGCATAATCAACTTTAAACTGAGGTCAAAGAATACCATCTTGCCCGACACATTGAGGGTGATATCATTCTCCGCGATTTCAAGTTCTTTCATAATGCCATCGACATTCTTGGCATTGACAAATCGCGAGAATTTTTGACTGAATGCCTCCTCGTCCTCCTTCATGTAATTCAGTTCCGGATGACGGAGGTTCATGATATAGTTCTCGCGAATCAGGACCTGTGCATATTGCAAGAAGTTCTTGGCTCGTTCTCTCTTGAGTGCCCCCATCTCGTCGCTCCATGCTTTCATGTCATATAGTTTGCGAGCATAACTGAGACGCATCATGGCACAAAACTTCTCGAAGAAGTATTGTCGGTCCTCTTCGTCTGGTTGTTGAATGCCTGGTTGGACAAAATTACCTTCGCCATTGATTGGTGCTAACTGCAGACGTTGTACGCGACTCTGTATTGTACCAATAATGTGGTCTGGGTCATTGCTGACCAGGAAGAAATAGGTCTTTTCGTAGGGCTCTTCGATGATTTTTAACAACTTGTTGGCTGCATCTTCGTTAATCTTTTCCGGCAACCAGATGACCATGATTCGATAATCTGATTCATAAGGCTTTGTAGAGAGGGTACGGATGATGCTTCCGGCTTCGCTCACGAAGATGTGTGCCTGTTTGTTCTCATCGCTAACAATTTCGCGAATCCATTGTGGCAGCGTTAGATAAGGATTTTTCAGGTATGCGTTACGCCAGTCGCCGAGAAAATCCTCGCTGACAGAGGCCTCCTTGCCGCTGCCACCTTTGTTGATGAGGGGATAAACCCAATGCATGTCTGGGTGTCCTAATTTTTGTGCTTGAATACATTCCGGACAAGTGCCACATGCTTCGCCATTTTGACGATGTTGGCAGATGATGTATTGTGCCGCAGCATGAGCCAATGGCAAGCCTCCCGATCCTTCTGGACCGGTAATGAGTAGGGCATGTGGAAGTTTGCCCTTGTCGATAGCATCACGCAGTTTTCGGACTGCTGATTCTTGTCCTATGATTTCGCTGAATTTCATTTTCCTTCTTTGATCAAACCGCTTCGGTAGGCGAGAAGCAGCTTTTGGAGATTATTGACTTGCTCGATGAGTTCCTGACCACGATCTGTGTCGCGTACCAGCATGCGATGGTCCTTGAATTCTGCCAATTGGAAACGTGAGTGAATATCTGCACCTTTCGAAATGGCTTCTTCTTTGCTTTCGAACGAATCGTGTTGTACGAGCTGAAGTCCGTGACTGTTATAGATGAGGGTATAGCCAGCAATGCCGGTTGTGGCATGATAGGGCTTCGAAAAACCACCATCGATAACAATACGCATGCCTCCGGCACGAACTGGAGATTCGCCCTTCAGGGTTCTGACAGGCACATGTCCATTGATGATGTAGCTCTTGGATGGATCAAGACCGAATTCTCGCAGAATCTGGCAACAGGTTTCCCGCTTGTCTGCCAGAGTGAAATAGGCTCCTTTCTTCTCTTTATACAAAGACTCGTCGGCCAGGAAATAACGCTCGAAGGTCGTCATCTTATCTTTGTTGTAGAGAGGAGACCCTGGTCCGCACCAAAGGTACAACATATAGTCAAGTGCATTCTGCTTTCGTTCGAGATCGCGTGTGCCAAAATAAGCTCGACGGATGACGCTGTCTACGCGTTCCATGAGTGCACGTCCCTTGACAAGTTTGCCGTCGACTTCAAGTTCCATGAATGAACCATCGTTATTCAACGGAATAGCAGCATGGTATAACAGACAGTTGTTGCGTACGAGGAAGAGAGATCCATGCTGGTAAAGCTGGCGCAGGTGCATTTGGAGTTTTTCCGAACAACGGAATGAGTGTTCCAGTTGCTGCATCAGCTGTTCCTCGCCAGGACAAAGCTTGTATGGATCGTTTGGATCGAGCGATGGAAGGTTTTTGTCGAGCAGTTCATACTCCTTGCCATGGATGGTGATGGTACCCTTCTCTTTGTTGATGAGGTGAAGGAAGAGGCGGTCGTCCATGCCCCATTCCGGATGGCGTTTAATGAGTTGCCCTGTCAATTTGAATTCCATGATGGAAATGCATTTGTGCATTTTGGCCATGAGTTGTGCAGAGCGCTTCAGTCGGGGATTGTTCTCGAAATCTTTGGTTTGCCAAATGGTACATGGATCATCGCCATACACATCGATGGCTAATGTTGCCAATGGCAGCAGATTGATAGAGTAACCCTCCTCGAGTGTTTCTACGTTGGCGTAGCGGATTGAAATTCTGAGCACAGAGGCAATCAATGCCAGATTACCCGCTGCAGCACCCATCCATTCGATATCGTGGTTTCCCCATTGTATGTCATAGTCGTGATGTTTCGCCAACGATTCAAGGATGCGGCTTGCACCTGGACCTCGATCAAAGATATCACCGACAATGTGCAGATTATCAATTGCCAGACGATGAATCAGTTTGCAGATGGCAATAACGAATTCTCCAGAACGGTGAGTGCCAACAATGGTTTGTACAATGGCATTGTAGTACTGGTCTTTGTCGTCTTCAATGCGATCCTGATGCATCAACTCCTCGATTACGTAAGAGAATTCTTGTGGAAGTTGTTTGCGGACTTTCGATCGGGTATATTTGGATGAAACCTGTCTTGCGATTTCAATCGTGCGGTGAATCATGTTCGTGTACCATTGTTCGTCGTCACGACCTTCCTGACGAACTTTCTCGATTACTTCCTCTGGGTAGTATATCAGGGTACAGAGTTCACTTTTTTCGGCATCAGTCAACGTGTTCCCGAATTGGTCATCTACCTTGCGACGGATAACGCCGGAGGCATTCTTGAGAACGTGAGAAAATGCATTGGCTTCACCGTGAAGGTCAGACAGAAAGTGTTCTGTTCCCTTCGGCAAACTCAAAATTGCCTCGAGGTTGATGACCTCAGTGGCAGCGGATGGTATGGTTGGAAATTTTTCGGCCAACAACTTCAGATAACGAAGGTCGGCTTGCGTTTCTTCCAGGGATGGAGTTATCATTATAGTCTTAAAATATTAGCATAAATTGTGCGCAAATTTACTCCATATTTAGCAAAAATGCAAATTTTGAACTTGTTTTTTTAGAAAACAACCAAAAAATGACGTTATTCTTGCATATTACTAATTAAATCCATATATTCGCAACGGTTAATTACTACTATATGTCCATGCTGCCACGCCCTAATGGCAAATTAAATGTTTATTATAATGAAGAATTTTGAAGGGAAGAAATCTTATACATTACTACTTTTATGTGCCGTTTTGTATATGCTTCCGCAAGTCATAATGGCTGAAACCATTCAACGTGTGATTGTCAAGGAGTATATCCCTGACATAAAAAATCCTACGCTTAATGCCAATAAAAGACCTCTTCCTAATGTGGAGGTTAGCGTGAAAGGTGCTGGTTCGACAATCACCAATGAGAATGGTGAATGCTTCCTGAAATTTACGATGCTGAAGGGCGGAGATCGTATAATTGTAAGGCAGTTTGCTCGTCCTGGATTTGAGTTGTTGAATCCGGAACTTCTTAATGATTTGGTTATTCGTCGTGATGAAAAACCCCTTGAGATTGTCATGATCAGTCAGGATAATGCAATCAAGTTGAGTCGAATCATCAGCCAGCAGGTAGGTTTACAATTCGACAAGATGCGATTGAGGGAATTAAATGAATTGGATATTCTGGCTGTTGACTACGAGAATAAGCGAAAGGCTATCATTGAAAAGTATGAAGCAAGATTAGATGATGTCGATCAATATATTGACCGTTTGGTTCGTATTGACATCACTCGAGTATCGGAGAATGAGAGTGCAGCCTTCAAGGCTTTTGCCGAAGGAAATCTGGACGAGGCATTGGCAATTTTCGAACAGGGTAATTTAATCTCGAAATACAGGGAAACCTATGAGACGTTGGAAAACGTTAAGGAGGCTCATGTAAAGGTCGATGAGGAAAGGGATTTTCAGCAGCAACAGCAGAAGGATATTCAGTACTTCTTGAAAACCCAGATTACGATGCTCGAAATGGAGGGATCTGAAAAGAGCCTCCGTAAGGCAAAATCGTTGTTGGAGCAATTGCTGGAATTTGATCCATTTGGCGAATTTCAGGGAAAGGAATATCTTTCGATTGTTATTCCAATGAGGGATTTTGAATTTGTAAATAATTTCTTGACCACTCATTTGTCCAATACAGAACTTTCTCCTGTACTTAGATGTCGTCTGGCTATCAATCTTGCCTCCATCTTATACGAAGAAAAAAAGTTTGACGAAGTGCGTCAACTTCTTCTTCCGTTTGAACAGCAGATGGATGAAATCTGTGAACAGCGTTCAGATGAGGCTCTCTATCTGTACCTGCCTTTGCTCGCTCAGCAGATGCTTGGCAGCTGTGCCCAGCATAATGGCAACAAAGTAGAAGCTGTCAACCATTATCAGAAGATGTTTGATATCTACTTGAAATTGCGCAAGGTAGATACAATGACCAAATTCTATGCCAATGTGACCTATCCACGTTTGATTCGAGCTATCCGAAGTTTGACAGAGATGGAGGAGTGGGAATTGGCAAGTACCATTTATTCTACTGCATCAGCCCGTGTTGAGGAACTGTATGCAAACGGATCTTTGCGAGAGCGTTTCTTGTGGTGCCGATATCGCATGGTAAAAGCAATTTTACTGATTAATCAGAATCAGTTGGATGAAGGTATGAGAATTGTATTTTCTCTTTTGCCTGAGGTTGAAGCGATTTACAAAAAAAATCGTCCGATTTGCCGTAGTTTCTATCAGCAACTGTTAATGAAGACAACCAGCTATTATTATGATAATCGTCGTTTCTTGGATGTTAAGAGAACCGCAGAGAAATGGTTTGAGATCAGTGATCTTCCGTATGAAGAGTCTATGCAACCTACCCAAATAAAGGATGATGATGATGCAATGGAAGATTACAGAAACATCTGTTTCATGTATAAAACAGCATTGAATCAGATGCCTAAGAATCCATAAAGGATAATTCCCAAAAATCCACAAAACAGAGTGGTGTAAATGATATTCAGTTTTTTGAGATACATTCCCACAAAAACTGTAACGTAGATCAGAACGCTGATGGAGAACTGAAAAGGGTTTTCTGTCGGCGTTCCAAAGTTTGATGTATTCAACAATGATAATGCAGCACTGGCGAGCAGTCCGATAATGGCCGGACGAAGCGTGCTGAAAATACTTTTTAATACGGGAGAATCTTTATAACGTAGAATCAGTTTTGAAACCAGTATCATTACGATGAATGGTAACCATAGCACACTGATTGAGGCTAAAATACTACCGATAATACCGAGTACATGTCCCAGACCGGCTTCGTAAAGGAAACTCTCTTGTATGTCCTGATCATTGATCACAGAGGTGTAGCCCACATAGGTCGCGCAGTTAATGCCGATAGGACCTGGAGTGCTTTGAGAGATTGCTACAATATCTGTAAACTCAGACTCAGTCATCCACTTGTTTTTCTGGACCACTTCCTGTTGAATAAAAGACAACATGGCGTACCCTCCACCGAAATTGAAGAGTCCAATATATGAGAAAACAATGAAAAGCCTGAGGAATATCATTTTCTTTTAATCTCTCTTTGCTAATTAATATTATTTACTCTTGTTGCATTTGCCCCAAAGAAAACCGCCTAAACCGGCAATCAGGATAATCCATGCTGGTGAGACTCCACATAACCAGATCAGTAGTGTGGAGCAGATAGGAATCCATAGATTGTGCCATGTGATTTTTGCAGATTTTGCCATCGAGAATATAGGGACAGCCAACAGAGCTACCACTGCTGGACGGACTCCCTTGAAGAAAGCTTCGACCCAGGCATTGTCTTTAAATTGAGAGAAGACTATGGCGATAATTAATATAATGAATATACTGGGAACTACAACACCAAGCGATGCCCAGATTCCAGAACGGAGACCTCCGATTTTATATCCTATGTGGCTTGCCATGTCTACGGCAAAAATGCCTGGAGTTGCCTGCGAAACGGCATATATATCGAGAAATTCCTCCTTCGTGAGCCATTTGTGCTTATCAACGACCTCTTTCTCCATCATAGGAACCATGGCGGGTCCACCCCCAAGGGTGAATCCGCCAATCTTTATGAATGTTATGAACAGATCTTTATTGATATCTTTCATTACAGTACAATATAATACCCACTTATTGATGGAGGGTTGGTGAAGAGGTTAGCAAACTTTGCTGCCATTCTTGACCTTATCCTCGAGGGTTGCAACATGCAGACTTCCATCGAAGTTTACAGCCGAAAGAATCATGCCGCAAGAAGGAATGCCGCGCATTACCTTGGGTGCAAAGTTGGCAACAAAGACAACCTGCTTTCCAATCAGAACCGATGGGTCTGGATAGCTCTGAGCAATACCTGAGAGGATGGTGCGTGGCTCGCCAGTACCATCGTCCAGGGTGAACTGAAGCAGTTTGTCTGACTTCTTGACTGGCTGTACATCAAGTACAGTGGCAGTGCGAAGATCCAACTTCTCGAATTGTTCGAATGCAACCTCTTCTGCAATAGGTGCTGGACGCCAGTTCTTTTCAGCCTCAGCCAATGCGATCTTGTCGTTTTCTGCCTTGATGCGGTCCAAACGATCCAATTGAGCCTGGATGACATCATCCTCGATCTTCTCGAACAGAAGGACGCTTTCGCCTAACTTATGACCCTCATTGAGCAGATCGGTGCGACCCAGGTTGTCCCATTCGAAGCTATCCATGCCCAACATCTCGCGCAACTTGGCAGCAGAGAATGGGAGGAATGGTTCGAAGGCAATAGCCAGATTGGCTGAGATTTGCAGGGAGAGGTTCAGGATAGTGCCAACACGGCCCATATCCGTTTTGGCCAGCTTCCAAGGCTCTGTCTCTGCAAGGTACTTGTTGCCGATGCGAGCCAGTTCCATTGCCTCTTTCTGTGCATCACGGAACTTGAAGTTCTCAAGGAGTTCCTCAACATTCTGCTTTACATTCTTGAAGTCAGCCAATGTCTGCAGGTCATATTCAGTCAATTCGCCACAGGCAGGAACCTTACCCTCAAAATACTTCTCGGTGAGCTTCATTGCACGATTGATGAAGTTACCGAAGATAGCTACGAGCTCGTTGTTGTTGCGAGCCTGATAGTCCTTCCAGGTGAAGTCATTGTCTTTGGTCTCTGGTGCATTGGCAGTGAGAACATAACGCAGTACATCCTGCTTGCCAGGCATATCTACCAGATACTCGTTCAACCAGATGGCCCAGTTGCGTGAGGTAGAAATCTTATCACCTTCGAGGTTCAGGAACTCGTTGCTTGGCACATTGTCTGGCAAGTTGTACTGGCCATGTGCTTTGAGCATAGCAGGGAATACGATGCAGTGGAATACGATGTTGTCTTTGCCGATGAAGTGGATGAGACGGCTTGATGGATCCTGCCACCAGGTTTCCCAAGTTCCAAGTTCAGGCTTTGCATCGCACAATTCCTTGGTGTTGGAGATGTAACCGATAGGGGCATCGAACCAAACGTAAAGCACCTTACCATCAGCACCTTCAACTGGAACCGGAATACCCCAATCGAGGTCTCGGGTTACGGCGCGAGGCTTCAGACCACCATCCAACCAGCTCTTACACTGTCCATATACGTTAGGACGCCATTCCTGATGATCGTCGAGAATCCACTTCTCGAGCCATTGCTGGTCTTTATCAAGAGGAAGATACCAGTGCTTGGTTGCTTTCTTTGTCAATGGATTGCCATTGACTGCATTGTATGGGTTAATAAGTTCATCAGGAGAAAGGGTTGCTCCACACTTCTCACACTGGTCACCATAGGCGCCCAAAGCGTGGCAACGTGGACATTCACCACGGATGTTACGGTCGGTGAGGAACTCTTTGGTCTCTTCGTCGTAGAACTGCTCTGTTGTCTGCTCGACAAACTTGCCCTCATCATAGAGCTTCTTAAAGAAATCAGAAGCGAACTTATGATGGATGTCGCTGGTGGTACGGCTATATACATCGAACGAGATACCAAACTTCTCGAACGAATCCTTGATCAGATAATGATAACGATCGACAACGTCCTGAACTGTGATGCCCTCCTTGCGAGCACGGATGGTTACTGGTACACCATGTTCGTCAGAACCGCCAACAAAGAGAACTGGACGTTTCTTGAGACGAAGATAGCGGACGTAGATGTCTGCTGGAACATAAACGCCTGCCAAGTGTCCGATATGAACAGGACCATTGGCGTAAGGCAAAGCCGCTGTTACCAGCGTGCGTTTGAATTGATTTTCTGCCATAGATATATTTTTATGGATTAATTATTTGTTGCAACTCCTCAATGTAGGAGCGCGAGTTGTTTAGTCTAGGAATTTTTATCTGTCCACCGAGTTTGCCTTTCTTCAGTCGAAGCCATTGGTTGAAGAGTCCGGTAGGAGCGGAGATGAGTTCCAGTCGATCCAGGAAAATGCCCTTGTATCGTTTGGCTTCGTAGTCAGAATTGACTTTTTGCAGATTCTCGTCCAACAGATCAGCAAAGGCTTCAATGTCGAAAGGAGCCTTACTGAATTCGATGATCCAAGTGTGTCTGCCTTTCTTGTTTCCGTCGGCGAAGGTTGGAGCAGCGGTGTAATCTGAGATTTCGCAATCCATTTCCTTACAAGTCATGGCCAGTGCTTCGTCAGCATTGCTGACCATCAATTCTTCGCCAAAAGCATTGATGAAAGCCTTTGTTCTGCCGGTTATAACAAATTTGTATGGATCCTTCTGGGTGAACTTGACTGTGTCGCCAATGATGTATCGCCAAAGACCCGGGGTCGTGATAACCATCGCATAATTGATTCCTGGCTCAACATCCTTCAAAGGAATGCATTTCTTTCCTAATTCCGGATCTTTTTCGTCGTACAGATCCATAGGAATGAACTCGTAATAGATTTTGTTATCGATAACGAGTTGCATTGCATGGTCATCCCAGGAGGATTGAATGCCAAAAAAGCCTTCTGATGCATTGTAAGTCTCCATGTAATGCATCTTGTCGCTCGGAATCAGTTTCTCGTACTGCTCACGATAGGGAGTAAATGCAATACCGCCATGGAAGAAGACCTCGAGATTTGGCCAGACTTCAGTGATATCTTTGGCTCCTTTTTCCTTGAGAACCTCCTTCAGCACGCCCATCATCCACGATGGAACACCCGACAGGCTTGTGACATTCACATCTTTGGTAGCTCGGGTCAGTGCTTTCAGTTTTGATTCCCATTCGCTCATCAGTGCGATGTCTTTGCGAGGAGTTCGAATATAGTTGGCAAAGGTTGTGACATTTTGTATCAGGGTAGCACTCAGATCGCCCACCTTGATGCCCTTGGCATGTCGTTCGTTGGCGAACGAACCACCCAGGATAAGACCTTTGCCCTTACCGTTCATCATCTGGGATCCCGGATTGAGTGCCAGATAGATGACTACTGCATCGGTACCTCCACGCATGTGCGTTTTCTTCAACGCATCCTGTGTAACTGGAATGTATTTCGATTTGTCAGAAGTCGTTCCAGAAGATTTGGCAAACCAACGACAAAAGCCAGGCCAAAGAACATTCTTTTCGCCATCGAGCATTCTTTCGATGTATGGTTTGATCTGGTCGTAGGTTCGAACAGGCATAGACTGGATGTCTGCCACATACCCATTTTCCTCGAAGTATCGAGTATGCAAACCTTTATTCAGCAACCAACAGAGCTGCTTTTCTTGCAACTCTGTTGAATGGTTTTTGTATCTTTGAATTTGCTTATATCGTCGCTCGAAGGCAACTTTATAGGCCAATTGGGTTAATTTCATTTGCCTGAAGCTTTCTTCTTTTCTGCTACTTTTTCTGCAGTTGCTATGATCGCAAGACACTCGGCGTATGTAATGGTCTCCAGATCACGATTATGAGGCATTCGATAGTTCTTGCCCTTCTTTGTGAGATATGGGCCAAATCGACCATTGAGCAACTGAAGATCAGGATCCTCGTCGAACGAGCGGAGCAGTTTTTTTCCATCCTCGGCACGTTTCTCCTCAATCAGTTTGATTGCCTCTGGCAATTCCATGTCAAGAGGATTGGTACCCTTAGGAATAGAGATATACTTGCCATTATTTTGAATGTATGGTCCAAAGCGACCCACACCGACAACAACAGGCGATCCTTCGAACTCACCCAGAGTCTTTGGCAACTGGAAGAGTTTCAAAGCCTCCTCAAGAGTGATGGTATTGATGCTCATGCCTTTCTGCAAAGAGGCAAATTGTGGGTGATCGGTCTCACTCTGAGAACCGATCTGAACGACTGGACCGAAGCGGCTGATCTTTACCGAGATGGTATAACCTGTCTTTGGATCTGTGCCCAGAACGCGTTCGCCGGCCTTGCGGTCCTTACGCTCTTCGATCGATTCAGTAACCAATGGGTGGAACATATCATAGAAGTCAGACATACAGTTTGTCCACTCCATCTTTCCATCGGCAATTTTATCAAATTCCTCTTCGACGGTAGCCGTGAAGTCATAATTCATAATCTTAGGGAAGTGCTCCTCGAGATATTCGTTGACCACAAGACCGATGTCGGTAGGAACGAGCTTGCCACGATCATTATTGATGGTTTCTTCTACCTCAATGAGCGTAAACTTGCCCTCACTATCAAGACGCATATGGGTAATATTGCATTTCTCGGCAGGACGATCGCTCTTTTCTACATATTCACGTTGCTGGATTGTGCTGATGGTAGGAGCGTAGGTTGATGGACGTCCGATACCCAGCTCTTCCATCTTCTTTACCAGGCTTGCTTCCGTGTAACGCTGTGGGTGCTGGCTGAAACGCTGTACAGCTTCGGCCGAACCTAAACGAAGAGCAGAACCGGTCTGGACATTTGGCAGACGAGTTCCATATTCCTCGTTATTCTCATCGTCATCATCGTTAGACTCCATATATACCTTCAGGAAGCCATCGAACTTAATTACTTCACCCGATGCAACGAATCGAAGATCGGCAAACTTCTTAGCAATGCCCTTGATTGAGATTTCAACCGTTGTCTTCTCAATTTGAGCGTCTGACATCTGGCTGGCAATAGTACGCTTCCAGATAAGTTCGTAGAGTCTCTTCTCAACAGGAGATCCCTCGATGATCATCTGGTCCATATAGGTTGGACGGATGGCTTCGTGTGCTTCCTGTGCACCCTTGGAATGGGTTGTATAGTTTCTGGTCTCCAGATACTGTTCGCCCATGGTCGAGAGAATCTGCTGCTTGGAAGCGTCAAGGCAGAGCGTCGAAAGGTTGACGCTATCAGTACGCATATAGGTAATCTGACCAGCCTCATACAAACGCTGAGCAATGCTCATGGTCTGTGATACGCTGAAATGCAGTTTACGGGCAGCTTCCTGCTGCAGGGTAGAGGTCGTGAAAGGAGGGGCAGGCTGACGACGCAGCGGCTTCTGATTGATGTCACTCACTTCGAACTGAGCCTTGGTCAATTCTTTGATGAATGATTCTGCCTCCTTCGGACTCTTGAAACGCTGGTTGAGTTCTGCATTGAAAAGAACTGCCTCACCATTCGCATCGTTGGCTACAAAAGTGCCGGTAACACGATAGGTTTCCTCACTCTTGAAGTTCTGGATTTCACGTTCGCGTTCAACGATCAAACGCACGGCAACACTCTGTACACGACCAGCAGACAAGGCTGGTTTTACCTTGCGCCAAAGCACAGGCGAAAGTTCAAAACCTACGATACGGTCCAGAACTCGACGTGCAGTCTGTGCATTCACAAGGTTCTGATCGATGGTACGAGGAGTCTTGATAGCATTCAGGATTGCTCCTTTGGTAATCTCATGGAAGACAATACGACGGGTCTTCTCCGGATTCAGCTTGAGGACCTCCGACAGATGCCAGCTGATAGCCTCTCCTTCACGGTCCTCATCGGATGCAAGCCATACCATGTCTGCCTTTTGGGCTGCTTTCATGAGCTCATCAACCAATTGTTGCTTGTCTGATGGGATTTCATATATCGGTTGGAACTTATTATCGATATCGATACTGAAATCATGCTTTTTCAAGTCACGGATATGACCGTAACTGGAGGTTACTTTATAGTCAGAACCTAGGAATTTCTCGATAGTCTTCGCCTTGGCAGGAGACTCGACGATTACCAGATTATTTGCCATTATAAGGATGGGTTAACGTTATCGTTTTATTAATTTGCTACTTCACTCAAGAACTTGATACGTACCAATCGGATCTCCTCCTCCTTGAATTCCTTGCCGAATTCCTTATAGGCCGATTCAATCGTATTGTCTTGTTCCTCCTTGAAGAAATCGAAAATATCTGCAATGGATTCTTCGTCCAAGATTTCCTGCAGGAAGTAGTTAATGTCAATGCTTGTACCTGAGGCTATGATGGTTTCGAGTTCATCCAGGAACTCCGAGAAATCCATGTTGTAGCTTTGTGCCAGATCATCCAATGCAATCTTTCGGTCGATGGCTTGAATGATTGAAACCTTTATTTTAGATTTGTTCGCGATAGTACGTACGCGTAAATCCTCTGGACGTTCGATTTCATTCTCATCAACATGTCGTTTGATAAGAGCTATGAATTCTTCGCCAAAGCGTTTTGCCTTACCTGCACCTACACCAGGAATGTTCTGCAACTCCTCAATTGTAATAGGATAGGTAGTAGCCATAGCCTCAAGCGATGGATCCTGGAAGATTACATACGGAGGTAATTCCATTCGTTTGGCAACCTTCTTGCGAAGATCCTTCAGCATGTTGAACAGGGCTTCATCTGCTGCAGCACATGCACCAGAACCCTTGATCTCAGTTACCTCTTCATCGTCCATATCCTCCTCGTCCATTTCCATGACGATAGAGAATGCCTTAGGATTATTGAGGAAACGCTTGCCCGAAGCTGTTACTTTCAGCTGTCCATAGGTGTCGATGTCGCGAACAAGATATTTTGCGACAATGGCCTGACGGATAACTGCATTCCATACAGAAGACTTCTCGTCATTGCCCATGCCGAAACATTCCAACTGGTCGTGACCATAGCTGACAACCTCGTCGGTGCGAGTTCCAAGGAGAACGGTAACTACATACTCTGGCTTGAACTTCTCCTTGAGCGCGAGGACAGTTTCAATGACAGCACAAAGCAGTTCCTTGGCATCAACATGCTTCTTAGGCTTGCGGCAGTTGTCACAATTTCCACATTCATCGTCCTTGTAATCTTCGCCGAAATAGTGGAGGAGAGCCTTACGACGGCACATTGAGGTCTCGGCATATGCCTGAGTTTCCTTCAGCAAAAGTTTGCCAATCTCTTGTTCCGCAATCGGTTTGCCTGTCATGAACTTCTCCAGACGAATCAGGTCACGATCGCTATAGAAGGCAATACATTCACCTTCACCGCCATCACGGCCAGCGCGACCAGTTTCCTGATAATAACCTTCAAGGCTCTTAGGCATATCATAGTGGATGACGTAACGTACATCCGGTTTGTCGATGCCCATGCCAAAGGCTATGGTTGCAACGATGACATCCACATCCTCCTTCAGGAAGGCGTCCTGGTTTTCGCTGCGCTGTTGACTCTCCATGCCTGCATGGTATGGGAGAGCCTTAATTTGATTGGCACGAAGCACTTCTGCAAGTTCTTCGACCTTTTTACGGCTTAAGCAGTAAATAATACCAGATTTGCCAGGACGTTGCTTGATATATTTGATGACGTCACGATCGATGTTATCGGTCTTTTGACGTACTTCGTAATACAGGTTTGGACGGTTGAACGAAGATTTGAAGATCTTGGTTTCCTTCTTGTTAATACCCAGATTCTTCATGATGTCATTCTGCACCTTGACCGTTGCGGTGGCTGTCAGTGCGATGACTGGGCGTTCTCCGATTTCATTGATAATAGGACGGATACGACGATATTCAGGACGGAAGTCATGACCCCATTCTGAAATACAGTGTGCTTCATCAACAGCGAAAAATGAAATCTTCACCGTACGAAGGAAATCAATATTTTCCTGTTTGGTAAGGGACTCTGGAGCTACATAAAGCAGTTTGCAGTGTCCGTTGGTGATATCCTCTTTTACTTGATCGATAGCAGTTTTTGTGAGCGACGAGTTAATGAAGTGTGCCACAGCATCCTCCTCACTGAAATTGCGCATCGCATCGACCTGATTCTTCATCAGGGCAATGAGAGGAGAGATAACAATTGCTGTACCATCCATCAAAAGGGAAGGAAGTTGGTAGCAGAGAGATTTTCCACCACCAGTAGGCATCAACACAAACGTGTCATTGCCATCCAACAGGTTTTCGATGATTGCCTCCTGGTTGCCTTTGAATGTATCGAAGCCGAAGTGCTCCTTCAAACTTTGTAACAAGAAGTTTTTATCCATATATCTTGATTTCTTAACGCAAAAGTATGTAGAGTTTTTGATATATGCAAGAGTTTGGGCGAATTTTTTTTAATTTTTCGGCAAAATTTGTTGTTTTGCCACTTCTTTTACGGTTTTTATCACTTCTCTAACTCTTCTGATGCCGTCATCCATAGTTCGGTCGCCTCATCCAACTGTTTTTTCAGTTCTGCATGCTTGATGTAGAGACTTTGATCCTGACTACCTTTTGGGGTAGCCATCTTCGTCTCAAGGGCGACTATTTCTGCTTCAATCTTAGCAATCTGGTCTTCTGCTTGTTTGACCTGTTTTTCGAGTTTGTTGCGTTGCTGTTTGAGAATCTTCTGGTCCTCAAAGCTGAGTTTCGCGGTGGTGACAGGCTCCTCTTTCTTGATTGCTGGAGCTGGCTTACTCTTGGTTTCGAGCATCTGGAGCGAATCGATATTCTTGGATTGGAGGTAATCATAGATGCCACCAATGTGCTCTCTGACCTTTCCGTGGCCGAATTCATAAACCTTGCTCACCAGACCATCCAGGAAGTCACGGTCGTGGGATACGAGAATGACGGTGCCATCAAATGCCTGGATGGCTTTCTTCAGTACATCCTTGGAGGCGATATCCAGGTGATTGGTTGGCTCATCGAGAATCAGCAGATTAACAGGTTCGAGCAGCAGTCTGATCATGGCCAAACGGGAACGCTCACCACCCGAAAGCACTTTGACTGGTTTTTCGGATGCTTCACCACCGAACATGAAGGCACCGAGAATATCTTTTACACGGGTACGAATATCACCTACGGCAACGCGGTCGATAGTATCAAATACCGAGAGATTCTCGTCCAATAATTGTGCCTGGTTCTGAGCAAAATAGCCAATCTTGACACCATAGCCGACCTTCAGTTCTCCTTCAAAAGGAATCTGGTCCATGATGCACTTGACAAGTGTAGACTTGCCTTCACCGTTTCGGCCGACAAAAGCAACCTTTTCGCCTCGTTTGATTGTAAGGTCTACGTGATCGAAGATCACTCGGTCGTAAGCCTTCTTGACATCATTGCAGATGACCGGGTAATCGCCAGAACGTGGGGCAGGAGGGAATTTGAGATTCAGGTGAGAATTGTCCACCTCGTCGATTTCGATAGGTACAACCTTCTCTAACTGCTTGATTCGGCTCTGCACCTGAATGGCTTTCGTAGCCTGATAACGGAATCGTTCGATGAAGTCCTTGGTCTCCTGGATCATCTTCTGCTGGTTCTCGAAGGCACGACGCTGCTGTTCTATGCGCTCTGCATGGAGTGTAACATACTTTGAATAGGAGACATTATAGTCATGGATCGTGCCACAGGTGATTTCGATCGTGCGGGTAGTAACATTGTCAAGGAATGCACGGTCGTGGCTGATGAGGAGCAGTGTGCTTTTGCCGCTTGCCAGGAACTTTTCCAACCATTGGATAGATTCAATGTCGAGGTGGTTGGTAGGCTCATCAAGCAGCAGAACATCAGGACGTTGCAGGAGGATCTTGGCCAACTCGATACGCATGCGCCAGCCTCCGGAGAACTCCGAGGTAGGTCGGTCAAAGTCTGTTCGTTCAAAGCCAAGGCCTAAAAGGGTGCGCTCGATTTCTGCATCACGATTCTGGCTATTGATGACAGTCAGCTGCTCGTTCAGGTCGGTCATCTCTTCGATGAGTTCCTGGTAGGCTTCGCTTTCGTAATCGGTACGTTCTGCCAGTTCCTGATTCAGATGGTTCAGATGCTCTTCGAGATGGATTGTGTTGGCAAAGGCCTTCTCGGTTTCCTGACGCACAGTCAAAGAATCGGTCAATACCATTACCTGTGGTAAATAACCGATAGTAAGATCCTTTGGACGGCCAACACGTCCACTTGTTGGATTCTGGATTCCGGCAATGATCTTGAGCATGGTGCTCTTGCCGGCACCGTTCTTTCCGACCAATGCGATACGGTCGTGACGGTTGATTACATAATTAACATCGGTGAAGAGAGGCTTTACACCAAACTCCACCGATAGATTTTCTATTGATATCATTCGTTAGAATTTCGACATTGAAGACATTAACAATTCGTCATTGTTATGAGTATTCATGAGCAATTTCGACAACTCTTCCATAGCCTCAACTGGCATGTGCTCGGCCAAATGGCGACGCAAGATCCACATACGACGGAGGATTGCATCGTCCAGGAGAAGATCGTCTCGACGGGTAGAAGAGGCAAGAAGATCGACGGCTGGCCAGATACGCTTGTTGGCGATCTTGCGATCCAGAACAAGTTCCATGTTACCGGTTCCCTTGAATTCCTCGAAGATAACCTCATCCATCTTACTACCGGTTTCGATAAGTGCGGTAGCGATGATGGTAAGAGAACCACCGTTTTCAATCTTACGTGCAGCACCGAAGAATCGCTTTGGTTTCTGAAGTGCGTTGGCCTCAACACCACCCGAAAGAACCTTGCCGGAAGATGGCGATACTGTATTGTAGGCACGGGCCAAACGGGTGATTGAATCCAGGAGGATGACAACATCGTGGCCACATTCTGTCAGACGCTTAGCTTTTTCGATAACCATATCAGCAACCTTTACGTGGCGGTCTGCTGGCTCGTCGAAAGTAGAGGCAATGACCTCAGCATTTACACTGCGCTGCATATCAGTAACCTCCTCTGGACGTTCATCAATCAGGAGGATGATCATGTAGACCTCAGGATGGTTGTAAGCAATGGCATTCGCTACCTCCTTGAGCAATACGGTCTTACCAGCCTTTGGAGGAGCAACAATAAGTGCACGCTGGCCCTTACCGATAGGCGCAAACATATCAATTACACGGCAGGCATCACTATCATCGTGACCCTTGCAGAGCTTGAACTTTTCGTTAGGGAAGAGAGGGGTGAGGTGTTCGAAAGGAACACGGTCACGGGCAAACTCTGTGCTGCGTCCGTTGATGGAAGATACATCCACCAATGGATAGTTGTGCTCGCCCTCATGTGGTGGACGGATTGGACCTCTTACCACATCACCTTGCTTCAGGTTATAGAGTTTGATCTGCTGCTGAGTGACAAAGATGTCATCAGGAGAAGAGAAATAATTATAATCCGAAGAACGCAGGAATCCGAAGCCATCTGGCATTACCTCCAAAACGCCTTCGCCTTCCAGAACGCCAGCAAACTCAGCGCGAGGCATGGTTGGTTCGAGGTTGGCTTCTGCTACTACCTCTTCTACTGGTTCTGGTGCAGGCTGCTGGTGTTTCTGCTCCTGCTTGGCCTGTTGCTTCTGCTGTTTCTGTTGCTGCTTTTCCTTCTGTTTCTGTTGTTTCTGGAGCTTTTGCTGCTTGCGCTCGTTGTGAGCACGTGATGTATAGCTGAACAGGTCGTTGAATGCATTCTTGTTGCTCTGAACAAGCTGCATGGTATCATCGTCCTGATAATTTGGCTGATAATTGCCGGCATACTGAGGATCTACATAACCCTCATCGTATGGGCCTTCGTCATAAGGTGCATTCTCGTAGCCCTCTTCCGGATACTGGTTCGGATCGTATTCTCCCTCTACGACGTATGGTTGACCATATTCGTCCACATACTCTCCGCCCTCCTGATAGGGCTGCTCTTCCTCGAATGGGATTTCCTCTTGAACAGGCTCGTAAGATTCAGTAGGGGCAATGGCAGGCACCTCCTCTGCAACTGCTGGGGCGGCTGGGGCAGAAGGTTCCGGTTTCTTGCTTAGAATTTCATCTAATGTATTGAGTGCATTTTCTGCATTCTGTTGAGCAATAGACTTGCGTCCACGTTTTTTCTCCGAAGTGATAGCAATGCATTCCTGCAGTTCGCCAAGCATCTGTTCGATGCCTTGCTGTCTTGATTCAAATTTTGCCGCATTGATGTTAAGGACTTGTGCCATTTGCAACAATTCCATATCATCCAGTAAATTAAGTTGTTCGAAAGTGTACATAAATGCGTACTTACTCTAAGAGTATTTTTGTAGTAAATTAGTAAATTCAGGGGGGAATGCTTAGTTAAAAGCACTGCAAATATAGCTAATAATTTTTAATTTCACACCATTTGAACGAAATAAAACACGATAATGCTGAAAAAATAGCAGATTTTGCTATCTATTGTTTGCGTTTTAATAAATCGTAGATAGATTTGAAGTCTTTGCGCAAGATAATGCCTATGCCTTGAGTTGTCAGAGCATTGTTGATGGAATAATCGCGTTCGTTGTAGTGACTATAGGCTTTTGCACGGATTGTGCCTTTGGTGTTGATCAGGAATTCAACATCAAAGTCTCCGATGAAAGTATTGTTGGTTGTAGTTAATCCAATGGAATTAGCAGGATCTCGATAACCCAGGTTGCCTGTCATCAACAGACGATCGTTGAGCAATCGGGTAGATACCGATACATCCATCTCCATATCCGAGAAGTCGCCCTTGTCGCTTCGGAAGTTTGTTCCCAGAGTGAAGTTGTCGCTCATGTGTCCCAACAGGTTGTTCAGCTGGGAGGTGAGGGAAGAGCTGGCAAATGAGGTCAGCTCCGAACCGGTCTGACGTTGCGAGGTTGAGGCATATTCCGGTGTATAGAATTTCGAGAAAAGCAATAGGTAGAAGACCTCTCGGTTCAACATCTCCTGTGTACCGATTATGTTGTGTACCAATGCTTGTACATCATCGGAAGTGTTCTTGACCTCAAGATCAAATGCAATCTGAGGAGCTGTAATAGGACCCGTTACATTCAGTTTACAATCAACCGGCAGGGTGGTGCGGCTCAGACTCGCCAACGACGCAAAACTCTCGTCCAGATCCTTCAGGTTGGCCGATGGAATGTTATAGACTGCATTCAGGTTCAGTTCAGCATCGCCGGGCATACCTGGGAATGTGACGCGGCTGCCTTGTTGCAATTGGAAGGCTTTGGTCATGACGTCACCCTTCATGGTGACAGTATATGATCCCGATGTAATATCGTAATTGCCAGTCAATGCTAAATCATGATAAGGATCATAATGGAGAGCTAAATCACCATTGCCACGGCAAATCAATCGGTCCTCGGCCAATGGGTCCATCTGGACATAAACCTGACAGCGTTCGTTGGCATGGATGAGCAGATCCGCCTCAATGTATGTCGGTTCCTCTTCTGCCTCATTTTCTAAATTCGCACGCGCACGTAAAGCTTCCAGGTTCGCCTCCTCTTCTTTCTCCAGCTGGGACTTGTCTCGGAAGGTAAGGAAATTATAGACATTATCGGCAAAATTCTCTTCTCCTGGTGAAAGGTTGAATATAGATTTGCCTGCAGGTGACATCTGAACATTGATTCGGTGGTGCGTGTAGGTACCATGCATCTGGCATCGACCAGTAGCCCAGAGTCGACCCCAATACAGATCACCATTGTTTTGGGTAGGGTGATCATAGAGGAGGAATCCCTGACTGGTTTCAGGAATATCCAGGTCAAGACCATACTCCATATCATGCAGATGCTTGTGTTCAACATCCAGCGTCAGAATTGCAGATTGTCCATTACGATCATTGATAGAGACATTGTTCAGGCCAATGAATCCCTTTCTGCCTGGTTGTGCCTCCATATTGATCGTATCTGTGATGTAGAAGCGAGCGCCTAACAGGTCGTTGGTAAAGTTGACATTCTGCAAAAGTGGTCTTCCGACCAGATTCAGCGAGTCGCAATCTCCATAAAGTCGAACCTCGCCCGAGCCATGACCATGCAGGTCTTGTATGGCACCGCCAATCCAGTAGGAGAGGAACTCGATTGGGAGCGAATCCAATTGAACACGCAGATCCAAGGTATCGTGTACCTCATGCAATCTTACGTCACATTCCGCAAAGGTCAGATGATCCGGATAGCTCTCGACTTGCGCGATGAATTTCATCTTTCCTTTGTCGAGGTCGCTGAAGCAGGTGATGTCTGCATTGCCCAGACGGTTCCCGATGTATGTGAAGTCATTCACAGCCATGGCATAGGTCTTCATCTGCAGGGTTGAGTCCTGAGTGAAAATCAGATCGCCGGTTGCATATCCTCCGAAGTCAAGATATCCTTTATTAAGCATATCCAGGAAAAAGTCCAGCTGCCAATTGTCCATGTGAACTGTAAGGCTCATGTCCTGATCCTCACCAAAGATGCCTGATATACTGAGTTTCTGGTCTTTGTCTTCGATCAACAGATCTTCAAGTATGAAATTGCTGTTCTTGTCCTGTTTCAGCACTGCATTCGATGTCTTGAATGGTTTGTTGTCGATGGTGAGTGTCGAAGGAGAGAGCTGGACAAGCATTGGATCTGGCTCATAATCCAGAATCAGATCAGAGCGCAGTTCATGGGTCGCATTCTTATATGCGAACTGCAGATTGGAATTTAAGTGTTTAGGGAGAGGGGAATGTTCTTGCGTCTCACCGGTTCCCTGAATAAGCAGAGAATAAGAGGCATCATCCATGGACCATTCTGGAATGGCTGCATTCAGGTTCAATCGGTGCTGAACCGTGTCCCACTCTGCCTGGATGGTCATATCCTTCTTCAATTCTCCTGGCATTTTCAATATCTGTGCCAGTTGTGGGAAGGCTGGAATATATCCGATGAGGGAGGTCTGGGTACCGATCAGGTTGGCCATAGGAGAGACAACCGCAAAGACGGTCGATTCCTGCTCTCGCTGTATAGAGATACGGGTTGTTCCCAGATTCACTAGCCTGCCTTTATCCTTGATGCTGAGGGAGTCGATGCGGGCAAATCCAATCGGGTAGGTGTTAAGATCGAACGAGAGAGAATCCGTTCGGAAGCACTTTGGAATCGATAGATCTACTTGAGCGATACCTCTGAAACTGAGATCATCCAGATTCGACAGATCTGATAGTCTGAGTTCATAAGGAGCGAGATTCCGGATATCGGCATAGCCCTGGATTGTGGTTTCTTCGTCCGAGAAAGTAACGTCGGAATGGCCTTGCATCAGACAGAGTGGATCTCGGCTGACAAAGTCAGCCTTCAGTTCTTTCCCGTTGTATTGTCCATCAATCGTGAGGTTTCTGTAAACGTGGTTGTTGAATGGAATGGTAGCGATATCACCATTTGTGGTAATCTGCAATGGGGTATTTCTCTGTTTCGAGTAATCAATTTCCGCTTTCAGGTCACTGGCCAATTCTCCCGTTGTCGATAGATTGCCCATATAATCTACCCGGTTAGCATTGGCACCAGTCAGTGTGCCGTCCCAGTTGATTTCATCGACTTTATCCAGCCAGCTCTTTGCCTCTTGTGGGATAACGATATCAAAAGCCTGTGCCAACAAGGTGATGGCATGGTTGGAAATATGGCAAGGCAGGAATTCTGCGTTGTAGAGGATGTTGTAGAGGGAATCCAATCTGGAGTCAATCGTGAAGCGCGTATGCATTTCTCCCCAGTTCTCGGCCGACAGATCGAAACTCTGGACTTGCAGAGAAAGAGAATCGCTGATGATCTGAGCCAGACCATGGGCATCCAGATAACATTTCATGCCATCAGACAGGAGATGGTTCATTTCGATCTGTACCTTTTCCAATCGCAGACTGTCAGAAGCCAGATATCCCTTTCCGTTCAGATTCTGCAGACAGACACCGCTCTTCTCCCTCCAGGACATTCGTTTGAGGTTGAGGTCCAGACCCGTTTTGTGCGATATTTCAATCGACAGACGTGCACTCAGATCGTTAAAGGAGAGATGGTTGTGGTCCGGAAGAGTAGGGTGTGGGTTATGCGGTTGGTCGAGCACGTCATAGGTAATCCTGCCTTGACGTAACAGTAAGGCATGGAGCGAAATGTCGTTGATGAATTTTCGCTGCTGTCCCTTTTGCTTTGGCATCAAGGCCTCAATCAGGAATTCATAGTTAGCTTCTGAATCGTAGGATTCTTTGCGGGCCATCAGCTGGAAGTCAATCAGCTGAATGGTATTGATGATCAGCTTCTGCTGGATCAGAGGTATGATTTCCAGTGCCACCATGGCACGTCGGGCATAGAGGAGAGTATCCTCTTTCTGGTCATAGATGACAATCTGATTCAGCGCGATCTGGTTGGTCCATGTAACCTCGATTTCCCCCACTTCAACACGGGTATTCAGCTTATCGCTCAGTTTCTGCTGAATATCTGCATCCACCATCATTCCTGCCAGATTATAGTGCAGGATCACATTCAAAACCAGTACAAGAATGCCTGCCGTGATAGCCACGACATGCAACGAATTCTTGAAGATGGTTAATATGCGATGCATTTCTTTATCTGATGGAGCTATTGTAATCTATCAATAGAGCAGATATTTCTCTCTCGTTTTTCTGTATTGTTGCAGGTTTTCTTGCCAAGAAGCGCGTATTGCCTCCTCCGAAACGCCATTCGCAATCATCAGACGCAGCTGGTCCGACCCAGCCAGTTTATCGAAGAAGGTATTCTGTTTGATCCATCCCGTTGGATTCTGTGCAGTCGAAAACTGTTTGTGACAATCCAGAAGCCATTGCAGATGAAATCCTTTCTCTACATGGGTTCCGCCGAGATGATAACCATGGCATAATTTGTTTTCTTGCAGCGGGTGAGTTGCCGATTCACAATGTTTCGGTGTAAACTCGAAATCTCCCTTCATCAGCGGATGTCCCAACACTTCAAATGGCCATTCTGTACCACGTCCAACGCTGATGTCAGTTGCTTCAAACAGGCAAAGACTTGGATAGATACGGATGGCGTGATCCGTTCTCAGGTTCGGCGAAGGTGCGACAGGCAAGGAATAGGAATCTCCATGTTTCCATCCACGACAAGGAATGACCGTCAGGTTGTATGGCTTCTCCTGTTTGACCCAACCTTCACCTTTCATCAGCTGCCCCAATTCTCCCAAGGTGCAACCATGCAGCAATGGGACCTGGACCATACCGACAAACGACTGGAATTTCGGGTCGAGCAGAGGACCGTCGATCGTGTCATGTGGGTTCGGACGATCCAGTACGATTACATCCGTTCCACTCTCTCCGCAGGATTCAAGCAGATAGTACAAGGTGGATAGGTAAGTATAGAAACGGCAACCTACATCCTGGATATCAAATACCACGCAATCGACCGAGTCCAACCATTCGCGTTGCGGTTTCTTGTTTTTGCCATACAACGAATAGACCTGCAGGTTCTGTTTCTTTTCGTATCTTGCATCTCCTACGGCATCACCAGCACTGACCAGTCCTTTGAGTCCATGCTCCGGAGCCATCAGGAATCGGATGTCAATATCAAGGTCAATCAGGGAGTCTGTCACCGAATGATTCTTGCCGGAAGCATCAGGAACAACGGAGGTCTGGTTGACCAGCATTGCGACTCTTTTTCCTTCGAGCAAAGGGAGATATTCCGACATCATTTCAGCACCCGTTTTTAGTGGTTCTGGAGCTTTGTCTTGCTGCTCGCAATGGCTGTCTGATGTCGAATTTTGCGCTGTACAGGATATCATCGGCCCCGAAAATAGGACGAAAAATGCCAAAATTGATGAAAACTTACAGCTCATGTTGCTATATTTGAAAATAATTAATTATATTTGCGGCGCAAAGTAAATAAAAAAAAATCATTATTCAAAATTTATTTTGTAAAAAAGAGAAAAAACATGATCGCACTTGATGTAATTCGCCATTTTTATACAGAAGACACCCCTTTGAGGCGTCTTTTAATCCTGCATAGTACCCAAGTTCGAGACAAAGCACTCTCGATATTGGGAAATCCAGAGTTGCAGGGAATGGAGATTGATGTCCAGCTGGTCAACGACGGAGCCTTGTTGCATGATATCGGAATCATGCAGTGTAATGCACCTGGTATTCTTTGCGAAGGCAAGGAACCTTATCTTCTGCATGGTACGAAAGGTGCCGAGATGTTGCGTCAGTATGGTGTGGTGTTCGGGTGCGAGATGGAGACTTATGCCCGCATCTGTGAACGTCATACCGGAACCGGTCTAACCCGTCAGGATATTCAGAAACAGAATCTTCCTTTGCCATTGGATCGGGATCTTGTTCCCGAGACGTTGGAGGAGAAGCTGGTTTGTCTGGCCGACAAGTTCTATTCCAAGTCGTCTCCAGATAAGGAAAAGTCTTTGGACCGTGTCAAGGCTTCGATGCAGAAGTTCGGTCCTGAAAGTGTGTTGCGTTTTGAGGAACTATGTTCGATTTTTAAGGTAAAATAATATATGGCAGAAAAAAGAGATTATTACGAGGTGCTTGGCGTTGCCAAGAATGCAAGTGATGACGAAATCAAGAAGGCTTACCGCAAGTTAGCTGTAAAATATCACCCGGACAGACAGTCAGGCAAATCCGATGCAGAGAAAAAAGAGGCAGAGGAGAACTTCAAGCAGTGTGCTGAGGCATACGAGATTCTGAGCGATGCACAGAAGCGTGCTCGCTACGACCAGTTCGGATTCAATGATCCAGGTGCTGGCGGATTTGGTGGTGCAGGTGGATTTGATCCATTCGATATCTTCAATTCCTTCTTTGGTGGCGGTCATTCTGCAGGTGGCAATTCCGGCTTCAGTTTCTCGTTCGGTGGCGACGATGAAGAGAACAGCGCTAATCGTGGATCCAATATCCGTGTTCGTGTTAAAGTCTCTTTGGCCGATGTCCAGAATGGCGTTGAGAAGCACCTCAAACTGAAGAAATACGTCGCTTGTCCACATTGTAACGGCACAGGTGCTAAGGACGGCACAGAATTGGAGACCTGTCCGAAGTGTCATGGTCGTGGTCGTGTGATGAAGCAGATGCGAACCATCTTCGGAATTGCACAGAGCGAGGCTATCTGTCCCGATTGTCAGGGCACAGGCAAGCACATCAAGACCCGTTGTCAGCACTGTAATGGCGAGGGTGTTGTGATGGGCGAGGAGACTGTAACCGTCAAGATTCCTGCAGGTGTAGCAGAAGGCATGCAGCTTAACATGTCGGGCTATGGTAATGCGGGTCGTCGTGGCGGCGGAAAGGGCGATCTGTTTGTTTTGATCGAAGAGGAGAATCAGGATCAGTTCATCCGTCAGGATGATACCCTTGTATATTCACTTCTGCTTGATTTCCCAACCGCTGCCTTGGGTGGAGAGGTCGAGATTCCATTGGTCGAAGGAACTCATACCCTGAAGATTGCTCCAGGTACTCAGCCAAATACTCAGGTTCGTTTGCAGGGCAAGGGTCTGCCTACCCTCGATCGTTATGGCCGCAGTGGTCGCAAGGGCGATATGATTGTTAATATCGGCGTCTATGTGCCAGAACGTCTGGATGACGAAGAGAAGAAGATCCTGACCGATCTCAAAGAGCACAAGAACTTCAAGACATCCCCTTCGCTGTTTGACAAATTCCGACAGAAAGTGAAGAGCATGTTCAGCTAAACGACCGAATACACAGACAAGAATAAGACATTATAGTATCAACCTAATTTCTAACTTCAAAATTTCTATCTACACCATGTTGAAAAAACTTCGTGTTGTCATGGCTCTTATATTCTGGCTATGCATCACAATTCTTTTCTGCGACCTGACAGGTGCAACACACACCTGGTTGGGTTGGATGGCAAAGATACAGTTCCTGCCAGCTATTATGGCGGTGAATGTAGGCGTTGTCGTCCTGTGGATTGTCGTGACCATACTGATTGGTCGCATCTATTGTTCTGTAATCTGTCCTTTGGGCGTGATGCAGGATGGGTTTATTCATTTGGCCGACAGCATTGTCCGTCGTACCACCAAGAACAAACTTGGACGATACCATTTCTGGGTTCCAACCTGGAGCAAGGTGCTTCGTATTGTTTGTTTTGTGGTCTTCTTGGTCGCTCTGCTGTTGGGTGGTGGTGCCATTGTTCAATGGTTGGCTCCTTACAGTTCCTATGGCCGTATGGTAACCTCTCTGGTTCGTCCTCTGGTCTGGCAGGTGAACCAGTGGCTGGCTGATTGGGCCGCCTCACAGAATAGCTATGCCTTCTACCATGTGACCTGGGGTGGTTTGAATCTCTCGCTTGTCATCACCGCTTTTGTTTCGATTGTTGTTGTGATGATCTGTTCCTTCTTTGACGGACGATTCTACTGCAACAATATCTGTCCAGTGGGAACCATGCTGGGACTTCTTTCCCGTCGTTCATTGCTCCGTATCCACATCGATGCCGATAAATGTGCCAAGTGCGGTCTTTGCGAGCGCAAGTGTAAGGCCATGGCGATCGATGCCAAGAATGCCTATGTTGATAATTCACGTTGTGTGGATTGTTTCGATTGTCTCTCTACCTGTCATAAGGATGCAATCTCCTTTGGTTTGGTAAAGAAGGGCTCGGAGAGCAAAGAAAATACCGACGCTTCCAAGAACACAACCGATACCAGCCGTCGTACTTTCCTGGCTACAGCCGTTGCAGTTACAGCAGCTGCTAAGTTGAAGGCCGAAGAGAAGTTCGTAGATGGTGTTCTGGGCGAGATTGAAGACAAGAAGCGCTACGAACGTCAGACCGTCATTTGTCCTCCAGGTTCCGGTTCATTGAAGAATCTTCAGCAGCATTGTACCGGTTGTCAGTTGTGCGTTACTGCCTGTCCGAATGGGGTATTGTCTCCATCAACAGGCCTGTTGCACTATCTGCAGCCAACCATGAGCTACGAAAATGGTCATTGCCGTCCGGAGTGCCATGCATGTAGTGATGTATGTCCTGCAGGAGCAATCAAGCCGTTAGGAGCTACCCACGAAGAGAAGATGGCACACAAGGCAAGTCTCAAGATCGGTCGTGCTGTCTGGATCAAGGACAATTGTATTCCGCTGACCGATGGCGTCAAGTGCGGCAATTGTGCTCGTCATTGTCCGACCGGAGCTATCTCGATGATTCCTTCCGATCCAAACGATTCGAAGTCACCACAGATTCCTTCTGTCAACGAGGAACGCTGTATCGGATGTGGTGCTTGCGAGCATCTCTGTCCATCCCGTCCATTCTCGGCGATCCATGTTGAGGGTATTGAAGTACAACGAGAAATTTGATGAGCCATGAAAGAACTTGATAGAAGAGAATTTTTGAAGCGTGCAGGCATGGCCGGCGCTGTAGTAGGAGCTGTTGCTACCCTCGAGAGTTGTACTGGAGGTGCAGGTGGCCAGCAGGTGGTCAACGCCATTGCTGGTGAAGCGGGTACTGGCGAGAAACCTTTGGGCGAGATGACCTATCGTACCAACCGACGTGGCGACGACAAGGTGTCGCTTCTGGGTTATGGTATGATGCGTCTGCCACAGGTAGACAAGGAGCAGGCTCGTGCCGATGGCAATGACTTGGATCAGGAACGAGTCAACGAACTCGTCAAGTATGCGCTCGAACATGGCGTCAACTATTTCGATACGAGCCCGGTTTATTGCAAGGGCTTCTCGGAGGAGGCAACCGGAACCGCATTGAAGGCCTCAGGCTACCCTCGTGAGAGCTATTATATAGCAACCAAGCTCTCCAATTTCGCACCACAGACCCAGAGTCGCGAAGCATCCATGAAGATGCTACATGATTCGTTGCGCTTCCTGCAGACAGACTATATTGACTATCTGCTGTTGCATTCCATTGGTGGTGGCGGTATGGAGAACTTCAATCGTCGATACATTGACAATGGCGTTCTGGATTGGCTCTTCGAGCAGAAGCAGAAAGGGGTAATCCGCAACATGGGCTTCTCGTTCCATGGCGATGTCGAAGTCTTCGATCAGATGCTGAAGTGGGATGATGAAGGCCGCTATAAGTGGGATTTCGTCCAGATCCAGATGAACTATGTCGATTGGAACAATGCCAAGGCTCAGAATGCTCGCAACGTCAATGCCTCATATTTGTATTATGAGTTGGAGAAACGTGGTATTCCTGCCGTCATCATGGAGCCATTGCTTGGTGGTCGTCTCGTGAAGTTGCCAACACACGTTGTAAATCATCTCAAGGCCAGCCGCCCTTCGGATAGTGTCGCCTCTTGGGCCTTCCGTTTCCTGGGTACCTATCCGGGTGTGATGTGTTCATTGAGTGGTATGACCTACATGGAACACCTTCAGGACAATGTCCGTACGCATAGTCCGATGGAGCCGTTGTCGAAAGAGGAGCAGGACTTCCTCGAAGAGACCGCCCAGATGATTCTGAAGTATCCTACCATTCCATGCAACGATTGCAAGTACTGCATCCCATGTCCTTATGGTATCGATATTCCATCGATCTTCGTTCATTACAATAAGTTGGTCAACGAAGGTGCCGTTCCGAAGGATCAAGAGGATCCAGACTATCGCCGTTTGCGTAAGGAATACCTCATCAGCTACGATCGTTCGGTCGAGTCCATCCGTCAGGCTGACCATTGTGTCGGCTGTGGCAAATGCCAGCCACATTGTCCGCAGAAGATCAAGATTCCAAATCAGCTGCAGCGTATTGCTGAGCGTGTAGAGGAGTTAAGACGCAATCTATAAACCTATGAGAGTGGTTTTGGGGGCCCACTCTCTTTCTATCTTTTATTATATTAATTAACAAAAACAAATGGCTTACATTGAAGTAAAAGATGTCTGCAAACAGTATTCGGGACATACGGCCGTCGACCATGTGTCGCTCGAAGTTCCCGATGGCAGCATCTATGGTTTGCTTGGCCCGAATGGTGCAGGCAAGACCTCGTTGATCCGTATCATCAACCGTATTACCCATGCCGACAGCGGCGAAGTTCTCATGCACGGCAAACCGATGACCGACGATGATGTCCGTCATATCGGTTATATGCCTGAGGAACGTGGTTTGTACAAGAAGATGAAGGTTTCGGACCAGATTCTTTATTTGGGACAGTTGCGAGGCATGAGCAGTCACGATGCCCGCGTTGCCATGGACGAATGGCTCCAGCGTTTCAATCTGACAGAATGGGCAGATAAGAAGCTCGAGCAGCTGTCGAAAGGTATGGCGCAGAAGGTGCAGTTCATCACAACCGTAATGCATCGTCCTCCGTTGATGATTTTCGACGAACCATTCTCAGGCTTCGATCCGGTCAATGCCGATCTGCTCAAACAGGAAATCCTTCGTCTCAAGGAGGAGGGAGCTGCCATTCTTTTCTCCACCCACAATATGTCGTCGGTCGAGGAGGTGTGTCAGGAGATTACGCTGATCAATCATGCCAAGGCTGTGCTGCAGGGCAAGGTGTCAGATATCCGTCAGCAGTTCAAGAAGAACATTCTTGAGGTGACAACCGCCGATGGCCAGGCCTTCAATTACACATTGAAGGAGGGTGAGACCATGCACGATGCCATTGCTCGTCTCAACGACGAATATACCCTGACCGGTTTCCGTGAGATTCTTCCTTCAATGCATGAAGTATTTGTTGAAACTGTAAAATCGAGCGACTATGAGTAGACTACCTATTATTATTAAGCGCGAGTATGTGCAGATGGTCTGCAAACAGTCATTCATCTTCACAACTATTCTTGTTCCGATCCTTTCCATTCTGTTGTGCGGCGTATTGCCAATCATGATGTCTCAGGCCAAGAGCGATGAGCACAAGCTTGTTGCGGTCGTAGATCAGAGCGAGGGTGCCCGTTTTGCTCCATCGATCAGCGATGACGATGATTATATCTTCAAGTCCATCTCGGCTCCAGCTGATTCTGCTGCCGACATGCATCAGCTTTATCTGGATAGTGATCAGGATTTCTATGCTTTGGTAGTTATTCCATCCGATCTCGTTCGTAATCCGAAGGTCTCGATCTTCAGCGAAAAGAGTGTGAATGGCAGCCTTGAACGTTCAGTTTCCCGTTCGCTGCGCAAGGCTGTTCGCAACGAACGTATCCAGGGCTATGCTATAGATAGTCTTGAATCGATCATCCAGAATTGTGATCCAGACATTCAGACCACCAATATCAAGTGGAGCAAAGAGGGCGATGAGACAATCTCATCTTCGGAATTGAGCATGATTCTGGGTCTTGTACTTGCCCTTCTGACCTATATGTTCGTTATCATCTATGGTGCAATGATCATGAACAGCGTGGTCGAGGAGAAGACCAATCGCATTGTCGAGGTTATCATCTCTACCTGCAAACCTTTTGAACTGATGATGGGTAAGATCATTGGTGTTGCCCTCGTTGGTTTGACCCAGATTGTTTTGTGGTCAGCCATCCTGAGTGCCATTGGTGCTATCTTCGGCATCACAACGATGGCCACCTCAATGCCTGAGATGGCCGGCATGCAGCCACATGGTCCTGGTGTCGAGGCAATGGCAGCCATGCAGGGAGATGACACCCTGAGCCGTATCGTTCAGATGGTCCTCAATGTAAACTACACTCAGATCCTGGTCTGCTTCGTGCTTTACTTCATCGGTGGTTATCTTCTTTATGCCAGCCTCTTTGCTGCATTCGGATCGGCTGTAGATCAGGCAAGCGATGCTTCACAGTTCACTGCGCCAATCATGATGATTATGGTCTTTGCTCTCTATGCCGGTATGTTCTCGATGGAGAATCCAGACGGACCATTGTCCTTCTGGTGTTCAATGGTTCCATTTACCTCTCCGGTCGTGATGATGATACGTCTGCCATACGATCTGCCTTGGTATGAGCTGGTTGGAAGTCTGGTTCTTTTGTATGCTACTGCATTAGGTATTTTGTGGATTTCGGCCCGTATTTACCGAACTGGAATCCTTATGTATGGTCGAAAGTTTACGTTCAAGGAAATACTCCGATGGATTAAATAATTGACTAACGAAAATTGCAAAAAAGAGTAATTTTGAGTCTAAATCGCTCAAAATTACTCTTTTTCTTATTTGTTCTTGGTCATTTTGTTTGTAGGAAGTACCTTTGCAACATCCAAACACTAAGTGTCGTTCATTTATTGAACGCTATTTATATTATTAACTTTTAAACCTATGTTGTGTTATGATTGAAATGATTGGAACTAACGCAGGCCTCATTTGGAACGCTCTCAATGCTTCTAATGGCCAGACTGGTAAAGCACTGAAGAAGGCTACCAAGTTGAAGAGTGACAAGGACCTTTATGCAGCTCTTGGTTGGCTCGCACGTGAAGGTAAGGTAAACATCGAGAAGAGTGAAGACGACATCGTTGTTACTCTCCTGTAATTTCCCTTCCTTATAAATAATATAAAAATCACACTGTTCGGACAGTGTGATTTTTTGTTTCTTCTACTATAAAATAATCGGACCGAGAGGTACGTCACGTATATCTCGGTCCTTTGATGATTTGGAATAGGAGAAAAAATCTCTTTATTTCGAACCCCATGAGGGGCGGAAAAATCAATTATTCAGCGGCTGCCTCAGCAGGAACTTCTGCAGCTGGAGCCTCGGTCTCTACGTTCTCTGGAGTAGCAGGAGCTGCCTCAGTAGTGTAGATAGTCTTTGCAGCCTGCTGCTGACCACTTGGGAAGATAGTGCAGAGGATGCAGAGAACTGCGATGATGCCCATCAAAGACCAGGTAGCCTTCTCGAGGAAGTCAGCGGTCTTAGGAGCGCCCATAATCTGATTTGAAGACTGGAAACCTGCAGCGAGGCCACCACCCTTAGATTTCTGGATAAGAACGATCGCAATCATCAAGATTGAGAGGATTACGATAACAGGAACAAGAATTGATGCCATTGTTTTGTATTTATTTTATTGATTTTTCTGTGATTCGGGAATTGGTTTAACCTCCTTTTGGGTGGCAATAACCTTCTCCAGGTATCTTATTTGGTCCGCAAAGTTACTACTTTTTTTCGAATATTGCAAATTTAATTGCGAAAAAATAGCTAATGCCTGCTCAAATTTGTGCTGTTTGACATATAGTTTTGCCAAACTTTCGGTCAAAAATGCTTTTTCGCGTATCAAATCGGGCTCTGGAGTAGGTGCTTCCTCGATTGTCGGCTCTGGTTTCGGAACCAGCAATTCGCCTTCGTTGTCGGCCGAAAGGAACTGGTCAATCAGCGCATCCTGTTCGTCTTTTTCTCCGTCAACGTCTTCGTCTCCGTCATCGTAGTGAAGCGCATCGTTGTCGTCCAGATCCTGCAGATAATCGGCCGTGATTTCCGGCATCAGGCCCTCCATCTCCATCGAAGGCAGATGCTGCTGACTCAAGTATTGGTCAATCAGTGCAAAATCATCCTCTTCCGCTCTGTTCAGCAACTCTTCGGTTCTCTGTTTTTCGAGTTGATGCATCAGTTCGACCCATTCGTGTTCGCCGTTGTTGACCAGCAGATAGAGTTGTGTGCGGTCCGGCAGGGCGCAGGCGGTTTTCTGCAATTCCTCGTTCAGCAGGGTGCTATGGGTATTGGCAAGAGCGATGCAATAGAGCATGCGATAGGTCGGGCAATAGGGATATTGCTCAATCAGCTGGGGCAGTTTTTCGACCGCTTCAGCTCCCATGCTTTCTGGATGTTCAAGCCAATGATTTATCATAATTACCAGTTTGCAACGGTTGCATTGAAGATCTGTTCAACCAACTCCTCGATCATTTCGGTGCAGAGTGCATCCTGAACGTCGGTGAGGAGCTGAGTTGCTTCGAAGTCGCGATAGGCAGAGAATTCCTTTTCGAAGTTTTCGGTTGGATGAGGCTTGCTCACGTACTTCACTTTGACCTTGATGGTCAGACGGGTCATCGAAGCGTAAGCATCGCTTTTGACCGCCTGTGGAGAGAGTGAATAGCCTGTGATGGCTCCGCTCAGCTGGAGGTCACCATCCTTCTGGACCTGGCTCAATCGGGTCTGTGAGGCAAACTTCGACTGCAACTCATCGTTGAAGTTCACAGCCAGTGGAGCATAGACCAATGGGGCCTTGATCGGGAAATATTCGAACGAGATTGTCTTGGTGGTTGTATAGTCGATACTGGCACCATTCAGTTTGTAGGTGGGTATGCAACTACACAGCATCAGCAGCGAAGCAATGACGGCGAATATGTATTTGGTTGTTTTCAAGTTGCGTTAAATTATCGGTTTTCAAAACTCAGAAGGTCGGACTCAGAGGCCGTAGTCTGCAATCTTGCGGTGAATGGTACGTTCCGAGATGCCCAGTTCCTCGGCCGCTTTGCGTTTGTTGCCTGCATTGCGTTGCAAGGCATTGGCAATAGCCTCCTTCTCCAGTTCTTCGAGTGTCTTGTTATCATCCACCTCAATTGCCTCCTGTTCCTCAAAGTCGACGGCAGGACCCAATGCACGGCTGTTGCGTGGGGCAGGAGCCGGTTGATTCGTTGTTCTCATGCCCATGTGCTGACGCAGTTCCTCCAACTGCTGCTGCATGTTCAGGATGAGCTGGTAGAGGGCCGCTTTCTCGCCAGGGGCAAAGGTCTCGCCCGAATGGCTGTCGGCACCACCGAATGATACGCGCGATTCGAAATCGGGCAGATGTTTCTTGAGGATCTCGGCCGTGATGACACGTTCCTGTTCAACGATCGACATCTCTTCGACCAGATGGAGCAACTGGCGTACATTGCCCGGCCAGCGGTAGGCAAGGAGCATCTGCTTGGCCATTGCATCGACGCTGATGGCAGGGAAATGATATCGGTTGGCGATATCGCTGGCAAACTTGCGGAACAGCAAGTGAATATCCTCCTGTCGTTCACGGAGCGATGGAACGCGTATCGTGATGGTCGAAAGACGGTAGAAGAGGTCCTCGCGGAAAGTGCCTCGTTCGATGGCTTGATGCAGATCCTTGTTGGTGGCAGCCACGACGCGTACATCGGTCTTGTGCACCTCGCTCGAGCCCATTCGGGTATATTCGCCAGACTCGAGCACACGGAGCAGACGGGCCTGGGTATCCAGAGGCAGTTCACCCACCTCATCCAGGAAGATAGTACCGCCATCGGCCTCCTCGAAGAAACCCTTTCTGTCAGCCAGTGCACCGGTATAGGCGCCCTTCACATGTCCGAAGAGTTCGCTGTTGATGGTTCCCTCTGGCAATGCACCGCAGTTCACCGCAATGCACTTCTTGAACTTTCGGCTGCTGTGAGAATGCAGAATCTTATGGAATGCCTCCTTACCGACACCATTTTCGCCAACGATGAGTACATTCACGTCGTACGGGGCGGCCTGGAGGGCTGCCGAGATAGCCTCTTTCAATCTTGGACTGTTGCCAACGATTCCGAGACTCTGTTGTACGTTCAATACATCTTCATTCATGCTCAAAATGGTGATATGGTTTGCTTATCGAGTCGCAAAGATAGTCATTTTTTTGCCAAAACACGAAAAATCTACAAAAAAAATAACCTCTTTAAGCATTTTTTACTATCTTTGCCACAAAATATATCTATTTAAATAGGAATGGAACAGCAAATTCAAGCACTATATGCCCACTGCTTTGGCCAGAACCCCGTTTCGGTCGAGGCAATCAATGGTTCTGCCAGCAATCGTCTGTACTTGCGTCTCTATGCCTCCGATGGCACATCGGTCATTGGTGTCGGCTGTCCGGATGCGCTCGAAATGCGTGCATTCTGTGAGTTGGACAAATCGCTCATAGAACAGGGAATCCGCGTGCCGAAAATCCTGGCGCAGGAGGGGGCCTGTTACCTGCAGGAGGATCTGGGCAAGACCTCACTCTATGATCTGATTCTGGCCTGTCAGAAGGCAGGAGAATGGAGTGCTGAGGTGGTTGGTTTGCTTGAGCAGATCATGAAGGATCTGGTCGGGATCCAGTTCAAGGGATTGTCAGGGTTCGACCTTTCGCACTGTTGTGGTCAGCAGCATTTCTCCGAAGTCAACATCCGTTGGGATCTCAATTACTTCAAATACTGTTTCCTGAAGGGGACCAGTATTCCTATCGACGAACTGAAACTGCAGGCAGAGTTCGATCGTCTCGAAAAGGATCTGCTGGCCTCTTGCGGCAATCTGAAGTGCCAGCCAACCTTCTTGTACCGTGATTTCCAGTCCCGCAACGTGATGGTTCGTGATGGTCAGCCTTACTACATCGACTTCCAGGGCGGATACGAGGGTCCTTTCTTCTACGACGTAGCCTCGTTCCTTTGGCAGTCTCGTGCCGACTATCCAGCCGACCTGCGCGAGCGTTTGATTCAGGTCTATTACCAGGCCTTGCAGCAGTATGTTCAGATTCCGGAATCCGACTTCCGTGCCAGTCTGGATCGCTTTGCCTTCTTCCGCATGCTTCAGGTGTTGGGTGCTTATGGTTTCCGTGGCATCTTCGAACACAAAGCCGCCTTCCTGAGTCCGATCGGGAAGACCCTTCAGATGATCGGTCAGACGCATGCCGGTTATCCCTACATCCAGCAGCTGCTCGACGCCGTCTGGGATACGCCCATGGGGAAGGAGTTCCGGTCACAGAGCACGCGATTGACCGTGCGAATAACCAGTTTTAGCTACAAAAAAGGCATTCCCGATGATTTTTCGGGCAATGGTGGCGGTTTCGTCTTTGATTGCCGAGCCCCTCACAATCCGGGCCGATACAAGGAATACAAGCACATCACAGGTCTCGATCAGCCAGTCATTGACTTCCTCGAGGGACGTGATGATAACCCCGAACATAAGCCTATCGGCAGCGAACTGACGATGCCGCAGTTCCTCGAGCATGTCTATGCCCTCGTCGATCCGGCCGTCGAGACTTATCTCCTCCGTGGTTTTACCAGTCTGATGGTCAGCTTCGGTTGCACGGGTGGTCAGCATCGCAGCGTGTATGGAGCGCAGCATCTGGCCGAACATCTCAAGGCATTGCATCCCGATCTGCACATCATCCTCACACATCGCGAACAGGGCATCGTGCAGGATCTCTAAATCTAGACTAAAAATCCCTTCATATTTCGGGATTTTCTTTTTGATTCTTATTAGGATTTCGAGGGCTTTGCCCGATCCCTCTCAAAAAGCCTTAGAAAAGCGAGGTATTCGAGCGTATTTTTAGTCTGATTTTAGTTCGGGATTTTATTTTGACTAAAAATCTTAAATATAATCCTTACAAAAATGCGCAGCAATTCGCTGCTTTTGGGGAGTTAATTTAGAAGGATCGACCTCCGACAAGCTTCGGTCTCGAAATCCAGCTGAAAATCAAAAAATAAAATCATATTTGTAGAACAATTATTGAAAAATGATAAAGAATATAAAGATTCGTGTCCGTCCGGAGGTCTGGGCCGATGCACAGAAGTTGGAGCAGGAGGTATGCCAGCAGAATGCCATCTCGCCACGCAGTCTGAAGGGATTGCGTACCTTGCATCGTAGTATTGATGCCCGTCAGCGTCAGGTGATGATTCAGCTGGATCTCGATGTATATATCAACGAAGAACCACCCAAGGAGCTGTTCAAGCCCCTGCAGTACAAAGAGGTCAAGGGCGACCGTCAGGCCATTGTGGTCGGACTGGGTCCTGGTGGCCTGTTTGCTGCCCTCAAGCTGATTGAGCTCGGTATCAAGCCGATCGTCCTTGAGCGTGGACGTAACGTGACCGATCGTCGTCGTGACGTAGCGCAGATAACCCGTACACAGCAGGTTGACCCCGAGAGTAATTTCTGTTTCGGTGAGGGTGGTGCTGGCGCTTTCTCCGACGGCAAGCTCTTTACCCGTAGCAAGAAGCGCGGCAATGTGCAGACCGTCCTCGAACGACTCTGTCAGTTCGGAGCCGATACCGGTATCCTCGATGCCGCTCATCCGCACATCGGTACCGACCGTTTGCCGGGAGTCATAGCTAATATCCGCGAAGAGATACTGCGTTGCGGTGGCGAGATTCATTTCGAGACCATCATGACCGAACTGATTGTCCGCAATGGCAAGGTGTGTGGCTGCGTGTCGAACCGAGGAGAGGAGTTTCAGGGACCAGTCATTCTGGCAACCGGACACTCTGCCCGCGACGTCTATCGCATGCTCTACCGCGAACAGATTCCTATCAAGACCAAAGGCATTGCCATGGGCGTCCGTCTGGAACATCCACAGCAGCTCATTGACCAGATCCAGTATCACAACAAAGCCGGACGTGGCCAATATCTGCCAGCAGCCGAATATAGTTTCGTGACTCAGTGTGAGGGACGAGGTGTCTATTCCTTCTGTATGTGTCCGGGCGGTGTGGTTGTTCCGAGTGCTACAGCACCGCAGCAGGTCGTCGTGAATGGCATGTCCGCCAGTGCACGTGGTTCGCGCTGGGCCAACTCTGCCATGGTTGTTGAGATTCGTCCCGAAGATGTTGCTCAGATGGTGAGCGAGGGATTGGATCCCGAACTGCCCACCTGCACCTTCCTTTCGGAGTTGGGCATTGCCGATGTTCAGAGCTCCCCATTGGCTGTGATGGCACTTCAGGAGAACATCGAGAAGCAGGCTTGGCTGAATGGCGGACGTTCTCAGGTAGCTCCAGCACAACGCATGACAGACTTTGTGAAGGGCCACCTTTCGGCCGATCTGCCCAATTCGTCCTATACGCCAGGTGTCATTGCTTCACCGCTCCACTTCTGGATGCCTAAGTTCATCAGCAGTCGTCTGCGTGGTGGATTGGAGACCTTCGGACGCAATGCGCATGGTTTCCTGACCAGCGAGGCAACCCTCATTGCTGCCGAGACTCGAACCAGTAGTCCGGTCCGTATCCCTCGTGATCGCGAACTGCTTGTGCATCCAACCATCGCTGGTCTTTATCCTTGTGGCGAGGGTGCCGGTTTTGCAGGTGGTATCGTTTCTGCCGCTATGGATGGTGAACGCTGTGCGATGGCCCTTGTCGCTCAATGCTTCTGATTGCTCATGACGGTCGAAGAGCATCCCCTCAAACCCTTTCTGCCCGAACAGGCCCGAATGCTGTTTCTGGGTAGTTTCCCTCCACCGCAAGCCCGATGGAGCATGGATTTCTTCTATCCGAACTGGATCAATGACTTCTGGCGTATCCAGGGGTTGATTCATTTTGGCGACAAGGCTTGGTTCGAGGTGGCAGGAGAGAAGCGGTTCGACAAAGAGCGGATCGTTGCATTCTGTCTTCAGGAGGGGATATCCCTGTTCGATACTGCCAGCAAAGTCTGCCGACTGAAGGACAATGCCGACGATAACTTCCTGGAGATTGTCGAGGGGACAGATGTCTTTGCCCTTTTGTCGCAGATGCCACAATGCCGTACCCTCATTACCACTGGAGGCAAAGCCAGCGAAGAACTTCAGGCCTATTTCGAAAAACATAATCTTCCGGTTTCCATACCCAAAGTAGGAGAGTCCGTTGAGATTCTCTGTCCGCATGCACAGAACCAGGCATCGCTCCGTTGGTGGCGCATGCCCAGCTCTTCGCGTGCCTATCCTATGAAAATTGAAAAGAAGGCGGATTTCTACCGCCGTTTGTGGGTTTGAAAGAAGCAATAAATAAATAGAATTTTTTGCTTGTCATTCTAAGTTTGTCGAACAATCTGGTAGCAACTTAATGATAAACTAATTCTTGGCATTCAGTTCCTTTACCAGCTTGACCACTTCGTCGATGCCATGTTCTCGGGCATCGATTTTCTTCTCCAGCACATGGCCCTCAGGGTCAATGAGGAAGTAAGAAGGATAGCTATGTACACCCAGGAAGTTCTCGACCGCCGACTGCTGATCCTGCGGCAGGTTGTAGTGGACGCAGTACGGGTCGGTCTCATTATTCTCCTTGATGAATGCCTCCCATGCCTTCTGTTCGCTGCGGTTGGCCAGATAGATGTTCCCAGACCTTGCTTGCTGCTTTGGCCCAGCAGCTAAGGCTAATGTTCATGCTCAACAGGAACATCATTACAAACCGAAATGTTGAATGTTTCATTGTATTGTGTTTGGAAGTTTTATGTGTTTGTCGGGGACAAAGATACGCACCACCAGTTGTCTGGTTTCTTCGCTATCATGCGCACCAGTTCGTTCATGACCATGCACATCTCGCGGGTGATGTCAGGAATATCCTCTTTCTCCCTTGGTCGGTATTCATATTCTCAAAGAACGGCACAAATTGGTGTTAATGTTTATTAAAGGTCATAATCAATGATTATTCAGTCTTCTCTCTCGTCTTAGCAAACCTTTGCTCACCACTCTCACTACAGGTGAAAGTGCCGAGCAAAGCTAAGTTTTCCATTTTCACCATACGTGAAAACGCTCAGCAAAGCTGTGTTTTCGATTTTCACTATAGGAGAAAGCCCCGAGCAAAGCTAAGTTTTCCATTTTCGCCATACGTGAAAGCCATGAGCAAAGCTGTGTTCTCCATTTTCACTATACGTGTAAACACTCAGCAAAGCTATGCTCAGCATTTTTACAAGGAACTAATGCAAAAACAATACATCGGTTCTCAACGCTCGAGGCAACCTGCCAAGTACTGGATTGTACTCCTGGAGATATCCTTGAGTACCGTGAGGAGTAATCCTATCACAAAGAATATGTGCTTTTTTCTTGGAAATATTGCAAGACTCGTATTTTATGCTTATCTTTGCACCCATCTTACAAACACAATACCTAAAACATTTATTATGATCAAGAAATTTTTATCGTTCGTAAGTGTGCTGCTTGTGGCTTTCAATGGCTACGCACAGGCACCTTCACAGCCAGATCCGGAACTGGAATTCGTGATGCAACTGAACGTCCAGCTGGGTCAGGCTTACAGTGTGGGACAGATCGCCCAGGGCTACCGCAACATCGTACCAATCATTGGTGGAACTTTTGAGGGACCCAACATCAGAGGAGAGGTACTGAATGGCGGTGCCGATTACCAGATGCATAACATGGACAAAGGGCGCTCCGACATCGAAGCTATCTATTGCCTCCGTACCAATGATAGTGTAAACATCCACATCCGCAATGTGGGCATGATTGCCGGAAAATACTTCTATTGCACCCCTAAGTTCGAGGCTCCGATCGATAGCAAATATGCCTGGCTCAACAATGCCATCTATGTATGTCGTCCTGCAGGTTTTGAAAATGGAGCTATTATCCTGAAGGTCTGGAGGGTTCGCGATGCCTATAACTTTGATAGTACCATCGGCGCTATCCAGCCTATACCTGATGCTGTCCGTCAGCCAGCTGCAAAGCAGGGTAAGATTGAGGTGTTCAACTATACTGCCCACAAAGATGGAAAGAGCTTGCAGAAGCATGCTCGTGTTTACCTGCCTTACGGATATAAGGCCAAGGATAAAAAGACAAAATACGATGTTCTTTACCTGATGCACGGTGGTGGCGATAAGACAACCTCCTTCTTGACTCCTCCAAGCGACTGGTTGCCATTGCGCAATGTGCTTGATCATCTGATTGCAGAAGGTAAGATGCGTCCGATCATTGTAGTGGCACCTACCTTCTACGACGATGACGAGAATATCGGAGCCAATGCAATGAACGATGCCATCGCCCGTACCCGTGACTTCCACATCGAGTTGCAGAACGACCTCATTCCTGCTGTCGAAACGGCCTATAACACCTTCCTGGCTGGCAAGGATAGCGCTGCTGTTACCCGTTCACGCGATCATCGTTCCTTTGGCGGCTTCTCGATGGGTGCACTTACCACATGGTATCAGTTAGCTTATGGTGTTAATGCTGTCAAGAACTTCCTGCCACTGAGTGGCGACCTCTGGATCTACGATGAGAAGGGCCAGAAGCAGGATGCCAAGACTGCTGCACAGTGGCTCAATGCACAGCTAGAACAAACTCCTTTTGCCAACGATTTTGAGGTGTTCGGCTACACCGGTACGAAAGACATCGCTGGCAATCCGCAGAAGGCTTTGATCGAGGCTTTGCATCTCTATGCTCCTCTGTTCCGTTACGATGCACCGGATGCCAATCTGCGTTTCTCGATGAAGGAGGGTGGCCAACATTACTATGGCGACATCAATCAATATCTCTATTGGGCTTTGCCTATTGTGTTCAAGAAGTAATCTCGTTACGATTATTTACAATAAAACAGTGCACTGTGAATCAAAATCACAGTGCACTGCTGCTTAATATAAAGATAGGTTTGTAAAGAACGATTGGCTTACTTCTCGAGGCAAGCCTTCCAGCGCTTGTAGGCTGCCTTGTACTCCTTGGTTTCAGCAACAGGAGCCTCGGTCTTGATGAGCTTGAGGGTCTTGAAGGCATCGTCGCTGTCTTTGTAGATGCCAGCACCAATACCGGCACCATAAGCTGCACCTACTGAACCGTCGGTCTCGTAGAGTTCGATAGTAGCGCCTGTGACGGCAGCGAGGGTGCGACGGAAGAGAGGAGAGAGGAAGAGGTTGGCATGACCGGCCTTGATGGTCTTGATCTCCATGCCCATCTTCTGCATGATCTCCATGCCATAGGCGAAGCTGAAGGCAATACCCTCCTGAGCAGCGCGGAGCATGTGGGCCTTCTTGTGGATGTTGAAGTTGATGCCATGTACGCTTGCACCTGGATTCTCGTTCTGGAGTACACGTTCTGCGCCATTGCCGAATGGAATAACCGAGAGACCTTCTGCACCTACAGGAACAGACTCTGCAAGGTCGTTCATCTCGCCATAGCCGATGCCTTCAGGAGCAACGGTGCGCTTCATCCATGCATTGAGGATGCCGGTACCATTAATGCAGAGAAGTACACCGAGACGGGTGTCGCCATTCTCGCCATGGTTGACGTGTGCAAAGGTGTTGACGCGGCTGAGCTTGTCGTAGTTGACCTCGCCGAGGACGCCATAGACTACACCTGAGGTACCACCGGTAGCTGCAATCTCGCCTGGCTTCATGACATTGAGCGAGAGGGCGTTGTTTGGCTGGTCACCACCACGATAAGAGATTGGGGTGCCTGCTGGGAGTCCGAGCTCAGCAGCAATGGCCTCGCAGACGCGGCTCTGGATGGAGAAGGTAGGAACGATCTCGGAGATGATGCTCTCTGGGAAGCCGAAGTGCTTCATGACATCCTTGCTGACGCAGTTGTTCTTGAAGTCCCAGAACATACCCTCTGAGAGTCCTGATACGGTGGTCTTCTTGTCACCGCCTGAGAGACGGAGTGCGATGTAATCACCTGGAAGCATGATCTTGTCGATCTGCTTGAAGAGTTTTGGCTCGTTCTTCTTGACCCATGCCAGCTTGGCAGCAGTGAAGTTGCCTGGGCTGTTCAACAGGTGTGAAAGACACTTCTTGGCACCGATCTTCTGGAAGGCTTCGTTGCCGAATGGTACGGCACGTCCGTCGCACCAGATGATGGATGGACGCAATGGCTTGCTTGCCTTGTCAACGCATACCAGACCGTGCATCTGATAAGAGATACCTATGGCCTTTACCGATGCGAGCGAACCCTTGCCAGCCTTCTCGCTGACGCGCTGGGTAGCCTGCTTGAGCTCTTCCCACCACATTTCTGGATCCTGCTCAGCCCAACCTGCCTTCTTGGCAATGATTGGTGCCTCTGCATCTGGATATTGTGCACTTGCCACTGTCTGGCCTGTCTCTGCATCTACGAGCGATGCCTTAACGGATGAGGTTCCGATGTCGTAACCTAAGAGTAAATTCATATTGTTGTTCTGTTATTTAGTTGTTTTGTTCTTATGTCGCTTTGTTCTTTTGTTACGTCTCTCCCTCCCCGAGCGGGGAGGGCTGGGGGTGGGGCTTTTATTTCTTTACCTTGCCTACCTGAAATTTATAATACCTCGCAGCGCGGTGGCTGACGTTCTGTTCCCACTCGTCGAGCGGAACGATGTAAGGCTTGTTGAGGATGAGCTTCGAGAAGTTGCGGACGTCCATCTCATGACCGATGATCTGTTCGTGAACACGGCGGAGCTGGAGCGCGGTGAACTTGGCAGGAAGAAGCTCAAAGAGTACATGTGGCTCGAGGATGGAGAGCTTCTCGACCTCCTGCAGAACCTCGCGGATGATGACGCTGTGGTCAAATGCCAGTTCCGGAAGCTCACTCACTTTGTACCAGGCAGCATCGTGACCGGCAAAGGTACGATGGGTACGATTGTTGATGCGAACCAATGATATATAGGAAATAGTAACGATTCGTCCTACTTTCTGCTTGATTGCATTCTCAAGCCAAAGTACATCCTTAGGGTTGTTGGTACGTGTCGGAGAACCGAATGCTCGGAACTGACGAACGAAGTGATTGTGTGAACCGGTCAGCTGATTCAGGATATCGTCGGCAGCCTGGTCGAGATCTTCGTTTGCATACAACAATCGTCCTGGTAATTTCAGGGAGTTGTATTGACTGTTGGGCGCTTCGTCACCCTGGCGGGAGAGAAGTACCTTGAGAGATTCACCATCGAAACCGAGTATCACACAGTCGACCGAAACATGTGGATCGAAATTGATGTTTGTGTTTTCTGCTTGCATAAGGATCATTATTTTTTTCTGGCGCAAAGGTAGTGAAATTACACATCGCTTCCAAATAATTTTGCCGTTTTTTTAGGGCGTTCTGAATCATGATTGTTGTACAAGTGACAATAAGTTATAGTATTTTGTACAATAACCCTTCCGAAATATCTCTGCGTAGGATAGTATGTGCAATCGAAAACGCCTTTGTTATACCTTATTGTAAAGAATGTTAATTTTGCTTATGGTAAAAAGTACAATATCCAATTCGTGTTAAAAAAGCTTAAACAAATCGGGTTTTCATCAAATAATTTGGCCAATTGGGAAAAAGTCCGTAATTTTGCCAAGATTAAATCCAAATGTAGTAATCTTATTACATTCTAATTTTACCTATGATAAGAAAAATCCTAATTGCAAATCGTGGCGAAATAGCTATACGTGTGATGCGAGCCTGTTATGAGATGGGTATCCGCAGTGTGGCTGTGTTCAGCGAGGCCGACCGAACCTCCCGCCATGTCCTGTATGCGAACGAAGCCGAATGTATCGGTCCAGCTCCCAGCAACGAGAGCTACCTGTGCATCGACAAGATTATAGAGGTGGCCAAAAAACATAAGGTGGATGCCATCCACCCGGGTTATGGCTTCTTGAGCGAGAATGCTGAATTCGCCCGTCGTTGTGAAGCCGAGGGTATCATCTTCATCGGTCCGAACCCACAGACCATGATCGATATGGGCGATAAGATCCAGGCTCGCCGTCACATGATTGCGGCTGGAGTCCCTGTCGTGCCAGGTACACAGGATCAGCTCAATTCGGCCGAAGAGGCAGTCGGAGTCTGCAAGGCCATCGGCTTCCCGGTCATGATCAAGGCCTCGATGGGCGGTGGTGGCAAGGGTATGCGATTGGTGCATCGTGCCGAAGATGTGGTCGAAGCTTACAACGCCTGCAAGAGCGAGGCTTTGTCTGGTTTCGGCGATGATACTGTATATATCGAGAAGTTCGTCGAGGGTCCTCATCACATTGAGTTCCAGATTATGGGCGACAAGCATGGCAATGTCGTACATCTCTACGATCGTGAGTGTTCTGTACAGCGTCGTCACCAGAAGGTGGTTGAGGAGTCTCCATCGCCATTCCTGGATCCGGAGACCCGCGAGAAGATGGGTGCTGCTGCCGTAGCTGCCGCCAAAGCGGTTGGTTATGTGGGTGCTGGTACCATCGAGTTCCTGGTCGATAAATACAAGAATTTCTACTTCCTCGAGATGAATACCCGTCTGCAGGTGGAGCATCCGATTACCGAAGAGGTGATTGGCCTCGATCTGGTTAAGCAGCAGATTCTGATTGCCGACGGTCATGAACTGACCATCAAGCAGGAGGATATCCACCAGCGCGGTCATGCCATCGAGTGTCGTATCTGTGCCGAGGATACCGACAATAATTTCCGTCCGGCTCCAGGTGTCATCTCTCGTCTGGTTGAGCCTCATGGTCCTGGCATCCGTATCGATTCGGCTGTGTACGAGGGCTATGAGATCCCTATGTACTATGATCCGATGATCGGTAAGCTGATTGTCTGGTCTACCCGTCGTCAGTATGCCATCGAACGTATGCGCCGAGCTCTCTATGAGTACAAGGTTGCGGGTCTGGTAACGAACATCCGTTATCTGCGCCGCATCATCGATGTACCTCAGTTCAAGGAGGGTAACTATGATACTTCGTTCATCGAGGTCAACCAGGACCGTCTGCGTCCTCGTCCTGGCTTCAAGAATGATTCGGAGGACATGGCCATCATTGCCGCCTATATCGACTACCTCATGAACTACGAGGAGAACACGGGCGATGGTGTTACCGAGAATAGTTCCGCTCTCAATCGCTGGAGAGCATTTGGTTTACAAAAGGGTGTGTTAAGGGTTTAATTATGGAGATACAAATTGGAAATCGCCTGGCTGAGGTGACCATGCTCAGCAAAGAGGGTAATAAAGTGTCGATCGAGATCGATGGTAAGGTATATCATGTAGATATCTGCATGTTTGCCAATGGACAGGTCTCGATCCTGAATAACGGTAACTCGTACAATGCAACCCTGATCAAGGGGGATACCGGCAAGCACTATCGTGTGAATCTGAACTACTCGAACTACGAGGTCGATATGCTCGATAGTCAGGCCAAGTATATGCGTATGCGCAAGAAGACTGACAATGAGAAACAGGCCGACAAGATCAAGGCTCCAATGCCTTGTAAGATTGTCAAGGTCTATGTCGAACCTGGTCAGGAACTTCTGCCTGGTGACATTGTACTCACGATCGAGGCCATGAAGATGCAATCGAACATCTCTGTGACCGAAGCTTGCAAGGTGAACGAAGTGAAGTGCAACGAAGGTGACAGCGTTATGGTTGATCAAGTGTTGGTAACATTGAATTTGTAACAAATAAGCAGGTTTTTATGAATAGGAAGTCTGTTGATTGAAGTTGTAGGGAACAAGAATTTTAAATTATAAGAATCTATTTTTTTTCTATATCTTGTTCATCAATAATTCTTCCAATTCTTAAAATTCTTGTTCAAAAATATATGTTTGTATGGCAGAACCAAAGAAATTGAGCGTTAGAGAACGTATAGATATTTTGTTGGATAAGGACACCTTTGTAGAGGTGGACAAGTTTGTAAAGCATCATTGCACGAACTTCGGCATGGAGCAGAAGCGTGTGGCTGGTGATGGCGTGGTGTGCGGCTATGGTAAGATCGATGGCCGACTGGTATTCGTGTATGCCTTCGACTTTGCCGTGATGGGTGGCTCTCTCTCGGCTGCCAATGCAGCCAAGATCGCCAAGGTGCAGGATTCTGCCCTGAAGAATGGTGCTCCTATCATCGGATTGAATGATTCGGGTGGCGCCCGTATTCAGGAGGGTATCGAGAGTCTCTCGGGCTTCGGTGATATCTTCTACCGCAATGTGCAGGCATCGGGCGTGATTCCACAGATCTCGGCTATCATGGGCCCATGTGCTGGCGGTAGCTGCTACAGCCCAGCGCTGACTGACTTCATCCTGATGGTGAAGGAGGAGTCTCAGATGTTCATTACAGGTCCGAACGTCGTAAAGCAGGTAACCAACGAGGAGTGCGACAAGGAGTCGCTGGGCGGTGCCGATGTGCATAGCACGAAGTCGGGCGTCTGCCAGTTTGCCTGCGAAAGCGACGAAGAGTGTCTGATGACCATCCGCGAACTGATCGGCTTCCTGCCAAGCAACAACATGGAGGATGCTCCAATCCACCCAGCTACCGATGAGTTGAGCCGTAAGGTGCATGAACTGGAGGGTGTCGTGCCTGAGAATCCGAATATCCCATATAACATCAAGGATATCATTGAACCTATCTGTGACCATCAGTACTTCTTCGAGATTGCACCGAACTTCGCCAAGAACATAGTGATCGGTTTCGGTCGCATGGCGGGTCGTACGGTCGGTTTTGTGGCTAATCAGCCTCAGGTACTGGCAGGATCACTTGATATCGATGCCTCGGAGAAGGCTGCCCGCTTTGTCCGCTTCTGTGATTGTTTCAACATCCCGATCGTGACGATCGAGGATGTGCCAGGCTTCCTGCCGGGTCTGAACCAGGAACATGGTGGCATCATCCGTCATGGTGCGAAGTTGCTCTATGCCTATGCAGAGGCTACTGTGCCGAAGATTACTCTCATCACCCGTAAGGCTTACGGCGGTGCATACATCGTGATGAACTGCAAGCAGCTGGGTGCTGATGTGAACCTGGCTTACGAAAGTGCAGAGATCGCTGTCATGGGAGCCAAGGGCGCCGTTTCGATCCTGTATCGCAAGGAGACCCCAGAACAGCAGGAGGAACGTATCAAGGAGTATGAAGCTAAGTTCAGCAACCCATACTGCGCTGCAGAACTGGGTTACATCGACGATATCATCTCGCCTGCTGATACACGTATTGCTATCATCAAGGGCTTGGAGTGCTGCCGTAACAAGAACCAGAGCAATCCACCAAAAAAGCACGGCAATATGCCAGTGTAAAAAATATAAATCTATCTACAATATGAAATACTCAAAGATTGCGGTGTTAGCACTTGCTTGTCTCTCCTGTGTGAGTGTAAGCGCTAAGCCCAAAGTTAAGACAGAGGTTTCAAAACAGCCTAAGTATGTGTTCTATTTTATCAGCGATGGTACTGGCGTCAATGCCGTGCTTGGAACTGAGATCATGCTCTCGGAACTGAAAGGAGAGCTGGGCCGTACCCCATTGTGGGTCAGCAAATCGCCTGTCGTAGGACTGGCTTCAACGTACAGCACATCGAGCGATGTAACCGATAGTGCCGCTTCGGGTACTGCTCTGGCTTGTGGTTCGAAGACCTACAATGGAGCCATCGGTATGGCACCAGATAGTGTGACTCCACTCATCAGTGTGGCACAGCGTGCTCACGATGCCGGCTATATGGTGGGTGTCGGCAGCTCTTGTCCTGTAAACCATGCGACTCCTGCCGCTCACTACGGACATGTGCCGGACCGTAACATGTATTACCAGATTGCCTGCCAGATGGAGGCTACCGGTTTTGAGTTCTTCGGTGGCGGTAGCATCAACCTGGAACGCAAGTATAACAAGCCTGAGGTGCGCGATTCTATCTATAACGCTCTTCGTAAGGCCGGTTATACTATCTGCTTTACCAACGAGGATTATGAGCGTGAGGGCCGCAAGGCTGATAAGCTGATTATGTTGCAGGGTCAGGTGCCAGACAACTACTCTCTGCCTTATTGGATTGACCGTCGTCCGGGTCAGGTGACCATTGTCGATCAGTTCAAGGCGGAACTGGAACTGCTCTACCGCAAGGCGCAGGATAAGAATACCGGTTTCTATCTCTTCAATGAGACGGGTGGTAAGGTGGACTTTGCCTGTCATGCCCACGATGGTGCTGCTGCCTTCCAGGAGGTGTTGGCTGCTGATAGCTGCATGAGCCTTGCACTCGACTTCTATCGTCAGCATCCGGATGAGACGCTGATTGTCTTTACATCAGATCATGAGACTGGTGGTCTCTCGCTGGGCTGCCAGTATGGTGGCTATAAGACCAACTTCAAGTTGCTCCAGTATCAGCATGCTTCGCTCGATGAGGCTAACCGCAACATGATGGATCTGGCTAATAAGGCTGGCGGCATCAAGAACCTGACCTGGGAGCAGGTCAAGGAGCAGTTGTCGAAGGATTTCGGTTTGTGGTCGCACGTGCCAATGAAGGAGTCGGAAGAGGCTCGTCTGAAGGCTCTGTTCGAAAAGACCCTCTCAGGTGAGGCCTCTGATACCCGTACGCTTTATGCTTCGAGCAAGGCCTTCATGACCGAGGCTCTGTTCATCCTGCAGGATAAGGCTCACGTCGGCTGGACCTCTGGCGGACATACCGCAGGACTCGTTCCAGTCTATGCCGTCGGTGTGGGCAAGGAGGAATTCATGGGACATAACGACAATGCGGAAATTCCACTCAAGATTGCAAAAATCATGAATTTGAAGTAAACCAGTCGAAAAAATAATGTTAAAAGTCCGCGAAAGTTTGGTTTTTTCGCGGACTTTTTGTATCTTTGCGCCCACGAAAAATAAGTATTAATTATATATAGATTAAAAAATGAACATTTCGAAGCAAGTTGTTGACGATGTGAACATCGTACTCAGCCTGGAGATTGAGAAGGCCGATTATGCAGAGGCCGTAGAGAAAGAGCTCAAGAACGCTCGTAAGAACATTCAGATGCCTGGTTTCCGTAAGGGTATGGTACCAGCAGGTCTGGTTAAGAAGATGTATGGCCAGCAGGTTACCGTTGACGAGGTCAACAAGGTAATCAACAACGCCATGTACAACTATATCTCAGAGAATAAGTTGAACGTACTCGGCGAGCCAATGGTTAATGGCGAGCAGGAGCCAGTTGACTTCGCTACTGCTGAGAAGTTCACTGTTAAGTTCGATATCGCTATCGCACCAGAGTTCGAGTTGAAGCTCGACAAGACCGTCAAGGTTCCTTTCTACACCATCAAGGTAGAGGACAAGATGATGGAGGATCAGATCAATGGTCTCCGCAACCAGTTCGGTACTTCGGTATCTGCTGACGAGGCTACTGCTGATGACGTTATCAAGGGCAACATCGCTGAGCTCGACGAGAACGGTAACATCAAGGAGGGTGGCATCGAGGCTACCGACGCTACTGTTTACCCACGCTATATGGCAGGTGAAGAGGAGAAGAAGAAGTTCGAGGGTGCTAAGAAGCTCGCTTCGGTTGACTTCAACCCAGCTGCTGCTTACAATAACAACCAGGCTGAGATCGCTAGCTTGCTCCAGAAGAAGCAGGAGGAGATCGCTGGTTGCACCGCTAACTTCCGTTTCACTATCACCGACATCATGCACCGTCAGGCTGCTGAGTTGAACGAGGAGTTCTTCAAGTCAGCTTATGGTGAGGAGTGCACCACCGAGGAGGCTTTCAAGGCTAAGGTTTCTGAGGGTATCGCAGCTCAGCTCGCTATGAACAGCGAGTACAAGTTCAACATCGACGCTAAGGAGGCTTTGATGAAGCAGGTTGGCGCTCTCAAGTTCCCAGAGGAGTCCCTCAAGAAGTGGCTCTTGGCTAAGGACGAGAACCGCGATGCTAAGAAGCTCGAGGAGGACTTCCCTAAGATGATGGAGGATCTGACCTGGCAGGTCATCGAGGAGAAGGTCGTTGCTATGAAGGAGATCAAGCTCTCTGACGACGATATCAAGAACGAGGCTCGCGAGATGGTTTCTGCTCAGATGGCTCAGTATGGTATGACCAGCCTCCCAGAGGAGTATATGAAATCATACGTTGAGAGCATCGTTAAGGATGAGAAGCAGCGTGCTCAGCTCCGCGATAGCGCTATGACTCGCAAGATCATGGCTGAGGTTAAGGATGCCGTATCTCTCACCAAGAAAGAGGTTACTCTCGAGAAGTTCCAGGAGATGTTCAAGTAATCTCAACTGAAGCATATCTAATAAAATACCCCCTCGGGACGTTGGTCTCGAGGGGGTTACTTCATATTATAATAATGTGTAATTAGTTCTCAATCTGTGCTGGCTTCTCAGCGTGCAGGGTGAGGTAGCAAACTACCACTGCAAAGTAGATGATGATTTCGGCAACAAGAATACCGATGCAGCAGCAGAGAAGACCAACGAGAGCAATCAATACAAAAAGGAGCATCAACCCAATGAGGGTGAAAGCAGAAGAACTGGTCATGTTCCACGATGCAGAAATGGCGTCTCCGATGTTTGCCTCTTTGTGGTCGAGCAAGTAGTAGGTAGCAAATTGCAAGCGAGCATAGAGATATAAACCAGGGACAATACAGAAAGCAACGCCGATGAGCGTAATAATGCCAACGACAAGACCTGTTATGATGATGTTGACATAGACCATGATAGGCTGCTTCCAATTATCTAAACTTAATTCGTTGTTGCCTCGTGATGCATTCAAGAGGAATTGATACAATCCAACAAGTAAAATCATTTGTATAAAGTTGGAAACTGTTGCTGCAGGAATCATTGATGAGTAGAATCCGAGAATCGCAGCTGGATCAGGATTAGGTTGTTGAATCAAACTCAAGAGCTGCGCGGTGTTAGCGGTACCCATAATGGATGAGATAACGTTTGTCACGATGCTGATACCAATTAAGATGACTAACGTAAATAACCAGTTCTTTTTGGTCAACTCCCAAGCCTGAGAAATGACTTCTGAAATGTTGATAGTTTTCATTTCCGTAATTGTGATTTAAAAAGTTAATAAATGTTGTTTGAATTATACTATGTTTCTGAGTATGCCCCAAATAATCAATATACCAAATACAAAGAAGATGGCTCGATTCGAAAAACAGAACTGAACGATTGGTTTGTCTCGCCACGGTTTGTAAAGTTCGCCCACAAACAAAATAAGGAAATAGGGGAGAAGAGACCAAACTACAGGATTGTAGTTCCACCATCCAATGATGTCTCCTTCTGCCAAAGCTATCAATCCACGTTGAACACCACAAAAAGGGCATTGCAAGTGAAATAACTGATATAGAGGGCAGGGGATCATTGGATGATTATTGTTTTGAGATTATTGATTCCATTCTTTGAGAATTTCGCAGACAATAAAGTTTGATCCGCCTACAAAGATGGTGTCGGCAGGTGTAGCATCGGCGAGTGCTGATTGATAGGCTTCGTTGATGGAGGAATAAACCTGCCCGTTAAGTCCGAATGGCTGGGACATCTGTTGCAACTCACTTGCAGGAAGCGCACGAGGAGTATCGGCATTGCAGAAATAATAGGTGGCCTCTTCTGGTAGATACTTCAAGACAGACGAGATGTCTTTGTCTCGAACCATGCCGAACACAATGCGGAGCAATCCTGTGGTAGCGTCAGCGTTGACCGATGTCTGGGATTTATTGGCGATGGCTTGAAGTTGTGGACCCAGGTACTGGAAACAACCTTCGTTATGGCCGGTATCACAAATGATGGTTGGAGAGGACTCTTGCAGAATCTCCCAACGACCACGCAGGTGTGTCTGCTTGAGAACAAGTCGGAAACCTTCGTGCAGTTGCTCCTCGGAGATCGAAAAACCGCGGTTACGCAACTTGTGAATTGCCCACAAGATGGTGTTGGCGTTGTGTGGCTGACATTCGCCCATGAGTGGAGACTCCAGTTTCCCATCGGCCAAAGTTTCGTATTCGATATGGTCAATGCAGTTGCGGATCCATAGAACTTGCGGCCTGGTATCGGCAAAGGTGAGGTCTGTGACTTCGTGTAACTGAGCGTTCTGCTGGAAGGTGAAGTGTACGCGATCATCCTTGCACTCGCCAATGATGCATGGAATGCCAGGCTTCATGATGCCCGCTTTTTCGGCAGCAATCTGCGGCAAAGTATCGCCTAAGAACTGCATGTGATCGAACGATATGTTCGTGATTATGCTGAGTTCTGGCGTGATGATATTGGTGCTGTCTAGGCGTCCACCTAACCCTACTTCTATCACTGCGACATCGACCTTTTGCTCTGCAAAAAAACAGAAGGCCATCATGGTGGCTAACTCAAAAAAACTGGGTTGCTCGTCCTTGATTCTGGGGTACTCTTGTTCTACCCAATGAGTCACATAATCGTGGCTGATGGGTTCTCCGTTCACGCGGATACGCTCGTCGAAGTCGAGTAGGTGAGGTGAGGTGAAAAGACCGACTTTATAGCCGGCAGACTGAAGGATACTGGCGATGGTGTGGCTGCATGAGCCTTTGCCATTAGTGCCAGCAATATGGATAGTCTTGAACTTGCAATGAGGATGGCCAAGTGTGGCATCCATGGATTCGCAACGTTCGAGCCCTGGTTTATATGCATGGGCTCCCTGTGTTTCGAACACAGGGAGCTGAGCATAGAGAAATTCTAAAGTGGATTTATAGTCCAAAATAGTTAATGATTTATGATTTAACGTTGATCAGTTAAAGGTGTCAATGAGACTTGGCTGTTGAGTCCGCAAGGAACCGTTCCCCACCAAGAATAAGTGTTGTACTTAGGATCCTTGTGATAGCCAGGAAGAACTGCAATGTTCGCATCCTTGAAGTTGCGCCACTGAACGCCATCACGATCCATCTGGGCAACATAGTTAGCGCAGAGGCCTGTCACCTCGATGCGGATCTCGTTCTTACCAGCCTTGAGGTACTGACCGATGTTCAAACGGAATGGAACAGAGAAAGCAATGCCTGCATCCTTACCATTGACGTAAACATGTGCAGACTCGCGGACATCGCCCATGTCAAGCATCCAATCCTTGGCTTCTGCAAGCTGTTTCTTGTTGAGTTTGACAGTGGTGGTATAAACAGCAGTTCCCTTGGTGTTGCGGAGAGCGTCGATCGAGGTCCAAGGAGCGAGAGCAGAGAGCTTGTACTCCTGCTGAGTGAGTGGTTTGGCATTGTCGAGCTGTGCCACATTCATTGTCCAGACATTGGTGGTCAAATCAACAGTCTTATCTGCCATCGGATAGAGGTAGGTCCAATCTGTGAGCGATGGATCCTTGGCCTTTAGCTGATCAGAAGTGAGATCGGTATAGGTCTGAAGTATGCAGCTCTGACCGCTGGCCAACTGGAGGTGGACACAGGTCTTGCCGTTCTTCTGCGATACTGCTGCTACGCCACGCTTGCCAGTTAAGGCATCAAAGATAATGGCAGACTTGGCCTGGATACCTAACTCGACGTCGCCATCGATGTCGTTGGCTTGGAGTGAAGAGATGAAGTAGTGATAACCTGTCTCATTACTACGACGGATGCACTTGGCTCCAAACTGGCTCTTCATTCCCTCTGGCAATACTTGGGTGAGGAGTGGGAGTGCTGTCTGGTAGTCGGTTGCCTGTAGTACGTTCTTTGGAAGTTGTGCAGTGATGTCTGCCAACTGCTTCATACGTTCGTCGCGGTTATACATGCCAGGCACTTGAGAAGGAATACCATCGACAAAGAGGATGGTTGCACCCTGTTTGGCAAGATTTACAATATGCTGCATGGTTTCTGGCTTCATGAAGTGAACGCCAGGGAGGATCAATGCTTTATACTTGGCACCGCCAGAAGTAATGATGCGACCGTCGGTTCCAACCTTGCATGCCTGGAGCATACGATCGGACATGTAGTCCATATCGTAACCAGCATTGTAGATGGTATTGACAGCTTTGACGAAACGTGGTGCTTTCTTCTCCATGCCGTGGATGGCAAACATCAACAGACGATCTGGGTTCTCGTACCAAGCATCGTAAACAGGCATGTAAAGCAACAGATCATTGTCTGGAGATCCATACTGCATGAAGCTCTGGACGCGGGTGATGTATTGGAAGAAGGCTGGTGCATCGCGCCAGATGGTATTGATTGGAGACATCTCCATTGAAGCATAGAAAAGATGTCCTGGCCATGGGTATTCCTTAGGCGAATAGGTAGTACCATGGAAGTAGCAATGGTTTACACCACCGATCTGCATCAAGTCGAAATCTGGTTTACATTGGCTGAGTGAAGTGCGGAAGTGCTCAGAGAGCCAAGTGAATGTCTCGCTTGAAACAATAGGCTTGCCCGTTACGTGAGCTGCAGATGAAGCATACTTCAGCATCGAGAGGTCGGAATCATTGTGACGCCACATAGAGTCGGTACGAAGACCTTTGATCTTGAAATCGCTCAAACCATAACCTTCGATTTCAGGAATATCGACTGCTGCATAAACATCGAGCAGGTCGGCAGGAGAACCGTGTGCTTGGTTGCGGACGGTGCTACCCAACCCATGTGCCCAATTAGCCCAAGTGTGGGTGAAAACCTCAAGCAAAAGATCAGACATGGTTTCGCGATAATCCTGTACGAGCAGGCTGTGCATTGGGTCTTGACTATCAAGGAAGGCTGGAAGATAATCCTGCAACTTGTAGCCTCGACGAGCTTCAAACTCGGTGAGCATCTCTGGGGTCCAGTCTGCACCATAAACTTCGTATGAATCATTGAAGAAAGAATTTGGAGCAGGTGTGCCTGTACGTTTGAATGCCTCGGTGAAGCGTTCAAAGTAATGGTTGACCGCTTTAGGATTCAAGTGGTCCATGACATAACCGACACCACCAGGAGCAGCACGCTTGACTGCCTGACGGGTATGACTGCTATAGAGCGCAATGTTCAGGGTGTCACCATAGGTCCAGGTTCCCATGTGCTTTGGTTCGCACTTGAGTTCTTTGGCATCGAACTTAGGCTCTTCTTCACCGACTTTCCAGATGTGGTAAGATAGTTTGCCTGCTGCTTCGTCCATACTTACTTCAGGTCCTCCGAAAGGCCATCCTGTGCCGGTGTTCATATCCACCAGAATACCGACGCGCTTGCCTTCGGCCTCTGTATGACGGAGCATGTTCATCCAGCGGTCCGAGAGGAAGTCAATCTCTTTGGATTCGTTCCCCTTGACACCATAGATTGGAGTAATCTCGACGGCACCGATACCAGCCTTGGCATAAGTCTCGAGATTGTAGGTCAGATTGGTGCTATCGACCGATGAACCCATCCACCACCAACGGGTGCCTGGTTTTGCTACCTGTGCGGCTACAGGCCAGTCAACCGACTGTGCCATCGCAGCTGCCGCCATTGCGGCTATGCTGATCGAAATTAATAATCGTTTCATATTGTTTAAGGTTTCAGGTTTCAGGAGGATTATCGTTTCTGGTTCTTGACCTTCTCGCCTAAGAGTTTGCGAGAACCGGCACCCTGTTCGCCAGGACTGAGCTTATAAACCTCAGCACCACAAAGGAGGAAGCAGCCAATGCCGAAATCATCGAAGTCAGGAATCTTGTCATAGAGGGTAGGCTGGCTCTCTTTTGGCTCCTTGCCAGTACCCTGCTGGAAACCGAGCATGCCGTCGTCCTGATGAACAGCATTCTTGACCATTGAGTTCCATGCCTTGGTGATGAGTGGCATATACTCCTCGGCCTTAACGTAGCCGTGGCGAACAGCCCACGCCATACCATAGACAAACATCGAGGTGCCGGTTACCTCCATGCCTCCGAAGTCCTCTGGGTCATCGAGCGAACAGTTCCAGGTGCCATCTTCACGAACACGGCCTTTGAGACTCTTCAACATGGCGAGGAGGTCAGCCTTGTACTGCTTGTAGTAAGGATGTGATTCTGGCAACTCATCCATCACACGACAAAGGGCAGCAACGACCCAGCCATTGCCACGGCTCCAGTAACACTGCTTGCCCTGGGGTGTGGTGTAAGGTGGATTGAAGTCCATGTCGCGCCACCAGAGACCATCCTTGGCATTCCAAAGACCACCATCGAAGGTATCGCGTGTGTACATATACATTTTATGTGCCTTGTCCCAGTAAGCCTCGTTGCCGGTAGTCTTGCCTAACTTGGCAAAGACTGGCATACCCATCTGGATGGCATCGATCCACCACCAGTCAGAGTTGTCGGGTGTATTGAGATACATGTTGCAGTTACTGATCACGTACTGGAGCTTCTCCGGAGATGGAGCCAGACGGTACATGTCGATGTAGATCTGCGAGCAGCAATAATTGTCAGCATCGTTGGTATTGATACCGTTGCGTGGTGCCCACTTGTGGAAATCGCACCACTGATAGGTATAGTCATAGTATTCCTGACGTGGATTGATGCCATAAAGGGCGAGAACGCCTTCGTAGTAAACGGCACGAGTCCAAAGATTTGAGGTTCTGTACTTGCCTTTGCCAAAAGACTTGACTGTTGGGTCTGGATGTCGCTTCACAAACCAGTCGTTGACCTTCTCCATCTGCTGGAGGATCTCGGCACGAGATGGTAACTGCTCCTGAGCCATGCCTGTGAAGGTCAGTACAGCGCCAAGAGCGACGGTTGAGAGAATGTGCTTCATTTCAAGTGAAGAATTAAGAGTGAAGTGTTATGAATAAGACATTCTCAAGAAGAACGGAAGAGATCTTCCAGTCTTCTTGAGAAATAAGGAATCTAAAGGTTTCGTTTAGAAGAGCTTGCTAGGATAGGTGCCATCGGCAACGAGAGCAGCAATGCGCTCTACGGTCTCTGGACGATCCTCTGCGTAGGTAACACCGAACCACTTAGAGGTGGTATCGAGAACCTTGCAGGTAGCAGTACCCTCAGTGATGAGCTTGTTGACCATCAATGGGATGAAGAACTCTGCCTTGAGGTTGGACATGTTGGCAGGATCTGAGAGGAACTCCTTGAAGTAAGCTTCGCTATACTCGAAATAGTCAGGAGTGAAGCCCCACATATTCATAGATACTGGAGTCTCGTCTGCTACATTTACCCAGGCACCATCCTCCTTGTTGTCCTCGCGGTAAGCAACCTTGCCGTCAACACGAGCAATCTTGGTGCGCTCTACGCAGGTGGTAAGACAGCCCTCGTCGTTCTTTGAGCAGATACCACGGCTAACGGTACCGTTCTCGCTCAAGGTGTTGGCTACGCGGAATCCAACCATAGCATACTGATTCTTGGCACCCTCAGGAAGCTCTGAAAGGAACTTGCCGATTACCATGAATGCATCGCGGTTGTAGAAGTCATCGCAGTTGATTACGCAGAATGGCTCCTTGATTACATCCTTGCCCATCAGGACAGCATGGTTGGTGCCCCAAGGCTTAACACGACCCTCTGGTACAGAGAAGCCCTCTGGGAGAGCGTCGATGCTCTGGAAACAGAGTTCGCATGGAACGTGTCCCTCATATTTAGCAAGAATCTGAGTGCGGAACTGCTCTTCGAAGTCTTTGCGGATAACCCATACGATCTTACCGAATCCAGCCTGGATGGCATCGTAGATCGAATAGTCCATAATTGTCTCGCCATTTGGTCCCAGACCATCAAGCTGCTTCAAACCACCGTAACGACTGCCCATACCGGCAGCAAGAAGAAAAAGTGTAGGTTTCATAATTCAGTTTGTTATTTGATTTGTTATGTTATTTGTTTATTTATGTGTGCGAAAATACGCATTTTCCATGGAAAAATCAACAAAAACAGGGTAATTTTAATAAAATAGTGCTCAAAAACGCATTTTTTTCTGAAAAATTGTTCTACATATTGAAAATTTAATCTATCTTTGCACCATCAAATCAATAAAACAACTTAAATAGAACGCCTATTGACAAAATCTCTACGCTTTAAAATTTAAATAAAGTCTAGATGAAAAATCTATCTGATGAGAGCTTGGTTGCTCTCTTTGCGCAGGGTAAAAACGAAGCGTTCGACGAGCTGTTAAGCCGTTATAAGAATAACCTATACTCGTACATATATACTATTGTACAGAACAGGGAGATGACGGAGGATTTGTTCCAAGATACCTTCACGAAAGTCATTGTTACGCTCAAGTCTGGCCGCTATCACGAGTCAGGCCGCTTTGTCGGTTTCCTTTTCCGTGTCGCCCACAACCTGATCATTGATGCATTCCGCCAGCAGCAGAATGCACAGATGCTGAATGAGTGTGACGTGGATTATGATATCTTTGGCCGTCGTGACCTGGCAGGCGCAGAATTCGATTCGTGCTACGAGGATGAGGTTTCTTATCGTCAGGTGCTGTCGGATATCCGTCGAATGATCAATTATCTGCCAGAGAATCAGCGTGAGATTGTTATCATGCGTTTTTATAAGGATATGTCGTACAAAGACATCGCTGCACAACTCGGTGTCGGTATCAATACCGCTTTGGGACGTGTCCGTTATGCTGTCATCAACATGCGCAAGATTGCACAGGAACATAACATTTCGCTGGCTGTCTGATCTCCACGAAATTAATTATTTCGATAAAAATACGAAAAAGATCCGCAACTTTACAATAAAGTCGCGGATCTTTCGTTTTATCTATGAATCCCGAATAAAAGGGAGTTATTCAAGTTCTAATTAAACCAACATTGCCTATGCAACATCGCTCTACTCCTTTATGTGCATCCAATGATGCTTCTATGCCCACTTTAGGACCAAGTTTCAAGACTATCTGCCTGTTGCAGATGTTGGCTAGAACCTATAAGCCAGTACCATCAAAAGATGGTCGGTTCAATAAACATTCTCTGGCCTGAGAAACCATCCAAGTCGGTTAGACGAACATCCTGCTGCAGATGCAGCATCTGGATGTGAGATAGATCGTCGGTGATTATGTGACTTACTTCGCTGTCCTCGGTTTGGGCAGGTGAGATGAGTACATAATGATCGGCGATTTTGTTTCCCTTCAGGGCTAACTTCAGCTGGGTGTGCTCCTTGAGCACGTTGATGAAACCTTGCAAACCTCCACGATCTGCATAGAGTGCACGCATACGTTCGGTGATGACCTGATTCATGACCGGAGGAAGGGTGCCTGCAGCGATACGGTCCTTCAGATACTGATCGATTTCTTCGCCAAAGTGGGTATAAATTCTGGCAATCAGGTCTTCGCAGTCTGCCGCAGGAGTGTTGCTGAAGAAGAACTGGATGAGCTGCTGATAGCGGCTGAGGAAATGCTCGGTATCTTTCGGTAGTTCGGCAATGGCCATTTCAACCTGTTTCTGGCTGAAGTGGCCTAACTCTTGTGACGGGTTGGCTTCGTGAACGTTGGTCTCGGCCATGACGATGGCTTCGTCCAGAATCTTGCGCGAAATGTCGATCTTGTCCTGCAATGCCTGAATGGATGGAATGAGCTCATTAAGCAGTTTGACGGCAAAACGGCATCCTGGCATCTGGGTCTTCTGGTTGTAGAGAACAGCCATCAGGTGGGTATATTCAGAGAGGATGGAGTCATCCTTCTTCATCATACGCGAAAGGAAGTTCATGCCGGTCCAGCGGCTGGCTGTTTCGGTAATCTGCTTCTCGGTCTGCTTGATGGCCTTGTCGATCTCCTCTTCAAGATTCTGCAACTCCAATACCTTCTGCTGAAGAATATTGACGATGGAACGAAGAATGGTCTTCTGTGTCTCGGGAGAGTAGGGATGACTCTGTACCGTGCGGTTGAACTCCTGGTTGATGATTGATTGCAGGATCTGTACGTAGATATCGGTCTTCTTGGCCTGAAGCTGGAAGAAATACTCTACGCCGACATCGCGGAAACGGCTCTGATAGAAGACCTCGATGCGCTGACGGATCTTGCTCAACCACTCGGAATGAGGGATATCGTTCATGCCCTGAGACTGTCCTTCGGCGGTATCCGTCCAGAACTTCTCGACAGGTTTCCAGTTGCTCTGAAGCTCCGGCTCGCTGTTCAGGAAAGCCTCTTCCTGCAAGCAGATGCGTGGATTCTGGATAGGCACAAACGAAAGGATGTGCTTGGCCTCTTCGTTGCAGGTCTCGATGGTGGTCGGATTGGCCTCCGGCTTGCTGCACTTCAACAGGTCGCTGACATATTGCTTGCGCAGATAATCGCGAACGCTCTCTTCCGGGTAGGTGATACCTGCGGTGTTGAAGGTGGCGAAAATCGGGGCAAACTGATCTGAGTTCTCTTGTGCTTCGGCACTTCCTAAGTTCTCAAGATTGCCCAGAATGTCGAGTTTTGAGTGAATGGATTCATACAGGAACTCTGCCAACGACTGCTGCGTGTAGTCGTGATAGAGATAGATGCGATTGATGAGCTGGAACTCTGTGTACTCGGACGACGCATTATTGGCCGTAGCGAGATTGTTCCAGACTATCTTTATCTCTTTGTCGTTGCATTGATCGAGTTCGGGGAGGAGTGCATAGGCCAGACAATGATACTGATGCTCAGCGTCGGATGGGAAAATACGACGTATCAGTCGGATGGTCTGAGCCAGACACTCGCCTTCGTCTGCACGTTCAAAGTTGGCGCAGATATGGAAGGTGACATCACTCAGGACAGTCTTCTCCTTGCGACGCAGATCGGCCACTTCGTGCATCAACTCTCGCTCTTCCAACGGACGAGGGAGGAAGAGTAAGGTGGTGTCTCGTCGGTCGATAGCCTCTTTCGAGAACTGACGGTAGACAGGATTGTCGAGACGGGAACGGCAGTAGTTCAGGAAGATGATCAGATGTTTCATTTCTTCTGCATCTCCTGATAACAGCTACGGCACAATGGCATATATTCGAGTTTCTCGCCCAACATAACCTGCTGGTCGCCCTCTGCCAGACGGTATGAGAAGTTGGCCAGACGACCACAGTTCATACAGATAGCACGGGTCTTATATACTTCGTCGGCAATAGCCAGAAGGTTTGGCATAGGACCAAATGGATGACCGAGGTAATCCATGTCGAGACCTGCTACAATGACACGCTTGCACTGGTTGGCGAGCTCGTTGCAAACTTCGACAATGCCAGCATCAAAGAACTGGGCTTCGTCGATAGCAACAACATCGTAATCTGCTCCCATGCGAAGAATCAGACGGGAATGTTCTACTGGGAAAGCTGGAATCGTTGTCTGATTGTGAGATACCACATCTTCACGACTGTAACGGATGTCGATGGTTGGCTTGAAGATACAGATCTTCTGTCGGGCAATTTCTGCACGTTTTACACGACGAATCAATTCTTCGGTCTTGCCGGAGAACATAGATCCACACACAACTTCGATGCTTCCTGGACGATTCAGGTCTTTCTGGTTGTTTTCAATGTACATAATATATGATAGGTTTTAATAGACGAGTAATCAATGGTTTTGCTTGTATTTGCGACCAATAGGGATCTCCTTGCCATCGGCCAGAATGATGGAGCTGGCAGATTGTGAGACAATCTTCTTGGTGTTGACCAGATAGGAGCGGTGTACGCGTTGGAAGGAGAGGTTTGAGAGCTGCTCCTCGAAACTGTTCATGCTTCCTAATGTCAATCGGAACCGGTTGTTGGTCAACACGACCTTGACGTAGTCCTTGAGCGATTCCAGATAGAGAATCTCGGAGGTGTTGAGCCTTTCGGTCGAACCATCAACGCGAATCGTTATCTGTTCACTGTTTTCCTGTTCCTCTAATTGTCGCAGACGAATGGCTCGTTTAGCTTTCTCAAGCGCCATTTGCAGACGATCGAGCGTGTAGGGCTTGAGCAGATAGTCTGTGACATTGAGGTTGAAGGATTCAAGTGCGTACTGGTCGTAGGCACTGGTAATGACTACAGGCAATCCCTGGATTCTTTGCAAAACCTCCATGCCGGTCATACCTGGCATCTGGATATCGAGAAACAGCAGATCAGGTCGCTCTTTGTCGATGGCTGCCAAAACGGAAATACCATTGTCGAAGGTGGCTACATCGGCTCCTTCTCCTAACTTTTCGAGAAAGAGTTTCAGTTTGGCTGTGGCCAATGGTTCATCTTCGGCAAGGTAGATTTTCATGTGGAGGTTAAAGAGGTGGCGGTTTGTCCAATAAAAGAACAGCCGCGGAAGATTATCTTAGAGGTTCAGGAGCTTGGATACCACAGCCTCCGGACGGATCCCTGTCATGCAATGCCAATCTCCGAATTTGCAAGGCTTGTTGCCGTAGATGGAGCATGGACGACAGGAAAGTGGAAGTGAGATGATATCATCTGGCTGTTGACGGTAACCATAGAAACCCGCTTTGACATCGGTGGCTCCCCAGATACTGACAACACGGCAACCGACCAATGAAGCCATGTGCATATTGGCGGAATCCATCGAAACCAGGCTGTCCAACTTCGACATCATACGCAGATCATCACCCAGGAACTGCTTGCCAGCCGTGTTGGTGATTCGTTCTGGGCAACGGGCGGCCCATTGTTCGAGCTCTGTCTGCTCATCCGGTCCACCAAACAGATAGATGTGCAGATCCTCTCGGGCTTGCAACAAACCATCAATCACGGCAAGCATCTGCTCTTTGGGGTAGATTTTACCTTTGTGCTGGGCAAATGGCGCAATGCCGATGTTGATTTGGCCCGCCAGTGTCAAATCGGATGGAAGCGGTTTCGGTTCGAAGTCGAGTTTGACTGGTAGACCTAATGAATCGAAGACCTCGCGATATCGTTCGATGCTGGTCTTGAGCTGCTCGTTGTTCTTGTGGGCAATGAGGGCTTTCTTGTCCTTGCGTCCTTTGTTGATGCGCGCTTTTGGGATGCGGTTCAACGAGAAACGCAGATTCAGCCACTTGGTGCGAAGTACATCGTGCAGGTCAGCTATGGCATCGTAACCTTCGGCCTTCAGTTCGTGGTACAGACGGTTCAGACCGCCAATGCCGTGATAATCCTTCTTGACGTCGATGCCCTTGACCGACAGATTGGCCACATCGGCCATGACTGCCTGATAAATCTTGGCACCGACCTTGCTGGTCAGCATCGTGACCTGCAACTCAGGGTATTGCTTGCACAACGATGCCACAACGGGCACCGTCATCGCAATATCTCCTAAAGCGGAGAATCTGATTACAAGAAGTTTGTTCATCTCTTTACCCTGTTGGGAATAATTACTTTACGCCGTAAAGCACAGGATTCAGGTTTGGATCGTTGTACATCTTCATCTGTTTGTAGACCTTCATGTACTTACGACCTGCCTCGATGTCGGCCAAAAGCTGATCGATGGCAGAAGAGAGATCTTCGCGCTGGGTGAGGAGTACGTTGAGCTTCTCCTGGCACTTCTGACGATGAGCGTCGTCAACGTCGGTACGATTGACCTCAACCTGCATGTGATAAATCTGCAGATAAAGGATCGAGAGACGATCTACGGCCCATGCAGGGCTCTCGGTATTGATGGTTGCCTCTGCTGATACCTTTACATCTTTATATTTGTCGAGGAAGTAGCTGTCGATCATCTCTACGAGATCGGTACGGTCCTGATTACTCTTGTCGATACGGCGCTTCAATACGAGGGCTGCTGCTGGGTCAATCTGTGGGTCGCGGATGATGTCCTCGAAATGCCACTGTACGGTGTCAATCCAGTTCTTCAAATAGAGAAAATACTCGATGCTACGCTCTGGATAAGGATTCTTGATAGGAGTGTCCACATTGTCGGTTACATGATAGTCTGCGATAGACTTGTCGAAGATAGGGGCACAAAGTTCTGTAAATTTCATATCTTTGGAATTGAATTTTTATATCTTGGGCGCAAATATAATAAAAAATAATGAGAATATGTGCAAGTTTCCAAAAAAATATTTATCTTTGCCCCCGTTTTCCCCTTTTTTGAGAGAAATTATGAAAGTTTGTATAGCAGAGAAACCGAGTGTAGCACAGAGCATCGCCAACGTCTTGGGGGCTACTCGCAAGATGAATGGCTACTACGAAGGAAACGGTTACCAAGTGACCTGGACCTTCGGCCATCTGTGCGAGCTGAAAAATCCTGAAGAATATACTGATCATTGGAAGCCTTGGGCTGAGAGCCGTCTGCCAATGATTCCGCAGACCTTTGGCATTACCTTGAAGAATGATGATGGCGTGAAACGTCAGTTCGCTGCCATTGCTGACCTTTATAGCCGTGCTGACGAAATCATCAACTGTGGTGATGCTGGCCAGGAGGGTGAGCTGATTCAGCGATGGGTTATGCAGAAAGCCGGTATTATTTATAACAAGGAACGAGATACCTATTTCCGTCCCGACGGAAAGGAGTGTCCCGTGCTACGACTGTGGATTTCCTCTTTGACCGATGATGCCATCCGCGATGGATTCCAGCATCTGATGCCACAGCAGAAATATGATAAACTCTATGCCGCAGGACTGAGCCGCGCTATCGGTGATTGGCTGTTGGGTATGAATGCTTCACGTCTCTATACTGTGCATTATGGACACCGCGAACAGCGTCAGGTGATCAGCATCGGACGAGTTCAGACTCCAACACTAGCATTAATTGTAAAAAGACATTGGGAAATCGCCAATTTCGAACCCCAGCAGTATTGGGAGATCAAGACTTTGTATCGTGATGTGACTTTCAATGCTACGAAGGGACGTTTCGAAAAACAGGAAGACGCAGAAGCAGCGTTGCACCAGATTGAGGGTAAGCCGTTCTCAATTACCGATGTTCAGAAAAAACAGGGCAAGGAACAGCAGCCAAGACTCTATGATCTGACCTCTCTGCAGGTGGATTGTAACCGTAAGTTCGGCTTCAGTGCTGACGATACGCTGAAACTGATTCAAAGCCTCTATGAAAAGAAGCTGACTACCTATCCTCGTGTAGATACAACATTCTTGAGTGATGATATCTATCCGAAGTGTCCACAGACGTTGGCTGGCCTTCGTGGCTACGAACAGATTACGGCTCCATTGCTCGCTCCTGGTACCAAGCTGCCTAAGTCCAAGAAGGTGTTCGATAACTCGAAAGTGACCGATCACCATGCTATCATTCCGACAGGTATGCCGGCTAATACCATCTCGCTCGATGAACGCAAGGTTTATGATTTGGTGGCACGTCGTTTTATCTCGGTTTTCTATCCGGAATGTATCTTCAATACAACGACCGTCAATGGTTTTGCGGGCGATGATCAGGAGACAGGTCTGCCATTCCGTGCCAGTGGTAAGGTAATTGTAGAACCGGGTTGGAGGACTGTTTATGCCGACCTGCAGGGTGATGGCGAAGATATAACCGCTTCGAAGCCGGAAGGAAAGAAAGAGGGTCAGGAGGGTGACGAAGAGTCTGCTCAGGGAATCCTGCCTGATTTCGCACAGGGAGAAACAGGGCCACACACACCCTCATTGCTCGAGAAGTGGACCAAGGCACCAGCTCTCTATAGTGAGGCAACATTGCTTCGTGCCATGGAAACTGCGGGTAAACTGTGTGATGACGAAGAATTGCGTGATGCAATGAAAGAAAACGGTTTGGGTCGTCCGTCTACCCGTGCTGCAATCATTGAGACGCTCTTCCGTCGTCGTTATATCAAGAAGGAAAAGAAAGCGCTCGTAGCAACCCAGACCGGTATTGATCTGATTGGATTGATCCGTCAGGAGATTCTGAAGAGTGCAGAATTGACGGGCCAATGGGAGAAGAAGCTCCGCCAGATCGAACGTGGCGAGTACGAAGCCCGCTCCTTTGTCGATGAACTGAAACAGATGGTTCGTCAGATTGTGGACGAAGTGATTCACGATAACGGTCAGGCCCGAGTTGCCTTTACTTCGGAAGAGGATGTGGCAGGGAAGAAGAGCCGCGCTGCAGCGAAGCCGAAGACGGATGGTGAGGCCAAGCCAAAAAGCCGCAAACCAAAGGCCTCTGCTGAGCCGAAAGCACAGCCAGCTTCGCAAAATTACAAATACACTTTGGCTACCTTGCCAACGGTTTGTCCGGCTTGTGGAGCAGGACAGATTCTGCGAGGAAGGACCGCCTATGGATGCTCGAACTTCGCCAATGGTTGTACTTTCCGCATTCCATTTGAAGAGGTAAAACCCGAATAAAGGTGAAAAATGTACAATTTTATTTAAGATTCGCGCGCAAGAGTTGGAAAAATTGAAAATATTTCTTATCTTCGCGCAGAATTTTTAAATAGAAATCCGTGCGTACACTAGGATATATAGCTTTATTGCTTTTGACGATGATTGTAGCCTTAGGCCTACAGCCATCGTTTGTGTATGCGCAGGTGGCGGTCGGAGAAGAGGGTCTGGCTGTCAATCGTGACTCTTTGTCTGCCGATTCCTTGACCGTTGACTCCCTGACCGCAGATTCGTTGTCTGTAGATTCGTTAGCGAGCAATAAGAAGGCGGGAGGCGGACTGACAGCTGTCGTCAACTACAAGAGTACAGACTCGCTGGTCTTCTCGATGGGCAATATGGCCTGGTTGTATGGTAACAGCGAAGTTACCTACGACGATATTAACCTGACTGCCGAACGAATCCAGATGTCGCTCGATTCAAGTCTTGTTCATGCCAATGGTGTTCCCGATCCGAATGCTCCAGAAGGCAGTAAGATGATGAAGGGAACGCCTGTCTTCAAGGATAAATCCGGTGAATACGAGACAAGAACCATTTCCTACAACTTCAAATCGGCCAAAGGTTATATCACCGATGTCGTTACGCAGCAGGGTGATGGTTATGTGACCGGTGGAACCACGAAGAAGATGCCAGACAATGATATCTTCCTCGAGAATGGTCGTTATACCACCTGTGATCTGCACGATTGTCCTCACTTCTACATCAACCTGACCAAGGCTCGTGTCCGTCCGAAGAAGAACATCGTGACGGGTCCTGCTTATCTGGTTGTGGCCGATGTCCCATTGCCGATCGCCATTCCGTTCGGTTATTTCCCATTTACAAAGAGTTACAGCAGCGGTGTGATCATGCCAACCTATGGCGCCGATCAGACCCGAGGCCTCTATCTGCGTGATGGCGGTTATTACTTTGCACTCAATGATTACATGGATCTGGCACTCAAAGGTGAGGTCTATACCAAGGGTTCGTGGGGTGTAACGGCCAGTTCGAAGTATGCTTGGCGCTACAAGTTCCGCGGAAACTATTCGTTCAGCTATTTGAAGACCATTACAGGCGATAAAGGTATGCCGGATTACAGTGAAATGAAGAACTTCAGAGCTGTATGGAGCCACTCGCAGGATAGCCGTTTCAATCCGAACATGACTCTGTCGGCCTCGGTGAACTTTACCACCTCTGGCTATGAACGCAATAACCTGACCAGTTATTACAGCTCGGACATGACCCAGAGTACCAAGTCCAGCACCATCAATGCCTCTTTCAAGATTCCTAACAGTAATTGGAATATCTCGACCAGTACCTCTATCACTCAGCGTACCAAGGACTCAACCCTGGTGGTATCGTTGCCGGATCTGTCGATCTCAATGAGCCGACTCTACCCATTCAAGCGTAAGGTGAAAGTGGGAGCGGAGCGTTGGTACGAGAAAATCTCGATGTCGTACTCTGGACGTTTCTCCAACAGTATTACGACCAAACAGGACCAGTTGCTGCACCAGAGCTTCATCAAGGATTGGCGAAATGGTATGCAGCATTCTGTACCGATCTCGGCATCGTTCACGGTGTTGAAGTATATCAATATCACTCCATCCTTCAACTTCACCGACCGAATGTACACCCATCGAACCGAGCAGTTCTATGATCCGTCGATCCAGAATCCTGATGGTACTTTCGGTGGCGTTGCCAGCGATACAACTTATGGCTTCTACAACGTCTATAACTATTCGACCAGTATCTCGGCCAATACGAAGTTGTATGGTATGTATGTACCTCTGCCTTGCTTCAAGAATGCGAAGCTGGTGGCTGTGCGTCACCTCTTTACGCCAACCATCTCGTATAGTTATACTCCAGACTTCGGACAGCACAAGTATGGTAGCTGGTCTTCGTATGATATGCCGGATGCCAATGCTCCTGGTGGATTCAAGACGGTTGATTATTCTCCATTCACCGGCTATCTGTACGGAACCACATCGCGTGGTAGAACCGGAGCAATCAGCTTCTCGATGGCCAACAACATCGAGGCTAAGGTCCGTAGTGACCAGGACACTTCGGGTTACAAGAAGATTTCGATCATCGATAACCTCACATCAAGCATCAGCTACAACCTAGCTGCCGACTCTATGCGATGGAGCTCGACCATCCCGTTGTCGGTGGTAGTCAAGATGGGTAAGTCTGGTTCGATGAACCTCTCGGGCTCGTTCGATACCTATATGTATGCTTTGAGCAGCAATGGTTCTCCAAAACATATCGACAAGCCACGATGGGAGGTGGGCAAGATGCCTCGACTGATGAACACCGGTTATAGCTATAGCTATCAGCTCAATAACAAGAAGTTGGCTAAGCTGTTCGGCTTTGGCGATGATGACGGTGATGACTCGGACAGCGATATGATGGACGACGAGGAAGAGCTGGATGATATGGTAGATGAGAACCTCGATCCATCTTATCAGAAGGAGAAGGAGGGTAAGCATAAGAAGAAATCCGATAAGTCCACTTCGACCTACGATGCTGATGGATATCTGATCTGGAGCATTCCTTGGACCTTCAACGTTTCTTACACCATGCGTTATGGTTATGGTAAGTTCAACAAGCGTAAGATGGAGTATGACTACAAGATTACCCATAGTGCGACCGCTTCGGGAACCATTCAGCCAACCAAGGGATGGAACTTCTCGTACAATCTTACTTACGACCTGAATGAGCATAAGGTTTCGTACATGAACATGAGTTGTACCCGCGATATGCACTGTTGGAATCTGACCGCCTCGATGAATCCTATCGGTCGATATGCCAGCTTCCATGTCTGCATTGCTGTGAAGAGTTCAATGCTCTCGGACTTGAAGTATGAGAAGTCGAGCGTTTCTCGTAGCAACAAGATCGATTGGTACGATGATTAAAGGGTCGTAAAATTATTAAAAGTTTAATAGTTTAAGAATTTAATGGTTTAACCGTTAAGTATTAACTACTCAAAGATATGATCGCAATAGTAAAATACAATGCAGGCAACATCTACAGTGTTTACTGCGCTTGCAAACGATTGGGTTATGAGCCCGTTATCACCGATGACCCGGAGCTGCTCCGTTCGGCCGAGAAGGTGATCTTCCCAGGTGTGGGCGAAGCCCGTGCCGCTATGGAGTATCTTGATGCTACCGGTTTGAGCCAGGTTATCCGTGGCTTGAAACAGCCTGTTCTGGGTATCTGTATCGGTATGCAGCTGATGTGTCGCCATAGCGAGGAGGGTGATGTTGACTGTTTGGGCATCTTCGACGCTCCGGTGGAACGCTTTACCCCAACCAACGCCGAGGATAAAGTGCCACAGATGGGCTGGAACACGATCTCTGCGTTCTCAACCTCACTTTACGATCATGTAGAGGAGGGTGCATACGTTTATTATGTTCATAGTTATCGCGTTCCGGTGTGTGACTACACCATTGCCAAGACCGATTACTGTGGAACCTACAGTGCATCGCTCCATAAGGATAACTTCTATGCTACCCAGTTCCACCCCGAGAAGAGCGGATCGGTTGGCGAACAGATCCTGAAGAACTTTCTTGCAATTTGAAAAAACAATTTGATATATGATTGAACTCATTCCCGCAATTGATATTATCGACGGCAGTCTGGTCCGTCTGCAGCAGGGAGATTACAGCGCAAAAACTGAGTATAGTCACGATCCACTGGAGGTAGCTAAACGCTTGCAGGATATCGGCATCCGTCGTCTGCATGTCGTTGACCTGGATGGCGCCAAGGGTGGACACATCGTTAACAGCAAGACCCTTGAGCGACTCGCAACCAACACGAATCTGGTCATCGATTTCGGTGGCGGCGTGAAGTCGGATGAGGATGCCCGCATCGCTTTCGAGTGTGGTGCACTGATGATTACTGGCGGTTCGATTGCCGTACAGCGTCCACAGATGTTCCTCGCCTGGTTGGAGAAATATGGTCCAGAGCGTATCATTCTCGGTGCAGACATCAAGGAGGGACGTATCGCGATTACTGGCTGGCTGGAAGAGAGTGATGCCAAGTGGCAGACCTTCCTGGCAAGCTATGTAGCCCGTGGTGTTAACAAGGTCATCTCTACCGATATTTCGCGCGATGGTATGATGACTGGTCCTGCGGTCGAACTCTACAAGGATATGATGGCAGAATTCCCAGGACTCCATGTGACTGCCTCAGGTGGTGTTTCGTGCATGGATGATGTCATTCGTTTGGACGAAGCCGGTGTGCCTGATGTCATCATCGGTAAGGCTATCTACGAGGGTCGTATCACCTTCAAGGAGATGGAAGATTATATGAAGGTTATAACCAATTAATTGATTAACGATTATGCTGGCAAAGAGAATTATTCCTTGTCTGGACGTAAAGGACGGAAAAACCGTCAAAGGCGTACAGTTCGTCAACTTCCGCGATGCAGGTGATCCTGTTGAACTCGGAAAGCAGTATGGTGAACTAGGTGCTGATGAGCTGGTTTATCTCGATATTACCGCTTCGCACGAAGGTCGCAAGACCTTTACCGAACTTGTACAGCGTATTGCTGCCGAGGTATCGATCCCATTTACCGTGGGTGGTGGCATTCATGAGCTGAGCGATGTTGAGCGTCTGTTGGCCGCTGGCGCAGATAAGGTTTCCATCAATAGCTCGGCCATTCGTCGTCCGGAACTGATCACCGAGATCGCATCTCGTTTCGGTGTGCAGGAGTGCGTTTGTGCCATCGATGCCAGATTGGAGGAGGATGGCAACTGGCGTTGCTACCTGAACGGTGGACGTGTACCAACCGAACGCAATCTGTTTGAATGGGCACATGAGGCTCAGGAGCGTGGTGCTGGTGAGATTCTCTTTACCTCGATGAATCACGATGGTTCGAAGCAGGGATTTGCAATCGAAGCTCTCCGTCGTCTGCACGAGGAACTTTCCATTCCGATCATCGCATCGGGAGGAGCTGGCACGAAGGAACATTTCCTCGAGGCCTTTACCGAGGCTCACGTCGATGCTGCCCTGGCCGCTTCGGTCTTCCACTTCAACGAAATCCCAATGTCGGAACTGAAGCAGTATCTGGCCGACAATGGAATCTGTGTACGTAAGTAATCATTTAAGAACAAAACAACATTATTATATTATTATGGAAATCGATTTTGAAAAGCTCGGTGGATTGGTTCCTGCCATCGTACAGGACGCAGTCACCAACAAAGTGCTTATGCTTGGCTTCATGAACAAGGAGGCTTACGAGAAGACCGTTCAGACCAACCTGGTTACCTTCTGGAGCCGTACCCGTCAGTGTCTCTGGACCAAGGGTGAGACTTCGGGCAATACCCTGACCGTTCAGGAGATCTTGAACGATTGCGATAAGGATACTCTGCTGATTAAGGCTATTCCTGCTGGTCCTGTTTGCCACACTGGCGCCGACACCTGCTGGGGAGAGACCAACACCCGCGATATGGCACACGACCAGGACAACGCACTGTTGTTCCTCAGTGAACTCCAGGACTTCATCGAGAAGCGTCACGAAGAGATGCCAGAGGGCAGCTACACCACCAAACTTTTCAAGGAGGGCTTGAACCGTATGGCACAGAAGGTCGGAGAGGAGGCTCTTGAGCTTGTCATCGAAGCTACCAACGGAACCAACGAAAAGATGGTTTTCGAGGGCTCGGATATGCTCTATCACCTCATCGTCCTTCTCACTAGCAAGGGTCTGCGCATTGAGGAGATGGCTGCAGAGCTTCGTGCTCGTCACAGCGGTTCCAGCAATGTAGGCTGGAAGAAGCACTAATCATTCCGTCCATTACTATCCATTATTTGACCATGATCGACTACAAAGACGTCTGCATTGAACGAGAACAACAATTACTGCTCCGTGATGTGACTCTTCACATTGCGGAGGGTGAGTTTGTCTATCTGATCGGTAAGGTGGGAAGCGGTAAGAGCAGCCTGCTCAAGTCGTTGTATGCCGAGGTGTCTATCGTAGGTGGTAGCGCTAAGGTATTCGAATATGACCTGCGAACCCTCCGTAACAGTCAGATTCCTTATCTTCGTCGAAGCCTGGGTATCATCTTCCAGGATTTCCAGTTGCTGGTCGATCGAACCATTCAGCAGAATCTGGAGTTTGTTCTGAAGGCTACAGGCTGGAAGGATAAGAAGGAGATGGAGGATCGTATCAAGGAGGTCCTGCAGTTGGTCGGTATGGAGAATAAGGGTTACAGAATGCCCAACACGCTCTCGGGTGGCGAGCAGCAACGCGTGGTGATTGCCCGTGCCTTGCTGAACAATCCGTCGGTCATCCTGGCCGATGAGCCAACCGGTAATCTGGATCCGGAAACCGGCAAGAACATCGTGCAGCTCCTTTATGATATCTGCCATCAGCGAAACACTGCTGTGTTGATGTCAACCCACAATCTCCAGCTTCTGGAGCAGTTCCCTGGACGAGTAGTAAGGGTCGAGGATGGCAAGGTTGTCAGCGATGAGGAGAGAGTTGTGCAACCAGAACCCAAGGAGGAAGAGGTGCCTATGGCTGAGCCTCAATCTGAGACCACAGAGGAGGTTCCCGCAGAAATTCAAAGCGATTCAGAGCCCGATTCAGATGCAGATAATAGTGCTGAAGACCATTGCTCACCATCAGATAATCAACCTGTAGAGCAAAGTTGTAGCGAACAATCTGATCAAATACCTTCTGAGTCAGCCGAACTGTAGGCGCTTTGTATTCAACAATAACAGCAGGTTTGCCCTGCAGGTCGAAGACAACCGTATCGCAGCGTTTCTCCATCTTCCCGACCCGGATGGGCAGTTCGTTCTGCAATCGGCCCTGAGGGAAACCCAACTGCTCGATTAGGAAATGCACAAAATGCTGACGGACCCATTCCTCGGGCGTCAGGCGCACATATTTCTTGCGTTGCGGATCGAAGACCTCTTCCAACTGTGTGTCCGTATTATTACGGATTTTCAGTTCGCAGGCAGGCAGGTTTAATGTCGGTTGCATCGGTTATCGTAGGTGTTATTGTCCGAAATTTCGAGCGCAAAGATAGTCAAATTATTCATATTATTCAAGCAAATAGGTAAAAAAAATGGCCAAATCCGAAGATTTTTCTACCATCTGTGCCGATATTAAGGCAGGGCGTTTCGCTCCTGTCTATCTGTTGCATGGAGAAGAGGGGTACTTCATCGATCGAATTACCGAACTTCTGCTTGAACATGTCCTGACCGACGAAGAGAAAGACTTTAACCTTACCCAGATCTATGGCGCCGATATCCAGAATCTGGGCGATGTGGTCAGTACCTGCCGCCGATATCCGATGATGGCAGAGCGTCAGCTGGTGTTGCTTCGCGAGGCACAGGTCCTGAAACAGAATGTCGAACTGACCAAACTGGAACAGCTAGAGGCCTATCTAGCCCATCCGCTCGAGACGACCGTCTTTGTCATTACTTACAAAGGTAAGAAAGCTGATGCCCGTTCCCGTTGGGTCAAACAGATTCAGGAGTGCGGAGGTGTAATCTTCGAGAGCAAACGAATCCCGGATTATGAATTGGGCAAATTCCTGCCCGGATTCCTCCAATCAACCGGATTGCAGTTCGAGGATTCTGCCATCCAGATGCTGGCTGACTATATCGGTTCGGACTTGTCCCGCCTGATATCGGAGATCGATAAACTCAAACTGAATCTGCAGGACAAACGGGTTACGACCAATCTGGTGGCTGCCCATATCGGAATCTCGAAGGAGTTCAATCCATTTGAGCTGGTCAATGCCGTTGCAATCAAGGATGCCTATAAGTGTGAACTCATCCGTCGTTATTTTGCCCAGAACCCCAAGAGCAATCCGATTCAGGTCACCATTTCGGTGCTTTTCACCTTCTTCACCAATGTGATGCTGGCACACTATGCGCAGGATAAATCGGTCAATGGTCTGATGCGCGAAGTCGGTATGAACTATCCGCAGGCCAAGATGATGGTCGATGCCCTCAAACGCTACAATGCCTGGACTGCGATGCGCAATATCTCCATTCTTCGAGATTATGATGCCCGACAGAAAGGTGCCCGTGGCGTTACCGTTCCCGACGACGAAGCCCTGCAGGAGTTGCTCTATAAACTCATGCATTGATCGCAGATTTGTCAATTTGCTTCTATATAAATAAAAAAAAGCCCCTACTTGTTGCCGGTGCAGCAAATAGGGGCTGATATTTTAATCGGACTCTCGATGATTAAGAGAGACCGGTGATCTCGCCGTTCTCGTCGATGTCGATGATTTCGGCAGCAGGAGTCTTAGGCAGACCTGGCATACGCATCATCTCGCCAGCGATGGCAACGATGAATTCAGAGCCCTGGTTGATGACGATGTCCTGAATATCGAAATTGAAACCGGTAGGAGCGCCCACCTTCTTTGGATCTGGGGTGAACGAGAACTGGGTCTTGGCCACGCAGACAGGGAAGGCGTCGAGACCTGAATCGTGTACGAGCTTCAACATCTTGTTAGCCTTCTCGCTGAAGGTAACCGAAGCAGCACCATAGATCTTCTTGGCAACAGCCTCGATCTTGGCCTTTGGAGTCTCGTCGTCCTGATAGGTAAAGTTCAGGGTTGGCTTCGATGGATTGTTCTCAATCTCTGCGACTACAGCACGAGCCAATTCAGCAGCACCTTCGCCACCGTGCAGGAAGCCATCGTTCACAACACACTTCACGCCGAGTTCCTTCTGGCAGTGGTCGATGAGGCACTGGATCTCGTCGTCAGTATCGTTGGCAAAACGGTTGAAGGCAACGAGTACGGTCTGACCGAAACCCTGCATATTGCGTACGTGACGATCGAGGTTGGCAAAGCCCTTCTGCAGAGCCTCCATGTTTGGCTCCTTGATGCGATCAGCATCGGCACCGCCATGCAGCTTGAGTCCATTGCAGGTTGCAACGACAACGGTTAACTTAGGACAGAGACCTGCCTTGCGGCACTTGATGTCGAGGAATTTCTCAGCACCCAGATCGGCACCGAAACCAGCCTCAGTAACAGTATATTCAGCCAACGACATACCCAGCTTGGTAGCCAGGATGGTATTACAGCCGTGAGCGATATTAGCAAATGGACCGCCATGTACGATGGCAGGAGTATTCTCGGTAGTCTGAACGAGGTTAGGCATCAAAGCATCCTCGAGCAGTACGCAGATAGCGCCAGCACAGCCCATATCCTTCACGGTGAAAGGAGTGCCATCGTAACGATAGCCGAGCAGGATGTTCTCGATGCGACGACGCAGATCCTCGCGCGAGGTAGCCAGACAGAGGATAGCCATAATCTCAGAAGCAGGAGTGATGTCGAAACCAGACTCCTGTGGCAGACCGTTGTTCAAGCCGCCCAGGCCCTGGATGATCTTGCGGAGACCGCGATCATTCACATCAAGCACACGCTTCCAGAGTACCTGCTTGAGAGGTGGCAACTCCTTGCGACGCTGATAGAAGTAGTTGTCGAGGAGGGCGGTGATCATGTTGTGCGCAGAGGTCACGGCATGGAAGTCGCCGGTGAAGTGGAGGTTGATCTTCTCCATAGGCAACACCTGTGCGTAGCCGCCACCAGCAGCACCACCCTTCACGCCGAAGCAAGGGCCGAGCGATGGTTCACGGAGCACGACGATTGCATTCTTGCCGATCTTGTTCAGACCGAGGTCAAGACCGATCGAAACGGTAGTCTTGCCGATGCCAGCCTTGGTGGCCGAGATGGATGTTACCAGGATCAGGTTGCTCTTCTTTGCCTTCTCCTCATTAATGTAATTCAGTGGTACCTTGGCGATGTAGTGGCCATAAGGGTAAATGTCAGCTGGATTGATTCCAACTTTTTCAGCGATCTTCTCGATACGTTCGAGTTTGGTCTCGCGAGCAATTTCGATATCTGATTTCATATCGATAAAAATGGGTTTTGTGGCCTTCTCCGCTGTCAACAATGCGGTTAGTGACGAGATATGGGCCTGGTTGATACTATGACAACTTGCGTCCAGCAATGCGGTTAGTGGGGCAATGTTGCCGAGAATATAAAAAATGAGTTTACGTCTTTAACTTGTCTACGCGTTCCTGCAGCATCAGCATGTAGTCGCGCAGGTGGGCAGCCTCCATAAAGTCGAGTGCCTTGGCGGCAGCCATCATCTTCTGCTTGGTGCGTTCAATTTCCTCTTCCAGGAATGGCAGGCTATGGAACTGAACCTCCGACGAATCGGCAACCATACGGGTTTCGGTCGAAGTGGCCGGGCGGGAAGTGGTCGGAGAGAGGCTCTTCTTATCCGGAGCATTGAAGGTGAACTGTTCGCGTGTCTGCTTCAGTTCCTCGTTGTCGAGCAATGTGTTGATCTTCTTCTTGATCTGCTTCGGCACGATACCGTTCTCTTCGTTGTATCGCATCTGTTTCATGCGTCGGCGTTCCGTTTCCTCGATGGTGCGTTGCATTGAACCGGTAATCTTGTCGGCATACATGATGGCGCGACCATGCACATTTCGAGCGGCACGACCGACGGTCTGCGTCAGCGATCGTTCGTTGCGGAGGAATCCCTCCTTGTCGGCATCCAGAATTGCGACCAACGATACCTCGGGTAAATCCAGACCCTCGCGCAGCAGGTTGACGCCCACCAGCACATCGTAGCTGCCAGCGCGCAGCTCATCCATCAGTTTGACGCGGTCGAGGGTATCGACATCGCTATGGATGTAGGCCGAATGGATGCCGTGATTGTGCAGATAGTCATCCAGTTCTTCGGCCATCTTCTTGGTCAGAGTAGTGACCAGTGTTCGTTCATCGATCTCTATGTTCTTCTGGATCTCCTCCATCAGATCATCAATCTGATTCATCGACGGACGGACCTCGATGGTTGGATCAAGCAGACCCGTCGGACGGATCAGCTGTTCGGCCACGATGCCATCGCAACGCTCCAGCTCATAGTCGGCAGGGGTAGCGCTCACATAGATCGTGTTAGGAGTGAGGCTCTCGAATTCCTCGAATTTCAGCGGACGGTTATCGATCGCGGCAGGCAGTCGGAAGCCATACTCGACCAGCGTGGATTTGCGTTTGAAGTCACCGCCCGACATGGCATGAATCTGTGGAATGGTGACATGGCTCTCGTCGATGATGAGCAGATAATCCTTCGGGAAGAAGTCGAGCAGACAGAACGGACGGGTGCCTGGTTTTCGGCGGTCAAAGTAACGGCTGTAATTCTCGATTCCAGAACAATAACCAACCTCCTTAATCATCTCGATATCGTAGGTAACGCGCTCCTTGATACGTTCCGCTTTTTCCGGTTCTCCGATCTCCTCGAAGTATTTGACCTGGGCACCGAGGTCGATCGTGATTTCGTCGATGGCACTGTCGATGCGATCCTTGGTCGTGGTGAAGATCTGAGCCGGGGAGATGGTGTAATCGTTGTGGCGGTTCAGGATGTGACCCGTCATGACATCGAGCGTCTCGATCTCCTCGATTTCGTCGAAGCAGAAATGGATGCGGACAATGACATCGGTTGCTGCCAGGAAGACGTCGATCGTCTCGCCCTTCACCTGGAAGTTGCCACGTTGCAAAGCCACATCGTTGCGTGTGTATTGGGCATTGAGCAGGGCTCGCAACAGATCGTCGCGCAGCACCTCTTGGCCTACCTCGATATGGATCATGTTGGCGTGGAAGTCCTCTGGATTGCCAATGCCGTACAGGCAGGAAACCGAGCTTACCACCACCACGTCGCGACGACCCGAGAGCAGTGCATTGGTGGCCGAAAGACGCAACTGATCCAGCTCCATATTGATGGCCAGATCCTTCTCGATATAGGTGTCGGTCGATGGGATATAGGCCTCAGGCTGATAGTAGTCGTAGTAGGAGACGAAATACTCTACCGCATTGTTCGGAAAGAAGGCTTTCATCTCGCCATACAGCTGTGCCGCAAGGGTTTTGTTGTGGCTCAGAATCAGCGTCGGACGACCCGAATTTGCAATCACGTTCGCCATGGTGAAGGTCTTACCCGAACCGGTCACACCCAGCAGTGTCTGCGCGGATGTTTCCTGTTCAAGTCCCTCCGTCAGTTGGCGGATGGCTTCGGGTTGATCGCCCATCGGCTTAAAGGGTGATTGAAGATCAAAAATCATGAATCCGGTAGTCTCTTTTACAATCGCAAAGATAGTCTATAATTCCGATTTTGCCAAATAATCGATGTTAATTATCGAAAATAGTAATGAAAAATGAGATATTAGTCGTAGAAATGAGATTCGTGGTTGTAGTTTCGCGCGCGTTCCTTAATTATATATTATGTCGATCATGCGATCAAAGATGGAGGGTTTCTCCTTGAATTCCATGACCTGAATGGCATTGATGAACTCGCGCATACTGTCCGTACCCTTGATCTTGTCGAGGAAGACTTCATCCTTCTTGTCGAAGTCGTACTGGCAAATATCCCAGGCATCATCATGATATTTCGGGCGACGGAGAGAGTAGAGGATAAGCTTGTCGCGGTTATTGTTCAATCGGATACCAATAAACTCAGCCTCTTTCTTCTGATTAAAGAGGGGCATACTGTACACGATCAGCAGAGATTTCTCTTCGTCGTCGAGCACGAAAGCGTTGAAGTTGATCTTGCGCCATTGCAGGTCGTTGGACATTTCTTCGGGCTCGGGGAGGATCTGACTCCAGAGATTGAAGTCGACCAATCCGTGCAAAGAGATCTTCTTGTTGCGATACATTCGCGCCAAGTTCGGGATGAAAGTATTGGTAAAATCCTGGTAAGTCATATCAGATAGTCGGGGTTGATTTTTCTATGTGCAAAGATAAATATTTTTGCCGAATTGTGCAAGTTTTTGAAAATATATTTTTTTTATTGGTTTTGAAAGCCCAAAAATGCCAGTTTGCAAAAATAAGGTAGAAACGGATGAATTTAACAAATGCAAATGCATTAAATATTCATAATATGTATTTTGGAAAGATGATAAAATATGCAAGGATGTATAACTTTTGCATATAAACGAAAAGGTAAATATGCAAAATATATATAGGTGTGTAAATAATTGAAAATGAACAAATATACAATGTATATCTATATACTTCATTAAATAAAGAATCTTTGAAATTGTATATTCTGGAACATTGGCTTGAAATGATTGTTTGGATATAGCGGTAATGCTAATAATATCAATAAGTTAGACTAATATATCGGTATTTTGAGTACGTGGCAGAAATGATAACTCTGCATAGCTTGCTGCGGAATACTGTACGCAACCGTATATGCTCAAAACCGAATATTCCGGATGATGTCAGGATGCTTGAATTTTGCGATTGTTAAAACCTTCAGAAATAGCCCTATTTTCGACGTTCCCCTACCCGATGGGGTATTTGTGCTCCAAACAATAAAAGTCGCGCCTGTGCGTTATATTTGAAGATAAACTCAAACGATATGAAAAAGAACTTGACAGATTTCCGGGTGGTAGAGAATCTTTCTCTCACCGACCGACTGTTTCTCCTGAAGCTTACACCTGCCGACGGATCCTCTATCCAGGAGACCCGACCAGGTCAGTTTGTGGAGGTGCGTGTTGACCATGAACCTAAAGTCTTCCTCCGCCGACCTATTTCCATCCACCGCGTATTGAAATCCGAGAACCAGCTTTGGCTTCTTGTACAAAAAGCAGGAAATGGAACCAATGCGATGTCGGAATTGAAGGCAGGTGATGTTCTCAATATTGTCTATCCATTGGGCAACGGTTACTCCCTCGAGGGCGAACGCGTTCTGCTTGTGGGTGGTGGCGTAGGTATTGCTCCGCTGCTCGAAACCGGGGCCGTGCTCAAGGAGTCGGGTGCGCGCGTTACTTATTTATTAGGTGCACGCAGCGCGAAAGATCTCGTCGAGTTGGATCTGTATCGTGCCAATGGCGAAGTGCTCGTCACAACTGAAGACGGTTCGGTGATCGAGGGTCTCGACTGTCAGAAGGGATTCGTGACCAATCACAGTCGCCTGGTTTCGGGAGCCTTCGATGCCATCCGCGTCTGTGGCCCTGGTCCGATGATGAAGGCACTGGCCAAGACCGTTGCTGAATGGCCAGAAATGAGTCGTCCTCATTACTGCGAAGTAAGCCTCGAAAACAAGATGGCTTGCGGCCTGGGTGTTTGCCTTTGCTGTGTAGAAGACACAAAGGAGGGACATAAGTGCGTCTGCAGCGAAGGTCCGGTATTTGATGTTAATGATTTAAAGTGGTGATTGAAAAGATATGGCAAACCTAACTACCAACATCGCAGGTATTGAGTTCAAGAACCCAGTCCTCACTGCCAGTGGCACATTCGGCTATGGCGTCGAATTTGCCGACTTCATCGACCTGAATCGTCTGGGTGGATTCATCGTCAAGGGAACCACTCTGAACCCTCGACAGGGCAATGCTTATCCACGTTTGGCCGAGACCCCAAGTGGCATGATTAATGCCGTCGGCTTGCAGAACAAAGGCGTACAGTATTTCATCGATCATATTTATCCGAAGCTCAAGGATTACGACACCAACGTCATCGTGAACCTCTCAGGTTCGTGTGTCGAAGACTACGTCATCGGCGCCGAGATGCTCAACCAGCTCGACAAGATTCCATGCATCGAACTGAACATCTCTTGTCCGAACGTCAAGGCCGGAGGTATGGGTTTCGGAACCCAGCCACAGTTAGCCGAAGAGGTCGTAAGTAAAGTGCGTGCTGTGTACAATAAGCCTCTTATCGTCAAGCTCACTCCAAACGTCACCAGCATTGCCGACATTGCCCGTGCTGTCGAGGCTGCAGGTGCCGACAGTGTGAGCCTCATCAACACCGTATTGGCTATGGCTGTCGATGCCGAGCGTCAGCGTCCGGTACTGAGCACCATCACCGGTGGCATGAGTGGTGCAGCCGTCAAGCCGATAGCCTTGCGTTGCGTATGGCAGGTTTACAATTCGGTCAAGATTCCGATTGTAGGCTTGGGTGGAATCATGAATGCAACCGATGCTATCGAGATGATGTTATGTGGTGCACGAGCCATCGAGGTGGGTACAGCCAACTTCATCGACCCATCGGTCACCATGCAAATCATCGACGGAATCGACGCCTATTTGGAGCGTCATGGTTGCAAAAATGTATCTGAAATCGTAGGAGCACTAAAAATTTGATATTTTTTAGGCGATTTAGTGCGCTTTTTAAATTATAATATGTATATTTGCGGCGGTTTAGTAAAATAGACCGCCGAAATTATAATAATCCGCTTCAAGAACTAGATCAAATTCTATGGCAAAGATACAAGGAATGGGCATTGCCCTGATTACTCCTTTCAAGGCCGACATGTCGGTTGATTACGATGCACTCAAGCATTTGGTAGAATTTCAGGTATCATCAGGCGCCGACTTCTTGGCAGTACTCTGCACCACAGCCGAGACACCAACCCTTACACTCGAAGAGCGTGCCGAGGTGCGTCGTGTTGTGACCGAAGTTGTTCGTGGTCGTATTCCGATCGTTTTGGGTTGTGGTGGCAACAACACCGCAGCCATCGTCAACGAGCTCAAGACCGGCGATTGGCGTGGTGTCGATGCCATCCTGAGTGTAGTTCCTTACTACAACAAACCATCGCAGGAGGGTCTTTACCAGCATTTCAAGGCCATAGCCGCAGCATCGCCGATTCCGGTTATCCTCTACAACGTACCGGGTCGAGTAGGCGTCAACATGACCGCCGAAACCACCTTGCGTTTGGCCAACGATTGCGAGAACATCATCGCCATCAAGGAGGCCTCTGGCAACTTTGATCAGATTGACGATATCATCAAGAACAAGCCAGCACGATTCAGTGTCCTTTCGGGCGACGACGGCATTACCTTCCCACTCATCACCCTTGGTGCTACCGGTGTCATTTCAGTGATTGGCAACGCTCTGCCAAAGGAATTCAGTCGTATGGTTCGTCTGGCGCTCGAAGGCGATTACGACAACGCCCGCGAGATCCATCACCGTTTCAAGGAGCTCTATAGCCTTCTTTTCGTCGATGGTAACCCGGCAGGTGTCAAGGCGATGTTGAATGCCATGGGCTATTGCGAGAACGTGCTCCGTTTGCCGCTGGTACCAACCCGCATCACCACCTTCGAGAAGATTCAGCGTATCTTGCAGCAGTTGCGATAAAACACTAATTGACAATTGACAATTGACAATTATAAAAATACGGCGCTAAGCGTTCTCTGTATTGTGCTTTCAATGGCTCTGACGATGTCATTGGAGGCACAATCGGTCTTCACCCATAGCGTTCATCCGCAGGTCAAGACGTTGCAGGTCATTGCCGATGGCGACTTCCAGCGGCTTCCGGTCATCGATTTGGCGGGCAACGTACCGTTACAGATTTCGTTCGATTGGTTGGGCGACGAGCAGCCTTGGATCGATTACACCCTGGTGCATTGCAACGCCCAGTGGGAGCGTGACGATTTGGGCGAGATGGATTTTCTCGAATACAGTTATCTGCCGGTTCATTGCGAGAGCATCGAGCCTTCGTTCAACACCTTCCTGCAGTATTACCATTTCGAGGTCGATTTTCCATCCGAGACGATTCGTCCCACCATTTCGGGCAACTATGCCATGCTGTTTCACTTACAGGACGAACCAGATAGTCTTGTGGCCGTAGCCTGTTTCATGGTGAGCGAGCAGATGGCATTCGTCAGCGGATCGGTTTCGGGCAACACCGACATCGGATTCCAGGCCCAGCACCAGCAGCTCACCATGGAGATTGCCTGGAGCGAAAGCCGACTGCCACATCTTGACCCAGCCTCCGATATGCGAGTCCTGGTCCGACAGAACGGTCGTCGAGACAACCAGCGCTGGCTGGATCATCCTACCCGTATGGGCAAGGGACAGGCCTTCTACGAGCACGAACGGAAGCTGATCTTCGAGGCAGGCAACCATTGGCGCCGTTTTGAATTCACCGACGAGCGTTATCCCGGTTTGGGCGTTGACCATGTCCGTTACCATGCCCCGATCTATTTTGCCTATCTGCGTCCCGACAAGGCCCGCAACCTCGACAACTACCGTTACGATCAGGATCAGCATGGCCGATTCAAGGTGCATGCCCTCCATGTGAACAATATGGACACCGAAGCCGAGTACTTTCAGGCGATGTTCGAACTCGATGCACCGCAGCGACTCGATCAGCAGGGCATCTATCTGGTCGGCGACTTCACTCATCAGGTGCTCGATGCCTCGACTCGCATGGAGTACGACCTCAACAACGGCCGTTACTACAAAGAGGTTCTGCTCAAGGAGGGAGCCTACAATTATCAGTATCTGGTACCTACGGGCAAGGGGGCATTGACCACTACTTTCGTCGAAGGCAACCACTACGAAACCCCCAACGAATACCAGATATTCGTCTATTACCATCCGTTCGGCAGTCGTACAGACCGTCTGATCGGTACTGCAACACTGAAATGAAACAAGTCACAGTCATACGTCAGACAACACATTTGGCACCCCAGCAGATCATGGTTGCCAAGATGGTCGAGGCCACTGACGAGGAGCTCGATAAGCTCATCGTAGCCGAAACCGAAAAGAATGTCGCACTCGAACTGACCGAGGGCGATGCTTCGGGCGATGCTGACTATGAGGCTCCGGCCGACGACTATTCAGCACCGGGAGAGGAGAGTGCCGAAGGCGAGAGTGTCGATCCGCTGACCGACTCGCCCTTCTGTGTCTATGACGACGACGAACCAGTATCCAACAGTGGCACCTCGGCCGACGCCCCCTATTCCGGCTACGAGAACTCACGCAACGACCAAAGCTTCCGCGATGAGTTGCTCACGCAGATCAACGAGATGGAGCTTTCGGACGAAGACGGTTATCTGGCACGGTTCCTGATCGAGAGCCTCGACGACAACGGCTACCTGAACCGCACCATCGCAGAGTTGGTCGATGACCTGGCTTTCACCCAGATGCACGAAACGACCGAAGAAGAACTCGAACGTGTGCTGGTTGACATCGTACAGTCGTTGGAACCGACAGGCATCGGGGCCCGCAATGTGCGTGAGTGTCTGCTCCTCCAGTTGCAGGAGATGAAGGCCACACCAGCTTCGCGTCTTGCCTTCGAGATTCTCGACAAGAACTTCAACGACTTCTCATCGCACCGCATCGAGAAACTGTGCCAGCAGTTAAACATCACCGAGCGTCAGTTGGCCGAAGCCACTCGCGTCATTACCCATCTGTCGCCCTATCCAGGAGGCAACAGTTCCACTACCGATCTGTCGGAGGTCCGTGCCTCGCACATCAAACCCGACTTCAGCATCCACAACGTCGATGGCGAGCTCGAAGTCCGTCTGTGTGCCTCCCGCACCCACGGCGTGCGTATCAGCCCTGATTATCAGGAGATGCTCGAGCGCATCCAGCAATCCGAGAGCAAGAGCGAAGACAGCAAGAAGGGTCTTGCCATGATCCGCGAGGGCATCGCCTCGGGCAATCAGTTCATCGAGGCTCTCGAACAGCGCCGCCAGACCCTCACTGCCGTGATCCGTGTGCTGGCCCAGATGCAGCGTGATTACTTCCTGGGAGGTGGCAATCCTGCCGATCTGCGTCCGATGGTGCTCAAGGATGTATCAGAACGTGCTGGCTACGATATCTCGACCATCTCGCGCGTCAGCAACAGCAAATATATCGAGACCGACTTCGGCGTCATTGCCGTCAAGGATCTCTTCTCTGCAGCCATCCAGACGGGCGATGGCGAATCCATCTCGAATACCGCCGTTCAGGAGGCACTCCGCGAACTCATCGAAGCCGAAGACAGACGTTGTCCATTGACCGACGATGCTCTGTCCGAGTTGCTCAAGAACCAAGGTTTCCCAGTGGCACGTCGCACCGTAGCCAAATACAGGGAACTGCTCAAATATCCAACTGCCCGATTACGTCGTACAATATGAATCAGCGCATCGTACAATTTATCTCAAATCTTTTCCATCCATTGCTCAGTCTGACCTGGGCCATGGTCCTTCTGGTATTGTTCTCTCCGTTGCAGATATTACCGCTCAGCCATCGGTTCTTCCTGGTGGGCGAGGTCTGCTTCTATAGTTTTATCGTACCTTGTCTCATTATTATATTAATGGCCAAGGTGGGCATCGTCAAGAATGGCGTCGCACTGCGTGATCGTCGTGATCGTGTGCTTCCGCTTTCGATTTATATGGTGCTCTGTTTCCTGCAGGTCTATCTGCTCGGACGACAGGGATTGCCCGATTGGGCGATTTTCCTCTTCTGGGGTGGAGCGGCCTTGTCGGTCATCTTCGTGATCGTAACCTTCTGGTGGAAGATCAGCGGCCATGCAGCCGGCAACACTTCGTTGGCCGTCGGTGCCCTGCTGATGTACTATCAGTTCCCGGACATCGTCCCCTTTGCCATACCGATCCTGCTGGTTGTGGTTTCGGGTGGCGTTTCATCCATCCGTCTCTACCTGGGCCGTCACACACCTGCCCAGATTGCCGCTGGCACCCTGGCCGGTGCGCTCTGCATGGTTGGGGCGTATCTCTATTAATTGTTAATTATTAATTGTTAATTATTAATTGTTCATTGTTAATTATTAATTGTTCATTGTTAATTATTAATTGTTCATTGTTAATTATTAATTTGTAAATTATATAGTCATGAATCCAGTTGTATCCATCATCATGGGCAGCACCAGTGATCTGCCAGTTATGAAGAAAGCAGCCGATCTGCTTAACGAGTTCAAGATTCCATTCGAGATGCACGCACTCTCGGCACACCGTACCCCCAAAGAGGTCGAAGAGTTCTCAACCCAGGCTGCAGGCCGTGGCATCAAGGTGATCATTGCCGGTGCAGGCATGGCTGCCCACCTGGCCGGTGTCGTTGCCGCTCAGACTCCTGTTCCTGTGATTGGTGTACCGCTCACCGGTAGCCTCGAAGGTCTCGATGCCATGTTGGCCATGATCCAAATGCCTCCTGGAATCCCCGTTGCAACCGTAGCCCTCAATGGTGCTATGAATGCCGGCATCCTGGCCGTACAGATTCTTTCGGTCGGCGATCCGGAATTGGCTGCCCGTTTCGTTGAGTATAAGAAGAACCTGGCCCAGAAGATCGTCAAGGCGAATGCTGAGCTCGCTGAACTCAAGTACGATTATAAGACCAACTAATCTCTTCCTTGTTTATAATCTCAGAGAAGATGAGAAGACAAGAAGATCATTTAGTGACAAGGACGCTTCTGGTCTTCAAATCTTCTTGAGAATAAAAAATAAACTCTTTGACAAAATACACTATGTATAGTAGGAGAAAATCGAGTGTGTGCCATGTGGCTGGCGTGAAGATTGGCGGCGATAACCCCATCGTCATCCAGAGCATGACCAACACAAACACCAACGATATCGAGGGGAGCGTGGCTCAGATTGAGCGCATCGTCGATGCCGGTGCCGACCTGGTTCGTCTGACTGCCCAGGGTACCCGCGAGGCTATGAGCCTGAAGGAGATCGAGGCAGGCATTCACCGCGATGGCTGCAACGTACCCCTAGTGGCCGATATCCACTTCAACGCCAACGTAGCCGATGTGGCTGCCGAGATTGTCGAGAAGGTGCGAATCAATCCGGGCAACTATGTCGATCCGGGTCGTACGTTCAAGAAGTTGGAGTACACCGATGCCGAATATGCCGACGAGATCCTGAAGATCCGCAACCGTCTGGTACCTTTCCTCAATATCTGCAAGGCACACCACACGGCTGTGCGAATTGGTGTTAATCACGGAAGTCTGAGCGATCGCATCATGTCGCGCTATGGCGATACCCCTGCCGGCATGGTCGAGTCGTGCATGGAGTTTCTGCGCATCTGTCGCGACGAACAGTTCAACGATGTGGTCATCAGCATCAAGGCATCGAACTGCGTAGTCATGGTCACCACTATGCGTCTGCTCGTCCAGCAGATGGAGCAAGAGGGCATGGCTTACCCATTGCACCTCGGAGTAACCGAGGCGGGCGAGGGCGAGGATGGTCGCATCAAGTCGGCCGTCGGCATTGGCGCCCTGTTGTGCGAGGGCATTGGCGACACCATCCGCGTGTCGTTGTCCGAAGCTCCTGAACGCGAGATTCCTGTGGCGCGCAAGCTGGTCAGCATGATCGGGGAGTGCGCCGACCTGCGTGAACAATGCCGTGCTCAGGTGGCCAACGATACCATCACCCTCAATCTGCACGAGAGCTCGATGGAAGATCTGCAGCTCAAGGCATCCATGACCGTAGGTGCGCTGCTCATCGATGGTGTAGCACACAACCTTATTATTAATAATGAGGGATTCGGAGCGCAGCAGCTGCGTGATTTGGCCGATAGTATCCTGCAGGCAGCACGTGTTAAGTTTACCCGCACCGAGTATATTTCTTGTCCGGGATGTGGTCGTACGCTCTATGATCTGGAGTCCACCATTGCCCGCATCAAGGCTGCCATCAAGGAGGCTTCTGTGACCGATGCCCGTTTCTCGACCCTCAAGATTGGCATCATGGGGTGCATCGTCAATGGCCCTGGCGAGATGGCTGATGCCGATTATGGCTATGTTGGAGCAGGTCCAGGCAAGGTTTCGCTCTACAAGGGCAAGCTGTGCATCGAGAAGAACATCCCTTCCGAGGCAGCCGTCGATCGTCTGATTCAGTTCATCCGGGAGGACCGTCAATAAGTTTTTGGTCATTTTGACATACTTTTGTGCTCGTAGTTTGCTCACTACGGGCACTTTTTTAAACCCATAGTTTGCAAAACTGCGTATTATTTGCACAAATGAATCTAATTTTATCATTTTTTAGGCATAAATGATTGAGTGTCGAAAAAACGCCGTATCTTTGCACCAAGAAAAATAAAAGAGCCAAAGTCGTTTATAACCCAAGTGTAAATTATCTATATCCCAAATGTGTAAGTGATATTATAGAACGAGTGTTTAATTAATTACTTTGTATCAAATGTGTATTAAAACGGTTCAGTTTGAATCTGCCTTAAATTGAAACCAACACAACAAAGTCTTCATCGTGGTTTTGGACTTTGTAATTCAAGACTCTCAGCCGTTAGGCAGGGGGTCTTGCTTTATTTTTGCGTCAAAAACAGAAAAAAAATGCCCAATTCCTTTGGTCAATCCAAGAAAAAAGCTTACCTTTGCGCCCGATTTCAAGCTATTTTGACAAAACATGTTCCGGCAACAACACAAACACCCAACCGTAGCTACGTGGAAGAGATTCAGCCACAAGGCCTACGCAGCATTCCAGAGTCTGCACCGCGAGGTGAAGATCGGTGTGCTGGGTGTAGCCATGTTGACCGCCTGTACCTTTGTACGCCAACCTGCCAGCACCGTCTCCGTGCTTCAGACGGGCGATCTGCTCTTCTGCATCGAAGATCAGGACGATGGGCTGGGGGGCGCCATAGCGGCCGTCACCGAGGGTGTCGCACAACAGAGCATCAGTCATGTAGCCATTGCCGTCAATAACCGTCAGGTTGTCGAGGCGACGCCCCAAGGTGGCGTTCGAACTATCTCCCTTTCCCAATTTCTTGCTGAATCCAATCATGCTGCCGACGGGTCACCACTCGTCGCAGTTGGCCGTTTGCGCGACACCACAGGCGTGGCGGCCTCCGTTCGTCGTGCCTTGACCTACCTCTCGCTGCCCTACGATACGCTTTATCTGCCCGACAATGCCGCCATCTATTGCAGCGAACTGGTACAGCTCTCGTATCTGCGTCCCGATGGTGCGGCAATCTTCGCACAACAACCGATGTCATTCAGCGATGCGGCAGGGCAGATTCCTGCCTATTGGACAACGCTCTATGCGGCACACGGCATGACCGTACCCGAGGGATTGCCCGGCACCAATCCGGGAGCGCTCTCGCGCGATACCTCTATCTTTATCCTTCCGATCAACTTTAACACCAATCAATAGAGTATGAAGAAAACAACACTTCTGCTGCTGGCCACATGCGCCACAGCTTGGGCCACTGCCGACGAGTACAAGACTCCCGGCCTTGGCCAGTCGTTCACCTTCTCCGACATAGCATCGGCCACAACCGATGTGGTTGCCCAGGGGAATATTTTTACCGTCAATGCCGACTTCACCGTCAGCGAGGGCGATACGTTGCGACTGCTCGACGGTCAGCAGGTCGGCCTTGCCAATGGCGTGAGCATCAGCATCGATGGCGTCATGGATTTCCAGCCCCGAACCTCGGCCATCGTGACCCGTGCCAATGCCGATGCCGCCCCTAAGGGCTTCCGTATTTCGGGCGACAGTGCGGAGGTCATCCTACGCAACACGACCTTCCAGTACATTGCATTCAACTACATGAGCTACAAGCCTATGCGTGCCGAAAACTGTACGTTCAGCTATGCCAACACATCGCTCACCAGTACCGGTGCGATTGCCTTCCTGCACACCACCGAGGGCAACCTTTTCCACAACTGCCGATTCCTCCAGAACGAGACCTCGGCCATCGGTGGCGGTGCCATGACCGGCATGGGAATGCGCATCGAAAACTGCTACTTCTACGACAACAACACCAGCAACAGCAACAAACCTCAGCTCAACCTCATCGGTGGCGGCAACGATAGCATCATCATCCGCAACTGTACCTTCGTCGGCACGAAACGTACCATGGTCGGAGCAATCGGCTTCATGAACTATTATGTGCCGGGCACCAACATCTATCTGATTGAGAACAACGTCATCCAGGACCACCGCTACGGCATCGGAGCCTACAGCTACAGCTATCCGCTCCATTTTATTGTCCGCAACAATGTCATCATCAACAACGATGCCGAAACCAACCCGAACAATGGCGGATCGGGCCTTTCGTTCTACGATTATGGCACAGGCATGCTCAGCGTCTATGCCGAGGGCAACCGCATCGAGGGCAACCTCTGGGGTGTTACCATCTTGGGCAATCCGGGCACCATCAATTTCGGCAAGACAGCCGATCCTTTGGCCGCCGACTACAATCCGGGCAACAATGTCTTTGTCAACAATGCCAATGGCGGTGTGTTCTACGACTTCTTCAACAACACCAGCAATGCCTCGGTCATCTATGCGCAGGGCAACCTCTGGAACGTTGCACAGCAGGACAGCACCAGCATCGCCTCGGTCGTTTGGGACAGCCACGACGCTGGCGGCAAGGGTGAGGTGATCTTTGCGCAGCCCACTCTGACCCCCAATGCCATCCGTCAGCTCCAGTCGGTAGCTTCGCCTATCCGCATCCTCAACGGCCAGCTTCTGGTCGATGGTCAGGCTCACATCTATTCTCTCAATGGCGTCTGCGTCCTCTCTGGCCGCAATTCCATCGACGTCACCACCCTTTCCTCAGGCACCTATCTTGTCCGCAACGGCTCACAACACTACACTTTCCACATCACTTCAAAATAAAAAACATTTCGTCTATAATGATCTTCAAAGGGCTGCGGAGTGATCCGTGGCCCTTGATTATTTATTGCGTTTTAGTCTTCTTTTACAGACATTATTTGGAAAAGCCGTCTGCAGCAACACGACTATCAGGCGCGCTGCATCTATATGGAAACAGAGAAATGGCACGTAAGGTGGTGTGAGAGGCCGGTAAACGTGAAAGTAGGAGATAAACGCCTACGATTAGCGTTTACCTCCTACTCGATTTTTGATAAGCTAATTAGCGATCTGCTACGATCACTTCACCAGCTCGCCACTGAGGGTGTAGGCCTTGTCGCCCACAACGATGATTACCTTGCCATCGTGCATTCCCTTGCCGAGGCGCGAACGTACATCCGACACGGCGGTCTGTACATCGGTCTCATGCTCCGAGTAGTAGTACACGGTAATCTGGCTCAAGCTCCAGTCACGGGTCTGCCAGTTCCAATGAAAGGTGCTGTAGCTGGTCTCGTTGCCCTGCTCGTCGTAGGTGCGCTCCCACTTATTGGCACCTGCTAGAACCATGATAGTATCAGCACTGAAGCATGGGCTGCCATAGCCTACCGTATCAAAAGTGTTGCTCCTCTGACCTGTGGTGATAGTCATAATGAAAGTGCGTGGCTCAATAACCTCGATGTCAGCGCCAAGGGTACCGGTCTTGATGAGGTTCCAATCCTCCTCACCAAAGGTGGCGATGCAGTCGGCCTCATGTCCCTCCTTGCCGAAGCGGTAGACGCTGTCCCAGTTATCGAATTCGGCAGAGCCATCGTTCTGCCACAGCTCGTGGCGGATCCACTCGCCAGCCTGCTTCTCCTCGCCACGTATGCGGAGGATACGATAGTTCTCGCCCGTAAAGATCAGGTGCTGCTGATCCATCAATTCCGATACCGCGCTACCCAACAGGTTGACGGCGAGTGTCCAGGTACCATCGGCATTAGCTTGCAGATATTCACTGCCCATATAGATGTCATTATCCGTCAAGGTGGTTGACCACCAGCTTGTAGTGACGCGGATGGTTGTGTTGTCATTGCACTCCATATCTACATAGAAGGTCTCGGTCTTCAACTTGTTCCATACATCCATTGGGAATGCATAGCATTCCTGGCCAGTAGAGTAATCTTCGCTTGCAAAGCGATAAGAGCCATCCCAGTACGTATAGCCTAGGCTGCCATCGTTCTGCCAGAGCACACGCTCGGTAGGATCCACTTCGGTTCCTGTCTCAGCGGGCACGAACTCATCCACATAGAGGGTGTTGATCTTGAAGCCCTCGCCAGTAAAGAGGAGGTCCTCTTCGTCCATCGTCTCTACGAGTGAGGTTTTGGCCAGCTTGAGGCTAAGCTTCAGGTCGTTGCCCCAGGTTTTCTGCTCCTGATAGGAAGCATAGCCTGTCTCACGGCCAGCGTTATCGTAGCTATAGACATTACCATTGGTCATTGCCCAGTCGTCATTGCTCCACTTATAGTTCTTATAGCCAACATAGCGGCCTTTTTCGTCGTACAGTTCTTCCGAGCGGCGCTGAGGTTCCAGGCTATCCGATGCAGAGTTGTAGGTATAATTTTCCGAAGCAATACGGGTACCATCCGCACGATTAGTGTAAATATACTTGCTTTCGTCATGCCATGCCGAACCCGTCCAATAAGAGTACATATAGCTGTTCTGATAGCCGTATTCGTCGTATGAATACTCATATTTATGATAGAATTCCCAATCATTGATCCATGTATTCCAATCGCTATAAACCTCTGAGAGCATGTGGCCGGCGGCTTCGTAGGTCCAATCAATTTTTGAGAACTCATTCCAATTGCCCTCGCGCTTGACGTACCTTAGCTCACTCGTACGGTTGCCGGCAGCATCATAGGTCCATTCATATCTCGACTTCTCGTACCACACATCGTATTCAGCCAGATAACCATATTCCATGAAACCTATTCTGATTCCGTTGTCATCGTAGGAGTACTCACGTTTCGTTCTGTCCGATACTACCCACTCGTTGTTATAATTGAGGCTGCTGTAAGTAAAGCTCAGCTGGTAACCCTCTTCGTCGTAGGTGTATTCGTACTTCGAGACTACCACATATTTGCCGTCCCTCCATTCGTATTGGGCATCCGAAGTTATGTTACCCCTCTCGTCGTAGGTGTAGCCCGTAGTCGGATAGCCATACCAGTCATTGGCTTCCCTGTCCCAGTTGTAATAGGCAAACCATGTCCGATGACCCCACTCGTCGTAATTGTATTCATACTTATAACTTCCTACCAGCTGGTATCCATTCCAGTAAAAAAAGGCATAGTATATATATCGGCCATGATCATCGTAGGCACATTCTAACAGATTCTGGGTAATCCACTGGTCATCTTGCCAGGCAGAACAGGCATAGTATGTCTGTCGGCCCTGCTCGTCGTAGGCAAGGTCATCCTTACTTGATGGAACCCAAGCTCCATAATCCCAATAATAAACTACAAAGCTCGTTTGGTTGCCGTTTTCATCGTATGTATATTCCCACTTGTTATTCAGAACTAATGTGCCACCTTGTTCGTAGCCGGAAAATTGTATAACAAGCTGTCCTTCAGCATTCCATTCGTATTCATACAGCTGCGAAGGTTGCCTGCACGGGATTTGTCCATCATAGAAATAAGAGGCCTCGTGCGTACAGCGGCCGTCTGCATTGTAGGTAAATACAATTTTGCTGGTCGGCGTCATATCAGCATTGTAGTAAACGATGCTGTCGCGCAGCAGTTCCATGCCAGTTGTGGCCTGAGGTGCGTGTGCCATGGGTGCGTGCTGTCCCGTCTGCTCGTGCATATCGGGGGTAGGGTGCTGCGGCATAGGCATCTCCAGCTTCACAGTGCGTTGGTTATGCAAATCCATGCCATGAGGCACTATCTCATCTGTCTTGCCTTGCTGAGGAAAATTGTTGGCCCTCTGCTGCCCGATGGATAGGTGTTGGCGCAATGCTTCCAGAAGCATGGCCTTTGGGTCTTCGTTCTGTGCCCAGATTGTACCTGTGCATGCAAGAAGACCGCTCAAAAGTAAAAGGTTTCTCATAGTGAAAATAAAATATGAATAGTGAGAGTTTATAATACCTAAAATCCGCAGCTTAGTTTGTTAATATTTTTTATAATAACCTGAGCAATAAGATATTGCCCAGGGTTTGCCATGTCAAAAATTTCACTTATCTTTGTGCTGCGAAAAAAAAAACAACTAAAATCTTTAACTTGGCGTGGCAAAGATACAAATAAAATTTAAAAAGATCACACCTTTTGGTGGAATTTTCCCAATTATGGAGTGTTTTGACCGACTTTTAGGCCATACAATCGATTCTATACTCGTATACCTTGTGTGTCCCGATTGTGGAATTCTATCGGCGTTCACTGATTACAATTAATTGAAGGTACTCCGTGAGCACATTTATAACCATATTTGTTCATTATTCCGTAAATAATTTGGATTTTTAAGGTAAAAGTTGTATCTTTGTGGCTCGTTTATAAACGACCTAATCACACAAACCTATAACAAACACATGGAAAAAGACGACATTTGGGATGTTTTGCGGCAAGGCAGAACGGACCTCGAACGTAAGCAGGAAGCGCTGGAGAGGCAGTGTGCGCTGCTCGACACCCTCGAATCAGCCCTCGAAACCATAGCGAAGCTGGAGAAGAGCAACAAAGCCCTCGCAGCCGAACTGGAGAACGCCAACAAGCAGATCGACACTCAGACAATCAAGAACGAGAAGCTGCAGAGTGAGAACGACGAGCTGAAGCGGGAGCGCGACGCCTTGCGCATCCGGTTGACCGAGTTGTGCAAGATGACCACCAACGTGGCCGAAAAGACCCAACACGAAGAGTTGAAACAGGCACTCCGTAAGTACATGAACATGTCGCGACGCAAGACCGTGCAGAAACGCGGCATTGTCAAGACCGCCATCCTCGAGATCGTAACCTCGACGGGAGTCATATTGCCCGAAGATATGGCCCTGGAACTGGAATCGTTCGACGATGAGATCGAAAAAACAGTCACGACCATGACGTTTACCGAACCCGTCGGCCAGATTATCGCCAATGTAGAATCGCTCAACAACAACCCAGCCAGATGAAAGAACGCCCCACATTCGTATTTCACTTCCATGACAAAGTAGGGCAGAACATCGCCAACGTGGAGCACATGGAGGTGCACTTCGACAAAGACATGCAGATGCAGGTCGCCAACGTGGAGTATCTGCATGGCGCAGACCATCAGCACGATGACGCTGCGGGCCAAACACCAGCAGGCATCCCGAAGGTGCTGCAATCGGAGGCAGCCGATGCCCTGTTTGCCGTGGCGCAGGACAAAGGATGGCTTGATGCCAATTTTCAACCCCAGCTGAGCCAGCCCAAGGCCGCCATATTGGCTTCGGTCTTGGCCGACGCCCTGCATCTCTTGCCCCGATGGTATGCCTTCGAGCAACTATGGCACATCCCCGATCTGGCCAACAAATTGAGCCATGCACAGAATTGCCAATACTACGCCGATACATTGAGGGAGTATCAGGATGCCCTGATTTAGGCCTTAGTACCACACCATTCAGAACATAAAGACAATCGCAACGTTTCGATCTACGTGTCGGCAACGTGGCGGTTGTTTCGATTTTTTACCCCTATCTTTGCACCGTCAAACATCGACGAGCATCACGCTCCGAGTGTTTGGCGGTCATTTTTATATTCATTATTAATGAGTTGAGGTGAGGGATTCACATGTGATAAGCTGGCCGGCGATCTCGAACTTCTCTCGCAAATCAACTTAAAACAATGAGAGATTCTAAAAACAAAATCAAAGGGATCGTGAACCTGGATGGCGGAGCCACCTACGATCTGGAGAATCAGAATGTGATTTTTGTGCCCAATGTATCGGTACCCGACATGGTAGAGCGATACCGCAAGCGTGGCACAGGTATGCAGATGAGCGACGGAACCTTCGAGTTCGTACCCCGTAAGCTCGAACGACACACAGGGCGACTGCTCAAGAAGTTGCCCCATGGCAGCCTGACCGAAGCCCGCGACGGCAGGGTACGTCTGGTACTGGTGTTCGACCCACTGAAGGAGAGCCGTATGCGCATCGCGTGGGCACTGCAGCAAGAGGGTCGATGGGCCTCGGAGGAAATGTGTAATCAATAACATCCACCCAGGCCTTGCATTACAGTTATTACAATTACAGTTCGATTACAGTGGGTCAGTTGTTTTTCAATACCCCTTTCTATAGTCTTATAACTTATTAATAATAAATATATTATATATAGTATATGGGAAATTGTAACCCCTCGAAATCGAACTGTAATGACTGTAATTGTAATGGCGGGCGATTTAATAATCTTCTAAAAGGCAATAAATCAATGAAATACGATATTACAAAAGATACGCCTCCCACTATGCCCAAGCTCGGAAAGGGCACAGAATGCATCAAATTGATGCTCACTCAGGTCTCATCGGACATGCAGGAGGCCATTGTTCCGATGATTTTTCCGGTGCTTGGTGCCCATGTCAGTGGTGCAGAATTTCAATATCCGGACCGAACTTGGAAGGAAATGTGCGGAATGTTGGCTCATTTGGTGGCTGTGAGCGGCATGGGCAAGAACCAGCTCACTCCACTCATTACAGCTGCGTGCCGAAGCTTCAAGACCCACGATGATGCCGAGTTCGCGAAGCTGGCTGACTATGCCCGAACCATCAAGACGAAGGGGGAGAAGCAGTCGCGTCCGGTCGAACCAGAGATTGCCATCTGGAATCCGCCGTCGGATGTCACCAACCCCGCGTTCCTGAAGAATGCCATCAGTTGCGAGAAGTTCGGAGGCCATAGCCAATACTACAATCTGCCCGAGGTCGAAATGGCCGATCAGATGTGCGGCGGTCACAAGAAGGTCTCGCAGATGCTCCGAAACATCTTCGACCGCCAGCGGCATGGCGCCCTGCGTGCCACGGTGGATGGTGTGACCGGCAATCCGTTGTTGCGTGCCAACATCACAATCTCGTCAACACCGTTCTCGGCTCGCAGATTCTACAAGACCGAACTGTACAACGGAACCTTCGGCCGAGTTACTTTCTCCTACAGGCCAAGACTGAAGCGCGAGGGCAGGATCCCCCGTCAGGGAACCTACGACGAGGATTTCCTTTCGCAACTCGACGAATACCTGCTCCGACTGGATGCCTGCAAGGGGCGGTTTGTGATCCAGAAGCTCAATAAACTGGCCGACCGATTGGCTTCGGACATGGCCGAGCTGGCCGACCTGACCGACAACGACGACTTGTGGGACGTCTCGAAAAGATCGATCGTCGAAGCCTGGAAGTGTGGCTGCCTGCTCTACATCCTGAACGGACAGATCTGGACCTCGGCCATGGGCGAACTGGTGGAGTGGCTGGTGTACAACGATCTGTGGTCGAAGATGCAGGTGTTCAGCGATATGCTGAAGGAGGGCGATTTGAGTATAGCCGACGCCGGCAAGAGTGGCCCGAAAAACATGCTCAACGATCTGCCCAACGAATTCACTTTGGCCGAAATCGAGGCGTTGCGCCTCAGCCTGGGCAAGCCGCAGGATGCCAAGAACCAGCTGCGTGTGTGGTCGCACCGTGGGTTCATCACCTTCGATGCCGAGCGCAATCTGTATCTGAAGACAGCCGCTTATCTGCAAAAGTGATTGAGCATGGATAAATTCGAACTGCAAAAGCTCCGCGACCTCCCCATCGAGGGGGTCGCCGAGCGACTCGGACTCGCGGTGTCGAGGCACAAGGCCCTCTGTCCCTTCCACACCGACAAGCACCCGAGCCTGATGTTCAATGTGCGTCGCAACTCGTACCATTGCTTCGTGTGCGGTGCCAAAGGTGGCGTAATCGACCTGGTGATGAATGTGCTGCACAAGGATTTCCTAGAGGCGTGTAAGTGGTTGGGCAACGAACACAACGTAATTGTTTCTGTCCAAAATTCTCCTCCCCGCGGGGAGGATGGGAGGGGGTCGGAAAGTCCCCCTAAGCAGAGGGATTTAGGTGGTCTTTACTCCCGATTCTTCGAACGTCCGTGGCTCTTGCCCGATGCCCGTAAGTTCCTCTTCGACCAACGGCACATCGACCCGCGTGTGGTGCGCTGGTGCCGGCTGAACTCCTACCAGGACAGGCGAGGGGCAACGTGGTTGCAGATTCCGTACTACGACCAGTTGGGACGCCTCATCGGTGTTCAATCCCGAAACCTGCAGCCCCTGCAACCTCCAGCCGAAGGGGAGGAGCCCCAGCCACGATTCCGGTTTCCGCATGGTTCGCGGTGCTCGATCTACAACCTGCCGGTGCTCTCCAAATTGCAGGCGAACGACGAGCTGTACATCAGCGAAGGCTGTTCGGACTGTTGGGCGCTGCTCTCGGCCGGACACAAGGCGATCGCTATTCCATCGGCCACGCTGCTCAAGGAGGCGGAGTTTCTGGGCGCCATCATGCCCGTGTGCCGCCAGGTGGAGGGAATCACACTGCACATGTATCCGGATCAGGACATGCCGGGCGAGATGCTCTTCCTGCAACTCTCCGACCAGCTCCGCCGCATAGGGGTGCCACTGGTCCGTCACACGCTTCCGCCCGACTGCAAGGACTTCGGCGAGTACTATCGACAGCAAAAAAACAAACCCGATTAAACCCGACATACGCTATGATCCCTATCGAAATCGAAAAGTGGCGGTTTGCCCGCAAACTGTACCCCGACCGAGACAAACAGCATGCCCGACGTCACCTGAACAAAGAAATGAACAACAGCCCGGCGCTGAAGGAACGTCTCAGCGCCATTGGCTACAACCCGCGCAGCAAGCTGCTGCGACGTGCAGAACTGCTCGTTATCATGGACCTGTGGTGTCTGCCAGATGATTTTTTCGACACTCACACAGATTAACGGAACCTATCGGACACGAAAGGTAAGTATCGGTACATGTTGTCAGAATTTCTGACTATCTTTGCATCGTCATTCAGAACCAACAAGTCGACTTACAGAAAATGACAACCTCATTGTTTCACATCAAATTCAAACTTCACGTATGCAAAAACTTAAATTCGCACATCTCAAGCGCTACAAGGTGGCAGAGTTTGCTGCTTTCTGCCTCTCGGTCAAGGAACTTATCGCTCAGGCAGGTGCCGAAAACCTGGGCCTCAAGTCAGGCCTCTTCGAGCAGTTCGGACAGAAGCTCGCCCTCCTGAACGATGCGGTCAACGCAACCCAGGGTTCGGATAAGACCCCAATCATCGCACAGTACGACGAGGAGCGTGACCGCTACTTCCGCTACATCCGCAACGTGCTGGCCAACCTCCGCAACTCGATCGACCCGCACCTGGCAGCCCTCTACGAGACTGCCAACACCAAGATCCTCCGCGTCTATCCCGCCAGCATCGCCCACGAGGCTTCGCAGCAGGAGACTGCCCACCTGACGGGCTTCATCGTCGATATGCGCAAGTACTTCGGCGACGAGCTCTCTAAACTCGGCATCGCATCGGCCCTCACGGCACTCGAAACGGCCAACGGGAACTTCCAGAAGACCTACCTGGCACGCACCGAGGAGCTCTCAAACTACCCCGAGGGGGCCACCCAGCAGTACCGCGCGGAACTCGAGCAGCTCTATGCCCAGATCGAGGTGACCGTCAACTATTGGGCAACTCTGACGGGTGCCACCGACGAGGCCTCCATCGAGCGCCAACTTGCCTGCGCCGACTTCACCAATGTCCTCAACGAGTACATCGACGAACTCTGGCTATCCATCAAGGTGGGCCGTGCGCTCAGCAAGGAGGGTGGCACCTCGGGCAGCAAGCCATCGGGTGGGGGATCGGGTAGCTCCAGCAAGCCTTCGGGCGGCAACACGGGAGGCAACACCACCGCTCCTGGTAGCGACGACATCCTTTGATCACTTAAAACTAAAAACTCAAAACCACCATGGACAAATTGAAACAAGAAAAGTGGCGTTGGATCATCAACATCCTGGTCAGCATCCTGACCGCTTTGGCCACCGCCCTCGGTACCGCAAGCTGTATCAACGGCTAAGTATCCGCAAAGGAATCGGGACACCTCGCATTGAGATGCCCCGATTTTATTCATATTTTTCGCAACTTTACATAATCCCAATTATCTTAAATTACCAATATACTCTAATAATGAGGCGAAAACCGGGTCTTTGGACAGTATTTCAGCATCGCCGACAATGATCATGATTTCGCGGGCACGCGTCATGGCAACGTTCAGTTTGCGGTCGATGATGTGATCGGCTTCGACGAAACGGTTGCTGGCCAGAAAGTCCAACTGATACGGCCGGCAGATGGTAAAACCATAGATGATAATGTCACGCTGCGACCCCTGGTATCGTTCGACCGTATCGATCGAGATCTGCATGAGTTCCGGAATGCCGAACGGTTCGAGGTGCTTGCGGATGGTCGAAATCTGATGACGGTATGGCACAATGACTCCCACCGACATCGAGGCATCGAACGTAAGCCCGTTCTCCTGATACAGCAGCCAGGCAGCGTGAACCAGCTTGGCGATGCGTTCGGCCTCCTGGTAGTTGACCTTGTCCGAAACCAACAGATCGGGCTGCTGCTTCTTTATTATATTTAAAAATGAGATTCGACGCTGACACAGCAGCAGTAAATCGGCATCGTCGGACTCTGTGCGATATGGCACAGGACGAAGCTGATGCGGCAGCGGAACCTCGCGCAGCTGGTTGCCATAGAAGGCCAGATTCGGGAACAAAGCCACCTCGTGGTGCATGCGTCCCTGGGCGGTCAAAGTGTAGATATGGTCGGGGCTTGTGCGGATGAGGCGTTCGAAGAGCGACTGGCGGCAATTCCTAAGCCCAATGGCCTGCAAACGGGATTCGACGACGGCCGACTCCTCGTCAGTTTGCTGTACGACGGCCGGAAGCTGCTTGTGGTCGCCAATCATGATGAAGCGGCGAATGGCGTTTTCGTCGCGATGACGGGCACATAGCAGGGCCAGCAGATGAGGTTCGAGAATCTGTGAGGCCTCGTCGATGATACAGAGATCGAAGGGTTTGAGTTCGAACAACGAAAGGCCCGACGACATGGCTGTGGTGGTGCCGACCACTACCCTGCTGCCCTGAATCAGATTGCGGATCTCCTGGGCGGTGTGGCATTGGCGGCATCGTTCGCTGAGCAGATACGGCCGGAATTCGGGGGCACAAGAGAGCTCCGAACCTATGCGGAGGAAGGGCTCTCCCATCTGAACCAGCTTCGAACAGATCTCGTCCACTGCCCTGTTGGTGTAGGAAACGAGCAGGCAGGAACCCTCGCCCGAGAGCTCTTCGGTTAGGATATTGACCAATCCGCACGAGGTCTTGCCCGTGCCCGGAGGTCCGACTAGCAGGAAATAATCCTGCGCCTGTTTGGCCCGAAGCACCAGCGAATTGAAATCGCCATAGTCGCCAGTCAGGGTGAGCGTGGCATCGACAGCCGGTGGACGTTGGCCGAGAATCAGGGCACGACGGTCGGGCGTGGCTTGCAGGAAGGCATACAGGGCGCGGTACAGGCCATTGGACGATGATTCCATATGGTCATGCTCGACCGCCCAGCGCACCTCCCCTTCCGGATGGAACAGTGAGAGGTTGGTTTGCGGTGCACGCAGACGTAGCACAAGCGTCTCGGACGAGAAATCGACGATGCTGGCACGGAATACCAGATCTCGTCGTGCATCGGGCTCTTTATCAAACGGATAAGAATAAAGTACAACGATGTCACCGATGCGGAAATTGGGCAGAACCAGTTCGTCTGTCTGACCAACCGAAAGGGTGATCTGGGCATTGTCGGCCGAGACGTCGGTGATGCAGAGATTGTCCATCAGATCGCCCGCCTCGCGTTTCTCGACCGGAGTACAGTTCCAGAGGGCAGAGAAGCCGCTCGCCTCCTTGCGCGACGTGCCGACACGGGTCAGGATGTGTTCGCGTGCCACAAAGGTCATCATGCGGTAGAAGTAATCTTGTTCGAGGTCGGTGGCATGGTGCAACGTGTGGAGCGTCTCGTCGAGCCGCGGACGGATGTACTCCTCCCACAAACGGCCCGTGAGGTGTTCGGTGTTGAGATGGTCGGGGGTCAGATGGTCGAAGATGTGACGTGCCTCTCCCCTGCTGATGAGCAGTTGCAGATAGGCTATCTGGTTGCGGATCTGGATCGCCTCGTCGAGCAAACGTGGCGCTGGAGCCTCCTTGAGCAGGCCGTCCGGATAACGGGAATAAAGCAGGTAGGTCGAGATGTCGTCGTTGCGCAGAAATCGCCCCAGCTCGTCGCTGTAGGCATAGTGCAGCATCGCCTGATACAGCAGCACCTGGACAAAATGTGTGCGGACGTGTGTGTGGCGGTATTCATCCATCTTGCCCGACTTCTGCTCCATGAGAACATGTTTGTCGGATTGCAACAAGTCCATTCGCCCCTGCACGCCGAGCATTTCGCAATAGAACGAAGGTTCGAGAACCACCTTCTGCAGGTCGATGGTACGGTCTTCGGCAAAGGCCCTGCGGACGAGCTGACGGATGTTGAGCTGCTGCTGCCGTGCCTGCTCGTGGAACTTGCGTTGCAGGTCGGGAATCAGGAAATCGCTGCAGGTGACGACCGATAGCGCATTGTCGGCAAAGAACCGGGTGAGGCTCTCGGTGTAGCTGACCGCCTCGGTGGCGCCCAGATGATGCACCTCCTCGTCGAGCATCTGTCCGGCCAGGTTACCCAGCAGCTGTGCTCCGGTGCGGGGCGTGGTGTCGAGCAGATGGAACAGATAATGATAGGCCGAAGCTCCGCTCTGCGCAAAACAGCTGGCTATGGTGCTGATGTCGATGAGCAGATCGGGTTCGAAAACAACCTGCTGGGCACGAAGCTCCTCCGCCTCGACCCACGGACGCACCAGATTGAGCTGTGCACCGGGCTTGAGCATCGGACGCAGGTAGGTCAGATCCTTGCCCTGTTGCGGCGAGAGGGCATAACGCCAAGGCAAGGTCAACGCCTCGCCCAACGGCCCGATAAGATAAATGCCCGCCTCGTCGATACGATCGACCGAACAACGCAGATAATCGGACAGGACCTCGCGGACGGCGGCTTCGGGATAGTCGATGGCCAGAAACGGACGCAACCCATCGGGCACAGCGACCCCGTACAACTGCTGCAGGAACTCGCACATCGCCCTGACATCGATGCCCCAAGTGCTCTCGAGCTCCACTGGCGTATAGCTGCGAAGGTGCATGCATCGGCCACGGAAGGCACAGATCTGGCGATAGGCCTGCGGATGGCGGTCACGATATTGTAGCTGGCGGCACAGGTAGTCAAGACGAGCAAACGGACCCGAGAACTCGATGGTGAGATCCCGGGTCTTTTCGTTCAAGCTGGCGACCAAAATGCGGTACAGCTGATCGTATCGTGCCTGTATGGGCAGACTTCTGCCTATCAGTTCCTGCAGTTCGGAAAACATAATGTATTGCTACAATTCTTATTGATTACATTACATTTCATTTCAATTGATGGAGTAAATCTTAGTCGTACACCTGGAACATCATCTGGCGCAGAACGGCATCGGCTGTATCGTCGCCAACCAGTGCTGCAACCATTTCGCGTCCCAAGGCAAAGACGGCACCAGCACCACAGCCGGTGATGAAGTGGCCCGAACGTACGGCGGTCTTCTTCTGGAACTCAGCACCGAGCAGGTCCTTCTCGAAGCCCGGATAGCAGGTTGCCTTCTCCCCTTCCAGAATGCCCATCAGACCAAACACCATAGGTGCGGCACATACGGCAGTCAACCACTTGCCGGCAGCATGATAAGCACGGATCACCTCGGCCACTGGCTGGCTGTCGCGCAAGTTCATCGAACCAGGCATGCCACCCGGCAGGAAGAGCATGTCGCCATCGCTCAAATCACTCTGGCTCAGCAACTGATCGGCCACTACGGGTGTGCCATTGCTGGCAGTTACAACCTGATCGTCGGCAATAGCCACGGTCTTTACCTCGACTCTCGCTCTACGCAAGATGTCAATCGGCACCATAGCCTCGGCAATCTCGAAGCCCTGGGCCAAAAATACATAGACTTTCATAATAATATAATTATAAAACACAATGCAACACGCCCCACCCTTCACGGGAGGGGGTCGGGGGGAGGTTCTTTATTTTCTAATTTGCCCCTCTCCCATGATCAGATACTTGTAGGTGGTGATTTCGGGCAATGCCATTGGACCACGGGCGTGGAGTTTCTGGGTCGAGATTCCAATCTCAGCGCCGAAACCGAACTGGGCACCATCGGTCCAGGAAGTTGGCAGATTACGATAGACGCAAGCGGCATCGATGACACGCTGGAAACGGTCGCAGGCCTTGGCATCGCGGCTCACGATGCTCTCGCTGTGGTGGCTGGTGTGGTTCTGCACATAGTCGATGGCCTCGTCGAGGTTCTTGACCGTACGGATAGCCATCTTGTAGGCCTGGAATTCCATGCCGAAATGTTCGGGTTGAGCCGGCTCGAGCAGATGATCCGGATAGTGCCCCTTGAGCGCCTGATAGGCTGCCGCATCGGCATAGATGAGAACCTGCTTGGCAGGGTCAGCCGAGCTGCAGAGCGGCGCACAGATGGCAGACAGATCCGATAGCCTATCCTGATGAAGCACAACACAATCCAAGGCGTTACAAACCGACACGCGACGGGTCTTGCCATTGTTGACGATAGCGGCTGCCTGCTGGATGTCGGCCTCCTTGTCGATGTAGGTGTGACAGATGCCTGCTCCGGTTTCGATGACGGGCACACGGGCATTGTCGCGAACATAATCAATCAATCGACGGCTGCCACGAGGAATGACCAGATCGACCTTGCCTACGGCGGTCAACATCTCGGTGGTGGCATCGTGGTCGTTGGGCAACAAGGTACAGAGCGCCTCGGGCAATTGGGCCTTGCGCAACACCTCGTGAATGATGCTGACCAGCGCCAGATTGCTGTCGTTGGCCTCCTTGCCTCCCTTGAGCAGCACGGCACTGCCGGCTTTCAGACAGAGCGAGAAGACATCGATGGTCACGTTAGGACGAGCCTCGTAGATCACACCAATCACGCCGAACGGAACGCTCACCTTGCGGATCACCATGCCGTTGGGACGGGTGGTTTCGCTCAATACCTGACCCAGTGGCGAGGGCAGTTTGGCCACGTTGCGGGTATCGCTGGCAATGCCGGCAATACGTTCGGGGTTGAGGAGCAGACGGTCATAGCGGCTGTCGGCTGGGTCCATGCGGCTCAAGTCCAATGCATTGGCTGTTACAATCTGTTCGGTGTTCTGCTCGAGGGCATCGGCCAAACTGCCGAGCACCTGGTCAATCTGTTCAGCACTCAGGTCGAGCAACGAAAAACTTGCCTGACGTGCCTGTGTAAGCTGTTGTTCTATCATTTGAATTGATTTGTTTCGGGTATGTAGTCAAATCCTGCGTCATGCAGTTTCTGAACCAGTTCTGCCTGGTCCATGTCTTCGCCAGCACAGAGCTCTTCGAGCGAATCGTACTGGTCACGGAGTTTCATGTTACACATGCTCAGGAGCATGAATGGATCGGAAATCATAAAAAAAAGACCCTCCCCCGGACCCCTCCCGTGAATGGAGAGGAGTATTTACTATATTGGGACGCAGGGTAGCGTTGTTATATGGTTAATATTAATAAGTAATTGTTCAAATTTATTTTATATTATCTCAGTAGGTCCCAAACCACTCCCCGCCCTTCACGGGAGGGGTTCGGGGGTGGGTCTGTTAGAAGTAAGGATTATGTTCCACTTCAAATTGTATGCTTGTTGACGGCCCATGACCCGGATAAACCTGGGTGGATGGCGGCAAATTCATCAGCTTTGAACGGATGCCATCGATGAGTAACTCGCCATCGCAACCCATCAGGCGACCAAAGTCGGAACGTCCGATACTACCATAGAAGAGTACGTCGCCCGTAAATAAGATCTCTTCGCCAGGCAGATAATAGCACAGACCGTGATGACTGTGGCCCGGGATGTCGAAGACCTGAACCTCGGTCTGTCCTAAGGTCAGCTTATCGCCCTCGTGGATGTTGTGGGTGACAGGAGCAACAGGCTGGCCGAAAGGAACGCCAAACATCTGGGCCTGCATCTCAGCGGTCGGAAGTTGCAGATAGTCTTCGAGCGGACCTGATACCGCTACCCCATAGGCATCGACCAGAAATCCTGTACCCATCTCGTGATCCACATGGCAATGGGTCAGCCAGATGCTCTTCAGGGTCAATCGCTCGGAGGTCAGATAGTCGCGAACCTGGCTCCACTCCCACTCATTGCTCATGCCTGGGTCGATGATGACGCACTCGCGGCTTGCTTCATCGCTCAGGATGTAGGTATTCTCCTGAAAAGGATTGTTAACGAACGACTTGATGATCATTTCCTGAAGGGTGTAAAGACAACAAACTTCTCGTCGAAGAAAGGATCGTCGATCCAGGTACGGACCGGCTCAAGCACCGTGCCACGACAGATGGCAGGCTGGAGTTCTTCGGTCAAATCGCCACCCTTCAGACAAATAAGCCCCTTCGAGGTGCATCGCTTGACCAGTTTGAGCAGATCGGGCAGATTCATCACGGCACGCGATACGGCATAGTCGAAGCTCTGCTTCACCTCCTCGATGCCTGCATGGCGGGTTTCGACGTTGGTCAAACCTATGGCATCGGCCACTGCCTGGGCAACCTTGACCTTCTTGCCGATACGATCGACGAGGAGGAACTTCACCTCGGGGTACATGATGGCCAACGGAATGCCCGGAAAACCGCCTCCGCAACCCACGTCAACCACCGTTGTGCCGGCAGGCCATCCGCCGAGCTTCTCGTCGACGTAGTGGGCTATGGCCAGTGAGTGCTGTACGTGGTGCAGCTGTAATTGGTCAATATCCTTGCGTGAAACGACGTTGATCTTGGCGTTCCAGTCGGCATAGAGCGCCGGCAATGCCTCAAACTGTCGCTGTTGTGTCTCGTTCAATTCTTTCATAAGCTAAATTTCGGACCAAGTTCTTTGTTGAACCTATAAAAATGCCTAAAAATCGGGGCAAAGATAATCAATTATCGGAAATAATCACTATCTTTGCGCAAAAAATTTAGATTATGACAACAAAAAAAGCGCTTCTGCTTGCTTTATACCTCATATTGGGGACTGGTTTATCGTTGGCTCAGAGCTACGATGAATGGATTACCCGCAGCTTTGACTACATGGACCAGGACAGTGTGGAACAGGCCGAAGACTGCATCAAGAAAGCCATGCACCTGGAACCGGCCAACCCTCGCAACGGACTGCTCTTCTCGAACCTCGGAACGCTGCAGCGCAGACAGGGTAAACTGGCCGAGGCCGAGATGTCGTACAGCTGTGCCATCGCCCTGCTGGAAGAGATGCCAAACATCCGCGCAAACCGCGCCCAGCTCTATGCAGAAATGGAGCGCTATCAGGATGCTATTGAGGATTATACGATACTTTTGAATCACGAACCAAAGAACGAGGATTGGCTCTACGAACGAGCCCTCTGCCGACTGATGGCCAAGGATACTACCGGAGCCCGTATGGACCTCGAATTCATCGACACTTTCAATCCTCATAGTGCCAAATCTCGTCTCGGAATGGCAATTGTCTATAAGGCCGAGAAGCAGTATTCGATGGCAGTTGACCTCTATAATGCCCTCATCGAAGCCAACCCCAAAAGCTGGAGTCTGCTGCGCGATCGTGCCGAGGTCTATTACCTGAGCAACCGCATGGGTGCCGCCCTGCAGGACATCGACGAATCGATCAGACGCAACTCGCAGGACCCGATGTCGTACGTGCTCCGAGCCCAGATCCGATATGCCAAAGGTGACAAGGAATATGCACGTCGAGACCTTAATACAGCCATCGAAAAGGGAATTTCGCCCCAAATTGTGTCACAATTGGTCGAAAAATTAAAATAATCATACATTTTTTCGGTCTTTTGTTTGGATTTCCGACAAAAAATTATTATCTTTGCGCGATTATTTCACAGAATAACCGTAAAGATTAGACATGAGACCACTCTCAACCTACATAGAGTACCTACTCATGACCCGACACTATGCCTTTGTGCCGGGCCTCGGTGGTTTCATGTTCCAGGAGGAGCCTGCCCGTATGATGTTGGGCGGCCGACTGATGCCTCCATTGCGTATTCTGAAATATAACCGATTCCTGAACCATGACGACGGCATGCTGGCCAATGTCATCATGCGTGCCGAGGGTTTGAACTACGACGAGGCCAATCAGGCCATCCGTCTTTCCGTATCGAACTTACTGAATACCGTACAGCACGAGGAGCGTTGCGCCTTGGGCCGTCTGGGCTTTGTCTATTTCGACGAGGAGTGCCACATCGCCTTCCGTGCCAACGATCAGGTCCGTCAGGATCCTGTCTATTATGGTATGTCGCAAGTGACTGTCAAGAGCTGGCGTGAAATCGAACGTGAGCGTTCGAACGAAAACGATAACCATAACCATAACGAGAAACCTCGCATTAAGCATCATGATGGCATCGTAGAGCTCCCAGCCCACTGGCTGCGTTATGCCGCCATTGCACTGATCGTGATCTGTTTCATTGTGGGCAATATGATTCCGTGGAAGGGCGACAATGCCAGCAGTGTTCAGTGTGCCAATGTGGTCGATACCGATTGTCTGCTGCATCGAAGTAATACGCCTGAGCCACAAGTCGTGACCGATACCATTACTCCGGTGGCTATTGCCGAGCCGAAGCCAACCGTTAAAAAGAAAGCAACACCTTCGCAGAAGGAATATATCGTCATTGTGGGCAGTTGCAAGTCCGAGAAGGAATGTAACCGACTGATGCGTCGTCTGGCCAAGAAGGGCTATGAGGACCTCCACGTCTATGAGCGCAATGGCCGCTACCGCATCTACATCAATAAGTTTGCGGACAAAGCCGACGCAGTGTCCTACATGAACAATCTGCGTGAAACCACCCAGTTCACCGATGCCTGGCTTTTGGGCGTGCGCAGTGAACACCTTTCTCTTTCGTATAATATAAAAAATAAAGATAATGACCAATTACCAATGGAATTGTCGCACCTTAACCCCACAGCAGAAAGAGACCAAGGATGAGATAATCGCAGAGCAGAATCTGAATCCCGTCGTCGCCCAACTGCTGGTGCAGCGCGGTGTGACGACCTCGGAAGAGGTACATAACTTCTTCCGTCCGCAACTCAACCAGGGGTTGCACGATCCATTCCTGATGAAGGATATGGACAGGGCAGTGGCCAGACTGAATGAGGCCATCGGAGGCCGTGAACGCATCCTGATCTATGGAGATTACGATGTGGACGGAACTTCAAGTGTAGCTCTGGTCTATCGCTTCCTGCGCAGTTTCTATTCCGCTCTCGACTACTATATCCCCGATCGTTACGACGACGGCTATGGTATCTCGGAAAAGGGTGTTGACTACGCCTACGATACAGGCGTCAAACTGATCATCGCACTCGATTGTGGCATCAAGGCCAACGATATGGTGCAGTATGCCAAGGAAAAAGGCATCGATTTCATCATCTGCGACCATCACAAACCGGATGATGAACTACCTGAGGCTGCTGCCGTACTCGACCCAAAACGCGTGGACGATGATTATCCTTACCCACACCTCTCAGCTTGTGGCGTAGGCTTTAAGCTTATGCAGGCTTTTGCCCGCAACAATGGCATGAACGAGATGGGTATGCTCTATCCTCTCCTCGACCTCTGTGCCATTAGTATTGCGACCGATATCGTGCCAATCACTGGCGAGAACCGCGTCCTCTCCTACTATGGTCTGCGCCGCATCAACGATTCTCCTTGCTTCGGCCTGAAGGCGATCATCAAGCAATGCGGTCTGGATGGCAAGGAACTCTCGAACAGCGACATCGTCTTCAAGATCGGTCCACGAATCAATGCGGCTGGTCGTATGATGTGTGGCAAGGAGGCTGTTGATCTGCTGACTGCCAAGGACGAAGAGACCGCCAAGGAGGTGGCCGAAAAGATTGCTGAATACAACGAGAGCCGCAAGGAACTTGACAAGCGTGTTACCGAGGAGGCATTCAGTATGGTGGACGGTATGGATCTGACCGACAAGAAGTCAATCCTCGTCTACAACCCATCGTGGCACAAGGGCGTGATCGGTATCGTTGCGAGCCGTCTGACCGAACGTTATTACCGTCCAGCCGTGGTTCTGACCACCGCTTGTGGATTTGCTTCGGGTTCGGCCCGCAGTATTCAGGGCTTCGATGTATATAGCGCCATCGACAGCTGCCGTGATCTGGTCGAAAACTTCGGTGGACACACTTATGCCGCTGGTCTGACTTTGCCGGAAGAGAATATTCCTGAACTGACCAAACGCTTTGAGCAGTGGGTTGAGGAACACATCACTCCGGTGCAGCAGAAACAGCATCTGGACATTGATATGGAGGTGAAGTTCCGCGAAGTCACCCCTCGCCTGTTCCGCAACCTCAAACCATTGGCTCCTTTCGGTCCAGGCAACAATAAACCGCTGTTTGTGGCTCGTCGCATCAAGGATCAGGGCAACAGCCGCCTCGTCGGTCGTGACAACGAACACATCCGTCTGGAGATGGTTGATCCAGAAACGAACTTCACGCACAACGGCATCGCTTTCAATCTGGCGGACAAGCTCGATATCGTGAAGAGCGGCAAACCGTTCGATATTGTCTTCTCAGTCGAGGAGAACAGTTACAACAACAATAATATCCAATTACTTGTCAAGGACATCAAGATGAGCGAGACGAACTCGATTGCTTCGGTTCTCTCTCTCCTCATCAAGTCGAAGGACGACGCGGTGGACATTGACGCTGGATTGAGTTCTCTGCATGAATAATCCACACGAGATACTTAAAAAATACTGGGGTTACGATTCCTTCCGTTCTCTACAGGAAGAGATCGTAACCTCTGTGCTTTCGGGCCACGACACGCTGGGAATGCTCCCAACGGGTGGTGGCAAGAGTATCACGTTCCAGGTGCCAGGATTGGTGCTGGGTGGATTGACCCTGGTGGTCACCCCGCTGATCTCGCTGATGAAGGACCAGGCGGATCACCTCGTTGAACGAGGCATCAAAGCGGCGGCTGTCTATACCGGTATGACCCGCGACGAGGTCCAGGAGACCTACGACAAGGTCATCAACGAACATTATAATTTCCTTTATGTTTCGCCGGAACGTCTGCAGACACAGATGTTCCAGATGCGACTTCCCTATCTTGATATCCGACTGCTGGTGGTAGATGAGGCTCATTGCATCTCGCAATGGGGCTACGATTTCCGTCCTCCGTACCTGAAGATTGCCGATTTCCGCAAGGTTCTGGCACAGGAATGTCCGAAGAACGGCGAGGTACCCTGTATGGCATTGACCGCAACGGCTACGCCCGATGTGGTGAAGGATATCTGTAACAAACTGCATTTCCGTGCTGGCTACGAGGTGCATCAGGCATCGTTCGTTCGTCCTAACCTCACCTATACGGTCATCAAGTCCGAAGAACCCTGGTGCGATATGCTTCCATTGCTCGAGCGATTCAAGTTTGAGTCTTCGTCAACGTCAGAGTCATCGTTAGAGTCTACCATCGGTGCGGCCATCGTTTATGTCCGTTCACGCAAGAAGACGGAGCAGATTGCCGAGGCACTGACCGGAGCCGGCATTACGGCCACCTTCTATCACGCAGGCTTGACGGCCGAACAGAAACAGGAAAGACAGGATGCCTGGATGACGGGCGAGATTCCGGTCATCGTCGCTACCAATGCCTTTGGTATGGGCATCGACAAACCGAATGTGCGCGTTGTGGTTCATATTGATCTGCCACCGTCGCCCGAAGAGTATTTCCAGGAGGCGGGACGAGCCGGACGAGATGGATTGCCTGCCACAGCCTATTTGCTGGCCTCGCCCAATGGTATGGCCGATCTGCTGAATCATTTGCAGATGTCCTATCCGGAACGTGACCGTATCCGTATGGTCTATGAGCGTCTGGCCTATTTCTATCAGATAGAACCGGGTGCTGGCTTCAACTGTACTTTCGAGTTTGATCTCTTCAAGTTCTGCTCGGCCTACCGACTGCAGGCCACGGAGGTCTACAATGCGTTGAAGATCCTGACCATGGCGGGCTACATCACCTACAACGAAGAACCGGAATCGCGTTCCCGCCTGATGTTTACCTGTTCGAAGGAGTCGCTTTACCACTTGGATCGCTTTGATGCAGAGTGCCAGCGCATCATCACCGGTCTGCTCCGTCTCTATACCGGTATGTTTGCCGACTTCCAGAAATTCAGCGAGGAACGTATTGCGAAATATGCCCACCTCGAACGAGAAGAGGTTTATCAGAAACTCCTGCTCCTCTCCCGTTTCCACGTCCTGCACTATGTGCCGGCTCGTCAGATGCCTTGCATCTATTTCGCCATGCCACGTCTCGATACCGACGAGGTCCGCATCCCTCACACCATCTACGAGGAACGTATGCAACGCGACAAGGATCGTGCCGAAGCCATGATTGATTACGCCTTCAACGATGACGAATGCCGACTGCTGAAATTATTACATTACTTCGGCGAGGCTTCGGAGGTTACTTGCGGCAAATGCGACGTCTGCACCTCCGATCCTTTGTCCAGCAACGCTAACCCCTCGCACCTTAACGCAGAGGATGCCCGACTGCTGATTCTCTCTTATCTGCAGAACAATGGTCCGACATCGTCGTTACAGTTACTCACAAAAATAGGACATCCCGAGACTGTGCCCGGGATGTTACGTCAAATGATTGCTGATGGAACGCTTGTCCTTCAGAAAAATCTTATTTCAATCAATTGCTAATTGTTAATTATTAATTGTTAATTATTAATTGTTAATTGTTAATTATTAATTGTTAATTATTAATTGTTAATTATTAATTCTTAACTAGCAATTGTTATTTGTTAATTATTAATTGTTAATTGACAATCAAAGCTCTTTCTTGATCTTCTCAATCATCTCCTGATACTCAGCATCGGTCAAATAAACCTTGCCTGGGTTCATCTGGAAGATTCCACCGTAGTCTGGACCATCAACATACTTTGGTGCCAGGTGGAAGTGCAGATGGCTCAGCTTGTCGCTATAAGCACCGTAGTTGATCTTCTCAGGATTGAAAGCACGCTGCATTGCACGGGTAGCCTGTGCTACGTCGGCCATGAAGTCATTGCGCTGCTGATCGTTCAGTTCATTGAGGTCATTGACGTGCTGGTCGTAGCTGACAAGGCAACGGCCACGATAGGTCTGCTCCTTGAAGAGGAAGAGACGGGAAACACGCAAATGGCAGATCTCGATCATGAGATTGTGCAAAGTCTCGTTGTTAGTGCAATAGAGGCACTCTTTTGGATCACTGTACATAAGATTTAATATTTTGGGTTATTTGTGAGTATCCATATAAGATTACGAATTATCGAAACATCGAAATCTCGAAATATCCTTAGCTATCAAAATAATAGATTCTGGATGGTTCGGTTCGAGCCAATGGCAGAAGGGTGATTCCCTCGTAGCCAACGGTTGCACCCATGTTTACCAGAGCGCGCGATGCTGTCTGATAGGCCTTGTCGGGCGTGTTGTTGTCGGCCGAAAGGTGGCAGAGGAAGACATGCTTGATTTCGGGGTGATAGGCACTCGACAAAAGCTGTGCACACTCATCGTTGCTCAGGTGACCGCCCTCTCCTCGCACACGTACCTTTAAATAATAAGGATAGGAACCATTCATCAGCATATCGACATCGTGGTTAGACTCTACCACCAGATGTTCTGCCATGCTCAGATATTTGCGGATGTCGGGAGTGATATAACCACAATCGGTCACAAGACAGAATCGCTCTTTCTCGCCATTCTCGGTCCATTCGATATAGTAACCGACATTATCGTGGCTGTCGTGCGGCACGGTGAAAGGGGTCAGCTTGAATCCAGTCAGTGGAACCTCGATCTGTTCGTCACGTTGCAGATATCGGCGACTGATGGTCGGAATCTTCTTCTGCAGACCATAATTACGGTCCATGCCATCGTGCACCTCTTTGGTCGAATAAACCGGACACTCCATCATGCTTGCTACCATCGATGCGCCACGGATGTGGTCGGTATGATCGTGGGTAATGAATAGGGCTCGAATCGGTACATCGAGCAGATTGTTGCTTTTCAGTATCTGGCGGATGGTTCGACCAGCAATGCCGGCATCGATCAGTATGGCATACCGATCGGTTCCCAAATAGTAGCAGTTTCCACTACTACCGCTGCCCAGACACATGAAACGAAGCATATTGAGGTTGTGAGGTTTTAAGGTTTTGAGGTTAGCTACTTCCCGATCAGGAAGATGCTCGGCACACGAGGAATGTGATTCTGTACCTGTTCGTCGGACAACCCCTTCAGCAGCTGTTTCCAGTCTGCCACGGTACGGGTTTTGATCAGTTCGTCAGGACAGGTGATATTGCTGGCCAGACAGATGCGGGTCTGCGGACGGAGCGTCTGCAACAGGGTCTGCATCATCTTGACGTTACGATAAGGCGTTTCGATGAAGAGTTGCGTCTGATCTTCGGCATAAGCACGGGCCTCCAATTGCTTGATCTTGTTGATGCGTTGGCCGTCCTCGATGGGCAGATAGCCATTGAAGGCAAAACTCTGGCCATTCAGACCCGATCCCATCACGCTCATGATCATGCTTGACGGACCCACCAATGGCACCACCTTCAAACCTTTGCGCTGAGCAATGGCAACAACGTCGGCACCTGGATCTGCCACGGCAGGACAACCTGCCTCGCTGATGATTCCGATGGGCAACTTCTGCTGTCGGAGTGGCTCGAGATACTGGTCAATGTGCTGTCGGTCTGTGTGTTGGTTGAGTTCGTAGAAAGTCAACGAATCGATATCGATGCTCTGCTCCACCTTCTTCAGGAAGCGACGGGCGCTGCGGATGTTCTCCACAATGAAATGCCGGATCTCTACAATCACATCGTGGTTGTAGGCAGGAAGCACTTGGTTGATTGGAGTTTCGCCAAGAGTAACTGGAATAAGGTATAGTGCAGGTTCTATCATCAAAATAGCTAATTAACTGCGCAAATTTAACTAAAAAATTTGGAAATGCGAAATATAATCCTTAATTTTGCGCAAAAATTCAGCATTTTTTATTTATCTAAGTACAAATTGACCTGAATATGGCTCTTCCAACCGCCTTTATCGAAGATATGCGTCAGGTTCTCCCAGCTTCTGAACTGGAAGATTTCCTGCGTGCACTGACCGAAGGAGAACAACCTACCAGCATCCGAATCAATGCCAGCAAGGTGTCCTCTTCCTCGCTACCCCCTAACCCCTCACCCCTAACCGCCACCCCCGTCCCTTGGTGTCAGACCGGTCAATATCTGTCGGAACGTCCACAGTTCACGCTCGACCCGATGCTGCATGCTGGCGCTTATTATGTTCAGGAGGCTTCCAGTCAATTTGTGACCCATGTAATCAACCATTTGATTTCGTTGCGCGACGGGGATTCTACCTCTCCGCTCACAGTACTCGATCTCTGTGCCTCACCCGGTGGAAAATCGACCGCAGCACTCTCTGTTTTGCCCGAAGGTTCGGTGTTAGTCAGCAACGAAATTGACCGCAAACGTGCCCGTATCCTGGCCGAAAACATCCAGAAATGGGGCAATCCTAATGTCTGCGTTACAGCCAATGCACCAGCTGATTTCCATCGCATCAAGGAGGCCTTTGACCTCATCATTACTGATGTGCCTTGCTCTGGCGAAGGCATGTTCCGAAAGGATGCTGGTGCAATCGCAGAGTGGAATCCTGCCAAGGTCCGTGAATGTGCCGCTCTTCAGAAACAGATCGTGAGCGATATCTGGGCTTGCCTCAAACCGGGCGGTTTCCTTATCTATAGCACCTGTACGTTCAATATTCACGAGGACGAAGAGAATCTACAATTCATCCACGACGAACTGGGCGGCGAGATCCTTCCAATCCCTACCCTTCCGGAATGGCATGTTCACCCCGCTTTGACTGGCAGCTTCGCCCCTGACATCCGTCCGGAATCTGCTTGCCGTTTCATGCCGCATTACACACAGGGCGAAGGTCTCTTCATGGCATTGCTCCGCAAGCCGGCATCCGATAGCGGCAATTCGAGCAAAAAGAAACCAATCAATCTGCCCAAGAGCAAACTCACAACCGATTGGGTCAACATCGAGGGTACGGTACTGCAGAGTGCTGATGGAACATTACATTTCATTTCAAATGCCTTATCGGAGGTTTATCAGACTTTGTCCGAGAATAAACTCTATCTGCTCTCTGCCGGCATCGAACTGGGCATACAAAAAGGCAAGGACCTGCAACCGGCCCATGCCTTAGCGCTCTCTACGGCTTTGTGCCGTGATAAATTCGAGGTTGCAGAGCTGGATCTGGAGACAGCACTGAACTATCTGCGTCGCGAAGCTATCGTCCTTCCTCCTGATGTTGCCCGAGGCTATGTCCTCCTCACCTACCATGACCTCCCCCTCGGCTTTGTCAAGAACATCGGCAACCGTTGCAATTCCCTCTATCCTACGGAGTGGAGAATCCGAAATCTGTGACCTGATTATTCATACTATTGTCTTGGCCAAAGGCCTAATCTGGATAATACATCCTGATCCAAAAATTATTAGCTAACACCACATGCCGATCCCTTCCTCCTATCGTCCACATAACCCAGGTCACGACTACTATGCCCCTGGCGTGTATCTTGTCACGCTGGTGGTAGGTAACCGTGATAGGTTACTTAGTTCCCTCAATATGGATATGAAGTCTCCCAATGTTCAAATGACCGAACTTGGAGAATTTCTTCATAACCAATGGGAGAAATCCGTTATCCTGCAAGAAAAGCACGGTAACAAGATCAAGATATTGTCACAGGTCTGCATGCCCGACCATTGGCATGGTGTGATTGAAGTCGAAGATAACATGAGTTGGAACCTTGGTGACATAGTTCAAGCAGTGAAAGCTGCCTGTACCAGTCATTGGCGCAAGAGTATCGGATTCGTAGAACCGCCGATATCGGCCCAAATGATTAGGCACATGTCTCACGAAGAAAGACGGCTCTATTATGCCTCCATTCCACGAAACCAGCGTTCACTCTTCGACGATGACTACGACGATACCATTTGCTTCCCGAAACTCAAGGACCAAGTCGAACATGAGCGACACAAAGCAGCCATGATTAATTATGTGAACGACAATCCACGCAGGGCCATAGTGATGAAAACGTACCCCCAGTTCTTCGAACGGAGACTACATATCGCACTCAAGGTAAAAGATCTGGAAGGTAATATAATCACAAGAGATTATGCCGCCTTTGGCAACATTTACCTGTTGAGATGGGCCCGCAAAGTACAGGTCATGTGTCACCGAAAAGCTCGTTTCAGCATGCTGACTGAAGAGGAAAAGACAGCCAACGGCATTCATTTTCAAGCGCTCCCCAATGCCGTAACTGGCATCCCATACATAGAGACACAAGCTTACCGAACCCAACACGATGAACTAATCGCACAGGTCATGGCCGGCGCTACCGTAGTGGTTACTCCTGGCATCTCAGCTGGCGAGAAGGCAGTTAAGGAAGAATGCTTAGCGAAAGGTATTCCACTCATTCATCTGCAGAAGGAACCCATCGGAATGCTCTGGAAACCAGAAAAGGAACGCTTTACTGCATGCCAAAACGGTATGCTCCTCATCCTTGCCCCATGGCATCCCGACAAACTTGAGTGTGTGAATGGTGTGCCACAAGACACCGAATACTCCATCTTCCATAACCTCAATGCCCTCGCCCACGAGATTTGTGAATGGAATGGAGAATCGGTTGTGAAGAGGTAAAAATCAGACGTCAACGTAAAGACGGACTTCAGGAAAAAGTCCAATACGGCATGTCGGCTATAGCTCCTGATCAATCGTTGATGCCACCCAAAGTGAAAACGAAAAAAGCACCCCACAAAAAGTGAGATGCTATTCTTGCCTCAGAAACGCGCGGGTCTTTTAACTCCATAAGGATTGATGCTGCGGAGGTGACTTTTGAGGACTTGCACCTTTTTTCTTCGTTACATCAAGATTGCCACGTCTTAATTTTCCGCTGCAAAGATAGGTATTCCATGGAATAACCCAAACAAACAACCAAAGAAAAACAAATATTCTGTTCATATTTATTGACTTTGGTATCTTAACATCGCATAAATCAATGAAGAAACTCTTTCTCAACGACCGTTAAAATTTTTAGGCGAGGGCAAAATTAGCATTTATTTTTCTTTCCACCAAATTTTTTTTGCCTATTTTGTCCATTTCCACCAAATCTTTTTGCCATTTTTGTCCATTTCCACCAAATCTTAGCAATCTGGACCTAATTCTGACTGAGCAAATACAGGGCTTTCAGATACTTTCGGCAACAATCTCAGGATTGAATCCCATCGTCAGCAAGTCCTATGCAGAGGTTGGAGTATCCTCCAGCACATTATACAAAAGGGCAGCAACCGTAGCAATTCCCTCTATCCTACCGAGTGGAGAATCCGAAATCTATAATGATTATTTCCCTCCCTCTGTTGAAATCAATCTAAAACTTGAGTTTTGCTCGTTCCGAAAACTTCGGGAGCAACGAAACACGAATTTAGGCAGAGATGATGCCATGAATATCCTCTACGCAGTCCTTTAGTTTCAACATTTGCGAGCCGAAAGTACCCACCCAGTCGAAACCTTTGAGTGGATATTCGGTAAAGTTGGCGGTAGTGATATCGCCATTCACGCTGACATAGTTAAGGATTTCCTTCAGATACTCTTCCTGTCGGGCATTCAAAGGAGCATTTGCTATGAATTTGGAATACTTCTCCATGGCCCTCTGGCGGTCAATGCCATTGATAACACGGATAAAAGCTGCTACATTGGCGAGATAAGGTTTACCACCAGTCTCCTCTCTATATTCCTCCTGCGTACCCAATTCCTCCCAGAAGATGCGTTGCAGTTCATTGAGATCATCAGCAGACAGTTGTTCAAAGTTCTGAATCTTCTTCAATACTGGGTTCTGTGAGTTCTTGGCCAGATACTCGATAACACGTTGACGATAGGTAGCCTTCAGTTCGATAGGAGTACCCATACCGTCGGCAGTAGTTGTATCTTCGATGTCAATGATGAACTTACGGTCATCACGGCTCTCGGTCAACAGATGTACCAGATCACGCAGTTCCTGTCGTACATGTTCCAACCGGTCGAGCGAGATGTTTTCCCAGAACGGAACCTCCTGTACCTCCAAGAGGAGCGACAGATGCTTCTTGACGAGAGGCAGAGAGGCCTTTTCAGACAGAAGCGAAGCAATTGTCATCACACTCTGACGGCATTTATCCGCATTAGGTGCACTACTATCAACCTGTTCGAGCTGGAGTTTCAGGATCAGTACGTCGAACTTCTTGGCTGCCTCATTTTCATTCGGACGAGGCAGAAGATGGGCGATACCTTGCAGTTTGGCCACATCGACCTCAGTCAGATAGTTCCATGCCTCTCGGTTACGGAACGGCTCTATGACATCAAGTTTCTCTCGTACATCGATACGTGCCTTACTCAATGAGCAGATCTGTTGCCAAAGCATCTCTTTCTGTTCGTCATGCAGCTTAGCATCAAACTCAATCGTCTGATGCTGGGCAGATTGTAGCGCAAAGGCAATAGCCAGACGCAGAGAGAAAAGACGCTCTGTCAACGATACTGTAGCAACGACATCCGCACCCTCGGAATGGACAGAGAAATACTCAAAGTTATCGCACCAGTCGAAGATGTAGAAGAACTCCTTCTTCTTGCCCGGGCCAAACACATCGTTGCACAGACGCGTACCACGGCCGATCATCTGCATGAACTTGATCTTCGACCGTACACTCTTGAAGAACACCAGATTCAGGATGGACGGCACATCGACACCCGTATCAAGCATATCGACGCTTACGGCAATCTGCGGCAGTTTATCTGCCTCCCCGAAATCCAGAATCAAGGCATTGGCATATTTCACATAGTTATCGATGAGCTGGCAATACGATTCGCCTTTCTCAGGATACAATGCCCGGAAACGCTCCACGATCTGTACGGCATGATCATGATTGATGGCAAAGATGATGGTCTTACCGATATCCTCGCCACTATGCACACGCAAGCCGTTCTCCATCAGCGCATGCAGGACCTTATCGACGGTATCCTGATTGAAGAGATAACTGAAAATCTCCTTGCTCGACACATCGCGGCTATATTCCTCCTCTTCGTCGATGCCTTGCATAGCCTTCTCATAGCTCCACACCTTCTCCAGTTTGTCTCGCTGATCCTGTGGCAGTTCGTCGTACTTGATGCCATTCTCCATGATCTTCGAGTGGTAAGACAGCACTTTGTATGGATTGAGGAACTTATCCTGAACAGCCTCCTCAAGCGTATATTCGTAGTTAGGCGCACCATTGTCCAGTTCAAGCAGTTCGTAGGTGCTCTTGTCGATCTCATTACGAGGTGTAGCGGTAAGTCCGATGAGCAGAGAGTCAAAATACTTGAATATCGAACCATAATGACCAAAGACGGAACGGTGAGCCTCGTCGATGATGATGAGGTCAAAACGTCCTACCGAGAATTGTTTGTCCTCCCGGTCGATATAGTTGATCATCGTCTGGTAGGTCGAAAAGAGGATACGTGCCTGCATATCGGGTGTCTTCTCCTCACTCAGTACCGACATAGAGACCTGTGGCAGCAGCTGCTCGTAGTTCTTGTGAGCCTGGTTGACCAAGGCTGTACGATCGGCCAGGAAGAGAACATTCTTCGCCCAGTCATTACGCATCAGCACATCGCATAGCGAGATAGATACTCTCGTCTTACCTGTGCCGGTAGCCAATACAAGCAGACCTCGGCGATGCTTTTGGTTCAACCATTCGATGATGCTCTTGATGGCTGTCTTCTGGTAGTCACGATTGGTGATATCGTTGTTGATGCGCAGGTCGCGAATGTCGGCACGTCCGCGTTTCTGGATAATTCGCTCCAGATCATCCATCGAATGAAACGAGAAGACAGACCTGTCCATATAGCCTAATCCATCGATTACTTTCGTCTGGTAGCCATTGGTGTAATAGACCACAGGACGCTGTCCATATTTCTTCTCCAGACAGTCGGCATAGAGCAACGCCTGCCGACGTCCCTCTCCTACTTCATGCGACGTGCTTTTGGCCTCGATGACCGCCAGAGGTTTGCATCCACGGCTCATCAGGACATAGTCAGCAAAGCCCTTACCTGAGGCAGATGGCATTCCCTCCACCTCAACCTCGATACAGGCGGCATTGCTTTTCAGCAGGCCCTTGACATCGAGCACCTCCCAACCTGCCTCCTGCAGCATATAGTCGATGAGATATTTGCGTGTGATGGCCTCGCTTTCCAACGATTCCTTCGGCATAGTGACAGGAGCAGGATGATCGACATTGGCCTTAGGTACACTGGCTACTACGGCAGGAGCAGCTTTGGGCTCTGGAGTCGTCACAACAGTCAATCCCGGCAAGGTGTCTGGAATCTGAGTCGCTGAGAATGGAGCTATCGTCTTGATTGCTCCCCAACGCATCAGGAAGCCTGCCACCACATCATAGAGGTTGCGGAGACAGACGTACGAATTGATCTTTGTTACCTTGATACCGACATGAGAACCGCTATTGCCTATGGTACGTACCTTATAGATAGCATCATTCATCGCACTATCGTAGTTGATAAAGGATACGAAATCAGGGCGATTGATCAGATTGTTTAATGTGGTATCCAGCTGTGCTTCGTTTATCCCCTTGATACGGAGGGTGTTCTTCACAAGCCACTCCAATGCTTTACGGGCATTGTTGACCGACTCTTCCGGAAACATCTTCTGGAAGATCTCTGCCTTATTGCAATAGGTATGTAGAGCTTCGAAGTCTGGTATCTGCTCTACCAATGGCTTCAGGTAATCGAAATTCATAGTATATCGTTTTATTCAAACCAGTACTGCATCCTCGATGCAAACAAGGTCTCAAGTCTCTCAATGGACAACTTAACCTGCTGCTTCTGCGATTCGATTTGCTCGATACGAGTGGCGAATTGATGCTGGAGAGCGAGAGGAGGAACACAAATTTTCAAAGCGCCATATTGTTGCGCATTTATGTTGGGTTGAGCAACGACTCGTTGATTTGACTCAATGAATGATTTATAGTATGGTGTTTGGGTATATTGAAGCACATAATTAGGAAGTACATAATCCTTATTGGGCTTCATCCTAATCAAATAACCAGCAAAGATACATTCACCTTCGTCTTGTTTATACATGAAAGTTTTTCCAACAGTTGCTCCACTTCTGGCAAACAATATATCCCCATCTTCCAATAAGTATTTCTCGTCAAAAACATTTGGGGAAACTTTCTCTTGTTTTAGGCTTCCGTTGTCATCGATGTCTGTAATTCTTATATATCTAAGTTGACCGTCATATTCAATAGCGGAAGCTCCTGAACCATACGACAATTTTTCCGTTGAAACTTCAAGTATAGTTTTCACCTCCCATCCTTTTTCATTCTCGACAGGATCGCCGAACATTTCATAGAAGAGGGATTGTGCAAGTTTATCGTATGTCTTCAACTGCTCTCGCTTAAGTGCCAGTAAGGAGTTTATTTCATCCAGTTCTGCTACAATCGCTTCCTGCTGGGATTTGGAAGGAAGAGGAATTAAATAATCTTTCAACCATTCTGTGCTCATATTCTTTTGTGCAATTCCTTTTGCAGCAAGAATTGCATCTTTCTCAAACATGTCAGAATTCAAAAGATGAAAAAGAAACTGAAGTGTCAATTCATTTGTTTTTGTACGAAGACAAGCGACACGCTGATTAAGAGCGGCAGGCAACATATCCTTTTGTAATAAACCTACTCTTCCAACATTTCCTGTTAGAGACATCAATAAATCATTCTCTTTTAACAAGTAGTTTTTTATTTCATCCTCTGCGGTTTCCGGATAAAACTTAGGATCATCATCAACAATATTGCCCTTTTGAACATTAGTAATTCGCATAACCCTTATGCCATTATCTACATAAAGATTACTTTTGAAAGCATAGCCATTCAGAACTTGAACGGCCTCTCCCAACTTCTTATACTTCCATCCCTCTCTCATACCTCCAGCATTTTAGTTAGACGCTCATATCCTTCGGCATATTTCTCCTCAAGCTGAGCTAATTGAGAAAGTAAAGAAGAGGTAGATTCATACTCCACCTTGACACGCTCTATCTCCTTGTATTTGTTGATAGAGAGGTCATAATCATTCTTGCGGATCTCCTCCACAGGGACGAGGAAAGACTGGTCTTTGCGAGAACGTGATTCCTCTTTCTTCATTGCCTTGAAACGCTCTACAATGTCGGGAATATCGTTCTGGGCAATCAGAGAACGCTTATCATCGAGCGAAAAACCATCCGCCTTCATGTCATAGAACCACACCTTGTCCGTACCTCCGCTATTGGTCTTGGTGAAGATCAGGACAGCTGTAGAGACACCGGCATAAGGCTTGAACACACCCGAAGGCATAGAGATGACTGCTCGCAGCTGCTGATTGTCAACCAATTCTTTACGGATGGCTTTGTGTGCGGTACTGGTGCCAAACAGGACACCATCGGGCACAATAGAGGCACAACGACCACCAACCTCTAGCGATCGGATAAACTGAGCGATGAAGAGCAGTTCCGTCTTGGAGGTATTGGCGAGAGCCAGAATCTGCTTGTTCACATTGCCCTTGTCCAAACTGCCCGCAAAGGGAGGATTAGCCATGATGAGCGAATAGCAGGAACGGTCATCGTTCTGCTCCGAAAGGGAATCACGCCAAGCTAAGTTCGGCTGACGCACATTGTGCAACAGAAGGTTCATGGCACCAATACGGGGCATGGTCTGGTCGGTATCGAAGCCATTGATCATGCTCGTCTGGATATGCTTCAAATTGCTGGTATCCATTACCATGGCTGAATACTGCTCATGTATCCATTTGACCGCCTCAACAAGGAAGCCTGCACTACCCATGGCAGGATCGCAGATATAGTCCTTGGGCGAAGGATTCATTAGTTCGACAATCATGCGGATAATGTGGCGAGGGGTGCGGAACTGTCCATTGGTGCCCGAAGCTGCCATCTTGCCGAGGATATACTCATAGACATCGCCCATCGTATCGCGATTGTTCATGTCCAGGGCGCTGATGCCATCGACCACCTTTGACAAGGTACGGGCATTAGGAATCAGGAAGATAGCCGACTTCATGTAACGCGAATAGGCCGATTCTTCGCCTGTACCAATCTGCTTGATAAACTCGAAGACATTCTGACGTACCATCTGCAGCATGTTGTCCGGGCCTAAGTCCTTGAACTTATGCCAACGCATCTCTTCGTAAGGGATATCTTGATCTGTCTCGGGATTGTGCCACTTCTCTCCTTTCGGAAAAGTGGGATTCTTCAATGCTCCACCCAGAAAACCAACCAATGCCTCTTCATGTAGCTGCTTGTCATCGAGCAACTTCATGAAGAAGATATAGGTCATCTGTTCCAATACGGCTATAGGGCTGGTGATGCCTGCAACAAAGAAGACATCCCAGATCTGATCAATCTTGTTTTTGATTTCGCCTGTTATCATAATGATTTAGATGATGCATCACGCACTATCTAATCATTCTGTTTGGCTTATCATGGTATGCGTTTAGGTTTGTACATAAGAAAAGGATACGGACCCTCTCTTATGGTGTTCCGGGGCAAGCCTAGGAATGTCGAACCCCTCTACTGTTAAGATAAGCCCGTATCCCTAATTGGAATACAGGCATCATTATATCAAGAACAGTAGATTGGCTTATCCTAAGGCATGGTTTACCCTATACGCGATAGCCAACCATCATTGCTGTGGTATATTCGACTGATTAGTTTCCTAGGCTTTTCAGGAACACCACAATGATAGTCTGATGCTGTTATATTATATGTTGTATGTTATACGTTATCTGTTTCTTTGAATCAAGTTTTTTAAGATTTCTTGTTTTTATATTCAATTGTTGTTCCATCAGCGACAGAATGGAGAGAGTTGCCTACCTCTGTGCTGATTTCGTACAGATATTCTGGCGCAAAATCTGCACCATTTTCCCATTCTATAGTATTGAATTTGATAGAGAATCTCTTGAAATATTCAATCTCCTTAAGAGGCATGAAGACCTCCCCCTTCAGCAAAGAGTACAAATCAACAATTCTGGATTCTCCATTGTTGAAACAGAGCATTATCTTGTAGCCCTCCAAATATTTAGCTTTGGTTACTTCAAGGAACATATTGATTTATTTAAGAGGTTCAATCTTTTTAAGAGGAGATCCTTTTTGTGCCAATTCCCAGTCTTCGATCAATTCAGCACGATGATCTTCAAGCCACTCTAGAATCATTCGCAAAGCACGACCAGGCATTTCTCCTTTGACCACTCCATCGTAAATATTAACAATGCAGCGGTACTCTCTATACCTAGCATGGAAATGTGGCGGCAAATGGTCGTTGTAATTCAACCATATAAGAATTCCATAGAAATCACTTATCTGTGGCATAGAGTAGCAATAATTATCGCCGCAAATATACGACAAATTTCATGGATATCCAAACAAAATGGTCAAAAAGTGATTTTGTTGTTACTATTTAGTGCAAAAAGGATTATAACCGTGAAAACTTGGAAAACTCTTTTAAAGATTTTAGCGCACCTGCAAAAGGCTGTGATTATTATATAGGTGAAAGTGCCGAGCAAAGCTAAGTTTTCCATTTTCACCATACGTGAAAGTGCCGAGCAAAGCTTGGTTTTCCATTTTCATCATACGTGAAAACGCTCAGCAAAGTTGTGTTTTCGATTTTCACTATAGGTAGAAACTCCGAGCAAAGCTTGGTTTTCCATTTTCGCCATACGTGAAAGCCATGAGCAAAGCTTTGTTTTCTGTTTTCACTATACGTATAAATGCCAAGCAAAGTTTTGCTTGGCATTTATGCTATAAGTTAACTGTCATCAACAGTTAACGAATTAACAGGGGTTACAGGGGAAGCAGTCCCCTTAAATAGCCGTCTCAAGCAAAGGTTTGCTTGGCATTTATGCTATAAGTTAAGTAATAGCAAACAGTTAACGACTGGAATAATTATCTTGGTCGAACCGTAACGTGAAAGCAGGATTGCTTATACTCGTACTTGACGTAGCAATGTCCTGCATCGCGCATATCTAACAGCGCACGAGCCAGATCATCCTTGAGTTTGCCATCTCGCACTCGGCCATGACGGTCAAAGCGGACGTATGTAATATCGAAGGTTGTGCCATAACGGTGGCAACTCTCTTTGGTCGCATTCACATTGCCACGACGCAGACGCTTGACATCCTTTTCGGTACGCAAACATGAGGTGACAATGAAACGGCTATTCGTTCCATGATACTCCTGCCATCGTTCGCCAAGAGCCGTCAGGAAATCGGCAGCATCAGGCACAAGATATGGGGCAGAATGGTGCATCGGATCGACATGATAATATCGGGTATCCTTCAGCTGAATCAACTTTCCCTTTCGCTTATCCAACTCCTCGCGCGTTGCCACAGGGGCTACACCCAGACGACGTGCTGCAACCAATTGAAGGTCATTCAGGTCGTTGAAGGCCTTGAATAGCAGGATTCGTCGTTTCTTGTCCAACGGACCACACTTGAAGCTGCGATGTCGGTTGCTGCCAGAATATTCGTCCAGGTTGATGATTGCCAACTCATCTGCAGGCAGATCAATCTTCTGTTCAGACTGGCCGACGAAGAGATTCTTCACCCAACTGCCCGCATAATAGACACCCATGGAGAGTCCCCAGAGCGTGCTGCCAATCACCATAATGGCCACTATCAGCGATGCCCAACCTACCTGATGACGACGTTTAGGTTCGAGTGACCAATACCATTCCTTGTACTTTTTGATTGCCTTTTTGGCAAATAACTTGACATGGCGCCACAATGCATCTGTCATCTTACCGACCAATGCAAGGAATCCTATCAGCAGTATCATCAAGATACGGTATAGGTGTACGAGGACAGGCCACGCCCGCTTAGCGAACGTGACAATCCAATCCTTGATTTTGATCAATAAGTTTTTATTCATTGATGGTTATAAATCTTTATGGCATTGGCAGGATTCCCTCCCAACGAACATCCCATTGGCCATCCTTCGGGAAGCCAGGATTCTTTTCGGTGCAGCCATCCCAACCGGCACACATCATGGCAACTGCGGTAAGGAGACCTCCGTTGCCCGGCAGATAAAGACGCAGACGGGCATCCTGATAATTATGGCCACTAATCAGATAGGTATTGGTACGTTGGCTGCCCAACAGAACCTTGACCGCCATCTCAGGTTCACCCAGTCGGGCAGCACACATGGCTGTCATCGGATAATCCCAGCCCCAGGTCTTGCCCCAGTTCCAGTTATCCCACACCCAATGGAGGGTGTTGCGCATGATGTCTTCGCGAACGAGCGGACACTTAGGGAAGATACCCAAGGCGCCCAGCACAGCCATGTGATCGGAGGTCAGACGGATGTCACGGAAGGTGTCCTCGCTATCCTCGCTGGCGGTATAGAGCTGTCCATACTTTTGGCTATAGATGCTGTCGGTGATATAATGCAGTGGAGAGAGTTTGTCGCGCAATTCGTCCCACTCCATGTTCTGAATACCCTCGTGACGTTTACGCCATTCGTTGGCAATACCGATAGCAAAGTGCCATTGAGAAAGCTCAAATGGGCTGTTGATGGTTTTCGATGCCTTGAGTGTCTCCTGTGCAGGGATGGCTCCCTTGAGGATATAACGGTTTGGCATCGTATCATAGACGGCAAAATCGTACATGAATTCGGCTGTCTTCTGCACCAGGTCATAGTAACGGTCTTCGACATTGTTTTGTTCTTGTGTTGTTTTGTTCTTTTGTTCGGCACGACGCATCAACTCAGCCAAATATATATAATGTGGTTGCTGCCAGATGAGGAACGAACCCGTCGAGGATGGAGCCTCCATGCCCGATGGGTCGGTCATCTTCATCCAACGGATGCCCTTGAAGCCCTGACGCTCAGCAATGGTCTTGGCAATCGGTTCTACTTTCTTATACCAGGTCATGGAACGGGCCAAGAGTTCAGGATGTCCGTAGAGGGCAAACTGAGCCTGATGCCACCAGATCATCTCCATGTGGTATTTGCCATACCAGGAGTTGTAGGTCAGACCGGTCTCCTGTGGAGGCGTGTTGCCAGCACAATTCACAGCCAAAAGATACTGCGAGAGAACTACGCGACGTTCCAGTTCCTTGGCCTCTGGTGCGGTACAATGGCTGAAGTCCACAACGCCACCTTCGTACCAATACTTATGCCAATACTGTGCCGAAGCTTCAAAAATATGATTGATCTGTCCACTTGGATCATAACCGCCCAAAGCTGGTACCTCGACCTCTGAATCAGAGTGCAGATTCATCTCCTCAGCATTCAGGCGGGAACCATTGCCACTCCACTCACATGTAAACGAGAAATTGCCCGTGGTTGGAGTGATTACGATCTTGTTCGGACCGATCTGTTCAATCGATGCCTGACAGCCATCAGCCACACAGAAATCAAGGCTATAGGAGTCGTTCCGCTCGTACGATCCATATTCATTGATGGTCTGTACGGTTGGAAAACGATGGTTAATCTGGAAGGAACGACCTTCGCCGATTACCTTGAAGTCGGTGCTATGTTTGGTATCGTCGTCAATCCACAACGAGGCATCGTCGCAATGACCTCCACTTGGGTATGGCATGCGTATCACTATCGGCTTGGGTGTCTCGGCCTCGATGCTGACTGCAACAAGAGAGACCTCTGGGTCGGAGCAAGTCGATACCTTGACCGGTTCTCCATTCAACTTATAGGTCGAAGTGATGATGCCAGTCTCGAGATCCAAGCGCTGATTGATATCGCTGAAAGCATCGAAATCTGTACCCTCGGGCAGATAGAGACCTAAGTTACCCAAGTGCAGACGATGTGGGTTTTGACGAGCATAGTCGATGGCAGCTTTCTTACGCTGCATATCAGCCCAGATCTGTCCGCCTGCCTGCTTCGCCTCTTCGGTAGCAGCCTTGCTGATCTGACTCGAATAAACCTCTTTATGACCACGACCAAAGTCGCAATCAATCAAGGTTTCAGAGAAAGAATAATTTTCCGAATTGGGGAAGCTATGCCATCCCCAATCGGACATTGTACCCAGCGGAACACCTTTCGAATAGCGTTCAGGGAATGTCTGAAGGCCAGTCGCATCAACGCTATAGGCAAAACGACCATTGCCAACGGTCAAAGTACTTAGACTATCGAACTGTGTTACGACTGGAGAATTTCGCTCCAATAAGGCGTGTCGGTCGATAGGCTCCTGTACCGATGTGCAGCCTACGAGACAGACTGCCGAGAGTGCTAAGAAAAAGTAATTCCGCATGGGTATATTTAGGGATTAGTGATGGAACAAACGAACACCGGTGAAGCACATAGCCATACCGTACTTGTCGGCAGTCTCGATAACATTGTCATCACGAACTGAACCGCCAGCCTCTGCTACATATTCTACACCGCTCTTGTGAGCACGCTCAATGTTGTCACCGAATGGGAAGAAGGCATCGGAACCAAGGCTAACGCCCTTGAGCTGCTTGAGCCACTCTTTCTTCTCGGCAAGGGTAAGAACCTCTGGCTTCTCGGTGAAGAAGTTCTGCCATGTACCTTCGCGGAGTACGTCATCGTGCTCCTCCTCGCTGATATAAACATCGATGGTGTTGTCACGATCGGCACGCTTGATGCCCTCCTTGAATGGAAGGTTCATTACTTTTGGATGCTGACGGAGCCACCAGATATCGGCCTTGTTGCCTGCCAAACGGGTACAGTGGATACGGCTCTGCTGACCAGCACCGATACCGATTGCCTGACCATCCTTCACATAGCAAACAGAGTTTGACTGGGTGTACTTGAGGGTGATGAGTGCGATGACGAGGTCACGACGAGCCTCTGCTGGGATGTTCTTGTTCTGGGTTGGGATGTTCTGGAACAAAGCATCATCGTTCAGGTCAATCTCGTTGCGGCCCTGTTCGAAGGTAACGCCAAAAACCATCTTACGCTCGATTGGAGCTGGCTTGTAGGCAGGATCGATCTGGATAACACAGTAGGTACCCTTACGCTTAGCACGGAGAATCTCGAGAGCCTCTGCAGAGAAACCTGGAGCAATGACACCATCCGATACCTCACGATTGATCAACTTGGCAGTTGCTGCATCACACTCGTCTGAGAGAGCAATAAAGTCACCGAATGAAGACATACGGTCAGCACCACGGGCACGAACATAAGCACATGCCAGAGGAGTGAGCTCATAGTCGTCGGTGAAGTAGATGTGCTTCAGTGTGTCGCTGAGTGGCAAACCTACAGCAGCGCCGGCAGGGCTGACATGCTTGAACGATGTTGCAGCAGGCAGACCGGTTGCGGCCTTCAGCTCCTTGACGAGCTGCCAGCTGTTGAAGGCATCGAGCAGGTTGATGTAGCCTGGACGACCGTTAAGTACCTGGATTGGGAGTTCCTGATCCCCCTCCATGAAGATTCGAGACGGCTTCTGATTCGGATTACAGCCGTACTTGAGTTCAAGTTCGTTCATAATCAAATTGTTATTATGTTGAGTTGTTTCGTTATTTTGTTACTTTGCAATTTCTGTTATGGTTCCAGATCTGCCAACTATTGAAGATGTTCTGCCACAACAGACAGGCTCCTGGACCAATGACAGCTTCGGGACGAAGGAAGGTCATAGCCATCCAGATCGAGAGAATGGTGTTCTTCTGTGCCAGCCCCTGTCCTGCTGCAATACGGTCACCATAGAGGCCTCCAATATTCTTGCCGACATAAAACTGCAAGACAACCAAAAGTCCAACACCTAAGCAGATGTATAATACCATCCAGCCACTGCCTGGAGAATTAACAATATTGCGGATAATCTGTGCCGTATTGACCGCTGTACAGATGGCCCAGAGATAAAAACTGTAATCCTTGGATTTTTCTCCCACCCATCGCTTGGCCGGACGCCAGATGTAGTGCAGCAACAGAGCGATGAACAATGGCGCCATGATGGTTGGGAAAACACGGGCAAGAATTCTCAGAAACAGTTCCAAGAAGCTTAATCCCAATCCTGGTTCCACCAATGGATAGACCAGAGGGACAGCGATGGCTGTGAAGGTAGAAGAGACCAACGTATAGGTGGTTGCCGTAGCGGCATTGCCACCAATCTTTTGAGTCACTACCGCTCCTACTGCGGCCATTGGCGAAATACAACAAGCCAGCATTGCTTCCCAGAACGGTCGGTACTCACCATCTTTGTGGACGGTTAACCACCAAACCAGAAGCAGCACTTCGGCCAATTGTATCAAGACGAGCCACAAGTGCCAACGTCTAGGCTTGAACTCCCGAGGATCAATCTTGCAGTAGGTAAAGAACAGCATCATGAAGATCAGCCAAGGCAACAGGTATGGCACAAACGAAGCCAGCACCTGTTTAACGCCAACGAGACATGCGACCTGAGTCAGCAGCACGTATGCGATAGCTCCTACCACCATCGAAATGGGCAAGGTCCAATCCTTGAGCAGATTCTTCAACATGAATTAATTTTCTTTTTCAACAAGAATTTTAGTACAAAATCATTGTCAGCAGATAGCCGACGATGCTTGATACGATAACGCTGACCAATCCTGGCATCATGAACGAGTGGTTCAAAAGATACTTGCCAATGACGGTAGTTCCCGAACGGTCAAAGTTAACTGTAGCAATATCCGATGGATAGTTCGGAATGAAGAAATATCCATAGACCGATGGCAGAAGGCCCAACAATACAGGGCCAGGCAAGCCAAGCGAATAAGCCAAAGGCAACATAGCCACCACAACGGCACCCTGACTGTTGATCAGAACAGAAACAGCAAAGAATGCGAGGGCAATGGCCCAAGGATATTCTGTCACGATGTCGCCCAAACCAGCCTTCATTTCGGTCATGTAGTTTCCGAAATAGGTATCAGCCAACCAGGCAATACCATAAATCGCAACAACTGCAACCATGCCAGACTGCCAAACAGCACCAGCCACAGCTTTTTTAGGTTCTGCTTTGGCCAAGATAATCATAAACGCTGCAGCGGCAATCATCACAATCTGGATGATCAAGTTCATAGCCAATGGTTTCATGACAGGATTGCCATCAGCATCCATCTTGCCTGTAGAGAATTCCGGACGGATATCGAAACCTGCAATCTGACAAAGAGAGAAGAGAACAATGACTCCAATGGCTGCCAGGAAGATATAAACACTTCTCTTGGCCTCTTTTGAGACCTCCTTGTCAAGCAATGAGGCATTATTGCCATACATGAACTGCTTGGTAGCAGGATCTGCCAAACGTGCCTGGAACTTTGGATCCTTGTCCAGATCCAAGCCTCGACGATAAGAACAGGCTGCAGCTGCAATCAAACCACACAGACAGGCAGGAATGGTGATGGCGATAACCTGCAGATTGTTGACATCAAAACCGTTGGCATTCGATATTACCACAAAAGAGGCTACTGCGGCTGCAATTGGCGAACAGGTGATACCTACCTGCGAGGCTACTGATGCTACGCCACAAGGTCGCTCCGGACGAATCCCCTTCTTAAGAGCAATGTCGCAGATAATAGGCATCAATGTATAGACTACATGACCTGTTCCAACCAGAACTGTGAGAAAGAACGTACAGAGTGGGGCATAGAATGTAATATGATCCGGATGCTTACGGAGCAATCGCTCGGCTATCTGAATCAGCCAGTCCATACCACCAGCTGCTTGCATTACACCAGCACAGGTTACGGCTGCGATGATGATGTAAATAACATCTGTAGGCGGATTGCCAGGTTTCATTTGGAATCCAAACACAAGAATTGCCAGACCGATGCCCGAGATGGCACCCAAGGCAAGACTGCCGTAACGTGAACCCACATAGAGTGCCAGCAATACAACCAGCAACTCAATAATCATGATTAACATAGTTTTAAGGATTAAATAGATAGAATGTTTGAAAATAACTTATGTGTATTTATTTCTTTTCTTCCTTTAGATATTCATCCCTCCAATAGTCGTAATGCTTCAAGCCCTCGGTAATAATACGGTCAATAGCCTCGGGCGAGAGTTTCTTGATAAATTTGGCAGGACAACCACCCCAAAGTTCGTTCGGACCTATTTCGGTATTACCCAGCACCAATGCACCAGCAGCAACAACCGAGCCCGATTGGATATGGACACCATCCAATACAGTAGCTCCCATGCCAATCAATACATGACTCTCGATATGGGCACCATGCACACAAGCATTGTGGCCGATAGTCACATCGTCCGCAATCTGAATATCACAATCACCAAGAGAAGTATGAAGACAGGAACAATCCTGCACGTTGACACGATTTCCGAGACGGATACGGTTCACATCGCCACGCAACACAGCACTATACCAGATACTGCAACCCTCTCCCATCTCTACATTGCCTATCACAGCAGCTGTTTCTGCAATGAAGCAGTTTGCTCCGATCTTAGGCTCGATACCTTGAAGTTTCTTTATCATAGAACAATATTTTCGCGGGCAAAGATAATAAAATTCCGTAACAACACAAAATTTTGCCTAATTTATTTTAAACCTTTTAAACAATTACCCATCCAAACATCAAATTTGTCATCAATGCTAGCATTCATACGCCCGCTACTCATCCTGATACTGAGTTCCGTTGCTCAAGTTTGTTTCCCCTATGTTCTTGTCAAAGGTCGTCTGGCTTCTGCCACCGACGATACTCCTTTGGCAGGAGCAACCATCCGATTGCTTACTTTGCCCGATTCTACCCTCCTTATAGGAACTTATTCCGACAAGGATGGTAACTTTTCTATTGCCTCTTCGAAAGTGACGGCCAAGAGTGCGAAGAATCCGGTCAAAATTCTGCTGATTGCTTCGTATATGGGATACCAGACAGCCGAGAAGGTTGTCAATGTTCGTCCGAGGGAGAAGGAATATGACCTGAAAGATGTCTTTCTTCAGGAAGATACACGCATTCTGGGCGAAGCGCTGGTCAGTGCCACACCCCCACCTCTTTTAATTAAAGAAGACACCATCGAGTACTATGCGGACAGTTATAAGACTCAACCGGATGCTACGGCTGAAGAGCTGTTGAAACGTCTGCCGGGTGTTGAAGTCGGTGCAGATGGAAGCATTACAGCACAGGGCGAAGCAGTACAGCAAGTATATGTGGATGGTAAAGAATTTTTCGGCAACAATATACAGGCTACTACCAAGAATATCACGGCTGACATGATTGAGTCTGTACAAGTAGTAGACATGAAGACCGAAGAGGCCCGTCTGACAGGCATAGACGATGGAGAACGACGCAAGGTGATGAACTTCAAGCTTAAACCGAAGATGCGTCGTGGCTGGTTCGGCAATGGAGCTTCCGGCTGGGGTTTGGGACATGACATCGACCCTCGATTTGATGTACGAGGCATGGCTGGCTACTTCAGAGGCAACAATCAGAACGCGCTGGTTGTGAGCGCCAACAATACTAATAATGCGGGATTCGGTGATCTGGGCGATGGTGTTATGAATGGTTCTGCAATGCGTGGCAACCGTCAATCTGGCAGACGTGGCGACGGTATCAACACATCTTGGAGCATCGGGTTGAACATCAACTACGATGAAGGAAACCGAATGCGTGACCAGAATACTCCATTGGCCATGGGTGGAAACATTCTGTACGGCGGAAGTTCACAGGACGAAATGTCAAGCACCCATCGTGTAAATCTTATCATGGATTCGACCAATGTCCTCTCGAAACGTACAGAAGTCGATAGCTACAACAAGGGACATAATGAAAGCCAAAATCTGCAGATTGGCTTGAAATATGAGAAATCGTGGGGAAAAATCGAGTCGGGTCAGCACAGAGTGCAGTTCAATACAGACTTCTCGTACAACAGCACCGAGACCAACGACTACAGCGAATCGCACAATTTCCGTCTGTCGGACAGCATCTACACGACTCAGTCACAGAGCCGAAGCGAGATGATGCAGAAGGGTTTTTCGGTCTCGGTCGGTTCGACCTACAGCTATACCAAACGGACAGAGCGCGGTCGTCGCCGAGCCAGCATCTCTGTCAATGTCTCGGAACGAATTAACGATGGCGACCGTTACTTGCGGTCCAACACATCACGCGATAGAGATAGAATTGAATTCGACCCATATAAGGAGATTTTCAACATCGTACATGTGGGCCGAGGTTCATCCATCAATCAGTGGAACAAAGAGGAGTCGCACAACGAGAGCTATCGCGTTCGCCTTACCTATGTTGAACCATTTGCTCAGAAACAATTCCTTGAATTGTCGGCAACAGCTAATCTGACAAATCGTCGAGGCACGCAAGACTACCAGTTCTGGGATGGTTCTGCCTGGGTTGACAGCATAGGGAACATCGTCGACACTGATTACAATAGCGACACCTGGAACCGCAATATAAATTATACGCTATCTGCCTCGTATCGACTGACTTCACAAACCTACAACGTGAACGCCGGATTGGACTTCCTGCCACAAAACCAGTTGTACAGGGACTATTGCGATCCTACTCGAAATTATGACCGCAACTATATGAACTATGCTCCGCGACTGGAGTATCGATACAACTGGACACGACGCACGAACCTGCGTATTACACTAAATGGTCGTACTTCGCAACCTAGTCAGAACCAGTTACAGGCTCGCAAGAACCAAACGTCATCGACACATGTCAGCCTCGGAAATCCGGACTTAAAACCCTCGTTCACCAGTAATTTCAACGCCCGGTTCCGAACCTTCAATGAGCAAACCTATGTCACACTTGAGGCAGGACTAAGTGCAAGCGCTTCGTTCAACAACCTCGTGACCAAACGCTGGTATACGGAAGACCTGAGCTGCGATACCACACAAACCGTCAATCTGTCGGGCGTCGGCAACTGGAACATGAATGGCAACTTCCGTGGTTCATGGCCTTTCTATGACAATATGTGGTATGTGACATCGAACACCTCGCTCGGCTATCGGGAAAGCGAAGGTTACTCTTCGCAAAAGAAGATCAATGCTCCACTCAACACAACACGAAGCTATAGCGGATCTGAACAGGCAGGTATCGCTTACAGAAGTGAAAAATTCAATATGGAGGTGCGAGGAAACTATAGGATGCAATATTCCGAGGCTACTCAAAACTCCGAGAACCTGGGGACTGTCCACAACTTCGGAGTTTCGTCGAACCTGACAGCCTACCTTCCTTTCAGCCTCATCCTCTCTTCGGATTTCAACTATACAGCCCGTCGTGGTTATAGTTCGGCCATGACTCGCAACCAGAGTATATGGAACGCTCAACTATCACGCACATTCCTCGAAAAAAAGAACCTGACTGCCTATGTTAAGGTGTTCGACATCCTGCGTCAGCGAAGCGCCATCACGCACGACGTTTCGGCAGAATCCATTACCGATCGCGAAACAACCGTCCTGGGGCAATATTTCCTAATGGGTGCCAGCATAAAATTCAACAAGATGGGGCAACGCGGCGGTGGCGGTGCCCGTCGCCGACCACAAGGCAACAATTACGGTGCTCCAATGGGTGGAGGCGATAATTATCGGGATGACCAATTTTAAGCATTATGCGCATGTTATTTACCAATTATAACTTAAAAGCGGGACGAAAAGCCCGCTTTTTTACGTTTAATTGCCAATTTGTTTGGATATTTGATAGATTATAGCTAAATTTGCAGCAATTTATTTGCAAAATACATGTTAAAAGATTTCGGAAAGACCGCCATTATTGCTGGCGAACGTCGAATCAGCTTTACCGAGCTGTTGTCCCGTGTCAACCACTTCAAGCAGGTTGGACCCATTGCTCAGGGAGAGAAGTGCATTATCCTGAGCGATAATCGCGAAGGTTGGGTCTATACTCTTTATGCCATCTGGCAACAAAAGGCTATCGCCGTTCCAGTCGATGCCACCTCCACTGTTCATGATATTGCATACATCCTGAGCGACAGCAAGCCTGCCTGCGTATGGATTTCCAAGAATAAGATGCAGATGATGCAGGCCGCCATCCAGGAGGCCAGTCACACTCCTACCATTTATGTTATCGATGATTATGAGCGAGTAGATCTGGCCACAACCGGATTGCAGATCCAGCCACAACCATTCTCGCCTGATAATGTCGAGGATACTTGTCTTATCATCTATACATCAGGCACAACAGGCAAACCAAAGGGTGTAATGCTTTCTTTCCGCAACCTGTTGTCGGTTGTCAGTGCAGTTTCGACCGAAGTAGAGATCTTCCGTGCGGATCGTCGTACCTTGATCTTGCTCCCACTCCATCACGTTCTGCCTCTCATGGGTACCGTGATTGCCCCATTGAAGGCAGGTGGCGGTGTCACGATTTGTCCAAGCATGGCGGCTACCGATCTGATGACAACACTCCAGACCGGTGAGGTCAGCATCATCATTGGCGTTCCTCGTCTGTGGCAGACGGTTTACAATGGTGTGATGAAGAAGATCAACGACAACATCGCTACCAAGTCTATCTTCCGTCTTTGCCGCTGTCTTCAGTGGCATTGGCTCAGCAAGATTGTCTTCCGCGCAGTTCACAAGAAACTGGGTGGTCGTATTGCCTACCTCGTCAGCGGTGGTGCTGCCTTAGACAAAGAGATTGGCGTCGGTCTGAAGACATTAGGTCTTCGTGTGCTCGAAGGCTATGGTATGAGCGAGGCTGCTCCACTCATTACTTTCACTCGTCCTGACGACATCAAGCCGGGCTGCGTTGGTCTGCCTATGCCTGGCATTGAAGTGAAATTCATCAATGGAGAACTCTGCGCCAAGGGTCCTAACATCATGAAGGGCTACTATAATCGCCCACAGGAGACTGCCGAAGCTATTGATGCCGACGGATTCCTCCACTCGGGTGACCTGGGTTACTTCGACGATCAGGGCCGTGTGTACATCACTGGTCGCAGCAAAGAAATCATTGTCCTTTCCAACGGCAAGAATATCACACCAAGCGAGATTGAGTACAAACTCGAGCAGTATGAGGAGTATGTCAAGGAGGCTGGCGTCGTACAGGATGGCGACATGCTCCGCGCTATCATCGTACCTAAGCATGACTGGGCGGTCAACCTCTCGGACGAGGTAGTTGAAGAGACCCTCAAGCGCGAAGTGCTCGAGCCATACAACCTGACCGTCGCTCCATACAAGAAGCTGATGAGCCTGTTCGTGTATCGTGGCGATCTGCCTCGTACCAAACTCGACAAGCTACAGCGCTTTAAGTTGCCTTCATTGATACTGGCTGGTGCTCATAGCGCACCGAAGGAGGAAGAGGCAGAGCTGATTGAGCCTTCATTCCCAGAGTATCAGGTCATCAAGCAGTATATCAGCACTGAGAAACATTGTCCGGTCCGTCCAACGGATCATATTGAGACAGATCTGGCACTCGATAGTTTGGACAAAGTGGGTCTGCAGGGCTTCCTCGAACAGACTTTCGGTATGGAGATTACAGCCGATCAGTTGGCTAAATTCACGAACATCACCGAGATGGCCGAGTATGTAGCCGACTACAAGACCCGCATTGAGGTTGAAAAGACCGACTGGCATAGCATTCTTCACGAAGAAAGCAAATCGCTGCATCTGCCATCCAGCTGGCCTGATATGGTATTGATTGCCAAGGTTGCGCTTCTGCTCAGCAAACTCTATTTCCGCGTCAAGACCATCGGTAAGGAGAATGTGCCACAACAGGGACCATTCATTCTTGCATCGAACCACCAGAGTTATCTGGACGGTCTCTTTGCTATGCAGTCCCTCCCTGCCAAAACAATCCTGAGCACCTATTTCTACGCCAAGGAGGCACATGTGCATCGTGGCTATGTGGCGTGGATGGCAGCTCATCACAATGTGATTGTCATGGAGCCTTCTAATCTCAAGAAATCTATCCAGAAGATGGGCGAGGCACTCAAGCAGGGCAAGAACATCATCATCTTCCCAGAGGGTACCAGAACCCGCAATGGTCTGGTTGGTGACTTCAAGAAGATGTTTGCCATCCTATCGAAGGAACTCAATGTTCCAGTTGTTCCTATTTGTATCAAGGGTGCTTACGAGGCAATGCCTAAGCATACCAAGTTCCCTCGTCCACACAAGGTTACAGTTGAGTATCTCCCAGCTATCCAGCCAGATAACCTCTCCTACGAAGAACTCTGCACAAGAACACGCACAGAGATCTCAAATAGACTATAACCGATATTCACTCGAAAACAGTCATAAATCTATATTATCAAGAAACAGAGAACCCATAGAAACGGATTCTCTGTTTTTCTGTATTGATAGACCTTATCTATTGTTTAATCTTCACTTTATCAATCCATTCGAGACTTGTAATCCTCGTAGCTATACTCGCGAAGCACATCGATTGATCCATCCAGACGACGAAGTGCGATGGCAGGATGCGATATTCCGTTGAAGGTATGGGTCTTGACTGTGGTATAGTGGAGCATATCTTCCAATACAACATAATCGCCAATTTGCAGAGGCTTCTCGAAACGCCATGAACTCAGATAATCGCCACTTAAACAACTATTGCCGCCAAGACGATAGACATTCTCTTCGGTCGATGTGACATCCTCCAAAGTCTCTGCCCCACGCACGGTTGGCCAATATGGCATCTCCAAACAGTCCGGCATGTGACAAGCAAACGAAACATTGAGAATAGCCGTGCGAACACCGTGATTTTCGACGACATCTACTACTCTCGAAATCAGAGGACCGGTTTGCCAACCAAAAGCAGAACCTGGTTCGAGGATAATCTTGAGCCAAGGATATCGTTCGCGAAGTCCCTTAAGAATGCAGATTAAACGATCTACCTCATAGTCCTTGCGTGTCATGAGATGACCTCCGCCCAAGTTCAACCACTTAATCTGCTTGAACCATTTTCCGAACTTCTCCTCCAAATGCACCAGCGTATGCTCCAATGACTCGGCAGACGACTCGCAATGACAATGGCAATGGAAACCCTCCAATCCTGCAGGGAGTTGTTCTGGAAGTGCATTGCACAAGACGCCGAAACGGCTGCCTGGTGCACAAGGGTTATAGAGTTCCGTCTCAATCTCCGAATATTCAGGATTGACACGTAATCCGACACTCACGCCTGCCTGGATGGCTTGAGGTGCAAAATGTTCGTATTGACTCAATGAGTTGAACGAGATGTGTGACGAACATTTTACGATGGTTGGAAAATCCTCGTCAGTGTATGCCGGACTATAGGTGTGAGCCGGACTGCCAAACTCCTCGAAGGCCAATCTTGCCTCGCTCACAGAACTAGCAGTCGTGTGATGGATATACTCCCTAAAGATTGGAAAGGTTTTCCACAGAGCATAGGCCTTGAAGGCAAGAATGATCTCCACTCCCGCCTCATCGGCCACACGTTTAATCAAAGACAGGTTCCGTCTCAGCAGCCTCTCCTCCAATACATAACACGGACTTGGATACTTACCGTACTCCTCTTGTCTGATATCTGACTCTATTACCATATATAATTATTATTTATTGACGGTTTTGACTTCCTTATCGCCAGGCAAGAACAGATAGCCTGTAGTAGATGCCGAAGTAGTCTTGTAATCGCGCCACTCCAGTTTATTCCATTCAATCTGATCGGTACATTGGGCTACAGGAACATGTGGGATAGCAGAACCCTCCTTTATCAAAATGACGATAGGCAGTTCTCCACAAGGAATTTCATTCCAACCAGAAGAGAAGACTGTTCCCGTCTGATAGTCAATCCATTGGCCATTTCCTGGCAAATAAACGGTACGTGAAGTACCAGCCTCCATCATGGGAGCTACCAACATCTGAGAACCAAACATATATTCATCGTCAATGAGCCAAGCTCCTGGGTCCTCTGGGAACTCAAGGAGAAGAGCTCGTTGCATAGGTAGACCGGCATCGGCAGAAAGTTTAGCTTGTGCGTATATGTATGGCATCAGTTTATATTTCAGTTCAGCACACTTGCGGAAATAGTTGACGAAGTCTTCTCCATAGAGCCAGGGCTCTGTCTCTACACCATGCACACGGCTGTGGCTGGTCAGCATGCCATAAGGAAGCCAGCGACGATAGAGTTCATCTGGAGACTGAGTCACAAAACCACCGATGTCATGGCTCCAGAAAGGGAAACCAGACAAGCCAAATGACAATCCTTCACGAACAGTACCCAGCAAACCTGTATTGGTTGTAGCAGCATCACCACCCCAATGCAGAGGGAAACGCTGGCTACCAGCCCATGCAGAACGCCCCCAGATTACACCTTCGCCATTGCTCTGCTGAATAGCCTCGTAGGCAGCACGATTGTAGCGCACCGGATAAAGATTATGCTCATAAAGACCGGTACGGCCACTGGCATAAAGTCCGTTGTTCAATGGAGCAGCTTCGCCAAAGTCAGCCTTGATGACTGCCACACCCTGTTTGAGCAGGCCAGAGAGTTTCTCCTGATACCACTGAACGGTCTTTGGATTCGAGAAGTCAAGCACAGCATCCTCATAAGGCAGGCCTCCGGCAGGATTCTTCACAGCCATCCCCTCCTCGACCAAGGTACGGAAATAACGATTCTTGGGAGTAAAGTAAGGTAATTGCCACAAACAGGTACGGAAACCCTGTTTCTTGAGGTCCTTGAGCATCTTTGCCGGATCCTTGAAATTCTTGGAACTAAACTTGTAGTCGCATTGCCAATCAACTTCGAACCATCCGGTATCAAAATGGATTACATCACTTGGCAGACGCAATTCACGCAGTTTCTTGGCAACATTGCGGCCCTCGGCCTCGGTAAAATATGAAATACGACTCATCCAAGTACCAAAAGACCAGAGCGGTGGCAACTGTGGACGGCCCACTAACGAGGTAAACTCTCCAAGAATCTCCTTAGGATCTCCCAACATCAAGAAGAGATCTGCTTGCTCGTCGGCCATAAAGAGACGGGTGGAACCAATATAGGAATTACCGAAATCGACCGTAACAGGAGCACTGGTGTGCATGAATACGCCATAGCCTCGGTTACTGAAGTAGAATGGAATCGGTTTATACATATCTGGAGTCTCAGGACCCTGTGGATCGGTAACAAAGAGGTTCAACTTCTGCCCTGCCTTGTTCAACGAAGTGGCAGACTCTCCACAACCATAAATTTTCTCTCCGGCAGCCAGACTGAATACTGGTTCGATGGCTCGGCTATTGTCCGAGCCACGTTTTACGAAGGTGAATGGCTGTGTCTTGACCTGAGTGCTGTCATTGTCCGAAAGCACACGGGTGTGGGTCAATTCTTTGCCTTTGGCATCACGCAGAACCAATCGCCATGGATAGGTATGAACCTCAAGTGAACCCATCGAACTGGTATAACAATAGCCGTAATCTGTCTTCGCAGCTTTCCAGGCAGAGAAATCCACGGTTGGCTTCTGAACCAACATCACATCATCCTCTGGATCAACAGGCAGAATGGGTGATGTAAAGACACGCAGACGCAAGGTCCGGTCGTTGATCGGTAAGATCGCAAATTCAAGAGTTGGAGACTGATCGTAGGCAGGTCCAGGAAAGTCCAGATTCTGTAAAGGTACTGGCTGATAGCCATTCAGATTAAATGCCTGACGTGGATGCATCTCCTCACGGATCCAACGAATCACACCACGGCCTGTCGCTGGGTCGAACGAAACCAGACTATCGGCAAAGAAGTAGGTGTTGGTCGGATCTGCAAACTGCTGACTCATGTCAACGGTCTGAGAAAGAAGGTAAGGAACTCCATTGTTTAAGGTAAGTTGTGCATGGCCTGTCTGGAAAGACATTAAGCCCGACAAAAGCAGCAAAGTGCTCAATTGTGATCTTAGTTTTCTTTTCATAGTGTCTGTTTTTCCGATTAACGGGTGCAAATATATATATTATTTTACCAAATTCAAACATTTTACTGACTTTCTATAATTTTTTCATCTCTTTTATTTGCATTTAATGTAAAATTCCCTTATCTTTGCACTCGTTATATTAATGAACACATTCAATTTAGACGACAAATTGTAATACTATGAGCTTCGAACTGGTCCTCACTTACGTCACGCTTGGTGCGTATCTATTCCTCACAATAGAAACGTTCATCAAAATGCTTGTACGTTATATTAACATTGACGGCGACTATTCCCGCTGGCAACGACATCTCTATGCCATTTGGGGTATCCATATGCTGTTTATCTCACTGCAGCTGATGTGGGATGTCAATGTTTACTATTATCCCAATCTGACCTGGGATACCTATCCACACCTCTATGTCCAGAATGCCACTTTGTTGGTTATCCCTCTTTGCGGTATGGTTCTTTGGACATTGACCACCCACCGATTGCTGAAAATACCACAGATTACTGCACATATGTTGCCGTTCATCATCATCATCACAACTCTGTGTTTCGTTGATGAACAATGGCCATGGTTCATTTTTGTATTGTATGGCTATTGTATTCTATATGCACTATATCTGTTGCGTGTCTGTATCAAGAACTACCGTCAGTACAACCTGCGATTGCAGCAGACTTATGCAGATACCAAATACCGTACGTTGACCTGGATGATTCATCTTATCTGGGTATTTGCCTTCACATTCTGTCTCTACGTCTATTATGCCTATGTAATCATTGATGAAGATTACATCTATTATTTCCTTGTCTCTATCATCTGGTATTATATCAATTGGAATATCTGCCATGTACGTGAAACCAACGTCCTTGAGGCAAACCGCTTGGAGGATGAGCAGGAATTGGAGCAGGAAGCAGAGATGGCAGCATCAGCCAAAGATTCGAATATCTCTGCCGAGGAGAAGGAACGTGCAGACAATGCCAAGCAGTCTTTGCGTGAGCTCACCAAACAACGTCTGGAGGATAGCCTTGAGGAGGTCTGTATGAACCGTCGACTCTACCTCAATCCAGATCTCACCGTCATGGATTTGGCACAGGAACTCAACACCAACCGTACCTACGTTTCGCAGTATTTCTCGGAACATCATACAACGTTCCTTAAATATATTAATGACCTGCGCGTAGAGTATGCGATGTTCCAGATCAAGAACTCAAACAAGAAGATTACCGACATCATGTACGAAAGCGGCTTCCGTCATGGCGAAACCTTCCGCCGTGCTTTCCAGAACCGTTACGGTGTCGATCCTCGCGAAGTACAGCGTAAAACAGGAGCTCCTATTTGATTCCCTCCTGTATGAACATACAAAAAGACGACTCAATCAATGAGCCGTCTTTTTTGTATCCGTTGCTGAATTCTTTTAGAATGTTCTGACAGGACTAGACTTGGGTGCAACAGTAATGGTTGCCGATGGATATTGCTGTAGGATCATCTCCTTGAGCAACTGAGATGTATATTGCTCCGTCTCGAAATGACCACCGCAGAGGATAAGCAGTTCGGGATGTCCGAAGTAGAAATGGTAGCCGACTTCTCCCGTCAGGTAAACATCGGCATGCGCACGGATAGCATCTGGGATGAAATCATCTCCTGCTCCACCACAAAGAGCAACGGTGCGTATCTGACGATCCATATTCACATCATCAGCATTGCCCATCAGAGCATCGATATGGAAACGCTCCTTGACCAAAGCGATAAAATCTTTTGTAGAGAGAGCTGCAGGCAACTCTCCGATTGTTCCACTGCCACACTGTGAAACAAAATCCGATTCCAATCCGGCAGTTTGAGCCGGACCGAGCTTCGCCAATGGACGGATATCGGTCAATCCTAACACCTCGGCAATGCGACGGTTGACTCCCAACGCGGTATTGTCCAGATTGGTGTGTGCCGAATAGATGGCCACTCCATGCTGAATGGACTTGATGATTACTCTGCTGATGTAATCACGTCGTGGATTAATCTGTTTCGTAGCACGGAACAGCAATGGATGATGGCTCACAATCAGGTTTGCACCCTTCTCAATGGCCAAATCAACCGTTCGTTCAGTCACATCAAGCGTCGTGACGATTCCTGTTACCTCCTGTTCCGGATCTCCGACTTGCAGACCCGCATTGTCATAACTCTCCTGCAATTGCAGAGGGGCAACCTTTTCGATCAGGGTTGCTATATCCTTTATCTTCATATCAATCCTTCGACAAATTGTTCCACATATAAATGCCATAAATACTATTTATAAAATATACGCAGTATTTAGCGACAGTCATAAATGTAAAAGGTGAGTCTGACATCAACCACATCGCAATATAAGCCACATTGATGATCAACCACATATACCATTGTTCCACGAAAGCCTTGACCGAAACGTACATCGTTACAATACTCATCACCGTCGTGAATGAATCCAACCAAAGCTGCGATGGTGAGGTATAGTCAGCCTTCAGGGTCTTGAACTGAATATCCGGCCAGATTGAAGTCATGGTATCTATCATCCAAGGACCAAAATAGATCAGGAACTCGCTCAATCCACAAGTAGCTAACAGTACTACCAGAGTTGTGACAACACGTTGCATAGTGGTCATGTAGCGCGTATGAATGGTACCGGAATTGTCATGACGTTTGCGCTTGTTCCAACTCTTGAAGCCGATCACCTGCATTGGCAGATTGTAGAACAATCGCTGCAGGAAATCTCCGTAGATATGGGTCACAAAGCAGATATAGATGTGCAGAAAAGCCTCGACCGTACCAAACAACCAGTTTGCCATCGAACCTTTCGCTCCCAGCACAACACAGAACACACCCAATATAGCAGCCAAAGCGGCAATCCAGGCATTCAGATCTTCAAAGTTTCCCTTGATGACAAACGATGCAATGGCCAGAGCCAGAATAGAACACAACAAGCTCACTTCAAACCAGTTCAATGATTTGAAAGTGAGCTTGAGCAATGTGGTATATTTCCTAAACATAAGTAGATAGTATGTTTCCCTCCCATTTCGGGAGGGTTAAGGAGTGCTTAATAACTGCGAGCGAACAGCACACGGCGAGCAGATGGCTTACCGGTCAGCATATCCACACCTGGCTTCAGATCCTCTGGATCGTGAGCCTCGAATGGGATACAACGGATAGTAGCCTTGGTTTCTGCCTTGATGCGCTCCTCGGTCTCGGTAGTACCATCCCAGTGGCAAAGCAGGAAACCGCCCTTCTCGATCTCCTCCTTGAACTGCTCCCAGGTATCAACGCGACGGATGTAGTTGTCGCGCATTGCCTTAGCCTTCTGGAAGATTGCCTCCTGGATTTCATCGAGCAAAGATGCAACGTGTTCCACAATACCTTCCTGTGAAACAGTTTCCTTCTCGAGAGTATCACGGCGAACCAGTTCGAGAGTGCCGTTCTCAAGGTCACGAGGACCAATGGCCAAACGAACAGGAATACCCTTCAATTCATACTCAGAGAACTTCCAACCTGGCTTCTTGTTGTCAGCATCATCATACTTAACGCTGATGCCCTTCTCCTGCAATGCCTCAACCCATGGCTGAACACGAGCAGAAATAGCAGCCAGCTCCTCCTCCTTCTTGTAGATAGGAACAATGACAACCTGAATTGGAGCCAATTTTGGAGGCAATACCAAACCATTGTCATCAGAGTGGGTCATGATAAGAGCACCCATCAAACGGGTAGAAACACCCCATGAGGTAGCCCAAACATACTCCTGCTTATTCTCCTTGTTGGTGAAGGTTACGTCGAATGCCTTAGCGAAGTTCTGACCCAGGAAGTGTGAAGTACCAGCCTGCAAAGCCTTACCATCCTGCATCATGGCCTCGATGGTGTAGGTATCCAAAGCACCAGCGAAACGCTCGTTTGGAGACTTAGGACCCTTGATTACTGGAACAGCCATATATTTCTCGGCAAAGTTGCCATAGACATTGATCATCTTCATAGCCATCTCTCCAGCCTCCTCCTTGGTAGCGTGAGCGGTGTGACCCTCCTGCCAAAGGAACTCTGAAGTACGAAGGAACATACGGGTACGCATCTCCCAACGCATTACGTTACACCACTGGTTGCAGATGATTGGCAGATCACGGTGTGAGGTGATCCAGTTCTTGTAGGTAGACCAGATGATGGTCTCAGAAGTTGGACGAACAATCAGTTCCTCTTCCAGACGAGCCTCAGGATCGACTACAACACCCTTCTCGGCATCTGCTTTCAGTCGATAGTGGGTAACGACTGCACACTCCTTAGCAAAGCCCTCTACATGCTCAGCCTCACGGCAGAGGTAAGACTTTGGGATCAACAATGGGAAATAGGCGTTCTGAACACCCTGCTTCTTGAACTGGGCATCGAGGATGCTCTGCATCTTCTCCCAGATAGCATAACCGTATGGCTTGATTACCATACAACCACGAACTGCAGACTGCTCTGCGAGGTCTGCGTTTACGACCAAATCATTATACCACTTGGAGTAATCCTCCGAGCGCTTGGTCATCTTGCTTAATTCTTTTGCCATATTATTTATATAAGTTTTTTCTTTTTAGCCAATTTCATCATCGATTTCGTCGGAACAAGGTACAATGTCACTCGACGGTTAGCGGCACGTTCAGCCATCGTCTGATTCTGATTGAGCGGCACATGGTTACCCATTCCGAAACCAGAAATGACTCGCGACTTCACGCCCTGCTCCTTCATCCAGTCGCAAACAGCCTGAGCACGAAGCTGGGTAATACCATCCAGATATCGTGGCGAACCATTATTATCGCTGTAGCAAGCCACAATCATTGTAGCCTTTTTTTCATCGCGCAACAGACGGAGCAATGGACGGAGCAGACCGATTGACTGTACTGAGAGGACTGAATCGTTGGCCTGGAACAGCACATTCACTGGCATGGTAATCTTCATAACCGATTCACCGTTGCCGCACAGGGTCATCTCATACTGCTCGTATCCCTTCAATCGGGTGAACTCCTTGGTCCAATAACTGCGCACCTGTCGCATAGCATCGAACGAACCGCTCACGTGCATTTTCTTGCCGTAACGGTTCATCTCATAGTCCGACAGACGTTCATACGACTGTGCGAACATCGATGCCGACAAACAAAGCAGCAGCAGATTAACCAAGACTCTCTTCATAGTCCAGCTCTGCCTCTACGACCCAACGGATAGCCTCAGGATCTGTATCGAATTTGCAATCCTTATCCTTCTTACAAGCGTTTGCAACGTAGGCGACAATATCTTCTACGTCAATATCAATCTCTTCGTCGACGTCGGCATCCAACCATCCGTTACGTTCATAGTATTCAACCATGATGTCGGTCATGAGAGTGATGTCATCGTCTGTATATTTGCCCTGCACCTCCTGTGGGAGATGTGACTGAATGAACTTTACAGCTTCAGCATCGTCATAGATGCTATTTTCCATCTGATCTGCCATTTTATTTTGTTTTTATTATTTGTTTTCGTTTTGGTTTTCTATATCACACACAGTTACAAAACTGAATTTCGGTTTTTCGGAACAATGATTCTCAAACCTGCCTTATGCATCGTGACATCCAGCGGTTGTTCCAGAATCATCGGTTCGCCATCCACATGACTGTAACCCATCTCATCCGACAGAATACGCAAGTGGCGTGTTTCGATGCTGCGTACATGCTGGTTGCGGTCAAAGCGTCGGTTCAAAAGCTGCACCGCCATCACCGGAGCCTCCAGATAAAGGAATGGCTTCACGATTGAGACGCTGAACAAACCATCCTGCTGACTGGCTCTTGGAGCGATATACATCTTGTTTCCCCATTGGGCTGCATTGCCGATGGTAATAAGGAATGCACGTTCATGGAATACCTCATCGTCGGTCATGATCGTGTATTCTTTGGGTGTATAGGTTGCTGCCATTTGGAAGATAGCACGGGCATAAGTTACCGGTCCTCGTTTCAGAATGTTGGATCGTTTGCCCATGGCGGCGAATCTACGTCCCACCTCGGCATCAAAACCTGTTCCTGCGGTTGTAAAGAAGATATGACCGTTCATGTCGCCATAGTCAATCAGTTCGCTATGCCCTGCACGGATCAACTCAAAAGCCTCACGCACATCCATCGGAATCTCTGCATGTCGGGCCAAACCGTTGCCGGATCCCATCGGGACAATTCCAAACTTTACGCTGGTATCGGTGATGAGTGCCTTTCCGATTTCGTTGATTGTTCCGTCACCCCCGACAGCCACAATAGTATCTGCGCCTTCAGCGATTGCCTGCATAGCCAGTTCATAGCCATGCCCAGAACGCTCGGTGTTGACCACATCCACGCAGTAGTCGTATGCGGGGAATACCTGGTCAGCAATATCAGGGATATCAGCTTTTGATTTGCCCCCTGAAATCGGGTTAACTATAACAACAATCTTTCTCATATCTATTAATACGCGGCGCAAAGATAATAAAAATTTCGTAAAATGAACCCAAAACTCAATTTTTTCTCGGAATTTTTGTCTATATTTCAAATTATTCATATCTTTGCAGCCTGAATTTTATAAAACAATGACACTTTTACAAGAAAAATTATCACATTTTACGGCACCACAAGAGGCGAAAGCAAAGGGCGTTTACCCCTACTTTCGAGCCATCGAGAGTGACCAGGACACCGAGGTAATCATGGACGGCAAAAAGGTTCTGATGTTCGGTTCCAACGCTTATACCGGATTGACCAACCACCCCAAAGTCAAGGAGGCCGCCATCGAAATGACTCGCAAATATGGCACAGGATGTGCTGGCAGCCGTTTCCTGAATGGCACACTCGACATTCACAATCAGTTGGAAGAACGTTTGGCACGTTTCGTAGGCAAAGAAGATTGTCTTGTCTTCTCAACTGGATTTTTCGCCAACCTTGGCACCGTTGGTTGTCTGACTGGTCGCCAGGATTATATTATATATGATGAGTTGGCTCATGCCTCTATCATCGAAGGTATCAAGGTCAGTCTGAGTACCCGTCTGAAGTTTAAGCACAACGATATGGCATCGCTCGAGAAGATGCTTCAGAAGTGCGAACCGAATGCCATCAAGCTGATTGTTGTGGATGGTGTTTATTCGATGGAGGGCGATGTTTGTCCACTGCCAGAAATCGTTCGTTTGGCCAAGCAGTACAATGCCACCACCATGGTTGATGAAGCTCACGGATTGGGCGTATTCGGCAAACAGGGTCGTGGCATCTGCGATCATTTCGGACTTACTGATCAGGTCGATATCATCATGGGCACTTTCTCGAAGAGTCTGGCCTCTATTGGCGGTTTTATTGCGACCGACAAAATTACAGCTAATTTCTTGCGACACACCGCTCGCCCATTCATCTTTTCGGCCTCAGCAACACCTGCAGCCATCGGTGCAGTCAATGCTTCCCTCGATATCCTCGAAACAGAACCAGAGCGTCTGGAGCACCTTTGGAAGCTAACCCACCACGCTCTCGATGGATTCCGTCAGATGGGTTGCGAAATTGGTAACACCTCTACTCCTATCATTCCACTTTTTATCCGCGATTTTGAAAAGACCCTTCTGGTCACCAAGTTGCTCCTCGACGAGGGCATCTTCGTCAATCCAGTGGTCCCTCCGGCTGTCCCTTCGGGAGACACGCTAATCCGATTCTCTCTCATGGCAACCCACACCCTCGAACAGGTTGACACTGCCCTCGAGAAGATTCAGAAAGTATTCAAAATCGTCGGTCTTCTTTAACCATTAACCTCTAACCGCATTATGAATCTCTTCATCAAAATCATCCGTTGGATTTTTTACATTCTGGTTGCAGCTTGCATCCTGTTGTATATCTTCTATTCTACTAGCGAGCCTAAGAATGAGGATCTTTACGATTACTTCCTCTACTGTGGCGTTTGTGCTGTTGGCTTGAGCATGATTCGCTTTGTACTGCGTTTCATGTATTAAATTTTGAACTTTGCTGCTTCCGAAGTTTTCGGAACCTATACAAAGTTTTACTTATTAAATGATTAAAGGGGTCCTCGTTTGAGGGCCCCTTGTCATTTCTATTAACAAAGACATTTTACATTCTTACCGTACACTTCTTACCCGAGTATTCAATCGTCTTTTCACCCTTGGGTGTGTTGACAATCAGAGTGCGACGAAGCGGCATTCCGGAATAAGTACCCTTTCGCTTGCCGATGGTAAGAATTTGTTTGGCATTATCCCAATGAAGAGGAATAGTAGAATATGCCCCCTTTTCAAAGTTATAATTATCGCCCTCATCATCATAGAGGACGAAGTCTGCATCCGTTCCAGGATAGATATGAAGGGAAATCGGAAGACCAACCTGTGCATCGGTATATTCAGCCACTTCGGTGGTAGGAATAATGCTACCTGCACGAACATAGAGAGGCAGGCGAGCAATATCGACAGGCGCATCAATCCATTGTCCTCCATCGAGTGACTGACCAGTCCAATAGTCAATCCATTGGCTACCCTTAGGAAGATAGACTCGTCGTACCGAGAGTTCTGATTGAGGATGTGTGACTGGGCAGACAAGGAAATCACCGAACATGTACTGATCCTTCATATCCAAGCATAGGGTATCCGATGGATAATCAAATACCAGTGGACGAGCCATGCCTCCCTTGCTGTGACCATTGGAGCAACTGACAAGGCCGCTTTGTGTGGCCGCCATGCTGTAAAGGTATGGTACAAGCTGATAACGGAGATTGATCATCGAGAGAATGGCATCGTAATATGGCGTTCCAGGTTCTCCGAACTGCCATATCTCACGTGGGGTATCACTGCCATGACTGCGAAGCATTGGCAGGAAAGTTGCCCACTGGAACATACGGGTGTAATACTCCTTGTAGTTATCGTCCTTGACACCCTGTGGAAATTCTCCTTTGTAGAACCAACGTCGGCCATCGTCACGAGTGAAGAAAGAACCGACATCGACAGTCCAATAAGGATTGCCTGTTGCCATATAGTTCAGTCCCGATGGTATCTGCTGGCGGAAAGATTCCCAGGAGGCATGTGTATCGCCATTCCAGACAATGGTACCATAACGCTGTTGTCCGGCATAAGACGATCTCGTGAGGTTCACCACTCGCTTGGAGGCATCAGTAGATCGCTGATGCTCATAGATTCCCATCGAGTGATAGAGTGAGAAGAGATTGCTTCTCTCCGCTCCTAATGCCTCGCTAAGCACATTTCGGTTCAAGTCGTAGCGATAGGCCTGACTGTTCCACCCATAAGGCTGTCCATCAGGTGTAGTTGCCGGAATGCGGTTCCAATCGCCATCCAGAGGTTCACTTGAATCACACCACCAGGCATCAAATCCCTGCGAGAAAAACTCTGTGTTGGCATAGTTCCAATAGAGATCCCGGCCCTCAGGACGGAAGGCATCGTAAATATCATGCTCCAACATGAGGCCCTGCTTCTTGAAGTCTTCTGCCTCCGGACACCATTGTGGATTTGGCCAGATGGAAATCATAAGCTTAGCATTCATAGCATGAACGCTGTCCGCCAATGCTTTTGGCGATGGATAGTACTTCGGATTCATCTTCATATAGCCCCATCCCTGAGGCCAATAATTCCAATCCTGCACAATCATGTCGATAGGTACATGACGACGACGGTACTCACCAAGGGTACGGAGGATATCGTCAGACGAGACATAGCGCTCCTTGGATTGGGTGTAACCGAACAGATAACGTGGCATCATCGAGACTTGACCCGTAAGCTGATGATAACCAGCCACTATATCCTCCATCTTTGGACCATAAATCACATAGTAGTCAAAAGTCTTAGCAGCCTCCATGGTAATCTCGTAACAATAGCCACTTGTATGACCACAATCCTGTTTCATGGGCTTACTCTCGAACTTAATGGCACAACCAGCATCGAACAAAAGTCCATAACCAGTAGCAGACAACAAAAGAGGGACAGAGGCCTTGAGATTGTGCTGAGTCAAATAGACTGTTTTGCCTTGGAGGTTCATATAATCCTCCATGTGAGCTCCTAATCCATACAAGCCAATATCATCGGCATCACAGAATTTGACAATATAGCGGGTACTACGGCCAATGGTATCACGACGTACAATGTCCTTGACTGTTACTTTTCCATTGGCGGTTTCTTCGATATGGGCCGACGACTCGTCGTAAATGATTTTCTCCTGAACAGATGGTTCAACCTTGATTCGCGAAGACAACTGGTCAAAGAGCGGCATCTCATTTTTATCCTCAAAACTGATGGTCTGACTCGTTATATCCATATAAACGGTCAGCTCTGAACTCTGCAGAACGGTTTCGGTTTCTGTTACACTCTTCTTGACCTTAACGTTTTGAGGTTGATACTGGATAACACCCGTTCCATTGTCAACGAAACTGCTGTCCACACTTACCTGTACACGGACTATATTTGGTGCAATAAAGCTGACTCTTTGTGCAGGACCCGCCTGTAGCAAGCCTGTACAAAGAATCAACCCTAAAAATATGGAATGTTTTTTCATTGTTTAATCTGACGAATTCAAACGATGATGAATTCTTACTTTATGCCATTTGGAGTCTGCTCGATGGTCTGGATTGTCCCATCTTCGTTGAAGTGCATCTTCTCAACGCAGACGCTTCGGCGACCACTGTTGCCATGATATCCATTGAGTTCGAGGACACCATTGTGGTAGAAGAAATACCATTCGCCCTTGAATTGGCACACACCTGGATGAATGGTGAAGCTGTTATCTGCCATGCCAGTGATCTCGCCCATTGGAGTCCAAGGTCCAGTCATCTGATCGGCCATAGCATAAGATACAGTCTCACGGCCATCTCCCATCGATACATAGATGATGTAGTAGTGACCGCCCTGTTCCAAGAGCCATGGACCTTCGATATACTTAGGCAAATCGACCGTCATAATGGTATCTGCCAACGAGATCATATCCTGATTCAGCTTAGCCACAAAACAGGTACCATTACCCCAGCAGAGCCATGGTGCACCCTCGTGATCAATCAGAACCGTTGGATCGATATCGTTCCACCAGCCACGAGCACCATTGTCGGTCATATCGTCGGTAATGAGCGGTTTGCCGATCGCATCGGTATAAGGGCCAGTTGGTTTGTCAGCAACTGCTACACCCACAACCTTGCTGTTGTATGGCTCACCAGCCTGGAACGAAGTATAATAATAGAATTTGCCATCCTTTTCGATCATCTGAGCAGCCCAGGCTTCTCCAATGCCATACGAGAAGTCAGTTGGACACAGGATTACACCATGATTGGTCCATGTCTCCATGTCGGTGGTAGAATAGAGCAACCAGTTGGTGATATTGTAGCCATACTTACCTTCAAAGCCAACACTATCTTCGAAGCACTCGTCGTGACCGGTGAAGAGATAAAGAGTATCACCGACAACAACAGGTGCTGGATCGGATGAAAATGCGTTGCGAATCAGCGGATTACCCTGATTCTCGAAAGTTGGCAGACTGTTCTCGGCAGACTTGTTACCACAAGAAGCCAAGATTGCACCCACGGATGCAAATGCAATAAATGCGGATAAATGTTTCATTATTATAAAGGTTTATATATATGCTAAGCGGCCCTAGGATTACCCTAGGGCTTCTTTAGTCTTTCTCATTGTCCTGGACGATGCGCTTGAAGACCAGAACGCTTCGGGCAGGAATATAGAGCTTAAGCCAGCCCTTGTTGTCGGCTGCATAGACTGGATCAGGCTGTGGATAGTAAGATTCATCCTTATCAATCTTGACATTTCCGAAACCACCATACTTCGGATCATCGCTGTTGAGTACCAACTGATACTCTGCATTGCGGACAAGGAATCCATAGTCGGTATAGGACTTCTCGCCATCGAAGTTGAAGACATAGAGGAAACGGCGTCGCTCGAAGGCAATCACATGATCGCCACGATTGTCCCAGATTGGGATGATTGGTGCCTCACTGTATTTATGAACGGACTGGAGAAGATGTACTGCATCGGTATCCCACTGGTTGAGATACTTATAATTGAGATCCTCGCGATCGAGCAGATCCCACTGACGTCGTGCATACTTGTGGCTCCAACCATTGCCCTCACGAGGGAAGTCAATCCATTCCGGATGACCGAACTCGTTACCCATGAAGTTCAGGTAACCGCCACCCATGGTAGCCATGGTGATGAGACGGATCATCTTATGCAGGGCAATGCCACGAGAAACGGCCAAAGTCTCGTCTCCAATACGGAAGTGCCAATACATATCGCTGTCGCACAAGCGGAAAATAACAGTCTTATCACCCACCAGTGCCTGATCATGGCTTTCTACATAAGAGATGGTCTTTTCATCCTGACGCTTATCGGTAAGCTTCCAGAAGATATCGGTAGTATTCCAGTCCTCATCGCGCTTCTCCTTGAGGAGCTTGATCCAATAATCCGGGATACCCATCGCCAAACGATAATCAAAGCCGATACCACCATCCTCGATTGGAGCAGCAAGACCTGGCATACCAGACATCTCCTCAGCAATGGTGATAGCATAAGGCTTGAACTCATGAATCAGCTTATTGGCCAAAGTGAGGTAACAGATGGCATCGCCATCCTGATTGCCGTTATAATAATCGCCATATCCGCCGAAGTCCTGTCCGAGGCCATGATTACAATAGAGCATCGAGGTAACGCCATCGAAGCGGAAACCATCGAAGTTAAAGACATCAAGCCAATACTTGCAGTTACTCAGCAGGAAGTGAAGTACATTGTTCGATGCATAGTTGAAGCAAAGGCTATCCCAAGCCGGATGCTCACGACGATTATCACCATAGAAGTACTGATCAGCCTGGCCACAGAAGTTTCCAAGACCCTCGATCTCATTCTTGACAGCATGACTGTGAACGATATCCATGATGACGGCAATACCCATGCCATGAGCATCGTCGATAAGACGCTTCAGTTCATCTGGTGTACCGAAACGGCTGCTTGGAGCATAGAAGTTGCTGACATGGTAGCCGAAAGAACCATAATAGGGATGCTCCTGAATAGCCATGATCTGAATGGCTGTATAACCCAGACGACGCACACGTGGCAGAACATTGACGCGGAACTCCTCGTATGTACCAACCTTTTCCTCGGAGGTAGCCATACCGATGTGGCACTCATAGATCATGAGTGGATCGGTCGATGGACGGAACATCTTATACTTGAAGTGATAGGGACGTTCTGGAGCCCATACCTGAGCCGAGAAGATCTTTGTTTCTTCATCCTGTACCACTCTGTCGGCATAAGACGGGATACGTTCTCCTTCTCCACCCTTCCAATAGACCTTCAGCTTGTAAAGATCCTGATGGTGCAACTTATCGGCAGGTAAGGTGATCTCCCAGATACCATTAACACCCTGACGGGTCAATTCATAGCTCTTATCCTCCTTCCAGTCGGTAAAAGTACCAACCATGACAATACGAGTGGCATTAGGAGCCCACTCACGGAAAGTCCAACTTTTGGCCTTCTTGTCATAATGCAGGCCAAAATAGTTATAGCCTGAAGCCATATCGCTCAGGCAACCTGACTGTTGAGTCAGTTCGTGTTCTTTCCAGAATTGATATTTGTAACGTCCGACGATTGCATCTGCATAAGGCATCAGATAGGGATCGGAACGAAGTATGCGAAAAGAATTGGGCTTTAATTTGTCCATCCAGGACTTGATGATCTCCTCATCGCCAGTAGCTAAAACCTGATCTGCTAACTTGGGAAATCCGGCATATGGACGTGGTTTCTTAACTGGTGCTTTCATATTTATATTAATGTTTAAGGATTATGGGATTACAAAAAGGACCATGGGGGAAGAGCAACCGTCGTTACTCTTCTCCCACTACCTTTATTGTCTGATTACAACTTGACCTTAACGATCACCTTGTGGAACTCTCCTTCGGCGATGCATGGCTGGTGACCATCCTCTGGGAAGAAGATGCAGAACTGACCTGGCTGAACGGTGATATAGTTCTGTGCCTTGTCATAGTAGAAGGTGATATCCTTCTCTGCGTTATAAGCATCACGTGGCTCCTTGAGTTCACAGGTTGGAGTATAACCCATAGTCTCAGCCTTCTCGATTGCTACCTGTATATCAATATAATCATTGTGGGTCTCCATCTTAGCCACATCTACAGTCTTACCGGTAGCGAGCTGATAGTTAACGAAGAGATCTTTGCCATTGAGCATAATCTTACCAGTCTCCATCTTTGACCAATCGGTATTCTTAATGAAATCGAAAGCCTGCTTGAATGCTGGGTGCAGAGACTCATACTTTGCACTGTTTTTGAGAGAATCTAATACCATGTGAATAAATTATTAAAATGTAAAATAGAAAATTATAATCTTAAATGAAATGAATGGGAAGTACCATTATTTGCCATTTCCCTGCTTGCGGTCGCGACGCATGAAATTGCTACGGAATTTCTTTTCAGCCTGACGATAGTCAAAGACCTGACGTGGTGTAAGTACCTTCGAAAAATGATCGACGTACTGAAGTTCCAGCTGGGCATCTTCGACCTGCATCTTGGCATCATTCTCAACCATACGTGAATAGATGCTATCAGGCAATGTTTCACCATTGCGGATCTTACGCCAATTTTCGCGGTCAATGTAATATTTGCGCATCAACTCACCTTTTTCCTTCATCAGGTTCTTATATACGCCAACGAATTTGGCAGAATCTGCATCATTCAACTTCATCTCCTGAATGAAGAAGTGGGTGCGTTGAGCCATGAACTCCTCGAACGAAGCGTGATGGTTCTTGTTACCTTTGCCCTCTTGTGGCTGGGCATAGCACACAGCACCGATGGAAGCCATCAGTGCCAAACACAACATAAGCAAACTTTTCTTCATTTCTCTGTTGTTTTATAGTTCACAATAATATTCATACAATTCGAAGTCGTTGACAGAACGGATAATCATCTCCTCCATCTCTGTCTCTGCTTCGTTCTGCAAGGCGGCAACCTCTGTTGTCTCGGCAGCAGGAAGAGCTGCCTCTGTGCCCTGGAAGAGCCAGTAAGCACCAATACCCACAACCAAGGTACAACAAGCAGCAATCGCCCAACGGAAGTTCAGCGGCATGTTGCGCTTTGGCATTTCGACAACGGGAGCTGGTTTGACGACCTCAAGGACATCAATCTTGTTCTCCAACTGTTGCTGGAACTGCTCGAAGAATCCCTCAGGTACGGTCATTCCGGCCTGATGACGCTTGTTTTCTGCGAATTTGATTTCGTCTAAATTCTTCATATTCTTATTAATTTATACCCTTTCGATTCATAAACATTGAAAAGGTTTAAAAGAATTTTAATTTTTTCACTTTTTTACTTTTTTCTTTTCCTACATCTTAAACTGTTCAAAGTAGGCAGAAATGCGTTCAACGGCAAAGTGATAGGAGGCTTTCAACGCGCCCACAGAGGTACCAAGAATGGCAGAGATCTCTTCGTAAGGCATCTCATCGTAATAACGCATATTGAAGACCTGTCGTTGACGTGCCGGAAGCGTTGCAATAGCCTCAAGCAGATGTTGCTGCGTCTCGTCGCCATCGAAGTATTTGTCACCCTCGATCTGGTTCTGCATATAACCATCCGGGTCATCGAGTGTGATCTCGCGTTCAGCCTGCATCTTGGTCAGGAACGAAATCGCCTCGTTGTGGGCAATGGTGTACATCCAGGTAGAGAGTTTGGAGTCTCCTCGGAAGTTGTCCAGGTTCTGCCAAATCTTCAGGAAAGTATTCTGGAGGATGTCAGCCGAATCATCGTGATTGATGACCAGCTTTCGGATCTGCCAGTAGAGCTGTTCCTGATAAGTGCTGACCAGTTTGGTGAAAGCGGCACGCCGGGTGTCGGGATTCATCAGATCGCGGGTCAACGCAGCATCCTGATCTTTTGTTATTTCACTCATCTTTATTATTTTTATTGCAAATCTCGGTAAATTTGCAGTGTTTACATTTGTCGGTCTTGTCGGTTTGTGTAAAAGGCTCGTCGCTGAAGATGCGACGGATCAGTGTCTTCATCTGCTCCTCTACAACTGGTCGATAGGGTTCGAAGTCCGTCATCAACACCGTTTGGCTCTCTTCGTTCTCGTTCTGGAACGATCGGGTAAAGTAGAGATGCGGAGCAACATGCTGAAATTGGGCATCCGTCAGCATCAGCTTCGGCTTGGCCTCGTCGGGCGCATATTTCAGCATCAGACAATAGAGCAACACCTGAAAAGCCTCTTTCGAGCATTTGGTGTCTGGCTCAAAAATCTTGTCGATATCGCCAGTCTGCACCTTCTCGCGCGGATTACCGGTCTTGTAGTCGACGATGCGGAGTGTCTTCTCTCCCGTCATCCTGTCGGTACAGATATCAAGACGGTCATAAACGGCCTTGAGCCTTACAATCAGATCGGTATCGACAGCATAGTGCATCGTGAAGTCTTTCTCGCCTGCCAGATACTGGAAAGGTGCCACCTCGTTCTGATCGTGCTTCAATACACTTTTTGCGCTATTGGCAATCAAAGTACAAACCAGTAGCTGATACCCATTCTCGGCCTTGCACTGGAACTGATTTTCATACTCTGCTTTGACGAGATCCAGAATAGCGTGAGGATGTTCGACGTTCTTCTTCAGAAGATCAGGCATCACCATGCGTCCTGCGAACTGCTCATAGAATGTCTGCAGTGTGTTATGCAGTATGGTACCGAACTTGCTGTCATCCAATTCATCGTCCATCTCATCATCGGTTGTCAGATGACAGACATGGGCAAAATAGAATTGCAACGGACAGTCGATGAAAGTCTTCAGGTTCGAGGCCGAGAGGTTGCGGGTTCCACCCTCCAGGAACTGGGCCAGTCTGGCTCGGACTTCAGGCGTCTTATCAACCTGGACGGATTGTTCTCCTTGCGTAACAATGTGGCTGACAGGCTGCAGCTGTTGGAATTCAACGCCCTTCAGATATTGCATCTGGAGCAGATATCGGCTTTGTTCTCCTGTCTGCATGCCATCGGTTCGACTGTCATAGAGGAAGACTACCTTCGATGCACGCGATATCATGCGATAGAAGTGATAGGCAAAGACCAAATCCTTATAAACCTGAGTCGGCAGATCGAATGCATTGCGCAAGGCGTGCGGGATGAAGGAATTCTGCTGGGGTTTACCCGGAACGACACCCTCGTTGGTCGAAAGGACAATCATTTGCGAGAAGTCGATGGCTCGGGTTTCGAGCACACCCATGATCTGCAGGCCTTTCATCGGTTCACCGCTATAGCTAACGCTCAGACTCTGCCCGAGTTTCAGGATAAGGTGGAAGAGTGATGAGGCATCAATCTGTTCCATCCCTGCCACTTGAATCTGTGCTTCGAGTTTGTTCAGCATTTGCAGATAGACAATCAGACACTCTCGATGCAGGATATGTCGATCGTTCTTATTCGAAGAATCATCGTCGTTCTCAGGTTTGAATGCCTTGTACAGATACTCAAGCACGGCCCGCAGATACGGGATCGGGGCCTCACGACGGAAGATTAGCCGAAACAGTTCGTTGCTCTGCAGTTCAGACTCCGGCACCTGATAGAGCGATTGACGCGTGATGTTCTTGTGCAGACGAGTACTATCCTCCATCTGCAGTTCGAGCAGAAAGGCATGCGACAACAAAGGCAAAACAGCCTTGTAATAATAGGTCAAACCTCGTCTGCCATCCATCCGGGCATTACGTTGCAGGAAGACCAAAGCCTCGACCAATGCCGCAATTGGAGTTGTTTTGAGCGGACAACCCATGGTGACATTGTAATCCATGCAACCCGCAGGCAGATTGTAGATCATGGCATCGAGCAGATGTTCGTCAGCCAGAACGATGGCTGTTTCCAACGACTCTACCTGCTTCCACTGACGGAGGATCCGCCCCGCTTCGGCTGCCTGTCCGACGCCTGATGGCACGGCCATACGGTAAAGTTCCTTTTTCTCGATTGGAATGATACCAGCCTGTGCTTCTGCTGGGGTCAATGCATTGGGGAAATCCTTCAGGTTTTCCTTGACGAACGAGATGTCCTGGATATTGGCATCCGCATAATCCCAGCAACACTCCAGGAGTCCCTGTTTCTGCAACCAAAGCAGCAATTGCCGTTCAGCCTTGTTGATGGCAGTAATTCCTACCAGAACGATATGCTTTGGCAAACGGGACAGACGCTCCTCCATTGAATCGAAAGCCAGACGTTCAACGACATCACGCTGACGCATACCTTCATAGGCCAGTCCTTCGGTACGCAACACCTTGCGGAATTGGGCATATACTTCATAAAGGATGGCCCAGGTCTGAACGAAATTCTCTTTGGCAGAACCCGGCTTTACCTCATTGGGTCGGACATTGTTCCAGAAGGTATTGATGATCTTCAATACTTCTTCATCCAGACCACCCATCGCCACATCGATCTCTTTGAGATCACGGACATTGCAGAACAGTTTTTCTGCATCAGCCAGATATTTATCGACCTCATCGAAATCCCGAAGCATCATTTCACCCCAGAAGATGAAATTCTCGAAACGTTCGGTATCCGGAACAACCTGACCCTTGTATCGGACCTCATTATAGACCTTATAGAGGCGGAAAAGCAATTCGGTTCGATCAGCAACACGCAAATCCGAAAACAGGCCAAACAGATCCCCGATATTGACACACCGAGGAGAAAACAGCGGCTGATTATCATTCAACTTACAGAGATGATAGTTGAAGAAAAGACCGGCACGACGGTTCGGGAAAATAAACATCCATTCCGTCAACTGCAAATAGTCTGGTCGGCCAGTGCCACCTTGAAGCACTGACTTGAAATAATGCGACGCGACGGTTTGCAGAAATTCAGTCATAAATGGTCCTTTTTTTGGGTGCGAATATACATTATTTCTTTAATAAGAACAAATTTTTACTCTTTTTTTTGTGATTTTAGTAAGATATTATTATATTTGCACCCGAAATACAACACCTTATGCAACTTTCTTATAGACCATATCCACTTCAATTGACACACACCTTCACGGTTGCTACCTGTTCTCGCACCACAACGCCCGATGTGCTTGTGGAGTTGGAACATGACGGTCTGGTGGGCTATGGCGAAGCTTCGATGCCTCCCTATTTAGGAGAATCGATAGAAAGTGTCTGTCATTTCCTGAGTCGGGTAGATCTGTCTTCGTTCAACGATCCGATGCAGACCGACGAGATCCTCTCCTACTTCGATCAGTTAATGCCGGGCAATTGTGCAGCTAAGGCGTCTATCGACATCGCCTTGCACGATCTCCAAGGCAAGATACAGAACCAATCGGTACGTGCATTATTGGCAGAGCGCACCTTTGACCACCATCCTGCCTTGATGGTCACCGATACCCAATTACCGACTACCTACACCATCGGCATCGATACCGAAGAGGTTGTTCAGCAGAAGGTTCGTGAAGTCGAAGGCCGTTTCCGCCGACTCAAGATCAAGGTGGGTGTACCTGGTGATCACGAGCTGGTCGAAGCCATCCGCAAAGTGACAGATCTGCCTCTGACCGTTGATGCCAATCAGGGTTGGACGGACCCGGCGAAAGCCCTTGACGAAATCGAATGGCTCAATTCGCAGGGATGCATCATGGTCGAACAGCCATTACCCAAACAGAATCTGAAAGATCTGGCGTGGCTCACAGCCCATTCTCCCCTTCCTATTGTAGCCGACGAATCCATCCAGCGTTTGTGCGACGTTCAACGCATTGCCGACAGTTTCTCGGGCATCAACATCAAACTGATGAAGTGCACGGGCCTGCACGAGGCCTCGAAGATGGTTAAGGAGGCACAACGCCTCGGCTTGAAAGTAATGTTAGGCTGCATGACCGAAACCTCGTGTGCCGTAACCGCAGCAGCCCAGTTGTCAGCGTTTGCCGATTATGCCGATCTCGATGGTAATCTGCTGATTTCGAACGATCCCTTCGAGGGCATGAAGATCCTCGATGGAAACATCACCTTGAACGATAAACCAGGCTTAGGCCTAACTTATATTAACCCAAATAGTATTCATTAATTTACCAAAAAAATCATGGAAGAAATTACAAAGCTTTTCAGTCAGGAAGCAATCACAGGTTTGAGTGAGACAGCCATCGAAGTCTGCAAGAATCTTGTATTGGCAGTTCTCGTTTATTATATTGGTGGATTCGTTATCCGCAAAGTCGTCAAGGGTATCAAGATTGTGCTCGACAAACGAGAAGTTGAACCATCGTTGGCAGGCTTCCTCCAGAGCATTGTCAATGTAGCCCTCTGGCTGATGCTCATTATTGCTATCATCAGTATCCTGGGCGTTGAGACCTCAAGTTTCGTAGCACTCTTCACCGGTGCCGGCATGGCTATCGGTATGGCAATGAGCGGTACCCTGAGCAATTTCTCAGGTGGCGTTATGATTCTGCTCTTCAAGCCATACAAGGTAGGTGAATATATCAAGGCACAGGGTTACGAAGGTATCGTTAAGGAGATTCAGATCTTCAACACCATTCTCACCACAGTCGACAACCGCACCATCATCATCCCTAATGGCGGCCTCTCAACCGGTTCGTTGGAGAATGTTTCACGTCAGCCATACCGCCGTGTCGACGTCAGCTTCGACTTCGCCTATGGTACCGATTATGAGGTAGTACGCAAGGCTATTGCCGACATCCAGGCACGTTGTCCTGAGATCATCAAGGAACCTATCGAGGGTGAGCCTGTGATTGGTCCATGGCAGGGTCTGTCCAATCTGGGCGAAAGCGGTTGTACCATTACCACCCGTAGCTGGTGCAAGAGCTCAGACTACTTCACAGTTGCTGGTTATATGAACTATACCGTTTATCAGGAACTCCGTGAGGCTGGTTACATGTTCCCATTCAACCAGCTGGACATCAACATGAAGAAGTAAATTTATTACATTTTACATTCTATATAAGTCATTTAAGAATGATTAACTCACTTATTTCATTTCTTAACGCTTCTCCAGTCAACTACTTCGCAGTAGCGACGCTGGAGGAGCGTCTTGCTTCGGCAGGATTCCGCAAGTTGGATGCCTCTCTCCCCATGCCACAGCTCAAGGCTGGAGATCAGGTCTATTTCACCAAGAACGACTCATCACTCTACGCCTTCCGCATAGGTGCTAAGCCATTGGCTGAGACCGGTGTACGTATGATCTGTGCGCATTGTGACAGCCCTACTTTCCGCGTCAAGCCAAAGGCCGAAATGCGTGGCGATGGCAACATCATGCGACTCAACACCGAGGTTTATGGTGGTGCCATCCTCTCAACCTGGTTTGACCGTCCTCTGTCGCTGGCAGGTCGCGTCTTCCTACGCAGCAACGATCCGTTACATCCAAGCACCCGTCTGCTTCGCATCGATCGTCCGATCCTCACCATTCCGAACCTGGCCATCCACTTCAACCGTCAGGTGAACGATGGTGTCGCCCTGAGCAAACAAAACGATATGCTGCCTATCCTGGGCATCATCAACGACAGCCTGGAACAGAGCAGCACACTTTTAAATATTATTGCGCGCGAACTGAGTGTCGAAATGAATGATATTCTTGATTTTGACCTCTATCTTTACGATACCACCCCTGCCCATCGCGTCGGTCTGCACGAGGAGTTCATCCAGTCCGGACGATTAGACGATCTGAGCATGGTCCACGCAGGTCTCGAGGCATTGTTAGACAACCCAAAGGACAAGGTTCCTGAGGCCACACAGGTGTTAGCTATCTTCGACAACGAAGAGACCGGTTCAGGTACCAAACAGGGAGCAGGCAGCCCTTTCCTAAAGAGCCTATTGGAACGCATGACAACAAGCACCGACGACTTCTACCGTTGTGTCGAGAACTCCTTCATGGTAAGTGCCGACAATGCCCACGCATGGCATCCGAACTACAATGGCAAGTACGATCCAACCAACCATCCGGTGATGGGTGGCGGTCCTGTCATCAAGTTCAATGCAGCCCAGAAGTATGCCAGCGATGCCGACAGTGCTTCGGTCTTCGAAGAGGTCTGTCGTCTGGCCAATGTACCTTGTCAGAAGTTTGTGAATCACAGCGATATCGCTGGAGGCAGCACCCTCGGAAACATCCTGACCGGAAGCCTTCCGATGCGAGGCGTAGATATGGGTAATCCGATTTGGGCAATGCATTCCGCAAGTGAGACCGGAAATTGTGACGATCATATCTACTGTATTCGTGCATTTTCGACATTTTTGGCACTTTAAGCGCAAAAAACTTTAAAAAGTTGCACTAAAATTTGGTGGATTTGTAGAATTGTTGTATCTTTGTCGCCGATTTATGTGCCCAACACTATAGTGAAAGGTGCGAAATCGAAAGCATAACCGATAATTTTATAACCAAGAGTTCATAAAAGACATGGGCGAAAAGAACAAAGTAACCATTTACGATCTTGCACAGAAGTTGGGCACTACCGCATCAACTGTTTCTCGTGCGTTGCAGGACAATCCACGAATCAGCGTCAAGACTCGTGAGGCGGTCAAGAAATTGGCTCGCGAACTGAATTACATGCCAGACCCAATCGCACACCATTTGCGTACCGGTCGTGGCAACGTACTCGGCATCATCGTTCCTCGTATTGACCGAAACTTCTTTGCCAGTTTCATCAGCTCATTCCAGAGTACAGCACAGGCTGCAGGTTTCCAGATTATTATTGCTGCCAGCAACGAACGTGCTGACGAAGAATATGCTGCATTGAAGTCTTTGATACAAAAGAAAGTGGACGGTATTGCCCTCTCCCTTTCTGTCAATACACAGAATGCGGCAGAGTATGCCAACCTGAGCCAGATGCACAATATTCCTTTGGTTTTCTTCGATCGTCTGCCTGTCGATTGGCAGGATTATGACACCATTTCGAACGACAACTATCAGATCGGTTACGATGCTGTAATTCAGCTCCATCGTCGTGGCTGTCAGAAGATCGGTCACTTTGCAGGTCCACAGAACCAGCGTTCCTACATTGACCGTTTCCGCGGCTACCGTCAGGCGTTGGATGATCTCCATATGGATTTCCGTCAGGAATGGGTGATTCCCGGCATTACCATCGAGACCGGTTATGATGCAGCTCAGAAGATTCTCTCCATGCAGGATCGTCCGGATGGTATCTTCTCTGCAGGTGACTTCCCAGCCATCACTGCCATGGATACCTTCCGCAAGAAAGGCCTTAGAATCCCGGATGATATTGCCATCATCGGTGTGGCCAACGAGCCTTTCGATGCCTACTTGGCTACCCCACTTTCGTCAGTGGAACTCAATCAGGTTCGTATGGGTGAGCAGACTGCCAACATTCTCATCTCACGTGTCAAGAACGATGACGAGAATGCACTTGAGTCTCCAGCTCACACCATCATCAAGCATGATCTGATCTTACGAGAGTCTCTCATTTAAGAAATAATTTAACCCAAACTAAATGATATGAAAACAAACTATCAATTGCGTTATGCTTCACATCCTGAGGATGCCAAGCACTATGACACTGCCCGTAACCGCAAGGAGTTTCTCATCGAAACTGTCTTCTCGGCTGACGAGGTAAATATGGTATATTCGATGTACGATCGTATGGTCGTTGGTGGTGCTATGCCAGTCAAGGAGGCACTCCCACTCGAGGCTATCGATCCACTCAAGGCACAGTACTTTCTCGAGCGTCGCGAGATGGGTATTTTCAATGTCGGCGATGGTGCCGGTGTTGTAACCGTCGATGGCGAGAAGATTGAGCTCAATGTCAAGGAGGCACTTTATATTGGTCGTGGCGTTAAGGAGGTTGTCTTCAGCAGCGCCGATGCCAGCAAGCCTGCCAAGTTCTACTTCAACTCATGCACAGCACACTGTTCTTACCCAACCAAGAAGGTTACCAAGGCTGATGCAGAGGCTGCAGGTGCCATCCTGAAGCTCGGTTCTTTGGAGGGTTCTAACGATCGTGTCATCAACCGTATGCTCGTTAATCAGGTTCTTCCTACCTGCCAGTTGCAGATGGGCATGACCGAGTTGAAGCCAGGTTCTGTATGGAACACCATGCCAGCACACACACACTCACGTCGTATGGAGGCATACTTCTATTTCGACCTGCCGGAGGATCAGGCAGTTTGTCATTTCATGGGCGAGCCAACAGAGACCCGCGTATTGTGGATGAAGAAGGATCAGGCCGTTCTCTCTCCTGAGTGGTCTATCCATTCAGCAGCAGCAACCCACAACTACACCTTCATCTGGGGTATGGGAGGCGAGAATCTCGACTACTCTGATCAGGACTGGTTCAAGGAGACTGATCTGAAATAAAAATATAACAATAAATAAATTCTAAAACTATGGATTTCGTAACTTCTATCAAAACATGTTTCAGCAAGTATGCTGATTTTTCAGGCAAGGCAGGTCGTGGTGAATTCTGGTGGTTCTTCCTTTTCTGCTTCATTGCAAACTGCATTTTGACTGCTACGGGAATTCTTGCAATTCTCAGCCTCGGCCTTTTGATACCTCAGCTTGCTGTAGGTGCTCGTCGTCTGCATGATATCGGCAAGTCAGGTTGGTTGCAGCTTTTGATGCTTGTCCCAATCGTTAACCTCATCTTGTTATATTGGTGGGCAAAGAAATAATTAGTTTTTACGAATTCATTTAATCGTTTCATTTATTATGACATCTTTGAAAGATTTCTCATTGGAAGGAAAGAATGCGTGGATTACTGGCGCTTCTTATGGTATTGGTTTCAACATTGCACGTGCTTTCGTAGCTGCTGGTGCTAAGACCATTATCTTCAACGACATTAACGAAGCTGCTCTCGAGAAGGGTCTCGCTAATTACAAAGAGGCAGGCATCACCAACGTGAAGGGTTATGTTTGTGACGTAACCGACGAGGAGGGTGTAAAGGCTCTCGTCGAGAAGATTCACGCTGAGGTTGGTCAGATCGACATCCTGGTGAACAATGCAGGCATCATCAAGCGCATCCCAATGCACGAGATGAAGCGTTCAGAGTTCCAGCAGGTCATCGACATCGACCTGGTTGCCCCATTCATCTGCGCTTCTGCCGTTCTTCCTGAAATGATGGAACGCAAGGAGGGTAAGATTATCAATATCTGCTCAATGATGTCTGAGCTGGGTCGTGAGACCGTTTCTGCTTATGCAGCAGCTAAGGGTGGCTTGAAGATGTTGACCCGCAACATCTGCTCTGAGTACGGTGAGTACAATATCCAGTGTAATGGTATCGGCCCTGGTTACATCGCAACTCCACAGACTGCACCTCTTCGCGAGAAGCAGGCTGATGGCAGCCGTCATCCATTCGACAGCTTCATCTGCGCCAAGACCCCTGCAGGTCGCTGGTTGGATCCTGAGGAGTTGGGTGGCCCAGCAGTATTCCTTGCTTCACATGCTTCAGATGCAGTCAATGGCCATGTTCTCTATGTAGATGGTGGTATCTTGGCTTACATCGGCAAGCAGCCTAAGTAATTTCAGCAATGAAGAATTATATTTTATACATTGCAGCGGGCCTCTCGCTCGCTGCATGTGCTCCAAAAAGCCAGACCATCGAGGTCAGCAACAAGCTCGACGTTTCACGTAATGGCGAGTTAGTTGCAGCACAGGTAGATCTCAGCACTCCTCACATCCTTCAGGATGCCCAGGGTCAGGAGATTGCCTATCAGATTGTCGACAACCAGATTCTCTTCCAGGCCAATGTTCCTGCCGAGGGTTCTGCTGTCTATACCTGGTCAGAAGGTACTCCATCTGAGGTAGAGCCTCTTACCACTGCCTTCTTCTTGGGCGATCGTCGCAAGGACGATTTTGCTTGGGAGAACGACAAGGCTGCCTATCGTATGTATGGTCCAGCTTTGTTGCCCGAGAACCCATCGAGTGGTGTCGATCTCTGGCTGAAGCATTCTTCGCAGCTTACTGCCGACGCTATGTATAAGCAGGAAGAGGGTGGCAAACCTTATCATGTTGACTATGGCTTGGGCATCGACAGCTACAAGGTTGGACATGCAGCCGGTTGTGGTGGTTTGGCCATCATTTCCAACGGGGAGATCTGGCCTGGTGGTCCATTTGCCAAGTATGAGATCCTTCAGCAGGGTCCATTGCAGACCATCTTCCGTCTCTCGTACGACAGCGTACAGGTTGGCGATAAGGTACTGACCGAAGAGCTTACCATCACCGTCAATGCGGGTGCCAATATGAACAAGGCAGAAGTAGTCCTCAAGGGTGATGAGATTGATGATCTCGCACTGGGTGGTGCTATCTTCCTGCACGACAGCATTCAGAACCTTCAGGTATATCCAGAGGTTGGTACCATTGCCTATTGTGAATCTGCCAACAGCGACAAGGGCATCTACAAGGTACACGAGGCACAGGGCATCGATGCCACTACCCTCGACTTCGGCCGCAACTATTGTGCCGTATATGTACCAGGTGCAGAGACCTTCGAGCAGTATGCTGGCACACAGGTGGCTACCCGTCCATACAAGTTGGGCGAGACTCTCACCTACTATTTCGGTGGCGCATGGAGCAAGCGCGACTTTGCCACCGACGATGACTGGAAATCAGCCATCAACTTCGATGTTCAGTGCATAAGCGAGCCATTGCTCGTTGTTGTCAAGTAAATAAAAACGGGTGGCCCATAGCCACCTGTTTTCACGAACTGCCTGACAGAAGAAACTAAACACAGCCTTAATTCACCTACTATCTACCTATATCTATGTTGAAGACATTCCGTATCGGTATCATCGGTGCTGGATGGATAGCCGAGAAGATGGCAATGACCCTGGCCCCACTCAAGGAGTATGAGGTCATTGCCGTCGGATCGCGTTCATTGGACAAAGCACAGGCATTTGCCAAACAGTGGAACATTCAAAAAGCATACGGTTCTTACGAAGCGTTGATCGACGATCCTGATGTCGATCTTGTTTACATTGCAACGCCTCACTCCCATCATTATGCTCCAACCCGCACAGCCATCGAACACGGCAAACCTTGCCTGGTCGAGAAGGCCTTTATGGCCAATGCCCGTGAGACCGAAGAAATCTTAGCATTAGCCAAGGAAAAGAAAGTCTTCGTGACCGAAGCCATCTGGACCCGTTACATGCCACTTTCGTTCAAAGTCCGCGAACTCATGGAGAGTGGCATCATTGGCCAGCCACGTCTGCTCACAGCAACCCTCTGCTACATGATGGAACAGAAAGAGCGAATCCTTCGTCCAGAACTCTGTGGTGGCGCTTTGCTTGATTTGGGTGTCTATGTGCTGAACTTTGCCCGTATGTACTTCGGAACCGATATCGTACGCACCATCACCAATTGCCAGATGGGACCTACCGGTGTTGATCTGCAGGAATGTATTTCGCTCTGCTTTGCTGATGGTCGCATGGCCAATCTGCAGTCCGGAGCCTTGTGTCTGAATGATCGTCAGGGCATCATCAATGGTACCGAGGGATATATCCGCGTCGACAACGTGAACTGTCCGGAGCAGGTCGATGTGTATCGCAACTACGAACTGGTTGCCACCTATCGCAAACCTTCCGATATGGTCACAGGCTACGAGTATCAGGTCATCGAAAGCCGCCGTTGCATTGAGGCGGGATTACTTGAGTCTCCACTTATGCCCCATGCCGAGACCCTTTCAATCATGAAACAGATGGACGAGCTCCGTCAGCAATGGGGAGTTAAATACCCGATGGACTAAACACGTATTCAATCAAAAACAAACACTCAAAGCAAAGCAGCAATAATGAAAAAAGCATTTTTCACATTACTATTGGGAGCCTCCTGTCTGATGATGCAGGCACAGGCCCCATTTGGATTCGGTGGACAACAGATAAAAAACAATCGCGCAGATAGCCTCAGCAGCAAAGTCTGGCGCGACATCAACTATGTGGGTGATGGCGAGGAGTACCACAATCTGGATATTTACCTGCCAAAATCCGACAACAAAGACCAGAAGTTCCCAGTCGTTGTCCATATCTATGGCAGTGCCTGGTTCAGCAACAGCAGCAAAGGATTTGCCGACATCAACACCATCTGTGCCTCCCTGCTTGAGGCAGGTTATGCCGTCGTTTGTCCGAACCATCGTTCGAGCATGGATGCCAAGTGGCCTGCACAGATCAATGATATCAAGGCCGTAGTACGTTTCGTACGTGCCAAGGCCGACAAGTTCCACCTCGACCCTTCGTTCATCGGTGTATCCGGATTCTCATCAGGAGCACATCTGGCATCTGTCATGGCGACGACCAACGGCGTCAAGGAGGCCACTTGTGGAGACCGCAAGTACGACATCGAAGGCAAGCTCGGTATCTTCACCCAGGAAAGCAGTTTCGTAAATGCCTGCTGTGAGTGGTCAGGTCCTGTTGATCTGCTCCACATGGATTGCGACGGTATTGCCAAAGACCCAAAGAGTCCCGAAGTAGCCGTCATGGGCATGGAGAAAGAGGGCAACACCGATAGCTACGAAATGCTTTCAGCACTCTATTATGTCGATTCAGAAGATGTTCCAGTAGGCATTTTCCATGGCATCAAGGACAATGTCGTACCGGTTTGTCAGAGTGAGCGTTTCTACGAAAAACTGCAACAGAACCATGTAAAGTCCTTCCTGGTCGAAGAGCCAGAAGGTGGCCATGGATTCAAGATGTACAGCGAAGCCAACCTCAAGAAGATGGTCGAATGGTTCGAACGTGCTCGTCGGTAGTCAATTGTATCATTCATCTGATTTATGATCAAGAAACTCGAAAACAGAAAATGGAAAGTGCTTGAGAGTCAAAAACTTTTGAGCAAGGGCACATGGATGAATCTGCGTCAGGAACGGGTTCAGTTACCATCGGGTGCGATTGTACCGGAGTGGTTTGTACTGGAGTTCCCCAATTGGGTCAACGTGATAGCCATTACAAAGGATGGACGATTCGTCATGGAGGACCAATATCGTCATGCGTTAGGACAAACCAACTATGAATTGGTAGCCGGTGTGATTGACGAAGGAGAAACGCCCCTTGAGGCGGCCAAACGGGAACTCTACGAGGAGACTGGATTTGGTGGCGGAGAATGGGAACTGTTTATGACCCTCTCTCCTAACCCGACGAATCACACCAATCTGAGTTTCACCTTCCTGGCCAAAGGAGTGGAACAACTCTCAGGTCAGCACCTGGAGGAGACCGAAGATATTCATGTAGATATTTTCACCCAAGAAGAGGTAGCAGAGTTGCTTGAGTCCGGACAAATAATTCAGGCACTGCATAGTGCTCCACTCTGGAAGTATTTTGCACAATTTGTCAAGTAAACGTCCCACACGATTTTCTTCCTCGATTTAGCAAAATGACACCTATCTTTCATTCCATCTCTGTCATTTTGCCAAATTTGCCTCCTTCGGTAACACTTCACTAAGGGTAGATAATCCCTACATAATCCCTTCGTAAGCATTATTCAAGCAAAATTCAAGAATTGCTTACTTTCTGTTTTTGCTACAGATACAAGAAAGGCTGTGTCACTTCAAAGTATGTGACACAGCCTTTTCTCATTCCTTATTTTTAGAATCCATGCAAATGGTCACAGGACCATCGTTGAGGAGTTCTACCTTCATATCTGCTCCAAACTGACCGGAACCGACTTCATGACCTAAGCCATTCGACACATTCTTCAGGAAATATTCGTACAGAGGAACGGCGATATCATGACCCGCCGCACGGATATAACTTGGACGATTTCCCTTGGCTGTCTGAGCATGTAGGGTAAATTGGCTTATGATTAAGATCTCGCCCGAAATATCCATTACAGATCGATTCATGACACCCTCTGCGTCATTGAAGATACGAAGACCTAACACTTTTCGGGTAATCCAATCTACATCCTCGTGGGTATCGGCAGCTTCGAACCCTGCCAGGATCAGCAATCCCTCTCCTATTTTTGACTTTACCTTCCCGTCGATGGAAACGCAAGCATGACTCACTCTCTGAATAACTACACGCATAAAACTATAGAATTACACGAATACGCAATAATGATTATTTACTCCAGACACTTGGATAATCTTTAGGATCGTAGAAGATCTCAGCCTCTTTGAGCAAAGATATTTTACCTTGATTGATCTCGAGTGTGGTAACACAACAGTTCAGATACTTGGCTACCCAGAAATCCTCGATACGTTTCAATCCTGCAGCTACAACAATCGACCGGTTCAAAGCTCCATGAGCCACGATAAGCACGTTCTCACACTGACCTTCAAGAGGAAGAATCTCTTTTCGCAGAAAATCGCCTGCACGCTCTGCCACCTGAGCCAAAGACTCGGCTTTACCATCGGTGGGCTGATACTCTTCCGGATGCATTAAGAGCACATGCATCGGGTGTTCCGGATTCTCCTTAGCCTCGGTGATGCTTGATCCCTCGTTTTCGCCAAAAGAGATCTCCTTGATACGGTCATCCGTCTGGATCTGATCCAATGGGAATCGTCCCTCCAGGAAGATCTTTGCAGTCTCGATAGCACGACACAGAGGAGAACAATACACGCGATCAAAACGGACATCCGGCATACCCTCACGGGTAAAGACGGCGAGATCTCGACCCGCTTCATTCAACGGGATATCGGTCTGGCCCTGAAAACGTCCAGCCTTATTCCATGGTGTTTCACCATGTCTGAGCAGATACAGTTTCATTTCTCCAGTATTTCTCTAACCTTTTCCAATTGAATACCTCTCGAACCCTTGATCAAGGTAGTTCCACACAGGTTTCGGAGGGCAGATTCATCCTTACAGAGTGCCTCCACGTCTGCATAGCAACGCGAAGTATGTCGTGCCAGAGCAGCCACAATCTCGATCGGGAGTGACCTATAGGCAGTTGTGAATTCAGCACCCACCAGCAGTATACTATCAAACGTTTCAGCATGCTCTGACAGCAGTTCCAAGATACGTAGATGCTCCTTCTGCGACTCCTCTCCCAATTCACGCATATCACCCAGAATGAGGTTTTTGTGGTTCGCTGTATTGGCCGAGAAGCTGCCAATGGCAGCCGCCATACTTGTTGGATTGGCATTGTATGCATCCAAGATCAGGAAGTTGTCATGTCCCAGTTCAACGAGCTGTGAACGCATATTTTGTGGCATATAACCTTCAATCGCCAGTTTGATTGCATCGTTGCTTACACCGAACTGATGACCGACAGCAGCGGCTGCATTCACGTTGATGAGATTATAGACACCAATCAGATGGGTATGAACATCGAGGTAATCAGAGCCGATTTGCAGATTCAGTTCGAGGTACGGAGAACAAGCCGTCATCTGTGCCTGAACCTCCCCTGCAGTACCATACGAAATAGTCTTGAGACCCTTGGTCTGGGGTACAAGATGTTCATTGCCAGCGTCGACGAAAGCGGTACCGTTCGTCAGACGCAACGAATCATAGAGTTTCGTCTTGGCTGCTACAACACCCTCCAGACTGCCGAAGCCCAGCAGATGAGCCTTACCCACATTGGTGATCAGGCCGAAATCCGGACGGACAATCTCGCATAGATCTGCAATATCCATCGGATGGTTCGCACCCATCTCGATGATAGCCATCTGATGTTCCGGACGGATCTTGAGCAAGGTGAGCGGCACACCGATCTGGTTATTCAGGTTACCAGCTGTAGCCAGCACATTGTATTTCTGCGACAGAACCGCGTTGGTCAACTCCTTGGTGGTAGTCTTGCCATTAGTACCAGTAATACCAATCACTGGGATAGTCAGTTGCTGACGATGGTAAGCTGCCAGTTGCTGTAAGGCGGTCTGTACATCCGGAACAAGAAAATAACGCTCCTTATCGGTAGCAGGAATCACCTCTTCCTCATCCACGACAGCACACACGCAACCCTTCTGCAGCACCTCGGCAGCATATTGGTTACCATCAAAGCGTTCACCCTTCAGGGCAAAGAAAATGGAGCCCTCCGGACAATTACGGCTATCGGTTGTGATGACCGGATGCTGCAAATATATTTGATAGAGTTTTTCGATCATTTTTCGTTATGGTTTTCGTTGCTCAAGCTTCGTTTTGCGTCCCCTTCGGGGTTATCGTTTTCGTTATCGTTTTCGTACGATTCTTTTTAATCGCGGAGCGAATTAAAAGAATCGTTTTACAAACACAAGGTTATGTGTCAGCTCACCCTGGGCGTTGAAGATACCCTCCTCCGTAAACTTATCGTAGTGCAGAGAGGCCGAACAGTGGAGGATGCGACCCTGATCATCGCACAGACCGACATGGGTAATGTGATCAGCCGACTCTCCGTGATTGAAGAACGCCAGATCACCACAGGAACGGGTCTCAAAGCTCACATGGTCACCCATCTTAGCCTGTTGCGAAGCATTACGAGGCAACTGGATGTTGATGAATCGGAACAGGGTCTGGGTAAAGCCCGAGCAATCCAGACCGAACGAAGAGCAACCGCCCCACAGGTAAGGCACATTCACCAGGAGCTGAGCCTGCTGAAGCAGATACTTTGCACAAGCCGTACGCGACATACTGGTCGCATTGAGCGGATTCACATACGTCATGTTCGGCACGTCGTAACGTACCCCCTGCATCATGAACGAGATACCCATATCATCGAGGTTGAAGATACGGCTACCCCAAGGCAGATGCATGCTCGACGACTGACCGGCACTATTGCGTGACACGACATTATAAGGCTGACGCAGGAGCATCGCATTCTCCTGCTGCAGTTTATACTGCATATAATCTCGTTCCGAGATCTGGGTAGCGGTTTTACGGTCAATCCATCCTTCATATTCGTCACAATCGCGGATAATCTTGTACCAGCGAGGTTGTTCCTCTGAGATGCGGAAGGTATCGCCAAAGATCAGCTGATTCACCATCTCAGCAGACTCAGCAGCATCGGAACGCATAGGGATATAAGGTTGTAAACAGATAGCAGGAATCATAGGGGGATGAAGGATTTAGGATTAAGGGTTAAAAGATTAAAAGATTAAAATCGGGAGGCAATCTCCTCCAACGTGAGTTGGTAGGCAATCACCTTGCCATCAGGCGTATAGGTATGTTCCGGCAGGTCGTAGAGGGCATCCACCAGTTGTGACATCTCCTCCTCCGAGAGGATCTTACCGGCCGACAAAGCCTGCGCACGACTGAGTTTGAGAGCCAGCTTGCGGTCCATCTCCTTGCTGATGTGCTGCGACTCCTCGTGAGCCACCTCAAGCATCTGGCGGATCAGATCCTGCAGGTCGATACTCTTATCCAGCGAAGCCGGTTTGCCATTGATGGCGAAACTTCCGCCTCCCAGATGATCCAGTTCAAAGCCCAGATAGCGCAACTGAGGCAGAATCTCCTCCAACAGAGGCACATCGGCAGGAGTCACCTCGACAATCTCCGGGAACAGCTCCTGCTGCGAAACACCCTGATGGTTCTGGATCTGCTGATAATAGCGGTCAAACAGCACAGTGACATGTGCCTGATGCTGGTCAATCAGCAGCAAACCCTTCTTGGTGCTTGCGGCAATGTAGGCACCACCCACCTGCAGATACTTTCTGAAGGTGCTCTTCTTTGCCTCCATCGTACCCATAGCGGCAGGCGAAGCGGGACGTACCTCCTCCTTGTAGTCAGGCACATCGTCAAACACAGTCGACAGACGGCTGGTCAGTTTCTCGCCAGCATCGGGCAATGGTTCCGTACTCAAAGCCGAAGCCAGAGACACTGGACGCGAAGCGGTCACAGGTTTCTCGTTCGAGAAATCCTCATAGAGCGAACTCCAGTTGCTCACCACCGAAGTCTTCTTGAACGGATTATAGTCCTGGCTGAAGCTCACCTTCGGTTCCGAAGGAATGTGGGCAGGATCGAAAGCCTCAATCTCCGGCGCATCAGCCTGATCGAAGTCGATGGTCGGTACTGCATTGAATTTTCCGAGAGCCTCACGGATAGTTGCCTGAAGGATGTGCCAGCGGGCCGTCTCATTCTGGAACTTGATTTCGGTCTTGGTTGGATGCACATTCACATCGATCGATGCCGGATCCACCTGCAGATAGATAAAATAGTTCGGTTGTGAACCCTCCGCAATCAGCCCCTGATAGCACTCCATGACAGCCTTATGGAAGTATGGGTGACGCATGTAACGGTCATTCACAAAGAAGTACTGCAAAGCGCCCTTCTTACGGGCACCCTCAGGCTGGCAGATGAATCCCTCCACCTGCAGCAGATCATTGTCCACCTGAATCGGAATCAGCTGCTGGCCCAGATTCTTGCCGAAGATCTGCAGAATTCTCTGCTTGTAGTTACCAGCCGTGAGCTGGAAGAGTTGCGTACCGTTATGCATCAGCGAGAACTCCACCTGTGGATTGGCCATCGCCACATGCTGCATTTCGGTAATCACGTTCGACAGTTCCGTCTGGTTGCTCTTCAGGAAGTTTCGACGGGCAGGAACATTGTAGAAGAGGTTACGCACCTCGATGTTCGTACCCACCGGACATGCCACCGTCTCCTGCGACAGCAGCTTGCTTGCAGCCATTCGAAGAATTACGCCAGCCTCATCCTCAGCTCTTCGTGTCTTCATATCCACCTCCGCAACAGCCACGATACTGGCCAAAGCCTCCCCACGGAAGCCCATCGTGTGCAGGGCAAAGAGATCGGTAGCCTGAGTAATCTTGCTGGTCGCATGACGTTCAAAAGCCATACGGGCATCCGTAGGCGACATACCCTTTCCGTTGTCGATTACCTGAATCAGCTCCTTACCGGATTCGCGCAGGATGACCTGTATCTGCGAAGCGCCAGCATCGACCGAATTCTCCAGCAATTCCTTGATTACTGAAGCGGGACGCTGAACAACCTCACCTGCGGCGATCTGGTTGGCGACTGCATCGGGAAGCAAATGAATGATATCCATTTCTTGGACGATTAAGGGTTAAGGATTAAGAGAGATAAACCGACTTGAAGAGCCAATGGAAGAGCACCACCATCAGGATGAGCCAGACAAGCATCTTCACGATGCGTTTCGAGCGGTAGTTCGGTCCCTCTTCCTCCTCCTTTTCGCGACGACGACGCACATGGGTAGTGCTCTCGAAGAACTTACCACGGATCAGTTCCTCGGCCTTCATCTCCTCGAGGGGCAGCAGTCCCTCCTCGCGCATGATCTGACGTTTTCGCTGTTCGAGATACTCCTTACGCTCGTTGCTGTAACGGGGTGTACGTTCAAACCGTCTTGGTTTTGATGTTGTAAATATGCTCATTTTAAATTACCATCCATTAAGTTCATTATCGTCGAAGAGTTTCAGCGTCTCCTGCTGGTCTTCGGCCTTCATACGGACATCGCGGAAGACATCCTCAGGCGACGACGGACGAAGATAAGACATCCAACGGAAGCCCTTCAGGTAGAGGATATCGTCGGTAACCAGCTGGATGGGAGTCAGGGATCCGACCGGTTGAGGCCAGACACAAAGGTGATCCATCTTCTGATTTTGGAACCAGATACTCAGATAGTTACCGATCACCTGATTCAATCCTATCAGCGACTTGGTTTGCGTCTGCTTATCCACCTCCTCTGGGTAGAAGATGATCTGGACATTGCCATTCATATCCATACGGCTGATGCGTGACGAGTCGAAATAGCAGACCAGAGCCTTGCCCGAAATCTGGTCATAGTGAATCGAATCATGGATCTGCGTCAGGAAGGCATTGTCATGAATCAAAGCGCGATTCAGGCCACCTCCAGGAAGCATATAGGCAAAAATCGTATCGCCCGTAATCTGGTAGCCCTCATTCCACATCACCGGATTGCCCACAAAGGTAGCCAGCGAATCTGTATGGTTATAATTCAGCGAATCGCACACACCCTGCATATCGCTACGGTAATAACGCACGTTGTAGAAACAGGTCAGATAGTGAACAGTATCAGTCACCATCGTATCGGCCGTTACCGAATCATTCAGCTGATACTGGATCGTGCGGTCACGCATAGCCGTATAGGAACGGATTGTATCGGCATGCAGATAGAGGGTATCACGGGTCGAGAACTCCATAGCCAAGGCCCGTTGGGTGATTGTCATCACCTGAGGCGAATCGACATAGTGGCAATAGTCTCCCGAGACACGCATATTCTGCAGTGTATCGTAGGCAACGAAGTTTCCCCATGCCTCGCCATAACCTGCCACGCCATCGTAGAAGAGGGTATCGGCAGTTGCCGAACGACCGTCGCTCACCACGATCGAACGGTTATAGAGCCAGGCCTGTTTCGATTCGGTATTGATTGTACCCAGGTCGGTGAAGAGAGTAGCAGTATCGTTCACGATGCGCGATGGACCCAGAATCCAGACATCGTCCGACAGAAAACTGTAATGCAACGTATCACTGTACAGAATCATCTGTGGCTTGTAGCCCGGCTCGTTGGGATCCGGATACAACGGCCGGTTCTCCGATTTGCTGAAATCATAGTTACGTAGCACGACATTGTTCTGGAAGATCGACAATCGGTTAGACGTAAAGTAGAGGCCATCGTCGCTCACCAGATGATTATCCGGGTCTGCAATCCAGCCTCGGTTCGGGTAGTGCGCCTTGCCCTCTTGTCGGTAGTAGATCATATATTCCGTCTCAAGGCGGGCATCGTTGTGGAGCATCACCACATGGTCGAACAGCTCTCCGATCATCTCCTCGCCATCGTACGACAACGAGTCGCACCACATCTGCAGGGTATCACCCTCCCAGACGTGCACACGACTGAAAGCCTCGAACGAATTCTTACCCTGATAGAAATAAGCCGAGTCGCACGACATCCAGATGCTGTCCTGACGGAACAGAACGTCACCTCGCAACACCTGTCGTTCCTGATTCACATTCTTATCGAACGACATCGTGTTGGCATGCTCCAGATAGACCTTTCGCACAGGCTTCTGCTGTTGCTGGACTTGTGCCGCCAGCAACAACGGAATACACATTAATATAATTAAAATAGAATGTTTCAAGATTCCTATTTATATTTTTTTGAACGCGGATGACGCGGATTAAGCGGATTCTCGCGGGATGAGGCTTGAGCAATGTTCGAATATTCGAATGATTCGGGACAATCCTTAATCGCTAACCCCTAATCGCTCATCCCTAATCGCTCATCGATAATCGCTAATCCCTAATCCCTAATCGCTCACCGCTCACCGGCCAAACCTCACTTCTTCGTGTTCTGTCCCCAACCCGGATACTGGAACTCATACTTCTCCCAACCCGGTTTGATCTTGCAGTAGGTCTCCTTCTGCTTCTCGCGGATGAACTTATCGATGATTTCCTCCTCCAAGTGGGTCTGATAGAGATCCTTTAGGGTCTGATAATCCTCGTAGTAGGTAGCCTTATGGCCATCCAGACGTTTGCGGAGCTTGATGATAGCCACCTGATCGCGCGAAGTACGTGGATCCTTCATGGTGAAAGGCTGCGACACCTCACCCACCTTCATGTTAGCCACCAGACGTGCCACCTCGCTTGGCAGCTCATCCATGAACTGCAGAGCAGAACCGGTACGCTGGCTGGTCATCAGGCCCGAGCTGTTGCGGGTATATTTATCGCTCGAGAGGAACTTAGCGGCCTCCTCGAAGGTAAACTTAGCCGAATCAATCTGCATGCGGATCGTATCGAGGGTATTACGGGCATCATTCAGCTCCTTGCTCGACACCTTAGGTGAGAGGAGGATATGACGGAAGTTCGCACGATCACCACGACGTTCGATGAGCTGGATGATATGGTAACCGAACTCCGTCTCAACGATCTTCGACACACGTTTCGGATCCGTCAGCTGGAAAGCGGCAGCCGAGAACTCCGGCACGAAGGCATTACGGCCCTTGAAGCCCAGCTCACCGCCCAGAGGGGCACTGCCTGGGTCCTCGCTATAGAGGATAGCCAAGGTCGAGAACTGGCTCTCGCCGCTCGTCACACGTTGTGTATAGTCACGCAGACGGGCCTTGATACCGTCGATGGTCTGCTGTGGGATACGTGGCTGCAGAGCAATGATCTGCACCTCCACCTGGGTAGCGATATATGGGATACTATCCTGTGGCAGCTGTTCGAAGTACATACGCACCTCACTTGGAGTAACCGACACATCCGATGTCAGATGCTGGCGTTCCTGCTGCACGATGCTCTGGTTCTTGATGGTCACACGATATTCAGCACGGATATCGCTCAGAGACTTCTCGAAATACTCCTCGAGTTTCTCCTTCGAACCGATCTGCTGGATCATATAGTTGACCTGGGCATCCACCTGCTGGTTCACCTGCTCATCAGTCACCTCAATCGAGTCGATGATAGCCTGATTGATGAAGAGTTTCTGGATAGCCATCTGCTCAGGGATGACGCCATAAGGGTCACCATTGATCTTCTCGCCCTGATAGAGCATACGCTTACGCTCCTGCTCCACCTCACTACGAAGGATGGCCTCGTCACCTACAACCCAGATGACCTCATCGATTACATTGCTGGCCTCTTGCGCAAAGGATACACCTGCCATCAGAGTGGCCGCCAATGTCATAAGTTTTCTTTTCATTCTGTATATCAGATTACGGATTAACAAATCACTGTTTCAGTTTCAGCAGACCGGTACGCAGAGCTTCATCGCGCAGATCCTGCTGCAGTTTCTTTCGATAGTTCTCTTGTTTCTGCTGAATCATCATGTTATGGATCTCCTCGTGGCAGAATTCATACGGTTGGATTTCGCCAGCCAGATGGAAATCGCTGATCAGGAAGATGTAAACATGCTCCTTATCCTTCTGCACATAGACCTGACGACGCAGGAACTGAGCCGGATCATAGATCTTCACAGGCAGACGGTCGGTCAATCTACGCATATCGACCCATTCCTCGGTAAAGCTGTCATAATCGACCGCTCTCTGCTGGCAGAACTGTTCCAGTTCCTCGGCATGATCCATCAGACCCTCCTGGATCTCCTTCAGCCATTTCTTGATATCATTGACCTTCGACGAGTTGGCCAGCACCTTCACATAGATACCCTGAATGATTGGGTAATCCAGTTTCAGCTGTCGCTTGCACTTCTCGTAGAAGGACATACATTCATCCACCGTCACCTCTTCGCTATAGATGGCCAGACGTTCCGACTGGTAGGTACGGGCAATGAGGTCACGACGGTACTCAGCCGCCTCACGTTCCAGTTCCTCCAGATTAGGCACATTCTTCAAGCCCTGCTGGTAAAGGAGCTGGTCGTTGATCCAGGCATCCACATGTTCCTGCACATAGAGGATGCTGTCTGGACCGGTACAGGTCAGAGGCATCTGCAACAGCACATCGTGTACGGTCAGCTTCTCCTCACCCACTTGGGCCAGGAGGGTTGGGTCAGACGGCTGACAACCAGCCAGCAGACCAACAGATGCCATTGCTATCAACAGATGCTTCATGACGATAAAAAAGTTATTTTATTTTCTGATCTTGTCGAGTTCCTTCTGGTTCAGCACAACCGGGAACTTCTCACGCAGTTTGGCGCACCACTGAGCCTCCAGCTCATTCTGGTAATCGGTCACAACGGCACTACGTACATCCTCCATCTCCTCAGGACCGGTAGCCAGCACCTTGCCATACACCATCTGGATAGGCATATTGGCACGAGGCTCCTTGGCCTTCACATCCAACTTCAAGCCTAAACGATCGACTGTATTGTTGTCGCCAGGGTTATAGAGGCCATTCACGATGTGGAAACGTGGCTGCTTTGGATTTGGGGTCAGAATGCTATCGGTCAATACACGGGCACGAACCTGGTTAGCGCACTCCTGGATATCGCTGCAGTGATCATAGATATCCTTCAGGGCAGTCACGAGCAATTCATCGTCGGCACACTCGATGAAGGCACCCTTGAAGTGAGGCTCCTTCCAGTCATAGTTCTTACGATGAGCGGCGAAATAGTTACGCAGACCGATGGTATCAGCCGAAGCCTTGTCCCAAACCTCGCCACCAGCAACGTCGAAGAGCAGGATACCATCGTGATACTCCTTGTAGAGCTGACGGAACTCCTCGTACTTGCTCTCGAGGGTAGCATCCTCGTACTTATTGATCTCTGCACGCTTCCAGGCATCCAGAGCGGTAGCCTGTGGCACAAACGAAGCCTCCTCGCCATACTGAGCCTGGCAGAAGTCATCGAACTGCTTGAGTGTGAACTTCTGCTTGCCGATGGTCATCAGCACCTTGGTGCGGTTCTTGTTGGCGAGCATCTTCTCGTTCACCTTCATGCCCTCCTCCTGCATCCATTTATCTTCGAGCAGCTTGCGATAGTGAGCCTTGCGGGCAGGATCACGCTCCACCATGCTCTCCAACTCAGCCAAAGCGGCACTATCCATAGGTGCGGCATCACGACGGTCCAGCTGCTTCATGATGTGCCAGCCGAAGTCGGTAGCAAAAGGCTTAGAGTACTCACCTGGGTTCAGACCGAAAGCCACATCCAGCCACTCCTGAGGGAAGCGGGCACGCTTGTTCAACCAAGGGTAAGCACCGCCATTACGGGCGGTGTAGGTATCCTCGCTGGCAGTCTCGGCAGTCTTGGCGAAATCTGCGCCACCCTGCAGGACGGCATATACAGAATCGATATATGCCTTGGTCTGCTCCATGGCAATCTGCTTAGGCACGTTACGCTGGAACATCTTCATGATGTGAGCTACGAGTACCTCCTTGTTGTCGGCCTCACGCTTGTCGATGATGTTCAGCAAGTGCAGACCGAACTGGCTGCGGCACTCGGTCAACTGACCGACTGGGGTATTGAAAGCAGCCTCCTCGAATGGGTAAACCATCTGCAGCACGCTGAAGTAGCCCAGATCGCCACCATTCTGACGGGCCGATGGGTCCTGACTCTTCACACGAGCCAGACTATCGAAAGGAGCGCCGGCAGCAATCTGCATCTTGATGCTATCCAGTTTAGCCTGAGCCTCAGCCACCTGTTTCGGGGTAGCATTTTCGGCCAAAGAGATAAGGATATGAGCAGCATACACCTCGTACTTACGGTTGTTGATGAGGTCCTGAACAGCCTCCTGCTTCCAGCTATCGTTCTGCAGATAAGGCTCAGCCAACTGGGCACGGTAACCGGCCAGTTCGTCGATGTATTGCTGGGTGGTATCGATACCACGGCTCAATGCCTCCTGAACCTTGAGTTTGTAGTTGACGAAAAGCTCGACATACTCATCGAACGACTTCTCTTCAGCCACCTCCTGATCGTTGTTTTTGTTATAGAAATACTCGAACTCCGAACGGGTCACCTGCTGGCCATTGATGGTCATTACGACAGGATCAACCTCCTTCGCTTGGATAGTAGCAACTGCCGACATAGCGAGCAGTGCCATAGGGATAAGATTCTTTTTCATATTAAAAAATGTCATTTACGTCTTTAAGAATAGCGCGCAAAGATACTGAATTTTATCTAATCCTACAAATTTCTTTGCATTTTTTGACTTTTTTCTTGTTTTTTTCGCGTAATTTCGTTACATTTGCACCCGCAAAATATAATTCGAAAACACTATGAACAGCTTTCACGATCTTGTGATTAATCGTCGCAGCTATCGCAAATATACCGATGAACTGCTCACTCCCGATCAGGTCCGTCTTATTCTCGAGGCTGCCTTAATGTCTCCTGCTGGCAAGCGCAAGAACCCTTGGCACTTTGTTGTGGTCGAGGATCGCGAGACCCTTGTTGCCCTCTCTAAAGTCAAGGATATGGGTGCTGCCCCATTGGCTCAGGCTGCATTGGCCATCGTTGTTTGTGCCGATCCTGAAGAGAGCGACACCTGGATCGAAGACTGTTCGATTGCCTCGCTCCAGATGATGCTTCAGTGTGCCGATCTCGGACTTGGCTCTGTATGGATTCAGATGCGCATGCGTGGTGACGAGAATGGCAATACTGCCACCTACAATATCCAGCAGCTCCTGCAGATCCCATCCAACTACGAAGTTCTTTCAGCCATCAGCATTGGTCATCCGAACGAGGACCGCAAGCCCTACGATACCGAAAAGTTGCAATGGGAGAAAGTCCACATTGGGAAGTTTTAAAGCCTCACCCCCAGCCCCTCTCCAAAGGGCGAGGGGAGTTAACAAAACAACATAATAACGAAATCAACTGAATAACATAAATAACATTTATTATTAATTATATGGAAAAAAGCGCACTTCAAATTGCTCGTGCCGCCTACCAGCCTAAACTTCCAAAGGCTTTGCGCGGTGCTCTGAAGGCTGTAGAGGGAAATCCGACACAGTCAGTTGCCGACCAGGAAGAGGTAAAGAAGCTCTTCCCTAACACCTACGGCATGCCATACCTCAAGTTCGAACCAACCGATGGCAAGATGCAGACAGCCCAGATCAACGTGGGTGTCATCCTCTCAGGTGGTCAGGCTCCTGGCGGTCACAACGTGATTTCAGGTCTTTTCGACGGTATTAAGAAGCTCAATCCAGCCAACAAGCTCTATGGATTCATCCTGGGCCCTGGTGGTTTGGTTGACCACAACTATATGGAGTTGACACCAGCCATCATCGACGAGTACCGCAACACCGGTGGTTTCGATATCATTGGTTCAGGCCGTACCAAGCTCGAGAAGAAAGAGCAGTTCGACAAGGGTCTTGAGATCCTGAAGGCACTCGACATCAAGGCACTCGTAATCATTGGTGGCGACGACTCAAACACCAACGCATGTGTATTGGCAGAGTACTACAAGGCCATCAACGCTGGCGTACAGGTCATTGGCTGTCCTAAGACCATCGATGGTGACCTCAAGAACGAGGCTATCGAGGCTTCTTTCGGTTTCGATACCGCTACCAAGGTATATTCTGAGGTTATCGGCAACATCATGCGCGACTGTAACTCTGCCAAGAAGTACTGGCACTTCATCAAGTTGATGGGTCGTTCAGCTTCACACGTTACACTCGAGTGTGCACTTCAGACCCATCCAAACATCACCCTCATCGGTGAGGAGGTTGAGGCTAAGAACCAGACCCTCGACGACGTAGTTACCTACATCGCAGAGATCGTTGCAGACCGTGCTGCCCGTGGCATGAACTATGGTGTTGTTCTCGTTCCAGAGGGCTTGATCGAGTTCATCCCAGCCATCAAGAAGCTTATCTCAGAGCTCAACGATATGTTGGCAGCCAACCAGGCCGACTTCGATATGGTATCAGACGACAAGAAGATTGACTACGTACTCGCACACCTTTCAGCCGAGAATGCTGCAATCTTCCGTTCACTTCCACTCTCAGTTAGCCGTCAGTTGGCACTCGAGCGTGACCCACACGGCAACGTACAGGTATCACTCATCGAGACCGAGCAGTTGCTTGCTGAGATGGTTGGCAAGAAGTTGGCTGAGTGGAAGAAGGAGGGCAAGTTCGCTGGCAAGTTCTCTACCCAGCACCACTTCTTCGGTTATGAGGGCCGTTGTGCTGCTCCTTCAAACTGGGATGCAGACTACTGCTACAGCTTGGGCTTCAATGCATCAATGTTGATGGCTGCTGGCAAGACCGGTTACATGTCATCAATCAAGAACACCTTCAAGCCAGCTGACGAATGGGTAGCAGGCGGTATTCCGATCACCGCAATGATGAACATGGAGAAGCGTTCTGGCGAGATGAAGCCAGTTATCCGCAAGGCTCTCGTAGAGCTCGATGGCAAACCATTCAAGTTCTTCGTTGCACACCGCACCGAGTGGGCCAAGAACACCGAGTTCGTTTATCCTGGTCCTATCCAGTACTGGGGTCCTGCAGAGGTTTGTGATCGTCCAACTATCACTCTTACTCTCGAGCAGAGCGGCAAGTAACCTTGTATCGACTATACAATTAAGGGGTTCACATGGTGGATCCCTTTTTTTTCGTTTTTGGGACTTGATTTTCTCGAAGGAACCTGCCTTCAACCCCAGTTTGTCGGCACCAGTATATTCGATGAGCAACTTGACCGAGATGCAGAAATCGGGAACCTCTACAGCCTTGTAGCGCCTCAGATGTGTGGATATAATTTTTTTGCATAAGTTAATTTTTGAATGTTTTGATGCATTCTGTGCCTTTCCAAAGCGTTGACATGGAGGGATGCTTATCTTGTGTAATATCGTATTTCATTGATTGACTGCTTTTTAGAAGACCATTGAATCACACATTTTCTCCAAGGCCCATCGACCCTCTGAGGTTGATGTAATTCATGATATTTGAGTCACTATCCATGAATTCTACTTTGGTCAAATTGGCGGCAAATGTAGGGGTGACTATCGGAATGTGCAGTTTTCGACTCTTTTTTGTGGCCAAATTTGGGAAAAAGGAAAAATGTACCTATCTTTGCACGAAAAAAAAATAATATAATGAAACATTTCTTACACACTTGGAGGCATTTTGTCTATTTAATCCAATTCACTTTTTCCTTGTTTTGGGGAGGTGCTGCATTTGTAGCATGCAACGATGATGACAATATGGTCAATTCAGGACACAACGAAACGGAATCTTTTGTGCAGCGATTGGATAGCACCATCACACAATCAAACAGCTATTATGGCAAAAGAGCTTATTCATACAACGTAAAAGGTCTTGTAGATACAATGTTTGTCATTGACGACTATCATACTGAGTTCGATTTTTTACCTGGCTTGAATCATTATGACAGTTATGCAGAGGCTTATACCTACGATGCTAACGATAGTCTAATCCGGATCAATTCGTTTCCTATAGGTAGCGAAGGGATCTCTAGATATGCTTACAAAACAGAATATGTTCGCAATGATAAAGGACAGAAAATTTCTAAAATTACTACCGAAGTGGGAGACGAAAAAAATGATTACTGGTATGGAGAAGATAGAGTTGAGTATTCCTATGATGCATCCGGAAATCTTGTTAGCATGCTGCATTATTATCTTTACGTAAATCAAGGTACGGCAGATAATCGCAATAGGATTGAATATACCTACGATAACAGAAATAATAAGCTGACGGAGGTAGCATACCGTTGGGATTTTTATAACCAAGACTGGGAATTCTATTACAACGACAGTTACACTTATAACCAAAAAAGTCAACTTGTAGAAAGAGTTTCTTGCCAATCCGGTTCTCCCAAAAAACGCGTAACATATAGCTACGATGAGAATGGAAATTGCAAATTAGAGACTCATTCTATTACGTACGATGATTTAAATTGGGGAACTAATGAACAAATTGAATTCTACTATGACGACTCCAATCACCTCATTAGCACGAATCAATCAAGGTCAGTTAATGGCAGTTTATATTTCAATGTATTCTATAAAACAATAATAAGCTACGATGCTTATGGCAACGAAACAGAAGCGAATTTTTATAACTTCGAAGAATTAGATTGGGTTCTGTTCCAAACCAGAAAGAGCTACTATTCAGTTGTTTCTAAATAAAATTTCTGTACTGATTTTAATCTCCCTTAGAGTCCCACCTGCAGATACGTCACGAACCGATCATCCTTGCGTTCGGTAATAAGGCAATATTGGCCATCGTAGAGCAGATCAAGGCGACGGCGGAGGACAGATAGGCCTACCCCATGCTTGCGATGAGGTTCAGCAGCCATTTGTTCCTCCGACTTCACGTTATTGTTGCAACGGAATTCGAGGAGCGAATCATGCAGGTCGATCTCCATGCGGATAGCACCCGGCTCATTCAGGTCGCCACAGTGCTTGAAACTGTTCTCCATCAGAGGCAGGAGCAACAGAGGGGCAATCGTCTGTTTCGGGTTATCGATATCGACCGTAAACGAGAGCGAATCCGCACCCGGCATACGCAGACGTTGCAGTTCCACCAGTTTTTCCAGATGTCCGATCTCCTCGCCCAGGGGCACATGTTCCTGTTTCGCGCTATAGGTAAAATAGCGCATCAGTTCGCTCAGGTTCGTAACAGCGGTCGATGCCTTCTCCTGGTCCAGCCAGATGAGGGCATCGATGTTATTCAGTGTATTGTAGAGGAAATGCGGATTCAGCTGGCTACGCAGCATCTGGTTCTCGCCCTGGCTTTGCAGCAGACGGACCTCAGCCAGATTCTCGCCATGCACGATACCCAACAGGGCCAGAATACCCAGCAGTACCACCAGAACCATCATAAGCAGATCCATATCGGCCGAAAAGATGATAGTCAGCACAGCAGCTACAATGGCCCAGCATTTGGCATACAGCCACACCAGTCGGCTTCGGGTATAGATCTGTTGCACGACATACTGATCATCGTGCCAGGTCTTATACTTCACCCACAGGTTCACCATTCCGACAACAGCCAGAAAGGATGCCAGGATCATTATGACGGTAACCAGGAAGTACAAAATTCTCTGCCGTTAGGGTTTATTTAGCGCCAGGAGCCGCATCATTGCCCACAAACTGCTTGTTATCCAGTTTGCCGCTCTCGCCCTTCTCCAGGCGGAAGCCATCCTTAGGCATATATTCGCGATGCAGAGCATCGAGTACCGGAGTCGTCTGACCAGCCATCTTAGCCTCGGTCGGACCAACAATATCCATCACGATCACCTCGTTCTGGCCCCTCTTCAGCCAGCAGCCTGGCAGGTACAGAGTCTGCTGTGGACCCACATTCCAGAAGCGGCCCAGACAGTGGCCATTCACCCAGATCAGACCCTTGCTCCAGGTCGAGAGATCCAGGTAGGTATCACCCACCTTCGATACCTTGAAAGTTCCCTTGTAGTAGCCGGGTGTGAGATTAGAGCTGAGAGCTGAGAGTTGAGAGAACTGGCGGCTGCTGACAAAGCCATAATCCACCGGCAACAGCTGCACCTCCCACTCCTTCAGGTTGTAGGTCAGTTCAGCGCCCTTGATGCGGGTAGTCAGTTCCACGCGATCGGTGATACCCTTGTGGTCATGAATCAGCTTGCTGTAGTTGATACGGCCCATAGCCTCCATCACGATGGTCAGCTTACCGCCCTTAGGCAGAGCAGGCATACGTAGGGTATTCTCGAATTTCGAACCACGGTACAGACGACCGATCAGTTGACCGTCCACATATACCTGGGCGAAGTCGCACACCTCACGGATAGTCAGCAGCCCCTCCTGTTGGGTCTCAGGCAACTGGCACGAATAGATAATCGAGCCATAACCCTGATTGAAATACTCCATGGGGTGTATATCCTCCGATGCGATGGCAGCAGGCAGATTCTCCTGGGCGAAAAGCGGAGCACAGCTTGTCATCTGGAATTCGTCGATCGCAACAATCGGTTTAGCCTTTGGGATGGCAGGCAGCTTCGTATCGCTGTAGTTCTGGAGCAGAGCACGCAGCTGGTGGTACTTATCGGTAGCCGAACCCTGTTCATTGATAGGGGCATCATAGTCATAGCTGGTACAATCAGGAGCAAAGCCGGTATTGTTGGCACCCGCCCACTGGCCGAACGAAGTACCGCCATGAGTCATATAGAGCGAGAACGAGATACCACGGTCCAACATATCCTTGATACCCTGCACCATCTTCTCAGCCGGACGGGTCTGATGAGCGGTTCCCCAGCCATCGAACCAGCCAGACCAGAACTCTGAACACATCTTAGGGGCATCCGGACGCATCTGTCCCACCTTCTCAAACTGTTTGTCGATGTTCGCACCCGTACCGAAGTTCATGGTCCAGAGCAGATCAGGCAGGGCATTGTCGGTAAAGTTGCTCGACCAGTCGCACTGGAAGAGCTGGGTCTTATCCCAACCGGCAGCACGCAACGAGTCACGCACAGCCGAAACGTATGGTTTATCCTTGGCATACGAACCATACTCATTCTCCACCTGAACCATCAGGATATTACCACCATTCTCCAGGCGATAGGGTTCCAGTTCCTTGGCCAATGCACGTTCAAAGCGACCCATGGCCTTCATGAAGTTCGGATCGAGCGAACGCAGTTTCATATCATCATGTTTGAGGAGCCACCAGGGCAGACCGCCCATCTCCCATTCAGCACATACGTACGGACCGGGACGGACAATCACATACATTCCATTCTTCTGGCACAGACGCACAAACTCCGAGACGTTTCTCTCCTCGGTCTGGAAGTCATAGACTCCCTCCTGCTGTTCGTGCTGATTCCAGAAGATATAGATACAGACAGCATTCATACCCAATGCCTTGCACATCTGGATACGATGCTCCCAGTACTCCTTAGGGATACGGAGGTAATGTACTTCGGCAGCCTTGATAACGAAAGGATTGCCGTCAAGCAGGAAAGTGCCCTTTCCCTGTTCAAAGGTATGAGGTTGAACCTCTTTCGCCTCTGTCATGGCAGGCAGAGTCAGCATACAGCCCATCATGAGAGCTGCTTTGCAAATAGTGTAGTTGAGATGTTTCATAGTGGGTGCAAAGGTATGTATATTTTTGCGAATAAACAAATATTTCGTCGAAAAATCACCACTCAATGCAATTTTTGCCCCTTCTCCTCGTTATATAACTTGAATTAATATTTTATTGAACACGAATTTCTCGAATTACACGAATATAATTAAATAAAACACTTAAAACATATAAAACTGTTTTGTTTTCCTTGTTTTCTAGGTTTTATTTTACTTAGATTTTTATTTTGATTTTTAGTAGGATTTTAAGCGAAGCGCTTTCTAATAACTATTTATAAAATGATTTGAGGATAAATTTTATCTTAAGATTTTAAAATCTATTTTATAAAATCGGTCCACAAATAAATA
>JAZQOK010000032.1:0-54961 GCA_045627865.1 Bacteroidales bacterium
CGTTGTATCAGGATTGGAAAAATCTAATACCTGAAAACACCGAGGGGTTTGGGGGCGAGAAGCCCCCATCTGCAAACCATGTGTTGCAAACTACATCAGTAGTGACTTATTTTTACAAAATTTTTATTACAGTTCATATCTAAAGCCTTGCTTCGAAAAATGTTTCAGCGATTAGACTGCCATGATTTCGGCATCCTTATCTTTGTAGAGATCATCGACGAGCTTGATGAACTTGTCGTGTGACTTCTGCATGGTTGCCTCTGCATCCTTCTCGACATCCTCAGGAAGACCATTCTTGATATCCTTTTTCAGGACTTCGATAACGTCGCGACGGATGTTGCGGATAGCTACCTTGGCGTTCTCAGATTCAGTCTTTGCCTTCTTTGAGAGCTCACGACGGCGATCCTCGGTCATTGGAGGAAGACCGATACGGATGTACTCGCCATTGTTCTCAGGCATAATGCCGAGAGGAGAGTCGATAATGGCCTTCTCGATCACTTTGAGCATGGACTTGTCCCATGGCTGGATGAGAATGCTCTTGGCGTCTGGAGTTGAGCAGTTAGCGCACTGGCTGATCTCCATCATAGTGCCGTAACATTCTGCCTTGATGCCATCAAGCAACTTGACGGTTGCACGGCCAGCACGGATGTGGTCGAAGGTATCTTCGAGATGATCGACTGAGGCCTGCATCTTGGCTTCGGCCTCCTTGATTGTAGATTTTACGTCTAACATAGAGTTGTTTGTTTATGGTGTTTATTTTTTTTATTATTATTCAAGAAATTTGTGAAAGTGCCAAACGGAATCGGAACGCTGTAGCACCATTTCGTCGTCGTTCAGCAGCTGTATCTTGAACGAAACAGGATGCAATCCGTCGTAGGATTCGTTGTGCATCAGATCATGAAATCCAAACGCAGACTGATAGGCCAGAGGATTGAGCGTTAGGCTATCTGTCGAGCGTTTGAAGGTGCCCCAGTCATAGTCCCAGTTGGGTTGATACTGATAGACATTGTCCATGAAACTGATATAGACCATATCGCAGCCACAGATGTCTCTATCGTTGTTCGTGATGCCATGCAGATGCCAACGGCCGTAGAGGTCACCGATATCTTCTGTTCCAGGCTTGCAGCCGGCAAGGCAGCAGAGGCTGATGCATAGAGGGAGGATAAAACGTTCCATTATCGATGCTCAATTAAAAGTGAATGATTTCACCCTTGTGGGTCACCGAGAATCCGTAGCCCCACTGATTGCCATAGATTGTACCATGATCGTAGGCGACTCGAGCGATGAACTCCCATTGTCCCCAATCATATTGCAGATCCAGGTTGGCGGAGTTGTTGTAGGCATGCTGATGCAGCGGTTGATACGGTGTACCCCAGGTCTTCTGGAAGCAATAGCGCATCCGGTAACTGAAATCCTCGACGAAACGACCCGTCATCGCGAAGTGGAAGGCACGGACTAGCGACATAGTGAAGTCGTTGTAGCCATCCTTGTTGTAGGCGGGCGAGGCTATGAGCGGATTGCCGATTGCCATTCCCCGATGAGCCCATGGACCATACCACTCGTCGTGGTAGAACGAGGAATTGCCTGCCGTATTGTACAGATGCTGATTTTTGTTTGGCTTGATCTCTTTATCGTACCAATAGACATCGTTCGCATAGACGACACCACCCTGATTGGTGGTTTGGAGATACTCGAACGCAATGAGCTTGAAGAAAGGCTTGCGATGGAAGCGGAGTTCTATGCCGGTCAAACCATCCATGCCACATCGAAAAGCATTGCCATCCATATCGTCGGCATAGATCTGTCGATACACCGAAGTGGACCAGCGCTTGCGTTTGTATTTGAGTTTGCCATCGAATGCGATCAGTTGGTTCCACTGCGCATTGAGCCCGTTCTTGCCTTTTCCTTTGCCTCCTAATGCGGCCAGGAAGTGGGATCCTGCGGAATTTTGGTTGACGTGGTCAACATGGCCTCCATACATGGCAGCATGTTCAATTCCTGCTACTGCATAGAATGGGAGATCGGACTGCGATCGGAGCATGATAGCTGCATAATGTATCCAGGCATTTTCTATCAGATGATGCGAAACTGCATTGCCGTGGCGGCGTGGATCGTTAATGCCTTGTGGCCCATAGTTCGATTCGTACAGTCCATAGAGCGACTTGTTGTAGCTCTTGTCTGTCAATTGTCCCATGAAGGCTTCTGCCAGCACTTCGACCTTCTCGTCGAGAACTCGCATGCGGATGAAATCCTTCGAGCCACCTCCGATACCTATGGCAGGTTGCGCGTTGGCCGATAACACCATGTTGCCGCTACTCTGGTAACGAGTCACGAGACGTTGCTTTCGTTCCTGCTTGCCTGCCATGAAGTAATATTTCTTCCAAGACGCGCGCGCATATAACTGCTGCACATTCAGGTAAGAATTATAGTATGTCTCTTCGGTCGATGCATAAGCAACCACATCGGCTACCGCTTCGAGATGGAAGTTGTGGCGGTCAAGTCGGTAATTGGCTTTCGGACGAAGATAGAACTGGTCCCCCGCAGGTCCGAGCAGTCCATATTGACCCGAAACAAGGAACTGTGGCTGGTTATCGCTGTTGGTGCCATATCCAGCCATGGTGATATCAATGCTGAAGCGCTGGTCCGTATCTCCATCACCTCCTAGCAGTGGCAGGGAGTAAAGTAAAAATGCAAAAATGAGAGAGAGACGGACCTGCGTGTTCATATTATTCCTTATCCTTCGTACACGAGTGTTCCAATATTTTCGCCACTCATTACCTTGACAAGGTTGCCGAATTTGTCCATGTTGAACACGATGATTGGCAACTTGTTGTCGCGACAGAGTGTGGTAGCAGTGAGGTCCATGACCTTCAATCCCTTGTTGTATATCTCGTCGTAGGTGATCTTATCAAACTTGGTCGCTTTAGGATCCTTTTCCGGATCGGCGGTATAAATGCCGTCAACACGTGTTCCTTTCAGCATAACGTCGGCCTCGATTTCAATGCCTCGAAGAGCCGAACCTGTATCGGTGGTGAAATATGGACAACCTGTGCCTCCTGCCAGGATGGCAATCTCGCCCTGTTCCATCACTTCGATGGCACGCCACTTGCTGTATTGTTCTCCAATTGGGAACATATTGATGGCGGTGAGGACACGTGCCTTCTGACCAATGGCATTGAGTGCAGAGGAGAGACCTAAGGCATTGATGGTGGTGGCCAGCATACCCATCTGGTCGCCCTTGACACGGTCAAAACCCTTGCCAGCGCCCGACAATCCGCGGAAGATATTACCTCCGCCAATAACGATGCCGATCTGGACTCCCATGTCGGCAATCTCCTTGATCTGTTGTGCATATTCGGCCAAACGAACTTCGTCGATGCCGTACTGCTTGCTGCCCATGAGCGATTCGCCGCTGAGCTTCAAAAGAATTCTTTTGTACATTTCCCTTTAGGAAAGTTATTAGTTATTTGTTCTGAGTTACTAAGATGAAATAACGCGGCAGATATTCTCTGCCGCGTTACATTATCGGGTTGTGATGTCTTACTTGCGGCGAATCTGCTTCTTAGCAGAGTAGCTGATCTTCAGACACTGGGCCTTACGAAGCTCTGTCTTGAGCTCGGTAACAACGCCCATCTTAGTCTCACGATCGATCTTCATAGAGATCTGCATCTTAGGCTGATCAACCTCCTTCATTGACTGGCGCTGCTGTGTCATCTTAGGCACAACGTTCTCCATGTCAAGGAAGTCATCGTTGAACTGAATCAATGATTCAACACCACGCTTCTTATCCTTTGGCTTACCAACCAGAATGGTGGTAACGCAACTCTTGTTCTCGAGCTTGACAATCTCAGATGCCTGTGGGGTGTTAACCACTACGATAGCGGTCTCCTCACGCATGTGGGTAATTGTCATGAAGAAGAAGAGGATTGAGAACACCAAGTCAGGAAGAGATGAGGTGTTCAACTCAGGCATACCTTTTTTCTCGCCTTTATTAAATTTACTCATAGTAAAATCTTCTTGTTTGGTGATTAATACTTGGCGTTAGCCTCGGAGATATTCATAGGATAGTAGTCCTTGATGGCCTGCATCTGCTCCTTTGAAAGCTCCTCTTCGTCGTATGGCTTACCGAACTTGCTCTGTGCAACTTCCTCACGAATCTGGTTGTATGCGGCTACCAACTCGTTCTGTACCTTGATGTACATTTCGTATGAGGTACCGTAATCAGACTGAAGGGAGATTACGTGATTCTTTGGGGTCTTAGTGTCGGCACCAATGAGGTTAACAAGTTCAGGATACTTGTTTGGATCTGCCTGAATATACTCAGGACCACGATCTCCTGCAAACTCGCCTTCTGCCTTGATGAATGCCTTTGCCTTTTCGCAAAGATCCTCTACCTTAGCAAAGTCATCACCGACCATGAGGTCGTTGTTGGCATTGACGAGTACGTTAAGGATGTTACGTTTCTTGATATCCATTGACTGGTCCTGGTTCTCTGTCCAACGTGGGAGCAGACGAGTAAGACCTTCATCAGTATCCATAGAGGTGACCACGAGGAAGAAGATAAGCAGGGTAAATGCCAAGTCGGCACTTGATGACGAGTTGATGCTCGGCGCTTTTCTTTTCTTTCTTGCCATAGGTCAAATGTTATTTAAGGATTGCACGCTTTGCGCCAAAGAGGACGACAAGGATAACAGGAAGACCGATGAGGGTGTACATGCTGAACAACCACATATCGATCATCTTCATGGTGCCCTCGGTGTAAACCTCGGTCTCACCATTTACTACACGTTCGAAACCTTCTGCTGGACTGATCAAATAGCAGATAGCGAGAAGACCTACGAACAATGCGATACCAATCAGTCCGCCAAGACCAGCCTTCACGTCGGTGAGGAAAGTCTTGATGGCGAATACAATGAGGAGGATAATGCCCAAACCTACCACGAAATATGCCCAATACAAGAATGGGTCGAGGAAGGTAGACACCTCCTGGAACTGACCGTTTGACAGCTGCTCATTGGTAGTCTCTGCCATAAAGAAGAGAACCAACATGACAACTGAAACCAGCATCAGTACGATAAGGGTGATACTACTAAGTTTCTTCATTTTTGTTGACTTTTATAGGTCAATAATTTCTTTAACTAATTACTTCTTAACGGTGAACTTGATGATAGCATCGAGAAGAGAGATAGAGGCATCCTCCATGTCGCTAACGATACCCTCAACCTTAGAAAGAAGGTAGTTGTAGAAAATCTGAAGAATAAGAGCAACAACGATACCACCTACGGTAGTGATCAAAGCGACCTTCATACCGCCTGCAACGACTGTTGGAGAAATATCACCTGCCTTTACGATATCATCGAATGCCTGGATCATACCGATAGCGGTACCAAGGAATCCGAGTGAAGGAGCTGCTGCGATAAAGAGGGTAATCCAAGAGAGGTTCTTCTCGAGGTAACCACTCTGAAGTGCACCGTAAGAGGTGATTGCCTTATCGATATCCTCGAGGCTCTGGCCGTCCTTCAAACGGATCATAGCCTGGGTGAAGATAGAAGCGATAGGACCACGTGACTTCTTGCAGATCTCAAGAGCCTCGTCAACGTTGTTTGCCTCGAGAGCATCCTCAACTGAAGCAACGAGCTTCTTGGTGTTAACCTCTGAAAGGTTCAAATAGATAATACGCTCTACAACGAATGCCATACCGAGAACGAGGGCGATAGCAACGAGAGACATAAAGCCAGGACCACCATCGATGAACTGGCCCTTGAGGACCTGATGATAAGAAACGGTCTCCTCAGCTTCCTGAGCAAATACTGGAGCCATCATAGCGATAGCAGACAGTGTCACGAAAAACTTTTTCATTGAGTTTTGTGTTTTTAAATTGTTAATTAATTGGGTTGATTGAATATACTTTTTAACGGTGCAAAGTAAATCATTTTTTTTTAATCTCGCGCATTTTTATCCGAATAATTTAACTTTACATGCCATTTTTTGTTGTTTGACGTCTGTTTTGGCCCTTTTTTAGGGCTCATTTTCTTAGATTCCGAACAATTGGCGTGCATTAGACGTAGTCTGTTCTGCTACTTTTTCGAACGTGGTTCCAAGAATTTCGGCTAAGGTCCGGCAGGTATCGGCGGTGTAGGCCGGCTCGTTTCGACGTCCTCGGTGTGTTACGGGAGCCAGATAGGGAGCATCGGTTTCGAGCACGATACGGGAGAGTCCGATGTGACGGGCTACTTCAGGCACCAGACTCTTCTTGTAGGTGACGGTACCACCTATGCCAAAGTAGAAGTCTCCGTATTGTAAGGCTTCGTCTGCCTGTTGGGCATTTCCGCTATAGCAGTGTAGGATGCCTCGCATCTGACGTCCTTTCGCGCGTGCATTATTTAATAATGTGCGCCGACAAAGGTCAAGGAATTCTTCCATGGCATCGCGGATATGCAGTAAGATGGGAAGGTTGTGATCGAGAGCCCAGTTGACCTGTGCTTCGAGCAACCATAGTTGATCATCTAATCTGCTTTTGTCCCAATGCAGATCGATGCCGATTTCGCCAACTGCAGTGAGTGGCGAGGAATTACGGGTTAAGGTTTCCGGATTAGAGAAAAGATTGGCAAATTGAGCCTGTACATCTTGCGCCATATTCTCCGGATGGATGCCTATGGTGGGATATAGTACACCTGGGTAACGGTTGCAGAGATCAAGTATCAGAGGGTATTCTTTCTCGTCGCAGCAGGCAAGTAGCATTTTTTCTACTCCTGCAGCCTTGGCATTATTAACCACCTCATCGACGTCCGATTGGAAGGCTTCGTCAATGAGGTGGCAATGGGTGTCGATAATCATTTTATTAAAAATCGATAGAGTGTTGGATCTGCTCAGCCTTCATGCGGAGCTTCTCTTTGGTGCGATAATAGTAAATAAGACCGAAAGGCTTGCACTTCTCCATACGGGTGTTGATCGGGAGATCTTTGTAAACGCCTTCGACTTGATTCCAGATGTCAAGGATGATGTCATCTGCTTGAGGACGCATTTCGGTCACCTCTTCGAGCGACTTGGCCGCATTCGAACGCAACAGACGCTGATTGAAGTAATGGTCGTTGAAGATGCCCCAATGTACCTTGACTTTGGCTATGGTTGGGTTGTAGATTGGCACACCGCCTTTGAGGGTGCGCTCTTCTTCGGCCTTAATGATTCTCTCGCCCCATTCCAATACAGCAGACTCGCTGTTCAAGTCTGGGCAGTTCGGACAATCGGGATCAAGACCATAAGCTGTTTTGATATCTTTGCGTAACTCGCCTCGTGTAATGGTCATGTTGAGCACCTGGATGAAATGCGATACATAAAGGCGGGCCATGGCTAATTCCTTGCGGTAGCTTTTGCTCGAATTGGTATGTAGGTCATGACACTGTGTGTACTTGTGGTGTGCACGCTGGAACTTGGAGAGGAATTGCTGCGCCTCTTGGGTGGTCTGGTAGCTTAAGACAAGCTCTCCTTTCTCGCGAAATCCCTCCATTTCTACTGCCTTCTGTAGGGCGTAGATTCGGGCGATATCGGTGTTTGGTAGTCGGCGGTATGGCATATTAATGGTTAACGGTTAATAGTTAACGGTTAAAGACTAACAGTTAACGGTTATACTTTTCTGTTTTCGAGTTTGTCGGTGAGGGCTAACAGGGCTGCTAACTTATCAGTTGGTAAGCCGAGTTGGGAAAGGCACTCTTTGGCCTGTTTTGCATAGCGGGAGATTGCCTCTCGACAGGCTGCTTCTGCGCCTGTCTGAATATAATAGGTCTTATAGGACTCGATGTATTGCTCCTCGTTGGCGATATCAACGCCTGTTGGCAACGGGGCGTTTTGTTCGGCTGTGATGCGGAGGAAAGTCTTCTTGTTGCAGAGGATGTCTCCACCGATGCGTTTGCCGAAGGTTCGTGGATCTCCCCAGCAATCCAACCAGTCATCCTGAAGCTGGAAGGCTAATCCGAGGTTGATGCCGAAGTCGTAGAGCGCTTGGGTTTGCGCAGGTGTAGCTTCTCCGATGAGGGCTCCCATCTTGAGAGCACAACCCAGAAGGACGCTGGTCTTGAGACGGATCATCTCAATGTATTCGGCAATGGTGACGTCGTTGCGTGTCTCGAATTCCATATCGAGCTGCTGGCCTTCGCCAATCTCGATGTTCGTGGTGTTGAAGACGTCGATAACACCTTTCAGACAGTAAGCAGGGGCCTCTGCGATCAACTGGTAAGCCAATGCTTGCATGGCATCACCAGAAAGAATGGCAGTGTTGTCGTTCCACTTAACGTGTACTGTGGCGCGACCACGGCGATCCGGGGCTTTGTCCATGACGTCGTCATGTAGTAGCGTGAAGTTATGATACATCTCCAAGCCTACAGCTGGTGTCAATGCAGGCTGTACGTCCTCCTTGAATAGATTGGTGGCCATAAGTACCAATGTTGGACGTAAGCGCTTGCCTCCGGTTTCGAGTGTGTAACGTACGGGATCATAGAGTTTGGGAGCCAACGTTGGATAGTCGATCTGATTGATGCCCTGCTGAATGAGGTTGGATAACTCTTCTATGCTATACATGTGGTGTAGGATTTTTGTCCCCTAATAAAAAGTTAAAAGCCCCGCCCGCGATGGGCAGGGCTTCATATCGAGAAATAGAATTACTGCAGACGGAAGGTGACAGGAAGCACGTACTTAACACGTACAGCCTTACCACGCTGCTTACCTGGTTTCCACTTAGGCATTGACTGCACTACGCGGATAGCCTCCTTTGAGAGCTCCTCTGCAGGAGAACGCATAACCTCAATGTTGGCAATTGAACCATCCCTCTCAACGGTGAAGGAAAGGGTAACACGACCCTGAATACCGTTCTCAGCAGCGAATGCTGGGTACTTCAGGTTCTTCTTGATGTAGTTCATCAAAGCGGCCTCGCCACCAGGGAACTCTGGCTGCTGCTCTACAACGGTGAAGATCTGGTTGCCTTCGGCTTCCTCTTCATCTGATGGGCCTGATTCTGAACTAAGGTCAACGACCTGTACCTGGGTGTCGTTGTCGTCCTCGAGACTCTGCATCTCGACTTCTTCGATTTCAACATCATCCTCAACGACCTGCAACTGCTCAATGACGTCCGGCATTGGCGGAGGTGGTGGCGGTGGAGGAGTATTGTTCTGTACGGTCATCACGATCTCTTCTTCTTCCTCTACCTCAGCAGTACGGCCAACGAGGTTGTTGGTACGGCGAGTGGTATTAGACCATTCAAGGGCAATGAAGAGGATCGCAAGGATGCCTACAAGACCAGTGAGTACGTATGTGCTCTTTCTGGACTCGAGATTCACTTTCGGATCTTTCTTGATTTCCATAGGGGTTAAACTTTATTGTTTTGGTAAATTAGTTCAGCAAAAGTACGTATTTTTTTTATAAGTTGAACAAATTTCACTAAAAAAATGATGTTTTTCGTCGAAATAATTGCTCTTTCGATAAAAAAATGGTATTTTTGCGTACAAATTTTGCAATAAAAGTGAAAAAAATTGTTCTGTGTCTGACGATGACGAGTCTCTCTTTTCCGATGGCTTTTTCGCAGGAGGTGGGAGAGTATGGCTTCCTTGAGTTGCCGGTTTCTGCTCATGCTGCTGCATTGGGTGGAACCTCTATCAGTGTCGTAGAGCCAGAAGCTGCGTTGGCAGATCAGAACCCCGCTTTGTTGTGCCGCGAGATGTCTGGACAGTTAAGTCTGTCGTATATGAATTATATCTCGGATATCAATCTGGGCTATGCCAGTTACACAGGTACGTTCCGAGAGGAGGGCGCTTGGCAAATGGGTGTGCGTTTCGTGAACTATGGTGATTTCGACGGTTACGATGAAAGTGGCGTTTCGACCGGCACTTTCGGAGCCAAGGATATTGCCTTTCAGGGTGGAATCGGACATCCGATCAACGACCGTTGGCAAATTGGAGCTTCTGCGCGCGCTATATATAGTAAATATGAGTGTGAGTCGGCCTTTGCTATTGGTGTGGATGTCGGTTTGAACTATTACAATGAAGCTGCAGGACGAAGTTTCTCTGTGGTTCTTTCGAACCTGGGAGGCCAACTCAAAAAGATGGAGAATCGTCGATGCAACCTGCCGACACAGCTTACGGTCGGTGTTACTAAAGAGGTGGAACACTTGCCTTTCTGCTTCTCGTTGACAGGAATTCATCTGCTGGACTGGGATTTGGGTTATCGGAGTTCTGATGGTCAAGACCATGAATACAGCGGTGGCGAGCAGATTCTGAATCACCTGCTGTGGGGCGTGGAGTGGATTGCTACCGATAACTTCTATGTGGCAGGTGCCTATAACTTTCGCCGACAGAGAGAGTTTTCTGGAGATGGAGGTTTCTTGCGTGGTCTTTCGTTCGGTGCAGGTTTGAATTGGCGACAACTGAAATGTCAGGTCAGCTATGCCAGCTATAATGTGGTGGATGGAAGTCTGCTGTTCAGTTTGGGTTACCAGTTCTGAAGAATAATGAATGATTACAGATTTGAGGATAATGAAAAAGATAACAATTGCAATTGATGGACACTCTTCTTGTGGCAAGAGTACTATGGCCAAGAAATTGGCAGAGGAACTCGGCTATCTTTATGTGGATACAGGCGCTATGTATCGTGCTGTGACGCTGTTCGCCTTGCAGAATGGTATGATGGATGCGGAATCGAAGAAGATTGATGAGAAGAGACTTGAGGAGGCCGTAGGAAAGATCTCAATCCGTCAGGAAAAGGTGGACGGAAAGGTTCGCACTTATCTGAATGGAGAGTGTGTAGAAGAGGAGATTCGTCAGATGCGTGTTTCTTCTTGTGTGAGTCCGATTGCGGCTCTTGGCTTTGTGCGTAGTCAGCTTGTTGCCTGGCAGCAGCAGATGGGCCAGGTGGGTGGCATTGTTATGGATGGCCGAGATATCGGAACCACTGTCTTTCCTAATGCAGAACTCAAGATTTTCGTAACTGCCTCGGCCGAAGTCAGAGCACAGCGTCGTCTGGCAGAACTTCAGGCCAAGGGAGATAATACATTGACCTTCGAGGAGGTGCTGAAGAATGTTGAGGAGCGTGACTATATCGATTCACATCGAGAGGTGTCTCCTTTGGTCCAGGCAGAGGATGCCCGTCTGCTGGATAACAGCAACCTTACGATCCCACAGCAGAACGAAATCGTTATGCAGTGGGCCAATGAGTGCATCCTGCAAAAGTAATCATTGTAGCGATTTATGACAATCGAAGTTGATAAGGAATCAGGTTTCTGCCCTGGCGTTGTAAGCGCTATCAGGAAGGCGGAAGGCGAGTTGCAGACTCGTCCGCAGTTGTATTGCCTGGGAGATATCGTTCACAATAGTCAGGAGGTTAAGCGACTCGAGGAACAGGGTCTTGTCACCATCAGCCGCGATGATCTGGCTAATCTGCACGATACAAAAGTGTTGCTGCGTGCTCATGGTGAACCACCTTCAACCTATCAGCAGGCACAGGAACGTGGCATCGAGATTGTCGATGCGACCTGCCCGGTGGTTCTTCAGTTGCAGAAGAAGATCCGACATATGTACGAGGAGGAGCCAGAGGCACAGGTCGTCATCTTCGGAAAACATGGTCATGCTGAGGTTGTGGGCCTTGTCGGACAAACCGATAATACCGCCATTGTCGTAGAACATGATGATGAACTGGATAAGATCGACTTTGGACGTCCGGTGCGTCTGTTTTCGCAGACAACTATGTCGGTTGAGCAGTTCCGTAATCTGATCGAAGAATGTGCTCGACGTATGCAGAATCCGGATCAGTTAAAGACGTTCGATACAATCTGTCGACAGGTGGCAAACCGAATCCCGCACATGCGTCAGTTCGCTTCACAGCACGATGTCGTGCTTTTTGTGAGCGGAAAGAAATCTAGCAATGGTAAGGCTTTGTTCGAGGTCTGTCAGTCTGCTAATCCCCGCAGTTACTTCGTCAGCCAATTGGACGATGTGAAGGCTGAGATGCTTGAAAATGCAAAAAATGTTGGCGTATGCGGTGCTACCTCCACTCCGCGTTGGCAGATGGAGGCTGTGGCCGAATATGTGACAACTAACTTTTAATATTATTATTAATTAATTATTAGATCATGGCAGAGATTAGAAGTGTAGGCATCCTCACCAGCGGTGGCGATGCTCCTGGTATGAATGCAGCGATTCGTGCCGTTACCCGTAGTGCCATTTTTGCAGGTTTGCGTGTTTATGGTATTCGTAGAGGTTATCAGGGCCTCATCGAGGATTGTATCTCGGAATTCGAGACACAAAGCGTAAGTAACATCATTTCTCGTGGCGGTACTATTCTGAAGACCGCGCGTAGTATGGATTTCAAGACACCGGAGGGTCGTGCTAAGGCTTATGAGAACTTGCAGAAGCACGAGATTGATTCACTTGTTGTTATTGGCGGTGATGGTTCTATCACGGGTGCTACCATCTTTAGCAATGAATATAATATTCCAATCGTAGGTCTTCCTGGAACCATCGACAATGACTTGGCTGGTACCGACTCTACCATCGGCTACGATACAGCAATGAATACCATCATGGACTGCGTCGATAAGATCCGCGATACTGCAACCTCACATGCTCGTCTGTTCTTCATCGAAGTAATGGGACGTGATGCTGGTTTCTTGGCTCTTAATAGCGCTATTGCTACAGGCTGTGAGGATGTTATCATTCCTGAGGAAAAGACCCAGTACGAGCAGCTGAAGGCCCTTATCGACAATGGTTTCCGCAAGAGCAAGTCATCGGCTTTGGTTATCGTGACCGAGAGCAAAGATCCTAATGGCGGTGCTATGGGCTTGGCTCAGAAGATGAAGGAGGAATTCCCTGACTATGACGTACGTTGTTCGATTCTCGGACACTTGCAGCGTGGCGGTTCTCCAACTGCAGCAGACCGTATTCTCGCGTCTCGTACTGGTTATGCTGCTGTTGAGGCTCTCTTACAGGGTCAGCGCAATGTCATGATTGGTATCCGTAACGACGAGATTGTCAATATCCCATTTGCTAAGGCAATCAAGAAGGATAAACCTATCGATCCAGACCTCTTGAAAGTATTACGAGTACTTTCGATCTAAGAGAAGTTAAAGAGCCCGAGTCAATTACTGACCCGGGCTCTTCTTGTATAACTGGTTTGATTATTTTGCTTGAAGTTTGGTTTCGACCTTTTTGTACATCTCACGGAACTCTACTTCTGTTTCGAGCAGGTCCTCGACATTCTTTAAGGCGTGCAGTACGGTAGCGTGATCGCGACCGCCTACCACTTGTCCGATACGGCTGACGGATTGGGTCGTATATTTCTTGCAGAGAGACATCGCAGCCTGACGGGCCCAAACGATCTCGCGTTTGCGGCTCTTGCTGTTGATGCTCTTCATATCGATGCTGAAAGCTGCCACAACCTGCTGGAGTATAGCTTCGCAGGTGATGACCTTCTGTTCGATCTTGACAATCATGCGCATGACACGTGCTGCCAATTCCTCGTTGATTGGACGATTGAAAGCAATGGAGTGGGCGAGGAGAGAGTTGATAATACCCTCCAGATCACGGACATTGTCGGTTGCATTGCGTGCAATGAAGTCAATCACATCCTCGCTGATGACGAGACCCTCCTTGTCGCACTTGCCATTGAGGATGCTCTTGCGGAGCTCGTAATCAGGATGCTCGATTTCTCCAATGAATCCCCATTTGAAACGGGTCAACAGTCGTGGAATCAAATCCTCTGCTAGCTCGACCGGAGGACGGTCGCAGGTCATGATCAACTGTTTGCCTGCACCATGCAGGTAGTTGAAGATGTGGAAGAAGGTATTCTGGGTAGCAGTCAGGTTCTTGCCTGCGAACTCCTGAATATCATCGACAATAAGGACATCGACCGAACGATAGAAGTTGATGAAGTCGCTCTGCTGGTTGTTGCGGACGGCCTCCATGTACTGGATCTTGAAGAGGTGGGCAGGTACATACAGAACACGTGCTTTAGGGTTGTGTTCACGTACGTACACACCAATGGACTGGGCAAGATGAGTCTTACCAACTCCAGATGCACCAAAGATGAAGAATGGATTGAAAGCGTTGTTGCCCGGTTTTTGTGCTACAGTAAGAGCGGCGCTGAGGGCAAGTTCATTACTCTTGCCTTCGCAGAATGTACCAAATGTGCAGTTCGGATTAAGGTGTGAATCGAAGTCTTGAGCCTGATCTGCCTCTTCGTGTTTTTCGGCTTCTACTTTGATCTCTTCTTCTTGTACCATTTGAACCTGGTATTCTAGGCTGATTTTAGGACCAAATACGCGTTGTAAGGTTTTCTTTAAGAGATCGAAGTACTCAGACTCGAGACGCTCGTACACGAAGTGGGACGGAATCAGCAGCACCAGCTTGTCGTCGGTATAGCTGAGTGCACGCGTTGAAGCGAAGAAGGCCTTGAAGGCTTCCTCGTTGTTCAAGTTGTCGCGGATGATGTCCAGACATTGTGCCCACTGCGTCTCGTAATTAGATTTCATACTTACGGATCAAAACAGTTCTTAACTATATATAATGTATTATAAAAGTGTGCGAATTTATACTTGTTGAAAATTGCGAGTGCAAAGATAAGAAAAATTTTTTTACCTTCCAATAGTAAAATTTTTCGAAAAATGTTTGGAGAAGTCTAACTCCCTGATTTTTAGTGGTGAATTTGGCTTGAATAAGGGTTTGTGAGTATTATGCGCTATATGGGGTATAATAGGTTTGAATAATAGCGAGTTACGTTTTGTTTTGTATCAAAATGACGAAAAGTTATCAACATTTTCTTTTTGTTTGAACTCCGAAAATATATACTTTGGAAAGTGCTGATTTAGAATGTTGATAAGTGATATTAGAAATGTTTTTGTTGATTTAAATTGTAACTTTTTTGACGAGACAAAATAATAGCCCCATTTTTGCCATTGATAGGTAAAAAATGGGGCAAAAAAGTGTTGATAACTTTACAAAAGATCCTTCCCGCTGAAGCCGAATGGGAGGAGTGCATCGATGCTGTCGAAGATGTAGACCTCGGTGGCAGAACACAAAAGGATCTCGATCGGAGCCCCAGCGCGATACTCGGACTCACAGATAACCTGACGGCAAGCACCACACGGAGAACAGATCTTTTTCCCAAATTCTTCTCCCTGTCGACTGATGATGGCTAACTTGCGGATCGGGACATCCGGATACTTGGCACCAGCATAGAAAATCGCCGTGCGTTCTGCGCATAAACCGGAGGGGTAAGCTGCATTCTCCTGGTTAGCTCCACTGATGATTTCGCCATTGTCCAGGAGGACGGCTGCACCAACTTTGAAGTGAGAATAGGGGGAATAAGAACCAGAAGTGGCCTTTTTTGCGGCCTCAACTACACTTTTTTGTTCATTTGTTAGCTCTATATGGCTACAAATTCGTATCTTTGCACCGATTTCAATTGTTTTCATGATCAGAAAAACTTTTTGCAAAGATATGATAAAAAACGCAGTTCGCCAAATATTTCAGTCAATATTTAATATATTAGCCTTTTTTGCCGCAATTTTGTACATTGGTTCGGCTGTTTCGGACCCTATCTATGCTCGAACTAACTGTCCGGATCAGGGACCACGACTCTCTGCCGCCGAATATTGCAGGCTCTATGCTGCCGAGGCCCAGCGTCAGATGAAACTCTATGGCATCCCAGCCAGCATCACATTGGCTCAAGGCATGTTCGAGAGTGCTTATGGCGCCAGCTATATAGCCGTCAAGGCCAATAATCACTTTGGCATCAAGGCTTACCGTGGGTGGGATGGTCCTGTGGTGCGTTGCGATGATGATTCCTCGAACGAACCTTTCTGTAAGTTCAAATCGGTTCAGGAGGGCTACGAATATCACTCCAAGTTTCTGAAGAACAGTACCCGTTATGCTCCGCTCTTTAAGTTGGATATGACCGATTACAAAGGATGGGCAAAGGGATTGCAGAAGTGTGGTTATGCTACCAATCCAAAATATCCGGAGTTGCTGTGTGATGTCATCGAACGATACAACCTTGCACAGTACGACAAGTTGGACAAGGGGACGAAAAACGTCAGCGAAAAGAGTATTGCTTCGACGGCTCCTGTATCGAAACATCGTTTGTATACCACAGCCAAACGTCACGGCTTGAAGTTCGTCGAGGCCAAGAAGAACGACGATTTGAATGCCATTGCCAAAGAATTCAAGGTAACCGCCCGACAGCTCCGCAAGTGGAACGATATGCCTAAGAACTATAAGTTGAGGGAGGGTGAACGTATCTATATGCAGGCCAAGAAGTCGAAGGCCGATCGAAGCTATCCGGTACATAAGGTAGCCTCGGGCGAATCGCTTCATTCCATCTCGCAGAAGTATGGTGTAACCGTAAAGAGCATTGTGAAACGCAATCATTTGACTTCGGCCACAGTTCGTAAGGGTCAGGTGCTCAAGCTCCGTTAAAGTTGAAACTTCGTTAAAAAAGAACAAAAAAATAGGTGCAACCCTTGGTTGATGTTGAAATATTGACTATCTTTGCACCGTCAATAAATCTTAAGTATCATGTCAGATTGTAAACCATATGTATTAGGTGTAGACATGGGCGGAACCAATACCGTCATTGGTGTTGTTGATGCTCGTGGCAGAATTGTCGCAAACACGGCCATCAAGACCCGCGACTATGAGGAGTTTGACGACTTTTGTGAAGCTTTAGTAAAAGGCTGTCGCCGTGTGATGGGCGAGGTCGGTGGTCCTCAGTTGATTTCTGGTATCGGCATCGGTGCTCCCAATGCCAACTATTATAGCGGCAACATTGAGAATGCTGCCAACTTGCCATGGAAGGGCGTCCTCCCATTGGGCGAGATGCTGAGCAATGCGCTCGATATCCCTGTTGCAGTGACCAATGATGCCAATGCTGCCGCCATCGGAGAGATGACTTACGGTGCAACACGTGGCATGCGTGACTTCATCATGATCACACTTGGCACAGGTGTCGGTTCCGGTATTGTCATCAACGGACAGCTTGTGTATGGCAGTGATGGCTTTGCCGGAGAGTTAGGCCATACTTGCGCTATTCGCGATGGCCGTCAGTGCGGTTGTGGTCGAAAGGGCTGTCTCGAGACCTATTGTTCGGCTACGGGTGTTGCCCGTACAGCTGTTGAATTCCTGGAGAAGCGTTCCGATGATAGCTCGCTTCGCAAGATCGCTCCAGAGCAGATCACTTCGAAAGATGTGTATGATGCTGCGATGGCAGGAGATACTTTGGCCAAAGAGATCTTTGAGTACACCGGCCACATCATGGGTATGGCATTCGCTGATTTCGTTGCCTTCTCTGCGCCAGAGGCAATCGTCCTCTTCGGTGGTTTGGCACAGGCTGGAGATATCCTTATGAATCCTATTCGAGAGGCCATGGAGGCAAATCTCCTTCCTTACTGGAAAGGCAAGATCAGATTGATGCCATCCGCATTGAAGGCGAGCGAAGCAGCCATTCTTGGTGCTGCCGCTTTGGGCTGGAAGGAACAGTAATCCTCACACAGTTTAAGATCATCGTAAAAAGTTTTAATAAACGTGCCTATTGAGATCCTGGGCGCTCGCGTCCACAATCTGAAGAATATTGATGTAACTATTCCAAGTTACTCGTTAACCGTCATCACCGGCTTGTCCGGCAGTGGCAAATCATCGCTGGCTTTCGACACAATCTATGCCGAAGGCCAGCGTCGTTATATCGAGACCTTTTCGAGCTATGCACGCAATTTCCTTGGTAACCTCGAACGTCCGGATGTCGACAAGATTTCCGGATTGAGTCCGGTTATCAGCATCGAACAGAAAACCGTCAACCACAACCCTCGTTCCACCGTCGGCACCACGACCGAGATTTATGACTTCCTTCGTCTGCTATATGCCCGCATTGGCGAAGCTTACAGTTACGAGAGTGGTGAGAAGATGGTAAAGTTCAGTGAGGACCAGATACTGCAGCTTTTGCTCAAGGACTACGAAGGCAAACGAGTCTATCTGCTGGCTCCATTGGTCCGAAACCGTAAGGGCCATTATCGCGAACTCTTCGAGCAGCTGCGAAAGAAGGGCTACCTGAATGTCCGTATTGATGGCGAAATGCGTGAGATTCTGCATGGCTTGCAGTTGGATCGATACAAGAACCATAGCATCGAACTCGTCATCGACAAGATGCAGATTGCCGGCATCGACGAACAGCGTTTGCGCGAATCTGTTCGTCTGGCGATGCGCATGGGCGAAGGCATGATCATGGTGATGGAGAAGGATGGCGACGAGAAGATCAAATACTATAGCCGCATGCTTATGGATCCGGTTTCCGGTTTGGCCTACAAAGATCCTGCACCACATGATTTCTCGTTCAATTCACCGATGGGCGCCTGTCCACATTGCCATGGTTTGGGACGTGTGACCGAAGTCGATCGCGACAAACTCATTCCTGATCCCAAGCAGAGTATTGCTGAGGGTGGCATCGCCCCATTGGGCAAGCAGAAGAACTCGATGATTTTCCACCAGATTGAGGCTTTGCTGGGAACCTATCAGTGTACCCTTGATACGCCGATTGAGGAGATTCCGGAAGAGGCCATCAACGGTGTCCTCTACGGAACTGGCGAATCCTATCATATCGACGATGCGCATACCGGTTATTCGATCATGACCATGCCTTACGAGGGCTTGGTAAAATATATCAAGGACTCCATTGGAGATGATGCCTCGGCCAAAGAGCGTCGATGGGCAGAGTCTTTCAGTACAGAGATTGATTGCCCAGTTTGCCATGGCCAAAGATTGAACCGAGAGGCACTTCATTACCGTCTGGCCGGGAAGAATATTTCGGAGGTATCAGAGCTTACGTTATCTGATTTGCAGAAGTGGATTCAGGAGCTCCCAGAACACCTCACCGAACGACAGATGACTGTGGCTGGAGAGATTCTCAAGGAGATTCGTACACGTCTGCAGTTCCTGTTGGATGTCGGATTGAGCTATCTTTCCCTCGGACGAGCAACGATGACCCTGTCCGGTGGTGAGAGCCAGCGAATTCGTTTGGCAACGCAGATCGGCAGCCAGTTGGTCAATGTGCTTTATATCCTGGATGAACCCTCGATCGGTCTGCATCAGCGCGACAATGAGTTGCTCATCAATTCGCTCAAGAAGTTGCGAGATATCGGCAATACCGTGATTGTCGTCGAGCATGATCGTGATATGATGCTTGCGGCTGATTACATTGTGGATATTGGCCCTGCTGCCGGCCGAAAAGGTGGACAGGTAGTCTTCCAGGGAACGCCGGCAGAGATGCTCCGCAAACATACCCTGACTGCCGATTACCTGAATGGAACTCAGAAGATAGAGATTCCGGCAACCCGTCGCCCTGGCAATGGTAAGAGCCTTATTATCAAGGGTGCTACTGGTCATAACCTCAAGAACATAGATGTACGTTTCCCATTGGGCTGTCTGGTGGGTATTACGGGTGTTTCTGGTTCGGGTAAGTCGAGTATGATCCAAGGTACATTGCAACCAATCCTGTCTCAACATTTCTATCGCTCGTTGACTCCACCGCTTCCTTACAAGGAGATTGTGGGATTGGAGAATATCGACAAGGTAATCAATGTTGATCAGTCACCACTGGGCCGAACTCCTCGAAGCAATCCTGCTACCTATACAGGAGTCTTTCAGGACATTCGCAACCTCTTCGTTTCGATGCCAGAGGCACAGTTGCGAGGTTATAAGCCGGGCCGTTTTTCGTTCAATGTAGGAGGCGGCCGATGCGAGGTCTGTTCGGGCAATGGTTACAAGACCATCGAGATGAACTTCCTGCCGGATGTGATGGTGCCATGCGAGGCTTGTCACGGCAAACGGTACAATCGAGAAACGCTTGAAGTCCGATTCAAGGGCAAGTCCATAGCCGATGTGCTCGATATGACGATCAATCAGGCTTGTGAGTTCTTCGAGAATGTTCCAACGATTCTGAACAAGATCAAGGTACTTCAGGAGGTCGGCTTGGGCTACATCAAGTTAGGACAGCCATCTTCGACGCTTTCGGGCGGCGAATCACAGCGAGTCAAGTTGGCCACCGAATTGAGCAAGAAGCAGACCGGTAAGACTCTGTATATTCTCGATGAGCCAACCACGGGTCTTCATTTCGAAGATATCCGCGTATTGCTATCCGTCCTCAATCAGCTGGTCGATCGCGGCAATTCGATCTTTGTCATCGAGCACAACTTGGATGTCATTAAGAGTTGTGACTATATCATCGACATGGGCCCAGATGGCGGATCGTCCGGCGGTCGGGTCATGGCTGAAGGTACTCCCGAAGAGATCTGCGGATTGGCCAAGGATAAAGCCCAAAAGGCTGACACGCCAACGACAAAGTTCCTTGTGCATGAATTATAATAAAAAGAGTGAAAAGGAAACCCCTTTTCACTCTTTTATTACTTTCATCGTTGTACTGAACGAGAGAACTTTCGTTCCGAACTCTGCTGTCAGGCGAGCAATCAGCTTATTGCCGGCAGCATCTCTCCATCGCTTGATGTCCATGATTTCGCCCGGGCAGTCTGCCATGACCGCATATCCCAGCAATCCCTCGCCGACATCACCCATCAGGTGAACAAGTCTGGGACGAACCAGATATCCACCCTCCGTTACGGCTGGGAAATATTCATCCTTCACAAAGCAGAGGAATTTCTGGAGCACAGCCTCTTCCACATGGAATGTTGTATTGTAGATAAGCATTCTTCTTCGTAAAAGTTTTCGTAAAAGTTTTCGTACTTTAAAGTTAAAACTCTAAAGTTCTACTACCATCCTCGTTGACGGTTATCTTGACATTGACAACATCGCCAGGCAAAAGATCTTCCACGTTCTCCGGCCACTCAATAAAGCAAAGAGCGCCAGAATCCATATAGTCCTCAAATCCGAAATCCAGCGCCTCCTCCAATTCCTTGATGCGATAGCAGTCGAAATGATAGATCAGTTCTGCCGTTGCAGAACGATATTCGTTGACGATGGCAAAAGTAGGAGAGTTCACCTCATCCTCGACGCCCAATACCTCGCAGACCGCCTTGATGAAGGTTGTCTTGCCAGCGCCCATTTCGCCACGGAAAGCAAACACGGTATTGTCCTCCATGTTCGCAATGAATTCGCGGGCTGCGTCATGCAATGCCTCAGTATTCTTTATTTCAATTTTCATTCTACTTTCAACCTTAAACATTAATATACACGAGGCCCAAAAATGGTTGTTCCAACGCGAACCATGTTAGAGCCCTCTTCGATTGCCACCGGATAATCCTCGCTCATGCCAAACGAACAGATCGAGAAGAGTTCCTCGCTGATGCCCTGATCCTTGAGCGGCCCATCGAGCAATGCCCTATGACAGACCATGATCTGACGGAATTCGCGACGCCACTGTTCCTGGTTGTCGACAAAAGAGGCCATGCCCATCACGCCACGCAGGCGGATGTGCGGCCAGCGATCCTTCACGTGCGTACTATTTAATAATGTGAGGATTTCATCGGGCGTAAAGCCGCTCTTGGTCTCCTCTTGAGCAACATGCAGCTGCAGCAGAACCTCGATAAACGGCTTGTCGATCTTCTGCATTTGCTTCTCGATCTCGTCCAACAGACGTTCGCTGTCCACACTTTGGATCATGGTGGCATAAGGAACGACCATCTTGACTTTGTTGGTCTGCAGATGTCCGATGAAGTGCCATTGGATATCTTCCGGCAACATCTCTACCTTCTGTCGGAACTCCTGTTCTCGGCTTTCGGCAAAGATGCGTTGTCCGCAGGCATATGCCTCCGAAATCATCTCAGCGGGATGAAATTTCGAGACCGCCACCAGAGTAACACCTTCCGGTAGCGAAGCTCGAACTCTTTCAAGATTTTCCTTGATCATCTGATCATTCTTTGACCTCCTTTACGACAACACCATACACGTCCATGATGGTTGTCTCGGAGATAGTGTTAATCTCCCAATCGCTCATAGTGCCCTTCATGCCATCCTCCAGGTTCTTAACAGCCATCTGGAAGTCCTTGGCCTGAACGAGCATGGTCGAAGCAGCTTTCTTCTCTGCACCGCTTTTTTCGTCAAGGGTAATGAACATTACCTTAGCGCGATACCATTTATCTCCTTCTGGATCGATGAACATCTCAGCGATGCGATCCTTCTTAACTGCTGATACTTCAAACTCTCCACTGATGAATGGAGTCATTTCTTCGATAATGCGGTTCTCTGCCTCGGTGAAGCTCATTGCGTCAACGAGGTAAACTTCAGTCACTTTCTTCTGGGTTCCGTTCTCGAGTGTCTTCTCAAACTTAACACGGCACTCGTACCAGTTATTCATTGCCATTTTTCAAACTATTATTTATTTCGTTTATATAATTCAGTATTTCTTCTCGACCCGAGCCTTTTTCCGAACTTGTTGCGAAGATTGGAGGCAGTTCCTCCCAATCCTGCAGCAGACGGGCTTTGTAGGCTTTGAGATTCTGTTGCCATTCTCGGTTCGAAATCTTGTCGAGTTTCGTGAAGATGATCACAAACGGGACACCGTTTTCGGCCAGCATCTGCATGAATTCGAGGTCGATCTTCTGGGGTTCATGACGGCTATCAATCAGGAGCATTAGGCAGGTAAGCTGAGGGCGGTTCAGGATGTATCCGTTAATCAGCTTCTGGAGTTTGTCGAGCCCTGTTTTGCCGATGCGGGCATAGCCATAGCCCGGCAGGTCGACAATAAACCAGCTGTCCTCCACCTTGAAGTGATTGATGAGAAGTGTCTTGCCCGGTTTGGCCGAAGTCTTGGCCAATCCTTTCTGCTGGGTCAGCATATTGATCAGGCTTGACTTTCCCACATTGCTTCGACCGATGAAGGCATACTCCGGCAGTTTCGTGTCGGGACATTTCTTCCAGTCTGTATTGCTTATGATGTATTCTGCTTTCATATAGACCATAAAGACCCACTAAATCCACCCTCGCTAAAACTCCTCTCCTCAGGAAAAGATACTCATTCTTTTCTTTTCCTGCGAGGACCTGCTTAGGGAGACTTTGGCCTTGCGGATATTTGTTATTTGAAAAGGTTGCGACCCGTTAGGACTCCCTCCCTAAGCAGGGAGGGATGGGGTGGGTTTTCACTTAGGATATTGCATCGTAACGCAATGCAACGAACCATGCTGTCGAATTAGAACCTGACAGTCAATGCCGATGACCTCGTGGTCAGGGAAAGCTATCTTCAACTGTTGCATGGCAGTCAAATCGTTTTCCAATTGTCCGTAAGTAGGCATGAGAACTGCACCATTCACGACGAGGAAGTTAGCATAGGTAGCAGGTAGACGTTGGTCTCTTTCCTCCTCCACAGCATCTTCAAAGTCTCTCTCGTAGATAGCGTCAGGCATAGGAAGTGGAATCAGTCGATAGGGGAGACCCTCCTCCGTACGAAGCGCTTTCAGTTCCTCCAGCATAGCCTTCAGTCCCTGGTAGTGTTCATCCTCTGGGTCCTCACACAGAACGTAGGTAATCGTATCGTTTGGGCAGAAACGAGCCACGGTGTCGATATGTCCATCGGTGTCGTCACCAGCCAACCAGCTATGATCCAACCAAAGGACTCGCTTGGCCGACAGACAGGGCTTCAGGAACTCTTCCGCCTCCTCCTTCGAACCGAAATAATTGCGGTTAGGTGCCATGAGGCAGGATGTGGTAGTCAGAATGGTTCCTTTTCCATCACTCTCCACACTACCTCCCTCCAATACCATTCGGATAGGTCCCACGTAGGTTCCTTTCCCTTTGAGTAGTTGGTTGAGCGACGCAAAAACCTTGTGATTGATTTGATTGTCAAGGTTCGAGGCAAACTTCTGTCCCCAGCCATTGAAGATAAAATCCAAGAGGGCTTTATTGCCTTGTGCATCGACACAGGTCAGGAAGGCATGATCACGAGCCCAGGTATCGTTGGTGTCAATCTCCAGGATATGAATGCGCTCGAGGCAAATGTCAGGAGCGTTATTGAGCAAATCCTTCACAACGTTTGGTTCTGGGGTGACGATCACCAGATTCTCTCGTTTCGCGATCTCGCGTGCTATATTACAATAGCAATCGTAGGCCGACTGGAGATACGGTGCCCAATCGGTATTGGCATGAGGCCATGCAATCTGTACAAAGGCCTGTTCAGCCCATTCAGCAGGTAATGTCATTTTACGTTAATATTTTTGGTGGAACAACCTTCGATGATGTTTGCGTTGATCTCCTTGTCCTTTTGGGCAGTGATCTCCAGATTCTCGAATGTGAAGTTCGACAGGTGGTAAACATCCTCCTGCTGCTTTACGTTGAAGAACGATTCGCAATCCACCTTACAGTTTCGCATCACGATATGGTCACTGTATGACATTGGAGGATCCTGACGGCCCTTCAAGTCAAAGAACTGAGTCCAAGGCTTAACCAGAAGGAAGTTACGGACTGGTCCTTCGATATTCTCTACGGTGATGTACTCATAGCGTTGAGGGGTATCAGGACGCATCTTGAGCCAGAGCAGGTTGTTGGCTGCTTTCGAGATCTTGATGTTGCGGAGCACGATATTCCAGCTGTGCACACATTCACTACCCATAGTCAGACAACCATGCGATTCGCCGTAGTGGCAATCGGTGATCAGGATGTTGTAGTTTGCGCCATTGCCCTCGTTCTCGGCTGGAATCTTTACGCCAGGATACTGCTTCTCGAATGCATCGGCATAAGGACCCTTACCGCCCTTGATGGCAACTGCATCATCGTTGACCGACATGTAGCAGTTCTTCACGAGGATATCGTGGCAGACATCTAGGTCGATGGCATCGGTCGATGGACCTTTCGAGTCATCTGGGTGAAGCAAGCTGTAGATGTGAAGTCCGAGGCACTTCACGTGGTCGCTATTATAAATATGTGTTGTCCAGAAGGCTGAGTTCTGGAAGCTGACGCCCTCCAGTTGTACATTCTTACAACCTGAAATCCAGATCAGACGAGGACGCTGCTCATCCTTGTTGGTACACTTGCGGTTCCATTTGCGACGCAACCAGAACTGCTGGTGATAGCGCAGCCCATTTCCGTCGATGGTGCCCTCGCCCGAGATGGTGAACCCATCCAGACCAATGGCATTGATCAGACCTTCGAAGTATGTGCAGGTCTCGCCTTCGATGCGGGTCTTGGCCAATTTGTAATCGCCGATAAAGTCGCTGCCCATCAGTACGGCACCCTGTTCCAGATGCAGGTGTGTGCCCTGTTTGAAGTAGAGACCGCCGGTCATGAACACGCCCGAAGGAACAACAATCACACCGCCGCCATTGCTGGCAGCCTGGTCGATGAGAGCCTGAATTTCCTGGGTGTGGATACGTCCATCGGCATTGATATGATAATCGGTCAAACGGTACTGTTTGCCGAGACTTTCGAGATTCACAGGGGTCGTATCCTGAAACCAACTATCCATCACTTCGCCATTAGGCCAAGTAGGAGTAACTGTTTTCTGCTTCTTGGCCATAGCAGGCAAGCAGAGCAGAACGGCGAGAGTAAGCGCAAAAATCTTCTTCATGATCGGTTATTTGTTATCGTTATGGTTATCGTTTTCGTACACTTTGCTAAATACCAGCAAAGTGTACAATTCCAGAATCACTCCAATCAGGAACGCAACCAGCCAGTAGTTGTACTCCTTGAACATCAGGCCAGCGCCCACTACGTAGGCAATGCCTACCAGATGGCGCAAACGCATCAGTCTCTTCAGTCGGAGGTTCTTTCCTTCGTATCTTTCTCTCAGGCGGACCACTGCCACACCCGCTGCACCCACCGATGCAACATATCGGGCAATCATCAGCCATTCATAATTGTAGGAGGCCATCAGTACGGCTCCCAGCAATAGTACATATGCTATTTGTTCTACGTATTTCACTGTTATCGTTTTCGTTTTCGTTTTCGTTTTCGTACGAAGTCCTATTCGTCGAACAGGTAAACGTCCTCGTTCGGCTTCTTCATGTTGAGTTTCTCGCGAGCAAAATGCTCCATCGCTTCGCGGTCACCGCTCACCTCATTGATCGATTGCTCGAACTGGTTGATCGTATTGCGGTAGCTGACAATCTCGTTCTGCAGACGCTCCTTCTCCCGTTGCAGCTTCCAGATGGCCCACAACGAGTGTTCGCTGATGAAGCAGAGCCAAAGGACCGCTATCGTGATGATAGTGCCGAAGACGTGGTGCTTGCAATACAGCAAAAGAGAGGTCAGATAATCTTTGATTCTCATTAGATGGTTCGTTTTGGGTGCAAATATACATATAAAATGGCATATCCACCAAATTTTCTGGCCAAAATCAATCCATAATTATAAAAAAGAGGAGAAGAGATAGGATAAATGAAAAAAATACGTTATATTTGCACCGTGAATTCGAGCGATTTTACTCCGTTATTGCAGGAAATGCTTCAGGAAATGCGGAAGCATTTGACCAAGGAGGACATTCGTGCAGGGTTGCCAGCCGTGGAAACCTTGCAGACGGATGTTTCGCCTCTTTATGTCGAGTGGACCACCCTCTGCAAGAAGGAACAGCGCCAGTTGGAACGCATTGCTGAACTCGATGCCGACATCCAGAACATGGAGCCTTGGGGCGATTATCCCATGGCGAGGATTGATCAGATGGCACAACGGGGATTGTGCCTGAAGTTCTGGCGTTCGACGCAGACACAGTTCGAGGGGCACCGTCAGTCCTGGATTGATTCCTATCAGGCAGAACTGATCTCTGTGCAGTCTGGATATTGCTACTTTGTGACGGTGACGCCGCAAGGAGCCAATGTTGTGTTGACCGAGGCTCAGTCCATCGAGGTAACGCCCAGTCCGGTCAGCACCTTGATCATGTTGCAGACTCGCGCCAAAGACTCCCTTCGTCAGATCCGTCTGGAGATGGGCGACTTCTCGCTCCAACATTACCGAGAGGTGGAGGCTATGTTGGGTCTCAAGGATACACTCGTCATCCCAAGCAAACGTAAACGTCTGTGGACGCAAATACGACTATTTTTTCGCTTATTTAAACTAAAATCATAAAATTTATAAAATGGAACAGATTCAAAAAACATTACGAGACTCCAAGGCAGCACGTTGGACCGCCTTGATCATTGTCTCGTTCACTATGATGTGGGGTTACTTCCTCACAGATGCGATGTCTCCATTGATGGATATGTTGGGTATTTCCATCGAACAGGGAGGCATGGGATGGAGTGCCGATGACTTCGGTAATTTCAATTGGGCCTACATGTGGTTCAATGTCTTCTTCCTGATGTTGATTTTTGGTGGCATCATCCTCGACAAGTTTGGTGTTCGTCTTACAGGTTTGGCCTCATGCGCCTTCATGGTGATTGGTGCTGGTATCAAGTACTATGCCGTAGAGTTTATTGCTCCTGGAGGACCTGCCGTACTGATGGGTTTGAATCAGCAGGTTTTGACCGCATGTTTGGGTTATGCGATCTTCGCTGTCGGTACCGAGAACTGTGGTATTACCGTTTCGAAGGTGATTGTCCGTTGGTTTACCGGCTACGAAACCGCTTTGGCCATGGGTGTACAGGTAGCCGTGGCTCGTTTGGGTACCGCTTTGGCTTTGGCTGTTAGTCCAACCATTGCCAAGAACTTCTCGATGTCAGCTCCATTGCTGTTGGCGTTCGTGCTGTTGGTTGTCGGTTTCTTGGCTTACATGGTCTTCTGCGTAATGGACCGCAAGTTAGATAAGCAGGAGCAGGCAGAGGCTGCTGGCGACGACGATTCCTTCAAGGTAGCCGATCTGAAGTATATTGTTGGCAGCAAGGGTTTCTGGTTGATTGCGTTGCTTTGTCTCTGCTTCTATTCAGCCGTCTTCCCATTCATGAAGTATGCTACCTCGTTAATGATTAATAAGTATGGCGTTGATAGCGAGTTGGCAGGTTTGCTTCCCGCTTTGATCCCATTCGGTAATCTGATCATGACTCCAATCTTCGGAGGTATTTACGATCGCAAGGGTAAGGGTGCAACCATCATGATTATTGGCTCAGTGCTCTTGATTCTCGTGCATGTCCTCTTTGCCCTTCCATTGTTGAACTACTGGTGGTTTGCTGCCTTTATCATGGTGCTATTGGGTATTGCCTTCTCGTTGGTTCCTTCCGCTATGTGGCCAAGCATGCCAAAGATTGTTCCAATGAAGTTGTTGGGTTCAGCCTATGCTGTGACCTTCTGGATTCAAAACTTTGGTCTTGGCGGAGTACCATTGCTCATTGGTAAGGTGTTGACCAACTATTGTATCGATGGAACCGTTGTTCGTGATGGCGTTGAGTATGTACAGTATGACTACACCATCCCGATGTGCATCTTTGCTTGTTTCGGCATCGTAGCACTCGTTCTTGCCTTCTTGTTGAAGCAGGAGGACAAAAAGAAGGGCTATGGCTTGGAACTTCCTAATGTAAAATAACGATTTATCGTTTTAACAAAACAACAAAAGAACAAAACAACAATAATAACATAGTAACAATATATGATGGAATCAATTTCAACCCCCTGGATTGTAGTGCTTTTCGTGCTATGGTTCTATTTCCTTTATACTTCATACAAAGGTCAGCCAAAGGGCCTTTGGGCCTTGGCTGTTGCCAATACTGGTGAGCGTTTCGGCTATTACACCATGTTGGCCGTGTTCGTGATGTTCTTGCAGGCTAATTTCGGTTTCTCGGCAGGCACTGCAGGTACCATCTATTCCAGCTTCCTGATGCTGGTTTATTTCTTGCCGCTCTTCGGTGGTATGTTGGCCGATAAGTTCGGCTATAGCAAGATGGTAACCATCGGTATCTTCGTCATGTTCGCAGGTTATGTTCTCTTGGCTTTGCCAATGGGCGCCAACAGCGTGGCAATCATAGCCATGGGTGCAGCGCTGTTGCTCGTAAGCTTGGGTACAGGTCTCTTCAAGGGTAACCTGCAGGTAATGGTTGGTGATCTTTACAACCAGCCAGAGTTCGCCGACAAGCGTGATTCAGGTTTTTCACTCTTCTACATGGCCATCAACGTAGGTGCATTGTTCGCACCAACCGCTGCTGTCGAGATCATGGATTGGGCTCAGAGCACGGGCGTATCCGAGGCAGACTCTTACCATTATGCTTTCGGTGTGGCTTGCGCTTCGCTGATCTTCAGTATTGCCGTTTATTATCTCGCTAAGCCAACTTTCAAGCATGTCATCACAGCCACCAAGTCTGCCAAGAATTCGGCCGAGGCTGTTGCTGACGATATGAGCCCAGCCGAGACCATGGAGCGTATCATCTGCCTTTGTCTTGTCTTCGCCGTTGTCGTATTCTTCTGGATGGCATTCCACCAGAACGGCTTGACCCTGACTTATTTCGCTCGTGATTATACAGCAACCAGCTCTACTGGCATCGAGAGTATGTCGTTCGATGTACGTAACCTTCTCGCAATCATCTTCATCGTGTATGGTATCTTCGGACTCATCCAGCAGAAGGGTATGACTCGCATCGTGGCTGCATTGCTTCTGATTGGTGGTGCTGGCTTCCTCTTCAACATGGTTCCTGCTGAGGGTGCTAGCGTTGATGTTAAGCCAGCTATCTTCCAGCACTTCAATGCCTGCTTCGTGGTTATGTTGACTCCTGTATCCATTGCATTGTTCTCTTGGTTGGGCAAGATGGGCAAGGAGCCTAAGGCCCCAGTCAAGATCGGTTTGGGTATGCTGGTGGCAGGTGCTGCTTATCTGCTCATGACAATGAGTTCATTGGGCTTTGGTGCTCCTGAAACAGGTGCTGACGGTCAGCCACTCCATATGGGCGATGCTGCTCCAAGCCTGCTGATCAATACCTATCTGATTCTCACTTTCGCCGAGTTGCTGCTCTCTCCAATTGGTATCTCATTCGTTACCAAGGTAGCTCCAACCAAGTACAAAGGCATGATGATGGGCGGTTGGTTCGTATCGACCGCAATTGGTAACTTCCTTACAGTAATCCCGGCTTGGCTTTGGGGCGGTTGCGATCTCTGGATCGTTTGGGCAGTCCTGTTCGTAATCTGTCTGGTAGCTGCTGCGTTTATCTTCTCGATTATTAAGAAACTTAATAAAGTCGCGTGATGCAATCGTCGATTCGAATCTCCAACCGCGACTTTATTCCCTATCTCAGCGAGGCCCAAATCCTCGCTGAGGTGTCGCGTGTCGCTGTGCAGATTAATGAAGACTTAAAAGACAAGAACCCCCTCTTCATTTGCGTGTTGAATGGAGCCTTCGTTTTTGCCTCCGATCTGTATCGTCGCATCACCATCCCGTCCGAAATAACCTTCATGCGAATGAAATCGTACGAGGGCACGCAGACCACGGGCAAGGTGCGAACCATTGGCAGTCTCGTAGAGTCCGTCGAGGGCCGCACGGTCGTCGTTGTTGAGGATATCTGCGACTCCGGATTCACCCTCCAGCATATGGTGGGTCAATTACAGGAATTAGGCGCCAAAGAGGTTCGTGTTGCCGTCCTGTTGAACAAGCCGAATGCACGTCGCGTCGAAGGTCTGACGCTCGACTATTGCTGCTTGGAAATCCCGAACGATTTCATTGTCGGCTACGGCTTGGATTATAACGAACAGGGCCGAAACTTGCCAGATATCTGGGTTGTGAAGTAAATAGGTTAGCGTCATTTATTGACGCAAAACGGACACTAAATTGATAAATAGTGCCACTATTCGACAAAAAAACGCGAATAGTGGCATTTTTTTACGCTGTTATTTGGACAAAGATAATTATTTTAATTATATTTGCGCCTGTAAATGCTTTCTAAGCAAAAACGTTTTGAACAGTTATTTAATATCCATGAATTGCCCGTTTATGCATTCGCTCGTGTGACATGCATTAGCGAAGCTGTACCATTCAGTCAGATATCACCCAAATAATGAATCATACTTTTCGTCTAAAAACGCTTGATCTTCTTGAACGCCGCGGACAGCTGAGTTCCATCCCCGAGGGGAAGGTGTTGATCAACACCATCAATGCCTATAGTTACAACCAGGCCAAGAAAGATCGTACCTTTGCCGATGCCCTCCTGCAGAGCGATGTGCTTTTGTCCGATGGCACCAGCATCGTCCTTGCCTGTCACTTCTTGGGGGCCAAGAGTCGTCCTCGTCATCGTTGCACAGGTTGGGACCTTTTCCGTTTCGAGATGGAGAAACTCAACGGAAGCACAGATCAAGAACTGCCATTTTGGCTCCAGTATAATCCCGATCGCCGCAAACCTAGAGTCATGTTCGTCGGTTCGTCCGAGAAGATTCTGACCTTGATTCGCGAGAAGGCCGCCATCGAATTCCCGAATCTCGATGTCGTTACCTATTCCCCTCCGTTCAAGAAGGAATTCTCCAAAGAGGACAACGATGCCATCATTGCCCGTATTCACGAAGTCGATCCCGATCTCATCTGGATTGGCATGACCGCTCCGAAGCAGGAGAAGTGGGCCTATACGCATTGGCAGGAGCTCAACATCCATTGCCATGTTGGGTCCATTGGCGCCGTCTTCGATTTCTATGCAGGCACAGTGCCACGTGCTCCGCTCTTCATGCAGCGTTTCGGCATGGAGTGGCTCTATCGTTGGTCTCGTGAGCCACGTCGCCTCTTCCGCCGCTATGGTCTCGGCAATCCCCAGTTCATCTGGAACATGTTCCTCGAGAAGATCTCGAAATAATCATCAAATCAAGAATCAGAGAATTTCCGAAATATTATTGACTCGTCCCCTTTTATGGTAGTTAAAGTTCTCAAAAAAATAGTCAGCGTCAACGTCTTCGTCTTCGTTTTCGTTTTCGTTCAGCTCTGCAGTTCCTGCGCAAGCCGCAAGGATATTGTATTCCTCAACGATATCCCCGATCATGATACCCTTTATGCCAAGGTAGAGACCCAGTTGCAGCAGAAGATTCAGTTGCGTCCCGGCGATCAGGTCAGCATCAATGTCTCTGCCCGCAACAAGGAGTTGAGCGAGATGTTCAATCGTGTCTCGGTCCAGAGCGAAAAGGGCACGAACTCCTATACCATCGACGAGATGGGCGAGATTGAGTTCCCATTCATCGGCAAGATTCGCATTGCCGGCTTGGACCGTATGCAGACCGAGGAGTATATCAAGAACAAGATCATCGAGAGCGAGCTCATCAAGGAGCCTTTCGTCTCAGTCGAATACACCAACCTCGGTTTCTACAAACTGGGAGAGTGGGGTGGAGGTTTCGTCCCATTCCAGAAGGATCAGACCAACATCTTGGAGGCTGTAGCTCTGGCTGGAGATATTCCGATCAATGGACTGCGCAAGAATGTGCTCGTCATCCGTCGCAATTTGGATGGTTCAGAGAGTACCTACCGTCTGGATTTCACCAATCGGGAACTGCTGTATCATTCTCCAGCCTACTTTGTGCAGCAGAATGACATCATTTACGTAGAGCCGAACAACAAGCAGTTGCAGCAGACAACCTTCAATGGTCAGACTGTGCATAACTACATGACCTACATTTCGCTGTTTTCAACCGCACTTTCAATCTATCTGTTGATTAAGAATCTCAAATAATCAAGACTCTTCCTTCTTATGAGCGATAATAATAAACATTCCGAATCCAATCAGCCAACGGTCATCATCCAGCAGCAATCCTCCAATCCGTTCCAGATGGCGGGTAATACGGGTAGTGGGTTCGATATCCGCGATATCCTTTTCCTCTGCCTCAGTCGTTGGTGGTGGTTTGTGATCTCCTTCCTGCTTTGTGGTTTTTATGCTTGGTATCAGATCCGTACTACCCCCGAGGTCTTCAGTCGTACCGCCAAGTTGATGATTAAGAGCGACGGCAAGGAATCCATTGGTGGTGTTGCCGATGGATTGAGTGCGGTCGGCATCAACAAGAACAACTCCAACATCAGCAACGAATTGATTGCCCTCAAGGCTCCTGCACTCTATGTGGAATTGGTTCGTCAGTTGGGCTTGAATACCAGCTATTCCCGTACCGGTCGTTTGTTGGATAAGGATTTGTATGGCGCAGGATTGCCTGTCAAGGTGGAATTTCTTGACCTGAATGACAGAGACTATGCCCGCTTGACTCTGAAACTTGATGGACAGGGTGGCATTACCATGTATAATCAGTCCTATGCTGGACAAAAAAGCGAGGAGGTCGTCCCTGTCACCTTCGACGATACCATCCCTTCGCTCATGGGTCGTATCATCATTACCCGTTGTCCGAGCTATACGGTAGGCAACCTTTTCGAGATCCATGTCAATCGTGTTTCCGTCTATGATATGGCAGGAGCCTGTTCCTCTCGATTGTCCGTTTGGGCACCCGAGGAATCCTCTATCATCGATATCACCTATCACGATACCTCCATCCAACGGGCAGAAGATATCATCAATACCGTCATCAACCTCTACAATCAGAACTGGGTCAAGGACAAGAACCAGGTAGCCATCGCCACCTCTAAGTTCATCGGCGAACGATTGGAGATGATCGAGAATGAGTTATGCCAGGTGGAAGATGAGATCTTTGACTTCAAATCGGACAATCTGCTGCCGGAATCAGGTACCAATTCCGGAGCCTTTGTTGGCCAGTCCATGCAGTCCGATCTACAGGTCGAAGAGTTGAATACCCAGCTCTACATGTGTCGTTATGTCCGTAATTATATTTCCGATCCTGCCAATATTTCGCTGTTGTTGCCAGCGAATACAGGCATTGGCAGCGGATCTGCAGAAGATCAGATTGCGCAATATAACACCCTGTTGATGACTCGCAATGAGATTCTATCCCAGAGTTCACCGCGCAATCCGCTGGTATTGGAATATGACAAGAAACTCGAAGAACAGAGAGCGGTGATTCTGGCCTCGTTGGACAATCAGATGATGGTTATCAACTCCCAGATCAACTCCACCCAGAGCCGCCATCAGCAGAGCAATCGTAAACTTGCCAATGCGCATGATCAATCCAAATATCTGCAGCGCATTCAGCGCCAGCAGAAGGTCAAGGAGCAGCTCTATACCTATCTGCTCCAGAAACGAGAAGAGACAGAGTTGAATCAGGCCTTCATCGCCTATAACTCTCGTCTCATCAGCGCCCCTTCCGGCAGTTTCGCTCCGGTTTCTCCCGATACCAAGAAGATCAAGACCACAGCAGCCATGGTCGGCTTTGCCATTCCGTTCATCATTGTGGTGATTCTCTACCTGATGAACACCAAGGTGCGTGGCCGTAAGGATGTCGATAAGATCAGTGTACCTTTTGTCGGAGAACTTCCGAACGTCGAACGTACCAAGGCCGAACAGAAACGACATACAGCTCATTCTGTCTTGGAAGTCAAGGCTGATAGCAAGAACATGATCAACGAGGCCTTCCGCATCATCCGTTCCAACCTCGCTTTCATCGTAGGCCCGAACTCCAAGGAGAAGAGCAAGGTCATCATGGTGACCTCCATCAATGCCGGTTCGGGTAAGACCTTCATCATGGCCAATCTGGCTGCCTCATTCGCCATCTCTGGCAAGAAGGTTCTGGTACTAGACCTCGACCTTCGCAAACGATCCATCTCAAGATATGTCGGTCGTCCTAAGTCTGGTATATCCACCTATCTCAGTGGACAGACCGACGATTGGCGTTCAACCATAGTCCCGATGCCAGACTATGAGAATCTCTTCATGATGCCAGCTGGCCGAACCTCGCCAAACCCCTCCGAACTGCTTCAGAGCGACCGCATGTCGCAGATGATTGACGAGGCCAAGCAGGAATATGACTATATCTTCCTTGACTGCCCACCTGCCGAGATTGTCGCCGATGCCACCATCATTAAACCTTTGGCCGAAGTCACTCTCTTTGTCGTCCGCGTCGGCGTCATGGAACGTAGCCATCTCCCTGTTGTCGAACAATATTACAAAGAGAAGACCTTCAATAACCTCTGTCTCATCCTCAATGGCTCCGAGGCACTTCATTCCCGCTATGGCTATTATCGCTATGGTTATGGTTACAGCTATGGCTACGGTTATGGCTATGGTTATGGCTACAACTATGGCTATGGCTATTATGGCGAAAAGGAAAGCAAGAAGGATGCTAATTCCGACTCTGACCAATAGTTGTATGGAATACATTGTTATTTGTGATATTTGAGCCGTTCTTGATTTGAAGATGTTAATGAATAATCAAGATATACAAGAACAGAAGCATGACGCTTGGATTCATGCTTTGGATCTGGAATCCTTAATTCTCCCCATTCCATATATCTCATCTCTGCAGAAAGAATTCTACATCAAGTATCTCAATGCACGCAGGACTCTTTTATTTTAATTAACCAGATTACTCGTAATAGAACTTATCTGTTTACAACCATTCTGTTTTCGTGGAAGATCAAGCAATAAAGCAACAAGCCAAGAGGGGTGTTTATTGGAACATCTTCAACAATGGAGTCAATCAGGTTATGCAGTTCGTCATCAGCATTATCCTGGCCCGACTCCTTTGTCCGGAAGATTATGGCATTATAGCCCTTCCAGGAATCTTTCTGACTATTGCCGGATGCTTTCTAGATTGTGGCTTTAGTTCTGCTTTGATTCGTAAGGATGAAGTTACAGACAAAGACCTCTCTACCGCCTTTTATTTCAATGTGGGAGTGGGGCTCTTTTTCTATTTGCTGCTTTTCTTTGCCTCTCCATGGATTGCCGATTTCTACGAAACTCCCATTTTGTGCGACATCCTCAAGTTTACTGCGTTGGGACTCTTTTTTGGTCCATTACAATCTGTTCATTTTACCCTTTTTTCTCGTAATCTCGACTTCAAGACGCCTGCCATTATCGGCATCTCTACCCGTTTCCTATCGGGTGTTGTGGCTATTGTCCTCGCCTATTGTGGACTGGGAATTTGGTCATTGGTTTTTCAGGGCGTCTTTGGCAACTTTTTAGGATTAGCGGTTGTACTTTGGGTTTCTCCATGGCGCCCCAAGTTGTTATGGTCTAACGAATCATTCAAGTATCTTTGGAATTTTGGTAGCCGGTTACTTGGTAGCAGCCTTTTGGATACTCTTTACAACAATTGTGTCCCTTTCTTCATGGGCAAGTTCTGTTCCCCTCGTGCGCTCGGTATCTACAATCGTTCTTGGGGGTATGCTGCTCTTCCCTTCAATCAGGTTAGTGGAATCCTCAGCCCGATGGCCTTCCCTGTCTTTAGTAAGATAAAGAACGACGAGCAGCAGTTGAACGAGTATTTCTGCAAGGTTCTTCGACTGACTATTTTTTTGTTGGCTGGTGTAGAGTTGCTTATTGGGGCTTTAGCTCGTCCACTGATAATTGTTATGGTCACCGATACTTGGGAGGATTGTATTTTGCCACTTCAGTTGCTCTGTATTGCTGTCATATTCTGGCCTGTTCAAACGCTTAATCTATCCCTTTTTAGTGTCAAGGGGCGAACTGATTTGCTCCTTCGGGCCAATATTGTCGTAAAGATAATGGGATTATCTACGCTTCTTATTGCTCTTCCCTTTGGTGTAGTCGCTATTTGTGCCACAAGCATTTTCCGAGGAATTACCAATGTCGGTTATGTGGCCTATTCTGCAGGAAAGATTACACAGTTGGGCCTACTTCGCCAATTTAAGGAGATTCTTCCGATTCTTCTATTAGGTTTCTCTATGTTTGTTCTTGTTTTGGTCGTTACACAATGTATTGACGATAATTGGATCAAGCTTATCGTTGGTGTCCCATTGGGTGGTATCTATTATATTGGGATGGCATATCTGTTCAAGTTTAGGGAGCTGCAACATGCCCTCGAGATGTTGAAAATCAAGAAATAACATTGAATTCTCAAATTAGTATTTTATAAATTATACAATGGAACATAGATTAGATTATCCTGATTATATTAGAGGATTGATGATTTTATGGGTTATATTTGTTCATATCAGTCTAAATGCAAATATTATTTCTTTTGGAATCCCATTTGATAAATATTCAATATATAGTTGGATGAGCTTTTATATGATTCCATTCTACTTTTTTTCTGGTTCATTTCTTAATATAAACAAGTCATTTAAGGATTTCTTATGGTCAAAGGAAAAAGGATTAGTTTTTCCATATATTTTTTTTACTATCCTTTCTATTTTGGTTTACGAAATATATTTATTAATTGTAGAATCTCGTATTGATACGAATTTAATTTTTACGGTTTTCCCATCTGGTCAAATAAGTAGTAATTTACCTATGTGGTTTTTGATATCATTATTTCTTGTCAATATCATTTATTACCTATTAAAAAGATTTCTAAATATACATTGCATTTGGATAGTATCATTACTTTGCTTAGTGTATTCATGGATGACAAATAGTAGTACCCATGTGCAGTTTTTGATGCATAGAACTGTAATTTTAGGACTTTTCTTTTTCCATTTGGGATTTGAGTATAAGCAGAATATTCATTTTATTAATTCTAATTCGAGTTTTTTTTTCATAACATCACTTTTATTGTACTTTGGAATAGGATTGTTTGATCAGCAGAGTTTTTGGTTCGTACAGAATTTACAAGGCCAAGGCCATTATATCTTAGGTATAGTATACTCTTTGTCTGCAACCTATTTATGTATTTATTTTAGCAAAAAAATACCTCAAAATACAAACATTAAATTTATCGATATATCCCTGAAATTTGTTAAATATTTGGGTGCAAATTCTTTAGTATTTTACGGCACACATCGATTCTTATTGAATTATATCATTGAGCCTGTTTATAGGGTATTTGATCCAAGCATAGAGAATAAATTTCAATTTGTTTTAATTACATTCATTTTCATATTATTTATTTGTTCAATTTTAAATAAAATCATTCTAAGGTATTTCCCTGCTGTAATAGGAAAATAGTATCATTAAGGCGTGTTTTAGATTTATTAGGCATGAAATTACTTATTATCGGCGGTACAGGAGTATTAAGTGGCGCTGTAGTAAAAGAATCTATATCTCAGGGTATAGATGTTACTATAGTAATTAGAGGTATTTCAAACCACACTATTCCTGATGGAGTTCATACTATAAAAGCAGATTATCATGACGAGAATTTTATACGAGAATGCCTCCGGGGGCTTCACTTTGATACAGTGATAGATTTCATTTGCTATTCAAAAGAGCAAATTGACTATAGTATTAAACTCTTACATAATGTCGCAGAACAATATGTTTTTATTTCAACGACCTGCGTATATGACACCAGCATTAGAGGAATGAAGTCTGAAGAATCATCAAAGATCCTAAAGTCTTGGTCTTATAGTGTAAACAAGTGGGAGTGCGAGGAACATTTGGAGAAAATGGCGAAAGAATTAGAATTTAACTATACTATAATTAGACCTTGTGTAACATATGATGATACCCGAATACCATATGGAATCATGCCACCATACGGATTTCACTGGACCTTAGTCGCTAGAATTTTGAGTCACAAGCCAATAATACGGTGGAATAAAGGAGAAGCAAAATGGAACCTGATGAGAGTTGAAGATTTTGCATTGGGAATTGTTGGCATTATTGGCAACCAGAAAGCATATGGAGAAGCATATAATCTTAGTGGTGACAATGTATATTCGTGGAATGATGTTTTAAATATATTATCAAAATTAATTGGTGTTACTCCTATCTGTTTTGATATCTCAGATAAAGAATATATGCAGTCTTATCCTGAAAGAAGAGAAGAGATATCAGCACGCTCATTGGACGCGATAATAGATAATTCAAAGATAAAACAACTTATCCCATTTACTTCCAAATTTGATTTGTGTGAAGGTTTGTCAAAGACAATTGAAGCATATAAAACAGAAAATTTCCAGAAGGGTATCGATTGGGCATTTGACGCGAATACTGATCGTATTATTTCTTTTTGGATTAAAAAGAAGAATCTAAATAGGTCGGATTATAAAACAACTTTTGTCAACTATTTGGGAAATGCAAGTTTATATGATATAATTTGTTATTATAATATTAGATTTCGAGATGCGTTATTGATCAAAGTTATAAAAAAGGTATTTCGTTTGTTTCATAAAACTTTTCGGAATATATTACAGCTGTTTTATGTAAAATGACGATTAATTTGAAAAGAATCATTCATAAACTGCAAAGAATTAAGGCTGATTGGGAGCAGAAAAGACGGCAGAAGAGAGAACTGACAACATTAAAGTCTGCCCTCCGGGATGTTGCGGACTTCCTTCATGCGCAGCAAGTTCATATCTTGAATGTGGAACTACCCATTGAATGGAAGATTAACAATCTTTCCGATTTTGAGCGAGAACGCATTGATTCATGGGAATTCGATTTTAACAAGTATCGGGAAGAACAAGACAAACTCCGTCTTCTATATGGTAGAGACATAACCGAGGAGTACATCCTATCCCTATTTGATGGTGGGGTAGTCGTACAGGGTGAAAAGCGGAAGATTTTGCTCGACTTTGAGAGCGAACACCAGCACATTATAAATGGGCGCCGACTTACTCTCGGCAATCCCCTACAGTACCACAATAATATATATATACATGGCGCTTGTACGTGGCGAGGCACTGGGGTAGAGGATAAGGACACGATTCCTAGCATCTTACAGTCCCATATCAATGAGTTGATGCCCAATCAGTATCGTGTCCTCAACAGCGCCATTGGCAGAGGTAGTACAATCTACGATGACATCCAGTTTATTCGCGAGCAGCAGTATATCCCAGGTGATATTGTTATTATTGGATCACATGGACTCATTTGGGACCTTGATAGCGAATTCTTCCGTAGTATTGGCATCGAGTATGTTGAAACCTCATCGCTATTCCATCGCCCCCACAATTATGGAGAGTGGTTCAATGACCATACACTTCACACCAATTGTCGTGGCAACAAAGTTATTGGTCAGTGCCTTTTTCAGAAACTTGTCAGTTTGTCGTGGCTTGAGCAGTCAATGGATCATACGTCACGAAAGCCTCCAATGCCCCAAGATGCCACATTTCTCACCCAAGGAGAACGTATCTACGGCGATAATCCGGATCTCCTCAAGTACATAGAGAGCTTGCAGCCCTTCAAAAAGGGCCTCCATAATGGATGCATTGTCATGAATTGTAATCCGTTCACACTTGGTCATCGCTATCTCATCGAGTATGCGGCATCTTTGGTAGATTATTTATATATATTCGTGGTAGAGGAAAACCGTTCATTTTTCACGTTTGACGATCGCTTTGATCTGGTTTGCAAGGGGACTGCTGACTTGGAGAATGTTATAGTTGTACCGTCTGGTAATTTTATAATCTCTGCAACCACTTTCCCTGGTTATTTCTATAAAGATAACTTGAAAGAGGTCAAGATTGATTGCTCCAACGATCTTCGTGTTTTTGCCCAGTATATAGCGCCATCGCTCAATATCAAGATTCGTTTTGCTGGCGAAGAGCCTCTCGATCCCGTCACCAATCAGTATAATGAGGGCATGAAGGAGATTCTCCCGCAATACGGAATAGAGTTCTGTGCCATCCCTCGTAAAAAAGACGAAGCCGGAGTTGGAGTTATCAGTGCTTCACGAGTACGAAACCTCCTTGAGGCGCAGCAGTTTGACGAGATCAGTAAAATCGTCCCTCCTACCACTTTAGAGTATTTGCAAACGAACTTTCGCAAATGATTCAGATTACAGACAGAGCTAACTGCACAGGATGTACCGCATGCATGAATTCATGCCCTAAGAATGCGATTACCATGCAGTTTGATGGATCAGGACATACCTATCCTGCTGTTGATGCTACTACTTGCAACAACTGCCACCTTTGCGAGTCCGTTTGTCCATGTCTTCATCGAGAATTGCTTCCTACTGATCGTGGCAGCAATTCGCTTGTTGTCAAGGCTGTCTATAACCGAGATGAGTCTATTCGCCTTCGAAGCACCTCTGGAGGAATCTTTACAGAATTAGCGAGATATGTCATTGGCATTGGTGGTGTTGTTTGTGCTGTCCGTTTTGACGAGAACTATCATATTGTCCATGATTTTTTTGACATCATGGACGAGATCGATCATTATCGAGGCAGCAAGTATGCCCAGAGTGATCTGCAATATACCTTTCGGCAAGTACAAGAACAACTTCTTGTTCGACCAGTCCTCTTTGTTGGTAGTCCTTGCCAGGTAGCTGGTCTTAAGTTCTTTCTTCGTAAGGAATACAGCAACCTCTATACTTGCGATTTCATCTGTATGAGCATTGCCTCCTCCCAGATTTGGGACGATTACATCACACTCAGGAACAGAGATAAGAGCATCTCTCGCGTTTTCTTCAAGGACAAGCGTAGTGGGTGGCATCAATGGCAGATGCTCATTCAGGATGCCCGAGGCGAGCATCTATGTAACGGAATGGATAATCCCTTTTTCCGTCTGTATCTCGAACATCTGGCAGCTCGTCCCTCTTGTTTCAATTGCCCAGTACGACATTGTGTACATGTTTCTGATTTTACACTGGCTGATTGCTGGGGCATAGATCAGACCCTTCCCGAGTTTGATGATAACAAAGGTTGTACGACCCTCATTCTCCAGTCTGATAAATCACAGATTGTCTTTGATTCCATCCAAAATCGACTCCGCTGGATAGATTATGATATTAAGCATGTTCTTCAGTATAATCCCCATATCGAGGAACAGATACCCTATCCAGATCGTTACAAAGAGTTCCAGAAACTATATGCATTCAAAGGTTTTGAGTATGCATTCAGGCATATCTATTCTGCGAAAGGCCCTTCTTTGTATCAGCGAATCAAGACAAGGTTGAAATCTCTGCTATCATGAAGATTGGTATTATAACCTTTCATCGGGCACACAATTATGGGGCAGTTCTTCAGTGTTATGCCCTTATTCGAGTGCTACAATCACTTGGATGTGAAGCTGAAGTTATCGACTATCGTAATCAGCATATAGAGTCTTACTATAGTGGCGATTTCAACTGGAAGTATCTGTTTAGATGCTTGCTGAAACTAAAGCGTTATCCTCTAAAACAACACATCAAACGGAATATTCTGATTGTGCAGCGGAAGAGACGATTCATGTCTTTTCGCCGTCATTTCCTTCCATCAAGTAATCCTGTATTCACAAAAGAAATTCCTCATGATTATGATTGTTACGTCATAGGTAGCGACCAGATGTGGGGAATTCATTGCTGTGGCGGCTACGATCCCGTCTATTGGGGTGAGTTCCAGCGGCCTTTGGGGGCTCGACTGTATGGCTATGCCATTAGTGCCAGTGGAGACTATAGGGATCATCTCTCTAAAGAGCAACTTTGTCAGGCTGTAGCCCGCTTTAACGATATTACGTTTCGGGAACAGCGCATAGCCGACGATATTTGTTCGATAACCAATATTCGCAAAAATCTGGCTCTTGATCCTACACTTCTTACCGACAGTTCAACCTGGACACCGATGTTTAGGTCTCAATGGCAGAAACGTAAGTATGTTGCGGTGTATCATATCCGCAAGCCTGCTTATGCCAAAGAATTCGTGCAAATCAAAGCAGTTGAATACGCTAGTGCGCATGGATGGGAGGTTATCGATCTCTCTGAAATGGATTATTCAGTAGAAGATTTTGTCTCGGTCATCCACTATGCCCAATGCGTATTTACCTCGTCGTTCCATGCAACAGTATTTTCCGTTATTTTCCGAACTCCCTTTTGGACATTTTGCTTGAATGATGGGCATGATGGACGTTACGTCGATTTACTTCATGCACTTGGTCTTTCTTCTCATCTTGCAGATCGTAATACGGATCTAAATGAGATTCCCGAAGTAGAAGATTATACCGAAAAATTGGAATCATTGAGGGACCCTTCATTGAGGTATCTTAAAGGAATAATCAAGTAATTTGCTTGATTATCTTTACGAAATGGCTAATATTCAGTTCTGTAAACAAATCATAGAATTCAGAGCAAGACATCAGCCCAACCATACATTCCGTTTGGTTGCGACTTTTTGTATCTTTTGTTTACTGCTCATGTTCAAATGCTATTTCTTCCAAAAGATTTGCTTTGGATACATGGGGGGTATTAGTTTTTTATCTATATATCCAAAAGCACTCATTGCATGTATAATTGCGGTCTTTTTGCTAATCACAAAGAATCATTGGTGGACTGTCGTATTTGCTCTCCTTGTCGATTGTTGGACAACGTCTAACGTCATTTACCATAAGGTTAATGGTTATTTCCTCAATATTGAAGCTTTGCAGATGGTTGATAATATGGAGGGATTTTGGTCAAGTATTACTATTTTCTTCTCTTGGCGAGAAGTCATACCCTTTATTTCTACCATTTTATATGCGATTATTTTATATTTCATTGGGGCAAAAGTAGCAAACAGAAAAATTAAATTCTTCAGTTTTTTATTCCCTCTGCTTCTTATCGCACAGTTGTCATTGAACTTAGTTTTCAATCAATCGCAAAGAGACTACATCTTAATTAAATATTCTGCTTTATCTTCTTATTTCATCCAACTTTGTGTTACCCCTTATTATGAAACTTACTACACATCCAATTTGTATTTTACTCATGGAATGAATGTAGATTGGGAAAAGTCGTTCATTTATCAGCATTCCATCCTTGACTATCCAATGGCTATTGTCTCAAGATTATTCTATGACTATCATTTACAAAAAGATTTAGAAACTAGTCTAATAGAACCATACATTTCACCCGAAGATAAAGTCGTACTTGATAGCCGAATAGGAGATAAAACAGATGTAACACCGAATTCAAATCTAATAATATTGTTGGTCGAATCCTTGGAAAGTTGGGTGCTTGAAGATTTTGAAGGGTCACAACATATTGCTCCCAATATGCGAAGACTAATTGCGAGAGACAATGTCATATATGCCTCCTCGGTAATAAGTCAGGCTCGACAGGGAACTTCTGGTGATGGCCAATTGACCACCTTGACAGGTTTACTCCCTCTTGAAAAAGGTGCTGCATGTCGCCTCTATGGTGATAATAATTATCCGAGTCTTTTGCGATTATATAATGAGTCTGAGACTATCAACCCATCTCCTGGCGTATGGAATCAACGTGTAGTGAATCCAAATTATGGGATAAAGAAACTGACAGAATTTGAAGCTGGCAATGATATCGCCGTTGTCGATACCTTAATTTCTCGCATTTGTAATAGAAAGGATCGCTTTGCAACAATGGCAATTACTATCTCATCACATTCTCCGTTTTCTGTAAGCGATAAGCCCAATATTTCACTTTCCAAAGAGATCCCAGAAACGTTTAGAAACTATCTTACATGTATTCACTTTGCAGACTCTGCAATAGGTAAGGTAGTGGATGAGATTGAAACTAATCCATCTTTGCAAAATACCACTTTAGTGATCGTTGGAGATCATATAATATTCAGTGAGACGATGCTTCGCGAATTCCAGTCTTATGCAGAGAAGGCCGAGATTTCCGTTTCTTCATTAAGCAACTATATTCCACTGATTGTTTCTTCTCCTTCTATTTCAGGCAGGATAATAGTAAGTCAAGAATCCTATCAAATGGATATTTACCCCACTGTCTTGAATATTTTAGGATGTAAAGACTATTGGTGGCAAGGTTTCGGAAAAGATCTTTCGGATATGGAAACGACAAGGGAGTTTAGCCCTGATATTGCTTCTCGGATATCTAATTTCATTATCAGAAGTAATTATTTAGCATCAGAATAGAGATTGAGTCCCACACAAACAATATCAAATCGTATTCCTTGGGTTGACAATGCGCGTATGTTTGCCATGTGCCTGGTAGTGATAGGTCATATCACTTCAGGACTACGCATGCCAGATCGTCAGTGGTTCGTGTACCTTTATGTCGGCTTTAACATGCCATTGTTTGTCATGCTCTCTTCCTACATGGGGTATGCAAGTTTGGCACGTGTTACATCGATAGCAGATTTATTTAAGTATTTACAGAAGATTACATTGCGTTTGGCATTCCCTTCGCTCTTGGTTTACAATGTGGTAGAGATAGCAACAAATCTTCTTCATTATGGCAATGCTTCTACACATGCGATTATAATCGTATGTGTAATATTACTATTATATGTGCTTATGAATAAATGTAATAAGGTCGCTTATGCGTCCCTATTGCTGCTCCCAATGGCTCTGGATACAAACTATTGGTTCATAGGTATGCTAATTCGTGAGATGATACTATTCATGCTCATTTATTGGTTAGTAAACAGGTTCCAGAAGAAGTTTCTTTGGTGGTTTCTTTCTGCTATTGCTCTAGCTGTCGCTTTTAAGTTCAATTTTGGAGGTTATACAGTCGAATTTTTGCCTTATTTCGCGCTTGGCTTACTTCTCAGAAAATACGATGTAATCAATACCCTTCTTTCAAAGTCTGCCTATCTTCTCTGCGTATTCTTTTTTATAGCAGTTGTCCTTTATATCTATTTGTTCAAGGATTTATATTTCTATGATAATCAGTTAGGTGTATTGAAGGACGCAGGAAGAATATGGATTTGGCCACTTCGGCTGCTATGTGGCACATCTTGGTCAATGCTCTTCATCCTTCTCTTTGCTAGATATTCAAAAAGATATACTCTAATCAGCGCGTGTGGCACACTAACGATGGGCATATACCTGTTTCAGCAACCAATCTTTGACAATCTCCTCATCCGGGATATTGATTTGGGGCTGCCGGTGGTGCCATATTGGATTGTTGCATTTACCATAGCAGTTTGTATCCTTACTGCCATTTCATCTTTTTGCCTCTGGATGCAGAGATTCCAACTAACTAGAGACCTCTTGTTGGGAGAAATCGCTCGCAAAAGCTAATAATATAGCCACTAGTCATAATGATATCAGTTATCATTCCATTATACAACAAAGAAGAAATCATTAAAAAGAGCATTGATTCTGTGCTCTCGCAAAATTATGAAGATTTCGAGTTAATTATAGTGGATGATGGCTCCACCGACAATGGAGTGAATGTGGTCGAATCAATGCGTTGCGATAAGATACACATCTATAGAAAGACCAATGGAGGTCCTGCATCAGCACGAAATTACGGGGTCGTGAAAGCACAAGGTGAATGGTTGCTCTTCCTTGATGCTGACGACGAACTCCTTCCTGGATCATTAGCTCTTGCAGAAAGGAACATACGGGAACATAAGAAAGAAGATGTCTTTGTTTACAACCTCTTCTTTGTGGAAAACGGAAGACGATGGGAGTTTGTTAGCCATCATTGTCAAGGTAGGATGTATTTCCCTTTTTACAGTTGGTACCGGGGAACATCCTATCCGAGAACTGGCAATATGATAATTCGTAGAAGTTGCATGTTGAGTTACCCATATCGGGAGGACCTTAGACGGTGGGAGGATATTGAGAATACATTTAATTTGATGCGCAATTTCAGGTTCTTTGCTGATCCTACACCTATGTTTTCTTATAATCGAGATTTTGCCACCGCTTCGAAACCAAGGGATAAGGCAGAAGAAGACTTTGTAACACAGTTAGACACAGAGAATAAATCTTGGGAAGAGAGGATAGCTCTTCGAAAATTATATTTTGAAGATAGTATTATCTTATATCCCAATGCCATCTCCGATAAGATGCGCTCTCAGTTTGAGGGATTTTTTATGAAAGCATTATTAAAAGTTGTGATTTGTATAAACAAGTTTGTTGACATCTCAAAAAAATAAGTTGAATTTCTATTAGGATTCGTTCCTGATAAGAGAAACGCAATGGGTTGTTATACCGCTATTTATACCTTACAATTCTCTGAATTTCTTAATTTTGATGCTCATCTAAAGAGACAATCCCATCAAAAATAATATTATTTTTGCGTAAATGATTTAGCGGATTAAGCGGATTTTTATTTGAACGAATTGAAACGAATTAAGAATAATTTTTGATTAGATTCATGGATAATTCAATGGATATTCATGTTTTTTTAAACAAAAATTATCATGAATGGCTCACGAATTTTTCGAAAATATTTCTTTCCTTTCTCAGTTTCAAGTTAAGTCCAATTGGTCAATTCCTTTTTTGTATGACACAAGAATTAATAGATACATTCAATCGACTTTCAGATGAATACCGCAGGTATGTGTCTGACAAGATGTCTGTCGAAGATTTTCGAGAGTATAATGAAATCTTGTTCTCGAGTCATAGCTGTGGCATAGAGGGCAATTCGTTTACCGTCGATGAAACTCGGACATTGAAGGAGAAAGGACTTGGTATGATACCACAAGGCAAAACTTTGGTTGAGGCGTTCGAGATGTTGGATCATTTTGCGGCTTATGAGGAGATGGTTCGCACAATAAATGAACCTTTGACAGAGGAATATATCAAGCATCTTCATTTCCTACTTACCGAACACACCATCGGATACCGTCATAAGGGAGCAAAACCAGGGGAATATACCGAGTACGATATGTGTTCGGGAGATACTATCTTTGGAGATCACGAACAGCTCATAGCACGAGTTCCAGAATTGCTTAAATCAACGGAATCTGCACTTCTGGATTCTCGATGGCATCCGTTGGAGGTTGCTGCAAGGTTTCATGGACATTTCGAGTGGTTGCATCCATTCCGTGATGGCAATGGTCGAATAGGTCGTCTTTTGGTTAATAAGATTCTATTGCAAAAAGATTTGCCAATGCTTATACTCTCAGTAAATCAGCGTACAGACTACTTAAATTGTATGAAAGTGTTTCGCGAGAGTGCAGAACCACTTACAGACTTCTTTTTCGAGACCACCATCAATCGCATGGAACAAGAGATCTTACAGAAGCGTAATGCCACTGAGAACTATCGTTTGGGATGGTTATCGGAAGACTTTCAGAATACCTTGAAGTAGATAATCTCCCTGATCTCCTGAATCTGCGTGCCTAAAGAAGTTTCTACCCTTTCTCAGTTTCTAGTTAATGAAGCTTTCAATCATTACAATCAATTATAATAATCTCGAAGGTCTGAAAAAGACTGTCGAGAGTGTGCTTGCTCAAACCTGGCGAGACTTCGAGTGGATCATCGTTGATGGCGGTAGCACGGATGGATCAAAGGAATATATCGAGAGCCTTGCCCAGTCTCTTTCTGAAGGGACCGCAATAGATAGAGTTCAATGGAATGTCGAGCGATTTTCTTTGCCAGGTTTTACAGCAGATGACTTAAAGAACCCAGAAGTTGCTCAATCATCGAATTGTTTATCGTCAATCGATAATCGTTCCCAGCGTTTTCTTTGGTGTAGCGAGCCGGATAAAGGTGTGTATAATGCCATGAATAAAGGAATAAAGAAAGCAGTTGGTGAGTATTTGAATTTCCTCAACTCCGGAGACTCGTATGTCGATGCCGGTGTATTGCAGAAACTTTTTCGAAAGGAGAGGACTGCAGATATTATCTATGGCAGTTGTATTTATGTGAAGAACGGGGTCGAATCACTCAAGGAGTATCCCCCTTACGTCAATCTTCACTATTTACTCCATTCTGGTCTTAACCATCAAGCAACCTTCATCCGCAGAACGATTCTTTCGGATGTCCTTTATGATACATCCTATAAAATTGCAGCTGATTATAAATTCTGGCTGCAGAGTGCATTGAGTGGCCAGAAATTTGAGTGCTATTCATCTCCTATTGCTCGTTATGATGACACTGGTTTGAGCTCTTCCTGTTCGGCCCAAACGCTTGCCGAAATTTCTCAAATCCGTAGGGCGATGCTGTCATCTGATTTCTTGAGTTATGAGCAGCGCAATAATAGAGAATATCAGGCACTCAATACTATACCATCATTGCTCCAGGATTTTGACAAGTGGCAACGGCATCCATTTGCAAGCAAGCTAATGAGAATGATTAGCCGATTGATGGTCCATTTTTTGAAGTAATTGCCAATGAACATCCTCTATCTCAGTGAAAGAGATCCGCGTGATACCTTTTTTGGTGGTGCACAGCGAACCAATTTTATATGGCGTGCTTTGCAACAATGTGGAGAGGTGTATAGCATCTTCTTTGATCAGCAATATGAATCGGAGGAGATAGCTCCACGCATTTGGCATGGCAAGAAGTTGTTGAAGGTAAATGCCTGGCATTATTTCTGGTATCGATTGGAACGCAAGATTTTGAAACCATTCAATGTGTTGCCACTTTGGCCTGTTCCTACTGTGTTGGAAAAAAGCATTGAAGAGATGTTTCCAGACGTAAAGTTTGATGTTGTTGTATGCCGTTATTGCTTCGATATGGCAGAAATGCATTTGTGGAACTTCCCTAAAGTTTATGTTGATTTTGATGATCATCCTATTGAAATGTATAAATCCCTCAAAGGGCAGGAAGTGCAACCTTGGTTGCGACCATTGGGGCGTTTGATTATCAAAGGCCAGATGAAATACCTTTCAAGGAAAATTTCTGGCGGGTGGGTTTCCAATCCGGAACAGGCATCAATGATTCGTAGCAAGCAGCCGATAGTCGGTTTGAAGAATATTGCGGTAACGCCATCCGCTTCATATAATCCGAATGCACAACGAATTAATAATCTAATGATTGTGGGTTCCTTAAGCTACTATCCTAATTATACAGGAATAGATAAGTTCTTGGCAGAGATATGGCCATCTGTCCATGCTCACTATCCAGATTTGACACTTTCCATTATTGGCCAATACATTCAATACATGCCTAAGGATTATTATGACAGATGGCAGAAGATTCCCAATGTTATAGTTAAAGGATATGTAGAGAATCTGGAGAAAGAATATGAATCCTGTTTAGCTGCTATTGTACCTATTTATAGCGGAGGTGGAACCTGTATCAAGACAAGAGAGGCAATGGCCTATAGCCGGGTTTGCCTCAGTTCTCCATTTGGCGCCAGAGGATTGGATGAGTGCCTGAACACTGGTATTGGTGGCCTTTGTGTGTATCATTCATCTGACGAATTCTTATCCCTTATGGACTGTGTCGTTATGAATGAGCCAGTTCGGCGGAAATCTGAATCTGATGGCCGGAATTATATTGCCAAAACTCATTCTGCAGAAGCATTTATGAAAACTGTGGTAGATACAATATTGCACTGAGAAGGACATGAAAAAGGTCTGTTTTATCTTGCCCAGCATATCGAGTTGTGGAGGCACGGAACGCGTTTGCCTGAAGATCGCTAGTGCATTAACTGATAATTTCGATGTTCATGTTTTGTCGCAAAAGGGGGATCCACACCCTTATTTTGCGTGTAGTTCAAAGATCAAGGTACATCGTCTCCTTACATCTTTAGAGGAACGATTATTTGCCACGCATCCCAAGGCTATTTCTTGGAAGATGCGAATTTTTTTTATGTTACATAAATTTGACCTTGTGGTTGATACATTTCTCATGGACTGTAACTTGTCAATCCCTGCACTAAGAGGGCTGTCTGCCAAACACATGATTTGGTGTAATTTCTCTTACGAGAGATTCTGTCATGTAGCCCATGATCAAATTGCCTTGAACAGAGTAATAGCAGCAGGTAGTGATATTGTGGTATTAACAAAGGAGGATCGTCGGCTATATATAGAAAATGAGGGAGTAGATCCTAGAAAGATACATCAGATTTATAATCCATTGACTTTCGAAGTCCCCGCTCCAACACCGCATGATTCGAAGAAAATCTTATCTATAGGACGCTTTGCACCAGAAAAGGGGTTCGATATGCTGATTCGGGCCTGGAAAATCGTAGAAAATCAGATTCCAGATTGGACATTGGAGATTTGGGGAGATACAGGCGAAGATACAGGGAACGTTTATTCCACATTCCGAGAACTCAAGCCAAAGCGGCTTTCGCTTCATCCGGCAACCAAAGAGATACAAGAAAAGTATAAAGAGGCCGCATTCTATGTGATGTCCTCTCGCCATGAAGGTTTTCCGTTGGTCCTTCTGGAGGCTTTATCCTATTCCTTACCAATTGTATCTTTTGATTGCCCGAATGGACCAAGAGAAATTGTTGAGAATGGGAAGAACGGAATACTCGTTGACCCAGATAACGTTGAGGCATTGGCTTCTGCTATGATTCGAATGATTGGAGACAAGAGTTTGCGCGAAAGAATGGGACGTAATGCTTATGAACGATCAAAAGAGTTCCAAATGGATAAGATCATTCTACAATGGGAATCTCTTTTGGATATTGTAGTCAAATCTTGATTGAAATGAATTCAGAAAGAATCGATTATCTTGATTGCTTCCGTGGCCTAGCAATGACTATGGTTGTGTATTGTCATGTTTCTGGTTTTGTATTGGGGATTAAGGAAGACTGGATTGTGTATCGTTTCTCAGAAGCACTGATGTTACCAATGTTCTTTTTTGTTTCCGGTTGGTTGTCGCATCTCTATTTAACAATTCAAAATATAGGAAAGAGGGCTTTGTATGTCTTGACTCCAACTATTATCATGTTTTTGATCTATGTCGGTGTCCGATCAGGAGGTTATGATAATCTGATTCATAGTCTTCGTGGTGAATATAAGTCCGGTTATTGGTTCCCTCTTGCCTTGTTTGTGATGAATGCTCTCCATTGTTTCTCTAGTTATATACACAAACAAAGGGACACGCACCTGTTGGGTGGGTTATGGCTTTGGGCAATGGCCCTGATTGTTCTCAAACTGTTGGATATAAAATACAATGGAGGAAATCTTTGTCAATGGGGATCTTTGCGGTTGATTTCTACCTATTTCCCTTTTTATGTATTTGGTGTGACGGCCAAGAAATATTCAGAACTGTTCCACAGAATGATGAAGATAAAATGGCTAATCATCACTTTTCTTGCACTTTTCTTGTTCCTTCTATTTAGCATAGACTTGGGATGGGTAAGAGGTATGGCGAGATGTTTTTTAGGATTGCTCTTAATCTATGCTTTTTTTTACAAGTATCAAGAGTATTTTTCGTCTAAGACTGTTATCGGTCGTCAATTTGTGATTATAGGTAGATATACTTTGCCTATCTATTTGATTCACTATTTCTTCTTTCTAATGTTAGATTTGAAGTGGCTGCCAGGTTGTGTCGTAGGACAACTTCGTGAATCTGTAATGACTTTTGTTGCTATAGCTCTTGCAGTCGCAATCATATATGCTTCGTTGTTACTGCGATATCTAATTTCGTTATGTCCGCCTTTATATCGAGTTTTGCTAGGAAAATAAATGCATGCGCCGGTCTTTGCGGATATGTGTTGAAAACAAAAATTATCATGCTCCGAGCTTTGCTCGCGCGAAACGAAGCTTGAGCAATATAAGCTCACGAATTTTTCGTAAATTTTATTTTTATGATTCCCTGTTGGGTTTGACATGTAAATTTAGCAAAATCACTTTTAATCGAGTGTTTTATGCTTATAATTTGGATTGTGCAATGCTTAATTGTCCAATCGTTGCAAATATCTATTACATTTGCAGCACCAAAAGTGCAGCACCAAAAGTGCTGAAGGATTTTTATGGATATGAAGACTAATAATCCTTTTATAATATACGGATATGTCGGCCCTGAGTACTTCTGTGATAGGGAGGAAGAGACCGACAAGTTGATCTCTGCATTGCGAAATGGAAGGAATGTGACGCTCATGAGCCCTCGTCGTATGGGGAAGACGGGGTTAATACATAACGCGTTCCATAGAATTAAACAACAGTTTGATGCCGTGGCATGCATCTATCTTGATATTTATTCTACGCGAAGTCTATATGAATTTGTTAATGTTTTCGGCAAGGCTGTTATTGGAAATGCAGAAGTCATTTCCCAAAAGGCAATTTCTACTATTGGCTCTTTTTTGAAGAGTTGTAAACTTGTTCTTTCAACAGATCCGTTATCGGGAGCGCCTCAGTTTTCTTTGGATTTTACCCCACAACAGGCAGATAATACATTAAAAGATATCTTTGATTATCTTAAGCAGTCTCCTTTGGAATGTTTTATAGCAATCGATGAATTTCAGCAGATTGCGGAATATCCGGAAAGTGGGCTTGAAGCCGCGTTGAGAAGTTATGCCCAGTTTTGCCCCAATGTTCATTTTATCTTTTCTGGTAGCAAACAGCATCTGATTTCTGAGATCTTTGATAGTCCCAAGCGGCCGTTCTTCCGTAGCACACAAAAGATGTCGATTGGTCCGATTCCAGAGAAGAAGTATTACCTGTTTGCAGCAGAATGGATGTCGCACAATGATATAACTCTACCACAAGAAGTATTTCATGACTTGTATGTACAGTTTGAGGGGCATACGTGGTATCTTCAATATGTGCTGAATCTTATCTATGAACAGCATCCTGCCCAGGTAAGTCGTGATGTGGTAAATAGTTGTATTAAGGATATCATCATGTCTGAAGAAGATGATTATAAGCGGCATCTGAATCTGTTAACCAACAACCAAGCTCAACTCCTTGAGGCTATAGGCAAAGTTGAGTGTGTTTCGTCTCCAAATGCATCTTCTTTCATCTCTACTTATGGATTAAAGGGAACAAGCAGCATCAATAAGGCACTTTCATATCTTACCGACAAAGAGTATGTATATCATAGCGATTCTGGCTATATCGTGTATGACCGCTTTATGGGCATCTGGTTACGAATGAAGTAGAGATGAGTTTCGACCATTTTATTTCGTAAATTTAATTTTAACCACGGAACTAACAGAAATGTAAGCATCCGATAAAGTACATACAGTTCGTGTGCAGTAGAAGTTACAGTCCCTATTTGTTGCAAGTGCAGCAGATAGGGACTGTTCTTTATTAAAATCCCACCGGCCGGGAGGGTCAGTGGGAGAGTGATGCAGATAGAGATCTGTGAGGTGTAATCAGAGGGCATGGACGCAGCTTGCGGTGCCCAAGGCGGTGGCCAAAGCGGTCAGGATGCTGACCACGATGTTGATGATCCAACGCCACTTTTCTTGTTTCAAATTATCCATAGAGGTTTTAGTTTTTAGTTTTGAGTTTTCAGTTGATTGTGGTTTCACGCAGTCTGATTAAGCGGATTATCAACTCTTATTCGCGTTGATCCGCGTCTGCCAGAAGATCACAGGATGTCGTCACCGCCAGGAGAGGTGCTGCCACCGCTTGGATTGGAGTTGCCACCCGTGCTGCTGCCTCCAGAAGGCTTGGTCGAGGTACCGTTGGAGTTGTGCTTCTCTTCCTTCTTGAGGGCCTTGCTGAGCTTGATCGACTGCCAGATCTCGCTGATGTACTGGTTCAGGTCGAGCGTGAAGTCGATGCAGACAGTGCGGATCTCGGTGATAGTCTCGTCGGAGGAGTTGGTCTGGATGTTGTAGTAATTGATGGTCAGGGCGATGCGTTCGTAGCACTCCTCGACCTCGGCACGGTACTTCTCGGTCATGCCCTCCTCGATGTTTGCAAGCTCGGTGGTACGTTCCAGGTAGGCCTTCTGGAAGTTCTCGTTGGCAGTCTCGAGGGCGGTAAGGACACCCGAAATGCCGAGTTTGGTCAGCTGATCACCGAAGAACTTGCGGACATCGACGATGAAGCCGTTGATGTGGGCAGTCTCCTCCTGATTGCCCTCGTTGGCAATCTTCGAGGTATAGACCTTGAGGATCTTGGCCAGAGCGGTCTCGTAGAGAGCAATGAGCTCCTTGTCGGTCGAATACTTGAGGTTAGCGAACACGTTGCGGATGTAGCGGAAGAGCTTGTCACGCTCCTCGTCGTAGGCAGCAACGAGTGCCGTCTTGTCCGAACCCTGGGTGCGGAGCACTGCATCGTTGAGCAGTTGGATGTAATGTCCGTACTTGGAGAAGTCGGTCTGGTTGATGCCGAGATTAGCTACGCCGGCTTTGTCGATCATAGCCTTGACGGACTGGTGGAATGCCACAAAGTAGGCATTGTTCATGCTTCCGGTGGAAGCGGTTTTAATCAGATTTGTCATGATTAGTTTTGAGTTTTAGTTTTGAGTTTTCAGTTGATTGTTGTTTGAACCACGGAAACTAATGGAACTGACGGAAATAATAACTCGCATAGAAAACTTGTCGCGTTGCTTCCGAAGTTTTCGGAACGAACAAAACTTGCGTCGCGTTGCTTCCGAAGTTTTCGGAACGAGCAAAACTTGCGTCGCGTTGCTTCCGAAGTTTTCGGAACGAGCAAAACT
>JAZQOK010000033.1:0-150947 GCA_045627865.1 Bacteroidales bacterium
ACCTTGCAACGCCGATGGTACTGCCAACGCGGGAGAGTAGGAAGCGGCCACCTTACAAAGCCTCGAGAGTATTCTCGGGGCTTTTTTTGTATGGTGGATGCTTTCAACATCTGAAAAGATGTAATGAAGCGGCCACCTTACAAGAGATTCGAACAGCTATAGTTCGGATCTTTTTTTTTGTTTAGGTGGCAATTCCAACAATCCTTAAGTTGGGCGGCCACCTTACGAGAGGCTCAAGCATTTAGCTTGGGTCTCTCTTTTTTTGCTAGTAACTCTAGATTATCTAGAATTGCTAGATTATCTAGATTGGCTAGCCCTGATATAATAAAAGCCCCGAGATAGTTCTCGAGGCTTTATTATTATCATCAATGTTTTTTATAGTTCAAGTAACTTATTGACTAATGGCATGACTGTTGATTTGACAATCTTGTCGTTCAGGCGATGTTCGCCATCGAAGATGATGAAATGGTCATTGCCATAAGCTTTCTTGAAGTCTCCTTGGGTATTGACTGTTTTATCATTCTTTCCGAAGAGTCCCCACACATTCGATTTGTCTTCGGGTGTGATTCCTTGGAATGAAAGTTTTTCAGCCTCCTTGAATTCGGCAATCATCTGTTTGTCAACTTTGAATTGTGTTGCACCATCTTCTCGTTTATTTTGGAATTCAACATTACCCATGCCACGGAAAGTTAATAATTTTGCCATGTGGAAAGATGGATTAACAAGAATGCGTTTGTAGCCATGCTGTAATTCTGCATAGAAACCACCCATACTTGTTCCGATGATCAGATCTGGTTGTTCTTGTGCTACATATTCCTTCAGGAATTCTACGGCCTCTTTAGGACTGGTAGGAATATCAGGGCTTAAAACACGAACATCCTTTTCATAGAGGTAGTTACGAAGGTTTGTCGCTGTGCCTGTAGATCCGGCCGAAGAGAACCCGTGGAAGTATATAATCTTTTTCATCTTAAAAGCAAGAGTTCTTGTAAATTACATGTTTAAAATTTCAAAATGAGTATTACACTCGAGTGCAAAGTTGAGGATTTCTTTGGAGAAATCCAAGAAAAAAGAAGAAAATAATTTGACATAAGTAAATTTTCCTTATTTTTGCGGTAATTAACACCAACTATAATAGAATCATTATGAAAATAATCGATTTTTCGAAGACAAATTCTGTTGTCAATAAGTACATTTCTGAGATGCGTGATGTCAACATCCAGAACGATCGTATGCGTTTCCGTAAGAACATCGAACGTATTGGACAGATTATGGCTTATGAGATCAGCAAGGAGTTACATTACGAGAAGATCGATGTCACCACTCCATTGGGAATAGCTGAATGCAATGTCCCAAGTGATCAGATTGTTGTTGGTGCCATTCTTCGTGCTGCACTTCCACTGCATGACGGCGTTCTTGATTTCTTCGATGATGCAGAGAATGCTTTTGTATCCGCTTATCGTAAGTACGACGAAGATTACAATTTCGATATTCATATTGAATATATAGCCTCTCCAACATTAGACGGCAAGGTTCTTCTGCTTTGCGACCCAATGCTTGCCACGGGTGGTTCTATGCAGTTGGCCTATGAGGCATTGCTGACTAAGGGAAATCCGGAGAAGGTTCATGTCCTCTCGATCATTGCATCGCAGGAAGCCCTCAAGTATCTTGAAGAGAATATGCCATCAGACACCACTGTTTGGGTTGGTGCTGTCGATAGCTACTTGGATCAGCATAAGTATATTGTTCCAGGTTTGGGTGATGCGGGTGACCTGGCATTTGGAGAGAAAGAATAATTCTCAGTCCGAAGCCCACTCGCAACTAATCCTCGTTCTATAGGATTCTTATAATTTTTCACATAAAGGTTATTTAAGGTTATTTGTTATGAAATTCTTAGATTTTCAGCCGAAACTTGTTACGTGCTTGAAAGACTACACTGTACAGCAGTTCAGTCAGGATGCAATAGCAGGTCTCATTACCGGTATTGTCGCCTTACCATTGGCGATTGCATTCGGTATTGCCAGTGGTGTGTCGCCTGTTGAAGGTATTATAACCGCCATCATTGCAGGTTTCATTATTTCACTTTTGGGTGGTTCGAAGGTTCAGATTGGTGGCCCTACCGGTGCTTTCATCGTAATCATCTATGGTATTATTGCACAGTATGGCATTGGTGGTTTGATGACTGCCACTATTCTGGCTGGTATCATGTTGATTCTGATGGGTGTCTTTAAGTTAGGATCTGTCATCAAGTTTATTCCTTATCCAATCATCATTGGTTTCACTGCTGGTATTGCTGTTACCATCTTCACTACCCAGGTAGGAGATATCTGTGGTTTCGGTGTGAAGACTCCAGGTGACTTTATTGGTAAGTGGGTTGTCTATGCCGAGAACATTGGCTTGTTCAATGTTTGGGCTTTTGCCATTGCTGCAGTCACTCTTCTGATCATCATTTTCTCGCCAAAGGCCGTTAAGAGCATTCCTGGTTTGAACAAGATTCCAGGATCTTTGTATGGTATTATCTTCGGTACTGTCATCTATTGGGCCGTTAAGTCATTCATCCCTGAATGTGAGATCGAGACCATTGGAAGCAAGTTCGGCGAGATCAAGGCTAGCTTCAAGATTGTCACCCCAGAACTCTCGTACGAGACTATTCGCAATATGTTGCCAGTCGCTTTCACCATTGCTATCTTGGGTGCTATCGAGTCTTTGCTTTCTGCTGCTGTGGCCGATGGTGTGATTGGTGATCGTCATAGTTCTAACACAGAGTTGATTGGTCAGGGTATTGCCAATGTGATTACTCCATTCTTTGGTGGTATTCCTGCTACTGGTGCTATTGCCCGTACCATGACCAACATCAACAATGGTGGTCGTACTCCAGTTGCTGGTATTATCCATGCTTTAGTATTGCTCATTATCCTGCTCGTTCTGATGCCTTTGGCTGGTTATATTCCAATGGCATGTCTGGCTGGTGTATTGGTCATTGTATCGTACAATATGTCAGGCTGGCGCACCTTCCGTGCTATGATGCACAATCCAAAGAGTGACGTCAGTGTTCTTTTGGTAACCTTCTTCCTGACCATTATCTTCGACTTGACCGTGGCTATCGGTTTCGGTTTGATTCTGGGTTGTTTGCTTTTGCTTCGTCGTATGGCCAGCGTCAGCAATATTACTCTTCAGGAGGGTGAGATTGATGTCAACAACGATAGTGATGTAACCGTATCTCACGACGAGGCTTTGCAGATTCCTGCTGGCGTTCAGGTATATGAGATTGATGGTCCATTCTTCTTCGGTATTGCCAACAAGTTTGAGGAGCTCTCGGCCAATATGTTGGATGTTCCAATGGTTCGTATCATCCGTATGCGTAAGGTTCCATTTGTTGATGCTACCGGTTTGCACAACTTGGAGGTATTCATCCAGAATAGCCACAAGCAGGGCATTCACGTCGTATTGAGTGGTGTTCGTCCTAACGTACTTGCTGTAATTCGCAAGTCAAGCCTGTTTGGCGAGGTAGGAGAGAAGAACATCTTCGACCACATCAATGGTGCTATGGCACGTGCAGAGGAGGTCGTTGCTCATCCACACGTACATCATCGCGTTCATTCTTCCAAGTAAAATGATTGAGATTCGCAGAATAGAGGGTCGCAAGGCCCTGTCCACCTTTGTACAGTTCGCCATCGACCTGTACAAAGGTTATTCGTTTTATGTTCCTCCAATCATTTCGATGGAGGTGGATACTTTCGATCCGGACAAGAACCCAGCCCTGCAGTTCTGTGAGTCTGTTTTTTATCTGGCCTATCGCGACGGCAAGATTGTCGGTCGTGTAGCAGGTTTCATCAATCATCGTAACAATAAGGAGTATCAGATCAAGGCTTGCCGTTTCTGCTGGATTGATTTCATCGATGATCTTGAGGTGAGTCGAGCTTTGCTCGATACCATCAAGGCGTGGGGTAAGGGATATGGCATGGATACATTGGTTGGCCCCCTTGGCCCAACCGATATCGACAATGAAGGATGTCTTGTAGAGGGTTTTGATCAGTTACCTACTACCGCCAATTGTTACAATGCTCCCTACTATCGTGCCCATTTTGAGGCCTATGGTCTGATACAGGATGCTACCTGGTTCGAATATCGGATGGAGGTCCCCGAAAACGTGCCGGAGAAACATCTGCGCATTGCCGAGATTGTCAAGCAGCGTTACGATCTTCGTGTTTTTACAGATCTTGACGCCAAGCATATCGCCAAGACGTGGGGACATAAGCTGTTCCACCTGATGAACGATGCCTATGCTCAGATTTATGGTTTCACAAGGTTGACCGAAGAGCAGATTGACTATTATATCAATCTCTATCTGCCTCAAGTGCCATTGAGTCTGCTCCGACTAGTGGCTGACAAAGAAGACAATCTGATTGCGTTTGGCATTTCTATTCCCTCTTTGTCTCGTGCACAGCAGAAGGCCAAAGGACATCTTTTCCCATTGGGATGGATCTATATGCTCAATGCCATGTATCGCAAAGGTGCCACAGATACAGTCGATCTACTGCTTATGGCGGTTCGTCCGGATTATCAGGGTAAAGGTGTCAATGCATTACTCTTCACGGAGCTCATTCCAGAGTATAATCGTTGGGGATTCAAGCATGTCGAGACCAATTGTGAGTTGACAACCAACAAGCAGGTCCAGAACCAGTGGTCGTCGTTCAATCCGGTTCATCACAAGACACGTTGCACCTTCAAAGGTGCCATCTGATTCATTATTATATAATATATGCCCGCTATCCAAAAATATGGATAGCGGGCATTGCTTGTTTATTCTGTATAGAAGTTGATGACGTTACGGATGGCGTCCTGACAGACGGGGCAGAATACCGGGTAATCGTTGGTGCGCATCCGGCAGTTCTCCTGATAACGATAAACTCCTTTACTTTTATATCCGGCGCCCTCGCAATTTCCAACTTTGGCCGCTTTGATAGAATCCACTTTTGTCGTGATATTCTGCTCCCAAGGTTCAATGTCCAGCGGATATTGGCCCACCTCTCCATCGGGCGTGCCATAAGGGTATTCGTCGGCAAGCCCCGCAAAACTATGTCCGAACTCATGTACAACGACTGGACGGTATTTCGAGTGGTGAGCTGCGGTCAGATTGTAATTGTTGTAGATGCCTCCGCCGCCATATTCGCTCGTATTGGCCAGTACAATGATGTGTTCGTAAGGAATGCCCGCCAAAGCGTTGTGAATATCCTTGATGTTTAGTGATGTCAGATAACGATCACTATAGAACGTGCTGAAATGACTGCCGAAGATGGTTTGGCGCCAGTCATTGTTCTTAGGAATCGAAATACCGCTTTCCTTCGATGGCGTAGCAACGCCAACTATCGTGAACCGGTTCTGCATCGACTTGAAAGGCTCATGTTCGAAGAGAGCTTCCACTGCAATCTTGACATCTTTGTAGAAGTTGTCCATTTCCGAATCCTGATAACCCTCGGCCAGAAAGGCGATGTGAATGGCTTTGTTCGGATCTGTGGCCTCCTTGATTGTCTTGTATGGGTAGAGATTCCTTTCGCCGATGCGGTGAATGAGGATATCCTTCGGGTCTACGATATGGGTTAATTCGCAGATAGGTCTATGACGGTTGTCACAAAGCTGTAGTCGGACCAGGACCTTCTCTTTCGGAAATGGAATCTGCATGCAATGTTCAAAACTTCGGGAGACCGACTTTGCCTCTTCTTCACAAAGCCATTCCTGGAACAGTGTACTGAACGAAGTCTGATATAGTATCGTTTGTCCCAATGAGTCGGTCATCGTCAGCTGTCCATTTCCTAAGATGGGTAGCTCTGACAGATGATGGCGACGACCAGCCCACCCCGGGTAACGATTCAGTTTGTCCAGATGAATCTGCTGACGCTGGGCATTTCCCGACAAGACATAGTCAATGCGCAAAGTGCTATCGCAGAAATACTCGTCGAAGGATTGAGCCTGGCCTTTCAGAGATATCAACGAAACAAGGAATAGCAGAATCAGTTGTTTCATTTCATCAGTGTTTTGGCGTTAGCAATAGCCTGTTCTGTAATCTGCGAACCACTTAACATGCGTGCAATCTCCTGAACCCGTTCATCACCTTTCAGTTCGTTGATGTGGGTCGTGGTATCGGTATCGCTATCCTCCTTGTAAACCTTGAAGTGGGCATCGCCCTTGCCTGCCACCTGTGGCAGATGGGTGATGGTGATAACTTGCAAGTGTTCCGACATCTGTTTCATTACTTCGCCCATGCGGTCGGCAATGTCGCCGGATACACCCGTGTCAATCTCATCGAAGATAATGGTTGGGAGTGTCTTGGCACTTGCAATGAGGGCTTTGATCGAAAGCATCAAACGGGAGATCTCACCGCCCGAAGCCACCTCGCCGGCAGGCTTCAGCGGTTGGTTCTTGTTGGCCGAGAAGAGGAATGTTATCTCATCCATACCATTGGCAGTAAAGTCCTTGGTTGGAAGAATCTGTGCCTCGAAGCGCACATTAGGCATGCCTAGATAGGCTACTTTTTCAACCAGCGCTTTCTCGAACGCTAGAGCAGCCTTCTTGCGGGTTGAAGTCAGAGCCTCGGCACTTTGCCTGATCTTTTGGGTTAAGGCATTCAACTTCTCCTCTGCCTCGGCAATCTCTTCGTCGCTATTGTCAAAATGCTGCAGTTTTTCGTCCAGTTCGTCTCGCATCTGGATCAGTTCTGCAACCGTCTCCTTACCATGTTTCTTGAGCAGAGTATAAAGTTGGCTCAGTCGGGTCTCTACAAATTCCAGACGTTCTGGATCGAAGTTAACCTCTTCAGCCTGACTGCTTACTTCATTGGCAATATCTTTCAGGTCAATGTAATCCGACTCCAATCGTTCCGTAATTTCGCTAAGTGCTGGGTAGATTCGGCTCAATGATGTCGCTTCATCACGCAGTTTCTTCAGGGTCTGAACGATACTGAGTTCTTCGCCATCCAGCTGGTCCGAAATCTGGAGCAAACCTCCCTTGATTTCTTCCGCATGGCTTAATATTTCCTGTTCATTCTCCAATTCCTCGAGCTCACCCTCCTTCAGTTGTGCCTCCTCCAATTGTTTGAACTGGAAACGGGCGAAGTCTGCCTCTTGTGCGCCCTGTGACGCAGCCTCTTGCAAGCTCTTCAACAATCGACGTTGCTCCTGCAGTTCCTTGTACAGCGTAGCATAATCGCTCCGCTCTTTGGCGTTGTTGGCCAAAGTGTCAATCACTTCCAATTGGAAGGTGTCTTTAGCGATCAGTAGATTCTGGTGCTGCGAATGAATATCAATCAGGAAATCGCCTAATGCCTTCAAGGTGGTCAATTGGACAGGGACATCGTTCACGAAGGCACGGCTCTTGCCCGAAGCCAGAATCTCACGACGGATGATTGTGCTCTCGGCATCATACTCCAAGTCGTTTTCTTCGAAGAAAGACTCCAGATGATAATCCGCAATGTCGAAGTTAGCTTCGATAACACATTTGCTGGCACCAGTACGAACCGTTTTGGCATCGGCTCTCTGTCCGAGAATCAATCCGAGTGCACCCATGATGATACTCTTGCCTGCACCCGTTTCGCCCGTGATAACGGTCAGTCCTTGGGTTGGCGTGAATTCCAACTCATCGATCAGTGCATAATTCTGTATATTGAGAACTTGAAGCATATTGTGGAAATTGAAAGAAATATATTATTCTCTATATTCTTCCTTGATTTTATTCAGCTTATTGGTGTAGGTAGGGAAGAGGTCCTGCAATGTCTTGAAGATACTCTGTTTCTCTTGCATTGGGGCCTCGCTGTAGATATTAAGCAGTTCGTCCAGTTTGCTCGAGATGAACATTGTCAGCAGTGGCGTCTGTACATTCGCCTTGCGGACATTCTCCAGTAGTGGCAGACCTTGAGTCACTTGTGCTCGTCCTTTGTCCATCGATTGGTACATCGCATCCAGTCCGAGGCGATGATAGTTGTACCATAGCAGACGGAAATCACTTTGGTTTTCGTCCAGGAGTGCATTGACGATGGCATGTCTGTTTTTCTTGTCATCGAAAGCCTTCCATCCAGGGCTGTCCGAACTCTGCATCTGGCTTACGATGCTTTCGCATTTGCGCAGATAAGGTTCTCCACCCTTCAGTGCGAAACTGTCGAAGTCCGAAGCGAGAATCAGATAGACATAATAGGCAGTAACCGTAATCAGTTCATTGTCCAGATTGAACTCGTTGAAGGTGAAATTCTGACCCTGTGTGTAGTTGAATGTCAGGGCATCATCCTTCCAGTTGAAGGTTGTGGTTGAGTAGGCCGAGTAGTAAACCGGACGACGTGCCTGAATTGTCAACGAAGCTTTGAATGTATCGTTCGATGGCATCTCGTTAATCGTAAAGGCAAAAGAGCATTGTATTTTTTCCTGCGCTGTGAACTGGCTGCTGGTCCATTGCTGTCCGTTCAGAAATTCCTGCAGATCGTTTTGGAGCGTAGTGAAACGGTCACGATACGATGCCTCGATCTGCTGCGCGTTGATTGTAACGGTAGCATCGAGTTCCTGTGCCTCTATGACAAATGAGGATGTGAATATCAAGGCCGATATACACATCCCCGTTCTGAGATTCATCATTTGCGTAAACCCATCTGAAGTTTGATTTTGGTAACGAAATGTTTGGTCGATTGGGCGAACTGACCATCCATGATCCAGGCGTAATAGGTCGGTTCCTTTTGGAAAACCTCAGCCACAGGACGACCCTTGTATTTGCCGAAGTTGAAGCAAGGTTCCTTCTTGTCGTTATAGACAATGTTTCCGGCTATATCGGCGATGTTGCCCATCTTGCTGTATTCCTGAAGCCACTCTACATCGTTTTCGAGATCATCATAGTGGTCAAGCTGTGCCATCAGCACCTCGTAGGTAGCGCGCGTATCTGCGTCGGCGCTATGAGCATCTTCCAATGTCTTGCCACAATAGAATCGATAGGCAGCTTCGAGTGTGCGGCGTTCCTTTTTGTGATAGATGTTCTGTACATCAATCAGACGTCTTTTTTCGATGTCGAAATCTACCTCGGCCCTATACATCTCCTCCATCAGGAGCGGAATGTCGAAACGGTTTGAATTGAATCCTGCCAAATCGCAACCCTGCCAGTCCTGGACAATCTTACGAGCCAGTTCCTTGAAGGTCGGTTGATCTGCAACCATCTCGTTCGTGATGCGATGGATAGCAGTCGTCTCTGGCGGAATTGGGCAACCTGGATTCACCAGGTAGTTCTTTTGGATCTCCTCACCATTTGGCATCACTTTGATGTAGCTGATCTGTACGATTCGATCCGTGAGGAAACTCAGTCCGGTCGTCTCCAAGTCGAAGAAGACGATAGGTCGCTTCAGGTTCAGTTTCATGCTTAGTTGTTGAAATCAGCCAACTGCATTGGCATGATAAGCATCAGAAGATCCTCGTTTTCGTTGTTCTGTACAGGAACGATCAGACATGCACGGAAAGAGTCAGCGAGTTGGAACTCAACCTCGTCCGATGGCATTGTGTTGAGGATCTCGATGAGGAAGTTGGCACGGAAACCGATCTGGAGAGGAGTGCTATCGTAGCTACAGGTAATCTTCTCAACACCTGAAATTGAGAAATCGACATCCTGAGCGCTGACGGTCAGCTGGTCCTTGTCAATTTCGAACTTCACCTGGTTGGTAGCCTGGCTGGCGAAAACCGAGATACGGCGCAGGGTGTTGATGCACTCCTGACGGTCGATGGTCATCTTGTTGGTGTTGTTCTTTGGAATAACAGACTCGTAGCGAGGGAACTTACCCTCGATGAGACGGCAACTGATCTGGTAGTCAGCCAACTGGATGCGAGCACTCTTGCTGTCAAAAGCGATGCTTGCCTCTGTCATATCCTTCGAGATGATACCCTTCAGAAGGTTAGCTGGCTTCTTTGGCAGAATGAACGAAGCTTCGAAGCCTGCCTTTACACCGGTATTGATGAGGCGGACCAATTTCTTGGAATCGCTGGCAACAAAGGTGCAGTTCTCTGGCTTAACGTCGATGTAGATACCATTCATGACGGCACGCAACTCATCGTCAGCAACAGCGAAGATGGTGCTGGTGATACCGCTCAACAATGCCTGTGCCGGCAAAGAAAAGTTGAATGCATCTGGCTCGAGGTCCTTCAGTACAGGATATTCGTCGGCATTACCTGCAATGAAATTATATTTACCGTTGGCATAATATACGAAAATCTCCAGATTTGCTGGATCGATGTCGAAAGTCAGCATCTGCTGTGGCATCTCCTTGAGAGGGTCCAAGAGCGTCTTGGCAGGGACAACGAAACGGCCGGTTCCGTCCACCTCAGAGATAGCGATGGTGGTGATCATGGTAGTGTCGCCGTCTGAAGCTGTAACCTTCAGGTTCTCGGCATTGATTTCGAAAAGGAAGTTCTCGAGGATAGGCATAGAGTTCTTGTTGCTCAGCACACGGCTGATGGCGGACAAGTGACTCATAAGATCTGAACTTAATACTTGAAATTTCATATCGCGCGTTTGTTGTAAATAAAAAGATGGAGCAAATATATGCATTTTTTTTCGGTTCTGCAAATATTTGCTCCAAAATCTATGATTTTACCCCCAATTTAATCTTTTTTGACGAAATAGGAGGGGATGTCGTTCAATCAGATGCGGCTCAGAGCCTCCTTCAGGTAGCCGTAGAAGCTGGCAACCGACGAAATAGAGAGTTTCTCTTCTGGCGAGTGGATGCCTGTCATGGTAGGGCCGATCGAGATCATATCCAAGTCTGGATACTTGGTCAGGAAGAGACCTGTTTCGAGGCCTGCATGAATAGCCATTACCTCTGGCTCCTTGCTGTACATGTCACGATAAGTCTGTGCAAAAACCTTCAGGATTGGAGAGTTTACATTGGGTTTCCAGCCTGGGTAACCATGACCCTGGGTAACCTCGGCACCAGCCAGTTCAAATACGGTACGGACGGTCTTGGCGATGTCCTCCTTCTCACTTTCGACGCTGCTTCGCTGACTGGTTTCAACGCGGATGACGCCAGTCTCCTTCATCTTGACCGAAGCAAGGTTGGTCGAGGTCTCGACCAGATTTTCCATGCTGCGGCACATGCCCTGTACGCCGTGAGGACAAGCCTGCAATGCTGCCAGTAACTTTTCGGCAACCGTTGGTTCGATGATGTTGGCTGGTTTGTCGGTAGTCTCGATGGTCATCTTGAAGCCCTTCTCGATATCTCCAACCTCACCCTCGATGACGGCTACGTACTGGTTTAATTCCGCAACCAACTGGTCCTTGCGACTCATTGGCAAACCTACTACAGCCTCTGCTTCGCGAGGAATTGCATTGCGCAAGTTGCCACCATTGATGCTTGCGATAACAAGTTCTGGTTGGCTCAACAGAAAACGTACAAGAACCTTGTTGGCATTGGCACGTCCGAGGTGAATGTCGCCACCGGAGTGTCCACCCATCAGCCCTGAAACCTTAATCTTTGCATAGTACCGCTCAGGAGCAGGAATAGGATCGTAGCGGAACTCTGCGCAAGTATCTTTTCCGCCAGCACAGCCGATGAAGATCTGACCCTCCTCTTCCGAGTCGAGGTTTACCAGGATCTTGCCAGTCATAAAGCCCTCCTCAACATTGTTTGCGCCGGTCATGCCGGTCTCCTCGTCGTAGGTAATCAAGGCTTCAAGTGGCCCATGCTTGGCTTCAGGATCGGTCATGACACCCATTGCCAGGGCAACGCCAATGCCGTTGTCTGCACCGAGAGTAGTTCCTGTTGCCTTTACCCAGTCTCCATCAATGTAGGTTTTGAGTGGATCGTTCTCGAAATCATGCACGATGTCGGAGTTCTTTTCACAAACCATATCCATGTGACCCTGCATAACCACAGTCGGATGATTCTCGTAGCCAGGAGTTGCTGGTACGCGCATCAGTATATTGCCGGTTTTGTCCAAGTGACATTCAACATTATGTTCTTTGGCCCAGTTGACCAACCATTGACGGATCTTTTCCTCTTTTTTCGATGGACGAGGCACTTGGGTCATGCCATCAAAGATGCTCCAAACGTTCTGTGGAGCGAGATTTTTGATTTCCATAAGTTTGATTTGTTATAAAAAAGGTTAAATAAAATAAAATTACATGTATTTTTTTTAATTCCTTAGGGCGAAAGTTGGAGAACAACAAAAATTGTTGTATCTTTGCGCCGCATTTTAGTCATTCTTCAGTCAGGTCGGCTGTTGTTTGACGGTGCAAAGATACAAAAAATGTGGCAAACAATCATCATTTGTATAGGAATACTTTTAGTTTGTTTTGTTTTTTTAGCAATTACGATGCTAATTAAGAAGAATGGACGCTTTCCTAATACCCATGTAAGCGGGAATAAGGCTCTCCGCGATCGTGGTATTCATTGTGCGCAAACTCAGGATTGGGAGGATCGCAACCACAAAGGTCTATATGATTAACCTTGCCCCAACTATGAAAAATAAATAATACATATTTAAATATAATGAAAACTATTAAACTTCTTGCTTCTGTTGTCCTGATGGCAGGAGCACTCGTAGGAGGCCTTACCTCTTGCAATAATGCGCAGCAGACTTCTGCTATTGCTCCTATCGCTTGCAACGATTCGCTTCGTTTGCCAATCGCTTACATCAATGTTGATTCTCTGTTGATCAACTACAATTTCGCAAAGGATTTGAACGAAGAGCTTTTGAAGAAGACCGAGGATGCTCGTGCTAACCTCAACAGCAAGGCTGCTGCTCTCGAGAAGGAGGTAGCTGAGTTCCAGCGCAAGCTTCAGACCAATGCATTCCTCAGCCAGGAGCGTGCAGAGTCAGAGGCTAACCGTCTGCAGAAGAAGAAGGAGGAGCTTGATATGCTCAACTATAACCTCCAGAATGATCTCGCTCAGCAGCAGGCTCAGATGAATGCCCGCCTCAGCGATACCATACGTAACTATGTTAAGGAGTACAATGCTGAGATGCACTTCGAGCTCATCTTCACCAACACCATGTACGATAACATCTTGATCGATGCTCCTAAGTATGACATCACTACCGATGTTTTGAACCGTCTTAACGAGCGTTACGCCAAGAACAAGTAATTGGTAAACTAAACTAACACAAAATACGATTCTCCTCTTATACTTCTTTCGTGTAAGAGGAGATTTTTATTGTTAACAATGATCGATCGCTGCTATCTTGAGATAACCAATATCTGCAATTTGGATTGCGTATTCTGTCCGAAGAATAGGCGACCCAAGCGTCGCATGACGGTCGAGGAATTTGATGCCCTGACCGATCGGTTGCGCGGACAAATCAAGTTCCTTTACTTCCACCTGATGGGAGAACCGATGCTCCATCCGAATCTCAGTGATTTCGTTCGCATGGCAAAACAGAAAGGATTTGTCCCAATTCTGACAACCAACGGCACATTGTTGGAGCGAGGATTGGAGGAGTTGCCTTATAAGATTCAGATCTCCTTGCATGCCCACGAGGGCAATGCTCTCTCTGATGCAGAGAGTTACGTCGAACGGGTCATGCAGTTTGTGCATCGGGCGGCTGAGGGTGGCACCATTGTTGTGCTGCGCTTCTGGAATCAGGGTGGTTTCGATGCCGAAAACCATCAACTGATGGATCTGATTGCCCATCACTTCCCTCGTCCGTGGGTAGAGCGTTACGATGGCTGGAAACTCTCAGATAAAGTCTATCTTGAATTTGATCAGATGTTCGAATGGCCTGACGAGGAACATGCCGAATACTCCGGACAGGAATTCTTCTGTTATGCCCTACGTAATCAGGTTGGCGTTTTGGTCGATGGTACAGTCGTTCCTTGTTGCTTGGATCACGATGGCAGTGTGCCACTTGGAAATCTCCATCAGCAGTCGCTCGAAGAGATTCTTTCTTCGCCTCGAGCGCAAGCCCTTTACGATGGGTTCTCGCACCATCAGGCATCAGAACCTTTCTGTCGGCGTTGCGAATATGCCAATGTCACCAAGCGGTTTCGTAAACCGAAATAAAAAAGAACCCAGAGCCCGAAGGCCCTGGGTTTATTATTGTAGTTTAGTAATCTGGGATTACTTTACTGGAGTGCCAAGCACATTGTAGCGCTTGCCCTCCTTCACGATGACTACGCGATCCTTCTCGAAGTACTTGCCATCCTTAACAGCCTTTTCTGCTGCGAGGGTAGTGATACCGGTTGCAGGAGCGCCGCCCTCTACGATGTAGCAACCGGTGTTGAGCTCGTAGGTCTTTTCACCTGTCTTACTGTTAACGTAGAGCTTGAATTCACCCTTAGCAACAATCTTGTCGCCAATCTTGAACTGGGTGTTATCGCGACCAACAACATACTCAACGTCGATGTTCGAAGTGCCAATTTCAACGAAGTTAGGACCCCAAGTAGCGAGGGTATCTCCATTCATGCCGTAGCAGTTGTAGAGCTCGAACTCGTGAGCTGAACCACCCACGGTATCAGTCAACCAGATGGTAACTGAACCATGCTTTGTGAAGTTGGTTGGCTTGAGGAACATGCCCGAGATGTAACCGGTAACAGCTACGCTATCGTTGTCGTTGAGAACCTTAGCTTCAGCGCAAGCAATGGCGTTAGCAATGGTGTTAACCTCCATGAGTTCTGGCTTGTCGCCTGACTCAGTTGCGGCTGCGAAGGTGAAGTGACCAGTCTTGCCCCAAGTGTTGGTTGCATTTACATCGAACAAGATGGAGTCGTTCTTGAAGCTTATGGTAACAGTGCCACCAGTGCAGAGGAAGAGCTTATTAATGTAACCATTAGAGTTCAATGTACCATAGAAGGTAGGATAGATATAGCCATCGTCATCAAGGTCACCTGCCTGAACTGATGGTGCTGAATATTCCGTATTGATTTCATAGGTGCCCTCTTTCAAGGTCTCAGAATCGAGATAGAAGAACATTGAGAACATTTCATTCTCGTTTTCTACACTAACGGAAGCATAGTTCTCGCCATCTTCTGATTCGTATTCGATGGTAGCGGTCTCCGAGAAGTTTTTCTCGATATCCTCCTGCAGATCGTATGGATTACCTGCATTTGGATCGATAGGATCGAATGTCAATGCGAATACAGTTCCATCTTCGGCAGTCAAGGTTGCGGTGAGAACATAGTAACCATCGACAATTTCAACCTTGCCGGTGAAGTCTGCAGGTGCATACTCGGTATCAGTATCCATGTCATAGATGTAGGTGTAATCTGCGACGATATTATTCATGTCGTAGTTGCCTGCAATCTCGCTTTCGCTCATGCCGCAAACACCAACTGCAAATCTCTCGTCTTCAGAATAACCGGTAATCTGCCACATGCCCATTTGACTTGTAAAGTCTGTAAGCTTAGTCTCTACCAAATGGATGGCGATGGTGTCACCTTCTCCGCCACCAATATTAGTCTTCTTTGGAGCAGTGGTAAGAGTGAGGTTGATGCAGGTAGTATCAGATACAAGAGTACCAATAGCCTGATAATATTCGGCTGTGTCGTTAGCGACCTTGGTAACAGCCAATGTGCCTGACTGGATTGGAAGGAAGCTATAATCAGTGTCTGATTGAGCGTTAAGAACTACAAAGTTGTATTGGCTTGCAGCGAACTGGCCCATGGCTGTTGCTAAGTCGTATGTGCCCTCAATCTTGTTTGAGAAAATTGTGAGAGCTGCCATCTGAGTGGAATCCGCATTGTAACCTGACAATTGGAAAACTCCATCAGAAGTAAGATCATTCACGTTAGCATTTGCGATGGTGACATCAACCTTGAAGTCTGGCAATTTTGGAGCTGGCTTGTAGTTGAGGATGATGCTATCCAGACGCTGTGCAGCATCGCCCCAAGGTGCCTTGATTACATTCAGGTGGAAGTATTCCAAGTTGTTGATTGCGAAGGTTACATAGCCATCCTCGTTGGTTGTAAAGAGTTTCTCTACATGACCCTTAGGATCAACATCTGCTGTAGCGTTGTAGAGAACACGGAAGGTACCCTTACCGAAGAAGGTGATGCTATCGTAGCCAGTCAGATCAGCATACTGAGTTCCAAGCACGGTGCCACAACCATAGAGGGTGGCACCGTCGGTCTTCTCCTCGCCAAAGTGTGACTCAAAGTACTTCTTGCTGTCATCGATCTCTGCACCAGGCTGAGCTGAAGTCCATGCGTGGAAGTCAGCATCGGTCAACTTGATGTTGCTGCCCATGGTTGGAACTGGCTTGTGTGCATTGACATAGAATGTGAAATGACCTGACTTCTGCCAAGTGTTGATTGCATTTACCTCAACCTTGATCATGTCATCAACATAGCTTACCTCAGCGCTACCGCTTGTGCAGTAGAACAATGGTACGCTAATCTTTCCCTCGGCAGTCAAATAGCCGAAGTAACTTGGAGTGACACTACCGGTAGAGGTTACACCACCAGCATCTGCAGTTCCAGCTGCATAAGTATCGCCGAATGGATAGATGCCAGCAGGGATGGCGTCACCCATAAAGTTGAGAGAGACAGCAACGGTTGCCTCTGCGTTCTTGGCTCTGAGAACAGCGTATGGAACACCTTTGTAAGATGACATTGTCCAAGCCACAGAGTCTGCAGCAGCGAAGGTGTACTCCATATCCTCTGGTGAGTCGTAATCATCGCCTTGGATAGCGTTAGGATCGATTGGATCGAAGGTAAGATTATAAATGTTACCGTCTTCGCCAATGATGGTTGAAGTGAAAATATACATGCCTTCAACCAACTCTACCTTGACAGTTATCTCTGAAACGGCAATCTCTACCTCTGTAGCACCGAGCTGATAAAGGAAGGTAAAGTCCAAATCCATGTCAGCGGTGTTGTAGGTGCCGACTACTTCGGTTGTTCCTACGTTCGAAAGCGATGCATAATATGACTTATCTGCGTTGTAGCCTGAAACCTGCCACCAGCCTTGTGTTGCAACATAGTCGCTCCATTTTGGAGTTGCGATGTGGATGTCGATGGTATCAGCTGTTGTTGGAGCTGGCTCTGGGAAAGTTACTACGATGTTCATATCAGCATCGATTGTAGTTTCGCTTGTCCAGCCACCGAAATAGGTTTCAACAGCCTGGCCGTTGACGGTGATTGCAGCCTCGCGCTCATAATCGGTTTCTGAGTATGCAGTTACGAATACATAATTGCCTGCAGGAACCTTGTTGTCACCAGCTTGGAAGATGATTGCTGGCTGAATAACTGCTTGTGAAGAATCGGCACCTGCCATTACTACGTCGCCTTCAACTGCGCCATTGATGGTCAGGTTGACGTTGTAGGTGGTAGTAGCGGTTGTATCGGTTGCTGCTTCTGACTTCTTGTAAAGTTGAACAGGCTGCTGGCCGGACTTGTAGAAACGGAAACGCAACTGGTCAACTGCATAGTTGAAACGAATGGTTACATCACCATCTGCAGTTGTTTGTGAAATAATGGCATTCTCGCCATCCATTGCCAAGTTCACGATGTGCTTAGTAGAGTCAGAAACAAACTTCAATGCATTGGTGTATGCAGGAGCAGATGATCCAGAAGATAAATATTTACCTTTGTTGTCACCATCGTTCACACGAACTGCATAAGCATTATCTACAGGAACAATGCTAATGGTAATACCATCGTAATTTGAGATGGTTTTGTTTTCAACGGAAACAACACTGCAGCCTGTAGCGTCCAATCCATTGAATGCGTAGTCCTTGCCGTCCTTATCTTGGCCGACAAGTACATACTCTCCCGACCAGTCAGTAGGAGCAGAGGTCACCTTGACGTAGTCGGCGCCCATCATACTACCTGCTGAAAGCAGAGAGGTAAGTAAGATGAAAAGTTTTTTCATAGATTAACTTTTTTTTGATTAATAATATTAGGTTAATAAACACATTGACTTGGAAAAAGGGCAGAATAACCCCTATAATATGGTCGATGCAAAGATACGAAAATGTTTATAAACTGCTCATGATTTTTGTAAAAAGTTTCAATTTTAACACGAATAGTGCCGATGTACGTACATTTTGCTATTTGTTGCCATCTAGGCATTACATTATATCAATACGCGTGCGTGCGGAGGTGTGGTTTTTAATTAGAATAACACATTAGGGTTGCGAGTGTGCAAAATTCTGCCTACCTTTGCAGCGTTTGTGTTATTAATTTCTGTTTATTTTTTGAAAGAAATGAAAGAACTAATTCATCGTTTTTATTCGTACAGCCTTGTAGTTTTCATGCTGTTAACTTTGCCAAGTACCCTTTGGGCCAACAGCACGGATGAGACCATCGTGGAGTTTGTTTCGGACAATGCCAAAATGGAGGATGATCCGAGCAAGGGAGTGTATAACATCACGGTCTATTCGCCCGATGGCGCGTGGAAGATTCAGCTGAACTATCATTCAGAGTCTATGTTCGGAACCTTCACCAATACCGATTTCCGATTGGATAGCGATGGTAAATATTACAATTATGCCCGCAATCCTAAGAACGATATGGTGTTCTATTCCTTCACCGACATGAATGTCAGCGTTACAGATGAGGTGAACCTTTATCGAGTCAAAGCTAATTGTCTGGCGAACAATGGAATCCGATTCAAGTTCGAGGCAACTATTGATGCCCCGCAGCCTAAGTCCACATTGACCGACGATTTGGGCTTTGCCCGTGTAACGCCTAACGCCTTCTATGGAACCTATGTCATCAAGGCCGAGAACGAAAGACTCAAATTGGAATATGGTATAGTGAGCGATAGCTTGGTGGGTACCTATTATCGTGCCGATATGCTCAAGCCAGAATTGTATGACAAACAGGCAGGCAAGGCTATTGAGGTATTGTCAGCATCGTCGGTTCACACAAAATCCGGCGACAGCACCCTGTTCAAGATTGACCTGCTCAGCAGTGATCTGGTTCTCTATAGCCTTACCATGTACAATGGCCCTTATGAGGTACAGGTGAAAGAGGAGCGTGATGTTGCGATTCTCTCAGATGTTGTGTTGCAGGATCTGACCGAAATCTATGGCTGCTATCAGTTCGGCGGTCAGAACGACGAATATGCTGTGGCTATAGCAATCAATCCGGGTGCCATCGAATCTGGCCGTACCGAGTGGGGCAAGAACGATATCTTTATGCCATACACCAGTATTTTGAATCTGGCTACCCAAGAGTTCGTAGATATTTTTGATGTGAATGCTACATTCGGACTCGAGGATAATGCATATACCCTCCGGGCTAATGTGACCTCGATGGATGGTATCCTCTACCATGTCCGTTTGGTCATGCAAGAGGGTGCTACACGTCCACAGGTAAGCGATACCGTCAACATCGATTTCGGTCATGTGGCTATGCTCGATTATTCCAAGGGCGTTGGCGTTGTTGGATTAGGAGCAGTCAAGCCTGGCGAGTTCCAGATGCGTTGCTACTTCAGCGCCAATACATTGGAGGGCGATTTCAGCAATGAGGAATTCGATTTGGAACTGTGCGATGTGATGGTTGTAGCCGGTAGTACGTATGTCTTCCATGATGCAAAATATGTGACTGCTTCGATGTCCCGAGAGGAGGGCGTCACACACATTGCCATTGATATGTATGGCGTGGATGAGGTGCTTTATCATGCTACCATGTGCATCGATTCGATGCAGTGTATGAACGATATGGCCGTTCCTATTGATATGAACGAAGAGATTACGATGCTGGGCATGCAGGTGGGTTCTGATGGCGAGTCGTCGGAGTATATCGTACAGTTCCAGAATTTGGAAGAGGTGTATGATGATGACTATAATATTGTAGGCGATGGATATGCAATGTCCTTCTATTTCGGCCATGAAGGAACAGCTGCCATTGCTGGCGAATATGGATATTCTGCCGGTACATTGGCAGATGATGAGATTCATACTTTCTTCGAGCATGGTTGCGAGGTGCGTGTTGCTCCAGTGGCTGGCACTTTGACTATCGATACCATTCAGGCTGTAACGCTGAACTTTGAGGATATTCAGATTCATACCTATCTGTATAATGTCAAGTTCCAGGTTCTCGGTCAGAACAATGTGATTTATTCGGCTCAGGGCCAGAACTTCTACCTCTGTCTTGATTCCGAAGGTGAAAATTTTGTTGATATCGACGAATCTGGTCTTGCCAGTCTGAATGAGTCGCTGGCAGAACAGGGTTTCCGAGTTCGTAAAGTTCTGCGTGACGGCAAGATCCTTGTCGAAAGACTTGACCAGCAGTATGATTTGCTTGGAAAGAGGTTGAAATAAGGGGACACCACGCGTTCTATATGAAAAAACGAGTTTTGCTGCTTCCGAAGTTTTCGGAACGGGCAAAACTCGCGTCGCGTTGCTTCCGAAGTTTTCGGAACGAACAAAACTCGCGTCGCGTTGCTTCCGAAGATTTCGGAACGAGCAAAACTCGCGTCGCGTTGCTTCCGAAGTTTTTGGAACGAGCAAAACTCGCGTCGCGTTGCTTCCGAAGTTTTCGGAACGAGCAAAACTCGAATTTAGTAGTAAAAATACCCTGATTGCGGATCTATCTGCAATCAGGGTATTTGTTTATTTGTTCAGGAGTTTGTTTACAAGACTTCGTTTCACTCGAATGATACTGCCATGCTTGTGTTGGGCAGGAACGGAAATCCGTTCTGGAATCGGCGTGAAGGTAAGGAAATCGCGCGTCGATACAGCTCCATATTCCTGCGTAGGGTTGTATTGATCGTAATAGATAATCCATTCATCGTCGAGTTGGATGGCACAAGGTCCTTCGCTATAGGTTCGTCCAAAAGTAGTTGTCGGAGTTTCACCTTGCGGTGCATTGTCGGCTGTATGGAAGGGGCCATAAGGTGAATCGCTGAAGACGCAGAACAGATTGCTGAAGCCCGGTTTGCGGTTGTCTTTGACGATGAGGACGTAGTCGTTGCAAGCCCTCTTGAGCAGGTAGCCATCAATGCTGTTGAAGCCGGGATCATAGTACGGCATAGCGCAGGTAAAGGTTTGGAAGTCCTTGGTAATGGTGTACCACATGCGGTGGCAGGCATTAGTGCCCAGCGTATCTGCCTCGGTATAATCTTTCGGATCAATTTGCGATGACCAGATAATCAGGTATTGGTCCTGTACATCGTCGTAGAAGATTTCCGGTGCCCATACATTATTGGTCGGATGGCATTGCATGACCGGGATGGTGCGTTGCTCGGACCAATGAATCAAGTCGGTGGATGATGCATAGCCGAATCCGCGAGTGCCATACCATTGGGTTGTCCATACCATGTGGAAGGTGCCCTCTTTGTCCTGAATGATGGATGGATCACGTAACACGCGTGCATCTGGATAATACATAGGAGACTTGACCTCACCCGTCCAAACATCGGTGTAAGTGCTGTCGTTTCCGATTTCTGGTTGCATGAATATGCCCGGAATTGTGTCCCAATGTAGTCCGTCCTCGCTCCACAAATACTGCAAACCAGCGGTCGATGGTTCGTGGAAGGAGGTGAATAGATAGACTTCGTCGTCCTGTGGTTGGCAGGAGGCGAGGCTACAGACAATGGCACTTGTCAGTGCCAAGTTTTTAGTTGTAGAGATGTGCATTCGTTTTGGTAGTTACAATTAAGTTGCTGCAAAGATACAAATTCTTTTTCAAATCTGCAATAGTTTGCACTATAATTCTAATGTGTTGTAATGTTTATTAATCAAAATAGTACCACTTTTCGCCAAAATAGGTCAATATTTGCGATTTTTTTCGAAAAAAACTTGCGAAGTTCCGCAAAAACCTCTATCTTTGCATCGTGTTTTTCATGGTATTAGATTTAAGGTAATGTAGGTGAACGACCGTCGTGATGACGATCGTTCATTGATTTTTATACAATCATCGAAGAATAATAAGATTGAGTCCTTGACTGATGCCTGCTGGCAGAAGCACCTGATCCTTGCGGACGTAAGGAATATCTCCATATTTTTCAATGCCAGGCGAAGTGCAGAGAGTTGCACGGTCGCCGCGATCTTGGTTCAAGTCACCCACCAGACGATTTCTCCACTGGTTGGTGACGCGGATGCGTACAGGCAGTAGGATATCACCCTTACTGATCTTGGGATTGTTTGGAATAGCTTGGGTGATTTCGAGTTGATAATTCGGATCCCAGATAGTACCAAAATCGACTCCATCAACCCATACGTGGGCTGTACAGCCGAAAGCCGGAATCTGCAACTTGACACGCTGTCCGGCATATTGTACAGGAATAGATAATTGCAAATCGTAGTCGATGACTCCGCTATAGTACCGGATGTTCGGATTGGTTGATTCCGTAATTGAACGGAAGGTGCCGATCTTTTGAGTTTTGATTTCCGGATCAGATACGAAAGTCATCGTGCCTTGCGATTTTGCGATGTGAAGCGTCTGTAAGATGTTCGGATGAAGCACCTCTGCTTCATAGGAAAGTAGGTTGTCCGCTTTGCGACCAAAGATGACAATCACGGCTTGGCGTGGACGTAATTGCAGTCGATATTGGCTGCGCGATGAGGACGTAAGCTGGTACAGATTTCCATCTATTGGATCAAGAAGGATAGCGTCCCGTCCCTCTTGTTGGGCAAACGAGACATCGAACAAGGCAGGATCATTTGCCATGTTCGCCAGATAATAACGCTCTTCAGAACCAGCCTTGCGATGCAGATACTCGATGTCGGCGGACTCTGTCTGTGCCGATTGAATCTTAACATCCCAGTTAACCTCAGGCGCAGGGAGGAAATCCTTATTGCCCCAAATCAGATTTGCCAGTCGGAGAACCTCGGCCGATTCTTCGCGGTGGTTCATGAGTCGTAACGAGGCGCGAGGCTTGACACCACAGATTTTTGCTCCAGCTTGATGCAACGCATAAAGTTGCTGCATGGTGCTGAGGTTGATTGCCGTGTCGCGGATAACGATGAACTGGTAGGAGAGAGGAGAAACTGGGTAGGTAGGGTTAGATGGGTTTGAGAGGTTCGAGAGGTTGATGGACAGTTTCCCTTGCAGAACCGATGTGTTGGCCAGAGCCTCAGCATTGATATACTGGTACTTCATGCCACGAGGAAGGAGTCGGTCCAGTTCTTCCTGCTTACATTCGTTGGCTGGACGGCAATCTCCTACATAGAGCAGAGCGTCGGCGCATCGCTGTGCTCCCTGCATCTCGTTTTGGATGCGTTCCTGCCATGTCCAATAAGATTGAGACTCATTGAACCAATGATTGAGACGATTGAAGGCTTGTCCGTAGATACCTAAAGTGAAGCCGGGTCCTCGGTCTTGCATCTGGTGCACATAGGAGTGTAGCATCATTTTGCTCACACCTTCCGCATAAGCAAGGTTTGCATAAGGCGAGAGATCCCACGGCGACTCGCTGTAGATTGCAGCACCGGTATAGGCTTCGCTGGCCAATATCGGTTTGTTGTATATCAAGGCTGCGTGTTGAGGCAGAATGTGGTTGAACGGACGTTCCAGTTTCGGGAAGACTGGAACCTGCTGTGCCTGTAATCGGGCCCAGAACTCAGTCATGGGGACATCGCAGTACTTGTAGGTAGCCATGACGTCGCACGCAGGAATGTCGGCCTTGCCTCCATAAATGCCCTCACTGTAGAGTTTCATGCCATGTTTGTGGCACAATTCGGATAAATGCTTGAAGAAGTATTCTTCGATCATTTCGCCCACGGTCTGTAGATAGTCATGGCGGAAGGCCTGACAGGTGGTGGCATCGAAGATGTTATCGTTGGCCAAAACGGGCAAATAGGGGAGCATAGAGTATCCGCGCCGCTTCTGGAATTCCTCTGGCAATGCTCGAGTCCATGTCTGCAGATGACATTCCCAACTATCGACCAGGAAATAACCGAAGGTCTTGCCGAGGTGAGGACCTGCTGCTTGCATCACTTGGGCAGGGAAGTGCTCGAAGTGTAGGTCAAGGGCAGTGGTGTCCATCTTGTCGCACTCGAACCCAGCTCCTTCGGGCGAGGCAGGGTGATTGCGTTGCCCTGTGGTGGTGTAACCGAATCGGAGGATATCGAAGCGCTTGATCTGGCTGCTCAGTACGTTGAACTGGAAACTGGCAGGCAGAATGAGTTTCCCCGAATTGTCCATATAGCGGGTGATGTCGTACACATCGGCCGTGGTCACTTCGCGATTACCTTTGATCAGCGTCGGATAGGCCAGCACGCAGACATCCTCGTAGTATCCGGCATTGTGTTCCGGCATCGGCAATTCAACCTCTAAATCGCCATTGGGCAGGCTTTGAAACTCGGAAGCTCCAGTTACGGCATATTTACTATAGGTATAAGCCTTCATCGAGTGTTCTGGCTGGATCCAAGGACCACCCACCTCGCTCCAACCATCGCAGTTGGCTGTGCCTATGGTGATACCGAGTCGTTCTGCTTCATCTAACGTCCAACGGAAGAGGTCAAACCACTCTTTCGAACCGAAGGTGACGGTTGGCCACTTCGATTCATCAATCTCTCGCATGTTTTCGGGTGCGACATACTTCTGGAAGGCCTGGAACTGCGACCCGAACGGACGGTAGCAGTTCAGGACTGTAGCATTGGTAATGCCGTTTTGTGCCATGGCTTCGAGGTCCTTGGTGATGCCCTCGCGAGTGATGTGTCCGTTCATCCAGTGCCACCAGGTACCCGTTTGTGCATCGTTGGCTTGTGCAGGTTGGTTGGATAGGAGAGAGAGAACAGAGAGGAAAGAGAGGAATGACTTCTTCATCAGATACTTGTTATTTAGCAGTCAACTTGAGGATACGACTTGCCCAGTCGTTCTGCTTGTTGTAGTCGACAAGCATGCGCAGCGGCATTTCGAGACCATGATTCATGAGGTAAGCACCCGAATAGGTCTTGCCCTCACATTCCAATGGCTTGTTGTCAATGCGGTTCAGCTCGTTGACCGTGTATAGTTTGTTCGGATCAAGACCCTGCATTTTGACAATAGGCAGATGCTGGTTCTTGAAAGTCTCGAGCTTGTACCAGTAGAAGACAGCCTGAGACTTGTCTTCAGCAACGTACATGAGCGAAGCAAGATTATCGCCAGCGTATGGAGAATGCAGACGATAAAGGTCTCCGAACTGAACGATAGGACGTATGGACTTGTAGTCGGCAATGGCCTGACGGCAGAGTGCCTTCTCCTCGTCGGTCATGTTCTTGGGTTGGATCTCCATGCCCAGTCTGCCCGACATTGCCACATCGCAGCGGAACTTCATCGACGTGGTGCGGAAGATAGCATGGTTTGGTACGGCTGAGATGTGAGAAGCCATGGCAATGGCTGGGTAGAAATAGCTGGTGCCCCATTGCATGAAGATTCTTTGCAAAGCATCGGTATTGTCCGAAACCCAGAACTCGTCGAAATAAGGCAGAACGCCATAGCTGGCACGACCGCCACCCGAAGCACATGCCTGGATGATGACCTCCGGATATTTGGCTCGGATACGCTGACAAACAGCTTCGAAGCCGCGATGATAGGCAATGTAGAGGTGCGACTGATCCTCCTTTGGCAGATACTGGCTGCCATGGTTCATGACGGGAGCATTGGCATCCCACTTGATGTAGGCCAACTCTGGATATTGGCTCAACAGGTTGTCAACGATTCCGAACACGAAATCTTGTACCTTAGGGTTGGCCAGATCAAGTACAACCTGAGTGCCTCCACGGCCCAACACCGGTTCGCGACCAGGAGACTTGAGAATCCAATCCGGATGTGCCTCATAGAGTTCGGAGGTGGTATTGGCCATTTCCGGTTCAATCCAGATACCGAACTTCACACCATTCTTTTGGGCGTCACGCAGCAATCCCTCGATGCCTTCCGGCAATTTGCGGCGATCGACCACCCAATCACCAAGAGAGCTGTTATCTATATTGCGTGGGTATTTGTCACCAAACCACCCATCGTCCATCACAAAAAGTTCACCGCCCATCGAGGCAATGTCTTTCATCATCTGGTCCATGCCTTTTTGGTTGATGTCGAAATAGACACCCTCCCACGAATTCAGAAGAATCATGCGTTCCTGATCGGCATGACGAAGCATGTAGCGGCGTGCCCAGCGATGAAAGGTCTGTGAAACACCATTGGTGCCAGTCGTACTGTAGCACAGGGCCGTGTGTGGTGTGGTGAAGGTCTCTCCCTTCTTGAGATGATATTCGCTGTTGTCGGGGTTAATGCCGGACATGTAATAGTGATAATCGTTCTCGCCAGTCTCGATGCTGACGCGGAAGTTGCCGCTATAGCAGAGCGAGGTACCGATACAGCTGCCTTGATTCTCCTGTGGACGGCCATCGAGCGAGAAGAGTACCTCGCTGCGGTCCGACATGGCATTGCGTACACCATCTTTGTTCTTGATAATCAGATGGCCGTTGTTTAATGGCTCTTCGGTCATCTGAGCCTCCGACGCCCATGATCCATGGGTATGAACTGCCCAGACATTATCGCGATGGATGGGGAGGATTGGGTTGTAGAACTGGGTGAGGGTTACGCTCTTCTTTTCGCCATTGGTGATGTCTGTCCACGACTCGATGATATCGACATCGTTGTAAGCCAGATAATAGAGATTGACCTGGGTCGGATAGAGCGGATCGTGGAGTGATATGGTCAGTAACTTGCCTTTACGGGGCTTGCCATTCGGGGCGATATCATCGACATCCGATAACCGATAATCGTTAACTAACATCCAGGTGCTCAGATTACCATCGGCGTGACGCATGGCTAGACATGCTTCACTTTGGATGGTCTTGGCACCATAAGCCGGATAGACATTCAGGTTGCTCCAATTATCATCGCCTTTCCAGTCGATGGAGGCAAGATCGGTGGCTGTCAGCTTTGCTCCGTAGTAACGGAACTCAGGCTCTTTGTTCTTGTTTAGTTCTAAAACCAGCGATGTATTGGGGGTAGAGAGTTCCACCTTCTCGGCAAGAAGCAGAGAAGGTGTGAACAATAATAGCAGAGGAACGATTCTTTTCATAGATAATTTTTTGAGTTTTCGATGTTTCGAATCATCGATAATTCGTTTTCACTCAACTACAGGTGCTTTGCTCATGATGCTGTCGAGGGTATAGAGCGAATCTGGATTGTTCCATGCATCGACCATCACCTTACAGATCTCCTCGCCATTGTGGATCCACTCGCCATTGCCGTGGTTGATGAGACCAAAGGCATCGTCGCCAGTGATGTAGTAACCATTGTCCCAGACGAAACCGGTCATCTTGAACTCACGGAAACCGTGGCATACATATTCGAGATAGTATTTGCGAATCTCTTCTGCCTTCTCGTCGGTACGATGTACGCAACCGAATTCGCCGAAATAGACAGGTACGCCCTGAGCTACGAACTTGTCGTAGAGACCCTGAAGCATTGCCTTGTAGCTGGCCTCGTCACCATCAGGACACTTGTCGGCCTTGCCGGTACGACCCCACTCGCTGTATTTGCCAGAGCCGGCATATTCCCATGGATCGTAGCTGTGAACTGCCACGAGGATACGGTTTTTGGCCTCGTCTTTAGGCAAAACCAACTGCTCGATGGTCAGCCATGGCTGAGTAACATAGCCAGGAATACCGACATAACGGGTGGCGTTCTGACCTCCGGTGGCACGGATAGCATCGAGTGCCACTTGGTTCCATTCGTTCATGATGCGATACTGAGCACCGCCATCGGTACGGTTGGTGCCATTGCCCCACTTGCCGTCCTGAATCTCGTTGAAGGTCTCGAAGACGAGCCAGTCGCCCTCCTCCTTGAACTTGTTGGCAATCTGTGTCCAGACTGCGGTAATCTTTGCCTCAATTTCTGCGTTGACAGCGCTATCTTTTGATGCATCTTCGATAAGCAGCCAGTGATTCTTGCGAACTTCAGGATCAGTAGCAGCTCCGAAGCCGTCGTGGTGGATATTGACGATACACTTCAAACCTGCCTCTTTGACAAATCCAGCCACTTCGGCTACACGGTTCATCTGAGCATCGTTGATTTTGTATTCTGGTGCATCACCGATGTGGCCCATCCAGGTGATTGGCAGACGAACAGAACCGAAACCTGCAGCCTTGACGGCAGCAAAGGTCTGTGGCGTAGCTGCCTGGTCGTGCCAGAGGGTTTCGCCCGACACACCATTCTCGTGAGCATCGAAACTATTGCCGAGGTTCCAGCCTAAGCCCATGGATAGGACAAAGTCGATGGCTTCGTTAGGGTTTTCTACTACAGGTGCTTCTGCAGGCTTGTTGCTGCAAGAAGAGAGGAGGATAGCGCTGGTGGCTATCATGGATAAAACGTGTTTCATATTTATGGGGTTAACGGTTAAAGGTTAAGGGTTAACGGTTAAGGTCTTTCTAAAAGTTCCAGACACATGCGGGAATTGTGGTATGGACATTTCCAGAATCCTGCGTGATCATCTTTCAGATTGATGTTGCGCTGAGGGTCACGGCTCCAATACCACTCACCGAGGGTGTTGTCGATCAGATTGTTCTTGATATAATCCCAACAGTGCAAAGCTTTGTCGAGAGCAGAACGATCGCCGAAGTGCTGGTAGATATTATAGAATCCGACAACAGTTTCAGCTTGTACCCACCAATGTCGGTCGGCATCAATATGACCGGTATCGAGATTGGCCTCATGGGTCATTGAACCGTCTGAGTTCAGCCCTTTCTCTGAAGCTTTGGCTACCATTTGGACAATCGGTTCGATGCGTTTCAGTATGGCTGGATCGCCCAATACCAAGGCTGATTCGTGAAGCAACCACGAACATTCGATGTCGTGACCATAGGACTCTATATTCCATGCATTTTTTGAAGGGGAAGACATTTCACCTATAACCCCATTAGAGCACTTGTCGCAATCTCTGCTTGCTCCTGCGCGAGTCCAATCCATTTCGAAGAAGAGATCGAGATGGTGTGTCTTGGGATTGAGGATCTTGTCGCAGAAGATGTCGATCAAGTTACGAAGTGACTTCTCGACCTTCAGCATTTGAATTGAAGAAACTTTCAACTCAGAGCACTCTTTCATCGCTCGATATAGGTTCGTGTAGGGCTCGATGATGTGTAGATGGGTGTTCTGCGACTTCGGATAATTGGCGTCTAGATCTGATAAACGCATATCTTGGATCTTGCACCATTCGCGGGTACAAGCTTCAATGTATCCACCGAACTCCTGGTCCCAACTGTATTGCTCGATATCTTCGTAAAGGGATAATGCCATATCGAGCGCCTCTTGGGCATTGGCCGAAGGGTAGGGCGACATACGATTTTGTCGGTTTTGTGCATATAGACCCGCTGTTGCTCGTGCATACTCTGAAAGTCCATAGATTGCAAAGCCGATAGCATAGAACTGTTTCTTGGTATCGACTGGATGTCCATCGGCATCGACCTCCCAATAGGTGCCACCATAGACTGGATCGACAAAGTGCTGGAGGATGTAATCTTTGGCACGGGTGGCAGCTTCAAGGTATTCGGTTCGTTTCAGCACACGATAGGCGGCACTGAAACTCCATAGGATCCGGGCGTTGAGGATACAGCCACGATTGGCGTTTGGACGAAGTTCGCCCATACCGGTCATCTGACCATAGAAGCCACCACGTTCCTGATCCTCCATCTTGAGCCAGAAGGGAAGGATGTTGTTGACGAGCACATCCTTGACTTCAGATTTGAGTGTAGATAGTTCTGTCATAAGTGAATGAGATAATTAGGTCCAATAGTTCTAATAGGTCCAATTAGTCCAATAAGCCCAATTAGACTAATGAACCCTTATTAGAAGATGATGCCATGAGTACGGAGTAGATCTTCCAGATACTTGATGCGGGTTTCACATCTTTCCACAGAAGACTTGAGTCGGAGATTATCGGCGGTTAGCTTTTCGATTTCCTCTTTCTGTCCTTGCCGGTATCCTAATCGGGCTGCTGTCATCCGTTCTTTGATTCCTCCTTGTTCGGAGAAATCTTTCTCCAGTCGCTCAATGAATCTGCGCAGCACTACATCTTCCTGGTGAATGAGTGTGATGGCGAGGTTAGCGATGGATTCAGCGGATGCTGCTTTCGATTCAATCTGACTCATATAGTCCTCCGATGCATTGTGGGTGTTGCAGAAAGCCTGAGTCTGTCTGGTCCGTTCGTCCTGTAGACTCCATTGCTCTAATCCGCGCACTCGAAGATAATCCTCATAATCTACCAGTAGTTCCTGCAGACTTGCTTTCGCTACGTTATTCAGTTTTAGCTCGGTCTCTGATGAGGTAGATCCTGCGGCACATCCTTCTGCAATGTTCTGTTTGCCAGAACGAGCAGCCTGAATCATTTGGTCCACGGTTCTATCTTTTGGATCCAAGAAGTGCTTGGCGAAGTAGAATGTGATATCATAGATACATTCTGCCTTCTGATACGCAATGAGTTTGCGATAGTTTCCCTTCTTGGGAAGAAAGGGTTGTGGGCTATCCATAGTGTGATTAGATTAGAGATTGGGGAATGTGGTTGAGGCGATAGGGCTAATTAGTCTAATAAGACTAATAAGACTAATAGGTCCAATTGGACTAATTAGCCCAATTAGAGTTTTTATTTCTTCAAAGGATAAATCCAGGTCAGGCCAGCCATAATGAGGGCAATGATGCCAGGGAAGATCGAGAAGAAGTACCAGATCATCTGCTTGACTGATTCCTCATCGGTTACAGTTACGATGGCCTCGTTGGTCATAGGATCATTGGTCGATTCCAGACCAGCCATACCGAGAAGCAGAGCAATTAGGCCACCAGAGACCGCACCACCCAACTTCTGCGCCATAGTGCCCGAAGAGAAGATCAGTCCTGTGTTGGAGGACCCATTCTTGGCGGTGGCATAGTCAGCCACGTCGGCATACATAGACCAGAGGAGTGGAGAGTAGAGACCCGCACCGATAGAGGTGAGTATCGATACTACAATCATCAGCCAGATGTACGATGCATCAATAGGAATGAAGTAATAGAGGAACGATGTCGCCGCGCAGATGATTGAGGCCCAGATGAAGGCGGTACGCTTGGTGCCAATCCACTTGGCAAAGCTTGGCGATACACCGCCAAAGATCATACAGATACATTCGCCGATGCTGACGAACACAGTATAGTTGATGATGAAACTGCCGAAGGTGACATCGCCATTCAGACAGTAGGTAAACATATAGCTGACCGCTGCATAGCGGAAGCCGTTGAAGAAGTTGGTACAGATACCCACCGAGGTGAGGATGAGCCAAGGGATGTTCTTGACGAGGTTGACGAACTGCTTAAATTCGAACTTCTCGGAGCGTACAGGCTCCAGACGTTCCTTGGTCAGGAGGCCGCAAACCATAGTCATAGCGGCTGCCAGAATGCCGAAGATAACACCGATCATGGCATACTGATGCTGCTCAGTGCCACCAATCCACTTCTGTACGTATGGGAAGATAAACATGGTGATGAAGCCCATGGCGTAAGCGCCGACCATGCGGTACGAAGAGAACTGGTTGCGCTCATCGCTATCGCCTGACATTACGCCCAGCAGCGATCCGTATGGTACATTCACCGCTGTATAGATGGCCATCATGAGCAGATAGAGGGTGTAGGCATAGATGCGCTTGCCCTCTGGTCCGAAGTCTGGGGTGAAGAGCAGTAATGCGAAGATCAAACCATAAGGAATGGCACCAAAGATCAGCCATGGACGATAGGTGCCCCAACGGGACTTGGTGCGGTCTGCCAGCGATCCCATCAATGGGTCGGTGACTACATCAAAGAATCGTGCGATGATCACCAATATAGCGGTATCGGCAAAGGAGAGTCCAAATACATTGGTAAAGAAGAAAGGGAATGCGGTAGCCATCACCTTCCATGTGATGCCACCTGCTGCAGCATCACCAAGTGCGTAGCCAATTTTTTCTGAAAGAGTAGCCATAATGATAAGATTAAATAAGACTAATGGGGTTAATAGGTCTAATAAGACTAATAGGTCCAATTTGACTAATAGACAGAATTAGACTAAATTAGGATTATACTTAAGGTTTCGATCAATGAGCTTGTTGATAGCTTCGACACTGAGGCCGGTACGGAGGCCATCAGCAGGGGTGTTCATGCAATAGTCAACCAACTGAGCGATGGTTGAGGTGGCAACGTGCATGCGGGTGTCGCTCGATGCATAGTAGATGAATACCTGTTCGTCCATTTCGTGCATGACGTTGCCTGGGATGGCTCCCTCTCTCTTGGAGAGGGTTGGGGAGAGGCTTATCCATCCATTGGTAAACAGCACATTCATCACGTCGCCGACGTACTCTTCGCCCTGTGGTACCATGAAGATACCGCCAGGCTGGGCAATGACGCGTGTTGGATCATCGAGGGCTGTCATGTACATATAGAGAACATAACGCAGACCCGAGGCACAGCCTCGTACACCATGTGCCAGATGTAACCAGCCCTTTGGGGTCTTGAGTGGATGTGGACCCTCGCCGTTCTTTACCTCCATGATGGTGTGATAATGGCGGGCGTTGATGATCTTCTCCTCTTTGACAACTGCATGCTCGATGTCGTCAATGAGCGCCCAACCGATGCCTCCGCCAGAACCTGCGTCAATAAAGCCGTCCTGAGGACGGGTATAGAGAGCATATTTGCCATCGACGAACTCTGGGTGGAGCACGACATTGCGCTGCTGTGAATTAGACTTCAGGTCATCGAGACGTTCCCAATGGATGAGATCGTGGGTGCGGGCAATGCCACAAGTGGCCGTTGCTGCCGATAGGTCACCAGGATTGGAATCGTCGTGACGTTCGACGCAGAACAGACCATAGATCCAGCCATCTTCGTGCTGGGTGAGACGCATGTCGTAAACATTGGTTGCTTCTGGGGTAGGAGACTCCTTCAGTGGGGAGGTCTTTGCCTCGGGCATGGTGATTGGTCGTTCCCAGAAACGGAAGTTGTCGACGCCATTGTCTGATTCTGCTACGGCAAAGAACGATTTACGATCATTGCCCTCGACGCGAACCACAAGACAATATTTGCCATTCAGATAGATGGCACCGGAATTTAAGGTGGCATTGACTCCGATTCTCTCCATGAAGAATGGATTGGTCTCCTTGTTGAAGTCATAACGCCAGGTCAATGGAGCATGTGCTGCAGTTACTACTGGATTTTTCCAGCGGCAGACAATGCCGTTGCCCTCAATCGGGCTATTCTTGCGTGTGAGCAACTCTTTGTGCTGCTGCTCGACGAACAGTTTTCTCTCTTCGAATGTCATGGTTATCGTTTTCGTTATCGTTTTCGTTATCGTACGAAGTTTACATCCAAATGATTTCCGATGAAGATCTTCCAGAGAAGCCCATCTGGTCGGTGATCTCGGTCACAATGCGGAAACGCTTCTGGTTATAGAGTTCCTTGACATCGTCGGCAGTAGAGACATCCTTCGAGAATCCGAAGTGCTCCTTGTGCCAGTTGCGCCAAGGAAGGAAATAGCTGACATGGTGCTCCCCCAGACATGGGAAGAAGACACGGCTCCACCAATCGGGCGTAGGAGAATTCTGCATGCCACATTCGGTGATAGCAAAAATCTTTTTGTTGGCCTTAGCAACGCTGTCCAGATAGTTGACGTCAGTTGTGAATCCTGCGATGAAATCTTTCTCCGTACCCCATTGGTAGGCATCGCATCCGATGATGTTCACACGGTCATTGCCCGGATAGCGGCACATGAACAACTCGTCGTTCCAGAAGCCCTGAAGGTTTGGCGAGAAGGCCCACACAATGTTGCGAGGCATCTCGGTGTTCATATAATCCTGAAACATATTCCAGAGGGCCTTGAATTCATCGTCAGAGCAGAGCTTGTACCCCCACCAGAACCATGAACCATTGTATTCATGCCACGGACGGAAGATGAAAGGGATAGAGATACCTTCGGTGGTCTTGAGAGTCTTGAGGAATGCGGCTACTTTGCCCATCCACTCCACGAAGAGCTCGTGCTGTTCGCCTCCAGGAAGGATGTTACGTACGACCGTTGTGTCTGACACATCCCAGGCATTGCCACCGGTGCGTGGGTTGCGTGGATGCCAACTGAAAGTGATGAAGCCACCACGGTAGTATTGTGCGATGGCCTCTTTGCGGATCCATTCAAAGGGTACGGTATCCAGATTGCAGGAATCACCCAGCTCGATGCCACCCAGATCAAAGCCCATGACAGCAGGATAGTCACCCAGTAATTCCTTGGTGTCTGAACGTTCGTTACGGTCCCATTGCCAGGTTACACCATAGAAAGGGTCATCCTGATGACCGTAAAGTATGCCTCGTGTACTTAAGGTATCCAGACGGATGACCAGTTCCTCCTTCGGTTGGAGTATAATGATCTTGTTCTGATGACGCTTGCCACAACTTGCAAGTCCAATCAATGCTAATAACGATGCTAATACCCAGTTTTTCATCTTATACAGTTTAGTAATTGTCGAATTTATTTATAGCCATCTACGATTGCCTGGACGGCAGCCTTGCCTTTATCGCTGAAATATTTTCCATTGGCATGGTTGATGAAAGCATTGCATTCCTTTCCACCTTTGCCATTGTTGTCTGTGTTATTGTCCCAAACAAGAATTGAAAGACCTGCCTGTTTGGCTGCTTGGGCATATTCCTTGAGATAGTTGCAACGATTGGCTTCATAGATGCTTGAAGCACGTTGTGCACAGCCGAACTCTCCAATGTAGCACTGAATGCCCTTGTCAAGATAGGTGCTCTTTAACTGTGCGAACTGACTCTTCAGGTAGTCAATATCATTCTTGGTATATTCGTTTGTGGAGCATTCAAGCGTGAATTTATAGGGGTCATAGTTGTGTACAGCTACAGCCACGTGATTGGCAGCGTCGGTTGGTACAATCAGATGCTTGAGGGTGAGGTCTGTGTTGGTACTGTAGCCAGGCACGCCAATCCAGCGGGTGGCATTGTTGCCGCCCGTTGAACGAATAGCATCGACACATGCCTGATTCCATCTGTTCAAAACAGCATACTGTTTGCCGCCGTCCTTGGTGTTGTCACCCCAGCCCCAGCCGCCATCCTGGATTTCGTTCATGGTCTCAAACATGAGCCATTCTCCCTTCTCCTGGAATCTGGTAGCAATCTGTTTCCAAAGGGCAACGAGCTCCTCTGTCATTGCTGTCTCTTTGTCTTTCGATTGGGCTGCATCTTTAATGTTCAGCCAGTATTGTGCATCTGCACCGTCGTGGTGGATGTTGATGATGGCATTCAACCCTGCTTTTTCGCAATAACCAATCAACTCTGCGACACGGTTCATCCATGCCTCTTCGATCTTATAGTTTGGAGCACCACCGATGTGACCCATCCAGGTGATTGGAATACGAACGGTTTTGAACCCTGCCGTTTTAATGCCGTAGAAGGTTTCTTGAGTTGCTTTGGGATTTCCCCAACAGGTCTCGTTGGCAAAACCATTGTTGTGTGCGTCCATTTGGTTGCCATAGTTCCAGCCGATGCTGCCCCACAAAGATGCAAATACGGTGTCGGTAAAGACCTCTGTTGGCTGATTGGGAGGGGTGGTCGGAGTCTGCGGTCCGGCAACGGTGTTGTCGTCCTCTCCACATGCACTGATCATCATCAATGGCAGAAATGCCAGAAAGAATTTTCTAATATTGGAAGTGTATTTCATTGCTAAGTTATATTTGTGTTTTTACGGGCGCAAAGATACAAAAAAAGATTTAATAAAACAAATTCCCAAAGTGAATTGATAAAAATATGCAAAGTATTGGATAAAATAGTTGTATTGTAACATCTTGTTGGCATTAAAAAAGCAGCCCTGCATTTCTGCAGAGCTGCCAAATCATTTAGAAATGATCAAGTCATTTTATCAATAAAGGGTCGGGAACTTCCCGATAAGGATTATTCCCGACCCGATATATTTGAGATAAATTACTTGAGGTAATAGATCTTTGTTATGGTGTAAGCATCGCCGGTGAAGAGCAAATGCTGAACATCGATAATGTTATAGAGGTCTGGATATGACTTCATTTCAAGTTCGATGTACTGGTTGCCATTAGCATCCTCTTGAACGAGGTCGAGACAGTTGTGCTCAGATCCACCATAAGCCTGCTTCCACCAGCCATCGGTGATGCGGATGTTGGAAGCTTCGGTAGCAACGACTCCGACACGGAAAGTACCATCCTTGATGATTGCCCAGTCTTCCATAGGGAAGGCATAACACTCTTCACCTGTTGATGCTTCTGCATTAGAGAAGCGGAAGGTACCACCCCAACCAGCAATAGCCTCGCCGGTCTCATTCTTCCAAAGATCTATCTCCTGAGGACCAGCGGCACCGCCTTCAACCCACTCTTCGATATAGATTTCGGTGATGGTGTAAGCGTCGCCGGTGAAGAGCAAGTGCTGAACATCGATAATGTTATAGAGGTCTGGATATGACTTCATCTCAAGTTCGATGTACTGGTTGCCATTAGCATCCTCTTGAACGAGGTCGAGACAGTTGTGCTCTGGACCACCATAAGCCTGCTTCCACCAGCCATCGGTGATGCGGATGTTGGAAGCTTCGGTAGCAACGACTCCGACACGGAAAATACCATCCTTGATGATTGCCCAGTCTTCCATAGGGAAGGCATAACACTCTTCACCTGTTGATGCTTCTGCATTTGAGAAGCGGAAGGTACCACCCCAGCCAGCAACAGCAGCACCACTTTCGTTCTTCCAAAGTGTCTTGTGCTCGTAGTGACCAGCTTCGCCTTCAATCCATGTTGACTCCTCAACGAAGAGACCCAAAAGGGTATAGGCATCACCGGTGAAGAGCAAGTGTTGCTCGTCGATAATGTTATAGAGGTCTGGATAAGACTTGATATCGAGTTTGATTACCATCTTGCCCGAGGTTTCATCCTCCTCTGCGAGGTCGAGACAGTTGTGCTCTGGACCACCATAAGCCTGTTTCCACCAGCCATCGGTAATACGGATATTTGAACTTTCGGTTACATCGACGAGTGCAAATACCTCACCGTCCTTGATGATTGCCCAGTCTTCCATTGGGAAGGCATAGATCTCCTCTCCAGTTGATTTCTCTACATTTGAGAAGCGGAAGGTACCACCCCAGCCAGCAACAGCAGCACCACTTTCGTTTTGCCAGAGGAATCGGCGAGTGATCTCCCAGTAGCCGTTTTCGATTGTTGGCTCAAACTTATAGACAGGGGTCTCGATGACCTTACCGCCCATGTTGATCTTAACAGCGAATAGACCATCATAAACCTTGGCAGGAACAGGGATGACAACGCGTGTTGCGGTTATGCGGGTGAAGTCCTCAGCCTTGACAACAAGGGCTGCACTGTCCTCATCGAGGAATTCAGCACTCTCAATGCAGAGCAGATCTTTGCCATAGATGGTCAACGATTCTTTGCCCTTGATGGTGTCGCCTTCCAGAGCAGAGAAGTTGGTGATTTCTGGCTCACCGAGCTGGAGCGACAGACGGGATACAGCGGTTGCTCCCTCTGAATCGCGAACCTGAATGGTTCCCTCCTCTTTAAGAGAGAGAGGGGCATTTACACGGATCATCTCGCCAGTGACGATTTCGAAATCTGTAACTGTGATGTCTCCAGGGAACACAACCTCGACAACCTTGTCGAAGCCGGAACCATTGATGGTCATTGCCTGGCCTGGAACAACCATGGTAGGAGAAAATACCTTGATGCCCAGACCAACGTTGCCATAGTCCTCTTCGTCGTCTTCGCTACAAGCAGCAAAACCTGCAGACAAAACGGCGAGAAGTACGGCTATGTTGAGATATTTTAATAACTTTTTCATATCTTCTATACTTTATTAATTACCAATCCTTGTTCTGCTTGAGATTGCTGTTGATCAGAAGCTCTGATTGTGGAATTGGGAAGAGATTGTATTTGTCGTTCCATGTACGTGGTGCGGCTACACGAGTGAGGGTGTTGCCACCATCGGTAATCTTAGCCACTTTGATGTTGGTAAAATAGGTAGAACCCTTCTTCCAACGGCGTACATCCCAGAAACGATGATTCTCGAAAGCAAGCTCCACAAGACGCTCACGCTCGTAACGCTTTACCCATGCATCGCCTTCCTCAGTGAACTTAGGCATGTTGATGTCGGAACGAGTACGGAGCACATTGATAGCATCGTTTGCGCTCATACCATAAGTAGCATCGTTAGCACTACCGGTTGCATAGTATGCTGCCTCTGCAAAGTTCAGATAGAACTCTGCCAGTCGGAATAGAATCCAGGTGTGCTGCTTGCTGACTTGATTGTCGGTGGTGGTTACGCACGAACCGTCAACCAACTTCTTCAAGTAGTAGCCTGTTGGGGTAGCACCATACTTAGGAGCGGCATTGAAACCACCCACGAAGGTTTCGATAACCTTCTTCTGTGTACCATTGCTTGGCCACTGGTCTCCATTCTTAACCACTGTGAGGTCAAAGCGTGGATCCAGTCCGTCGTAAGGGTTGGTGGTGAGATCGATGGCATCGGCAGAATGACGTTCGCCGAAGGTCTGACCATTGTCCTGATACTCGTACTGATCGACGAGGCTCTGTGTTGGACAGGTACCAGAAGCACCGTTCTCAATACCGATTGGGTAGTTGGCTTTCTCGAAGTCGTTGCTCGAAGAGCGGCCAAGGCCGAAGATCAACTCCTTGTTGAAGAAAGCATCGTTGCCCCAGAGCGCAGAATAGCTGCTCAGAGAATAGCCCCAGGTCTTGGCATGGTCAATGACATACTTCGAAGCCTCAGCAGCAGCGGCCCATTTGGCAGGATCTCCCGAAGGGTTATGCAATGGAGAAGCGGCATAGAGCAGGGTGCGAGCTTTGAGTGCATAGGCAGCACCACGGGTAGCACGACCGATTTCGGCGTATGGTTCCTCGGCATACGAGATAGGAAGATAAGTTGCAATCTCGTCGAGTTCGTCAACGATGAACTTAACTACCTTGTTGGCAGGCGTACGTTCTACGTTGTTGGCCTGGCCATTGGTGAGGGTTGTGGTTACCAACGGCACATCGCCATAGGTCTTGAACAATTCGAAATAGAAATATGCACGCAGGAAGCGCAACTCGTATGGGAAGTTCTGTGCCTGCTGCATCCAGATTTCGTAACCGTCGTTGTATCTCCACTCCTCGAGGTCAATCTTGTCGAATTTCTCCAGGATGGTGTGGATTTCTGCCAGAGCAGTATACGACTTGGTCCAAGTGTTCGACATCGGATTGGCAGGACTCCAACCACCATTATAGTAGTTGTTGATGGCTCCGATTTCGAGAGCATACTGAGCTTCGTCGGTTGCACCTGCCAGGAAGCTGGTGCTATTGTTGTCCAGCTCGTTGCTGTACATCTGTGCATAAACATCCCATATCATGTTCTTCACACCATCGTTGAAGAACTCGTAGGTCCAAGCCTCGTCACGGTTCGATACCTCATGGTAGTCGAGATCTACGCAGGAACTGAGAGCGAAGACAGCTGGAATGGAATAAAGAAATATCTTATTCAGTTTCATAATTGGTTGTCTTTAGAATGTTACTGAAAGGCCGAGGTTAACACTCTTCATGACTGGATAGCCAGTGTTGAGGTTCTCAGCATCAAGTGCATCGATGCTGCTCCATGAGAAGAGGTTCTGACCCTGAAGGTAAACCTTGGCACCCTCGAGTTTGAGATATGAGGTAATAGACTCTGGGAGCTTGTAATATACTTCGATGTCGCGCATCTTGAGCCACTTGGCATTGCGATACCAGAGTGAAGACTCCTGAGTGTTGTTGGCAACATTCTCGGTCGAGAGTCGTGGATAGAGAGCATCTGTACCCTTCAGGTCGAAGCAGTTGTCATAATACTCCTTCGAGAGGTTACGGTTGTCGGACAAAGCTCCCCAGACGCCATCCACATAACGGATGTTCTTCATCTGGTTGGCTGAACCCTGGAACGATGCGTTGATACCGATACCCTTGAACTCGGCGCCGAGGTTGAAGGCATAGTTCAAAGATGGAACCGAAGTGCCGTAGTCAAGAGCCACAACGTCGTTCTGGTTGATGACATTATCACCGTTTACATCCTTGTACTTGATGTCGCCTACCTTGACCTGTCCGAACTCCTGACGTGGGCTGGCGTCGATGTCTGCCTGATCCTTGAAGAATCCCAAAGCAACAAGTCCGCGAGCCTGGTCGGCATAGTCACCAACGATTGAGAGGTTGCTGTAGGCTGGATTTTCGATCCATGCCTCAATCTTGCTCTTGTAGGCGGTCAGCATAGCGCCACCGAAGAGGTTCAACCCATTGTCGAGTGTCTTGGCATAGCGTACGCCAGCCTCGATACCCATGCTCGAAACCTCACCCTTGTCGTCGTAAGCCGACTGGATACCAACAACTGCTGAGTTCAGCTGGTTGGCAGGAACGAGGATGTTGGTACGCTTCTGGTAGAAGGCATCCAATGTCATGTCAATCGAACCGAGCAGACGTACATCAACACCGACATTGCTCTTGTAGGCAGTCTCCTGCTTGAAGTCTGTGGTTGGGAATGCCTGAAGGAATGCACCCCAAGCAGAGGCAAAGTTGGTACCATAGACGAACTGTCCATGTGAACCGTCCCAAGGTGAGAGCCACATACCTGCTTGTGGCATGAAGTCTGTGTGCTGGATGCCTCCAGATGCACGAACCTTACCATAGCTCAGAATGGCATCTTCTGCTTCGTTGTTAGCAAAGATGTAACCCAAACCGAGAGTAGGAGAGAATGCCCACTGTGAAGGCTGGCAGCGGTTTGAACCATTGGCGGCAAGCACCAGGTCAACGAGGTACTTGTTGTCGTGGTCGTAGTGGGTTGCCAACTGAGCGTTGGCACGATACCATGAGTTGTTCTGTCCGTCGCGAAGTTCGCCCTTGATGTTGTAGTTGGCATTCATGGCGAGGTTGTCGCCGTTGGCGAATTGGGTGGCATATTTCAAACCAACGTTCATGGTAGCTGAACGCCACTGGGAATCGAGCCAGTTGCTGAAACGGAGCTTGTCCTCTTTGGTACCCATCACGGTCTGCTGCATGTCGTTGTTGCTGTCATAGTAGTTCCAACCATACTGGTAGCCCTTGATGTTCTGCTCGATGATATTGGAACTGTTGTCGTACGAAGCACCGATGTAGAACTTCAATCCTTTGACCAACATGCTGAGATCCTGGTCAAGAACCATGTTAGCCCAGACTTGGCGCTGGTGGGTCTTCTGGAAACCAGTGCCCTGCATTTTTGCCAACAGGTTAAAATCTCCATAGGTCTGGCTGCCGCCCCAGAAACCGCCATCAGTCTTGACAGGGAAAGCAATGGCAGGAACCTTGTAGAGATGCCACCAGGCATCGCTGGAATTAACATTGTTCAGTCCGTTGGTCTCCATAAAGATGGCAAGCATCGAGGCGCTGATCTTCGTTGTCGAAGAAACATTGAAATCTACATTGGCACGGATGTTGGCTTTTGAGTACTTCAGTTGTGAATCGTAGTTAGACTGTTCAGTATTCTTGTACAAACCTTTGGCATCGGTGTAGTTTAACTGTGTATAGTACTGAACCTTCTCCGAACCTCCGTACATGGTGATGTATGCCTGATTCTCGCTGGCAGTCTTGTCGAATGCCTGATCCCTCCAGTTTACGTTCGGATAAACGTATGGATCGGAACCATTCTGAATCTTGGTCAGTTCGTCGGCTGTGTAGGCAGCTGGCAGTCCGTCGTTGGCACGAGCCATGTTCAGGGCGTTGGCATAGGTATAGCCATCGACCATATCAGCCATCTGTGGGTCAAACTGGATCTTGTGCGAGTAACCGGCCTTGACATGGTAGCCGTCGGTAGTGCCACGCTTGGTCTTGACATAGATGACACCATTGATGGCTTCGTGACCATAGAGGGCTACAGCGGCAGCATCCTTCAGGACGGTAACGCTTTCGACCTCCTCGACCAGAATGCGGTCGATAGGACGTTCGACACCATCCACGAGAATCAGAATGTCGTTGGCATCCTTATAGTTATCGGTATTGCCGGCTTTGGTTTGGATACCACGGATATTGAACGAAGCGCCACGGCCCTCCTCACCCTTAAAACCGGTATTTTGGATAGCTGTCAGTCCGAGCAGTTTGCCGTAGAGGGCATCTGCAAGGCTAATAGCCGAAGTGCGCTGCAATTCCTCGGCTGTGATGGTGGTGGTAGCTGCAGTAGTGAGGAACTCAGAGGTTTCCACTTCGTAGCCGAGGTTCACCATCTGGGTCTGCTTGTCGGCAAGCTTTGTCTGTGCCGATGCCACCATAGGGATGGAGCAGAGACCCAACAGGCTAAATTTTAATATATTGTTACTATTCATAATTGTCAGAGTTAATTAAATTACCAACCTGGGTTTTGGGTGAGACCATAACCCTTCTGAACCTCGTTGCGTGAGACAGGATCAAGATACCACTTGTTTGTCCAGAAACCTGGTTCCCACCAGCGACGTGCACCGACTGTGATTACAGGACGCTCGTACTCGAACTTTGGCCAAGCTTCGCCTGCGTTGTACGAGAGGTTGCTGCCCTCCATACGGTTGTTGCTGTCGTCAAGACGATAGGTGTGGAGCTCGTGGAGAGGCTTGCAGAAGAGGTCCTGACGCATGCGACGAATCATGTCATACACACGGTCGCCGCACTCAGCACCAATCTCGCAGTTGCGCTCACGAAGAATCTCATCGATGAGGGCATCCTTGTTGGTCTCCAGCTTGAGTCCAGGGTTCATCTCTGATAAACCGCCCAAACCGACACGCTTGCGTACAACGTCAACGTCGGCAATAGCGCCCTTCAAGTCTCCAGTCTCAGCCTTGGCTTCAGCCTGAATCAGATAGAGTTCAGCCATACGGATGTAGGCTACACCGATGGCTTTGTCGTCCATCTTGCCACCACTATGATCCAGGAACCACTTGAAACGTTTCAAACCCGACTTATTGTCATCGGCATTGCTCAAGTCACCCTCCTGCTGGAGTACACCATTCTCCCACGAGTCAACATAGTTGTGACCACGATAATCGCCCACTTCGCCCGAAGGGAAGTTCTCGCGAGGAACGGCGATGGTCTCGTAGAGACGTGGGTCGCGGTTCTTGAAGATGTCGATAGCCTCTGGATTCTTGCCTGCGCCATAGATGTCTGCTTCTGCGTATGGATAGTTCTTGCCATCGGCCATACCGAAGCACTCCATGAGCTCGGCTGTAGGAACCTGTCCGCCTTGACGCACACAGTCAAGGGCATAGCCGTTCCAGCCCCAGCCCCAGCCGCCTTGACTCAAGGTGGTGGTCAGGTGCGAGTCGAAGATCTTCTCGTGATTGGTTTCGGTGTTGCGATAGCGGTAGGCATTGCGATAGGCCATACGGTAGCCAGCTTCGTCCTGTGTGGCAGGCTGAACCAAAGCGTAGAAGTTGCCATTGGCAGCATTGTCATCGAAGAAATCCTTACAGTACTGCAAACAACGCTTCCAGAGATCTGGAGTTGCGTTTGCACCGAACCAGACATGCTCGATGTTGGTGAACTCAGTTACCTTGGCAGGGTCGTATTGCATATAAGGCTCGTTGCTGTTGAAGAGTGGAGAGGCTGCATGCATCCAGACCTTGCAACGGAGAGCACGGGCAGAGGCGCGGGTCAGACGACCAGTCCACTGACCGACATCCTCATTGGCTACATTCCAAATGAAGCCAGGCTCATCGATCGCCTTTTGAATCAAACCATCGATGAACTCAACGGTCTGCCATGCGGTCGAACGGCCACCGGTGAAGTCCTCGCCAGTGATGTAGGCATGATCGATGAGGCAGAGGCCACCGAAGCTGCGGAAAGCATCGAAGTAGCGGCTGGCCATGATGGTGTAGGCCTCGCCCTTTAGGCGGCTCTTCTCGCTGTCGGCCATGTCTGGCACACGATCGATGTTCTCAATCAACTGCCAGCACATACGTACGGTCTCGTAGATCGAAACACGACCATCGCCGTTGTTTCCGTTGCCGTCATCACCATTAGGGTTTTTGGTCGAGTAAGAGAACTTGCCCTGGAAGTTGCCATCAGGAGTGTCCTGGCAGTTTTCGTTCAGGTTGCCAGGGTAGTAGCTCTGGATTGGACCACCCCAACCGCAATAACAGTGCCATGAGTCTGAAAGCACATCGATAGGTGCACCATTCATCATGTTGCCTTTGTGGTAGGTACAGTAAATCTGACCGTAGGCATTCCAAAGGAAGTTACGGGTATATTCGGCTTTCGAGAAGATGGTATCGATGTTGACATCTACACCTGGAGCCTTCTCGAGGAATGAGTCGCCAATCTTGAAGTCATCGACACAAGCGGTCGAGAAGCAGGCACCGGCAACCATTGCAGCCACTATATATTTTAACTGTTTCATAGTTTCTTATATATAATAATGTGTTAGAAATTAACCTTCACACCAAAGTTATAGACACGGGTATTCGGATACTTGATACCATAGGTGTAGTTACCGCCGTCGGCCTCAGGGTCATTACCCTTGAAGCTGGTGAAGGTAAGAAGGTTCTGACCTGTGACGTAGAAGCGTACAGAGTTGAATACAGGAACCCACTTTGGCTTGTTGATGGTATAACCGACCTCTACATTCTTCAGACGGGCGTAGCGTGTGTCGATGAGCCATGCGCGTGAGTCGCGGTTGTTGTGAACGCGATTGGTGAATGAGATACGTGGCAACTTTGAGTTCTGGTTATCCTCGGTCCAAGAGTTGTCAGCTACCCACTGGTTGAGCGCAGAGGTGTTGGTCGAACCGAACTGGTCACGATAGTAGGTGCTGAGCATACGGTTTACGTGGTCGGCAGCAACCCAGGTCATCGAGAAGTCAAGACCCTTCCACTGCAAGCTTGCGTTGAGGGAGTAGTTGATTTCAGGTACATCGGTGTAACCGTAAGCGTGTTGGTCGTTGGCATCGATGACACCATCGTTGTTCAAATCGACATAGACGCAGTCACCATACTTCAGTACAGTGCCCTGATCAGGCATTGGCTGACCATATTTGGCCTGATAATTGGCCTCGGTATCTTGGTTGTAGTACTCGAACAGTTCATAGATGAAGTGTGTGCCTACAGGATTACCGGTACGGGCCAGATAGTCATACATTGGGGTTACCTCGAGCATCTCCTTGATCTCGTTGCGGGCGAAGGTCATGTTAGGAGCGATGCGGTAATATACGTCTCCGATCTTGTCCTCCCAAGCCAACTGGATCTCGTAGCCATGGTTCTTCACGCGACCGCGATTAACATAGCCTGAAGGAAGACTGGTGACTGCTGGCAACTGTGACTCGTTGCTGACGAGGATGTCCTTGCGATCCTCCCAGAAGATATCGAAGTAGAGAGACAGACGGTCTTTCAGGTAACGGGAATCAAAACCGAGGTTAATCTTGGTAGCAGTTTCCCAAGTGATGTTAGGATTACCGGCGGTGAGCTCACGAGCAGCCTTCAACCAATTGTCTGAACCAGGATTGGTACCGAAGTTGGTGCCTGAGTTCAGTGGGTTACCCGACATGTGACCATCGAAGAATGACCAGGCACCTGGCAGATACATGAAGCGGGCACCATTGGTATAGTCGTTACCTACCTTACCCCATGAGGCACGGAGCTTGGCATAACCCATCACATCCTTGATAGAATTCCACCATGATTCGTTCGAAGGAATCCAGCCTGCAGAGAAGGAAGGGAAGGTACCGTAGCGCTTGCCCGAAGCAAAGTTCTCAGAACCGTTGTAACCGATGTTGAAGTCGATCATATACTTGGTAGCATAGTCGTAGGTAACACGACCGACGAGACCAACATAACCCTTAGGAATAGAAGAGTAGAGACCATCTGAATCCCATGGATAGTAGGTCTTGCTCTGGTTGTAGAGGGCGAGAGCGCCCACATTGTGCTTGCCGAAACTGCGGTTATAGTTCAAGCTGGCTTCGGTGTACCAGTTACGTGAACCGTAACGACCGTTCTGCTCTTCGTATGCAGGTGGCCATGCAGTACCGACCTTCTTCAATACAATCTCATCGTCAACGATGGTTGAATAGTACTGGGTACCGGTACCATAACCGGACTTCATGCTCTTAGGTGCCAGATACTCGGAGTTGTACGAAGCCTTGATCTTGAAGTCGAGACCCTTGGTCAACCAGCTCATGTCGAGTTTGTACTGAAGGTCGAAGTTGACGACGTTCTTGCTGGTCTTGTTGTAACCGAGCTTGTAGAAGTTGGTGAGTGCAGCACGGTCGTATGGACCAACCAAATCTGGGTCAGTCACAATCAAGCGGCCCTCATCGTCAATACCATAACTTGAGTATGGGGTTGAACCTTGCAGGTAGCGGAACAATTCCTGTTCGCCGACACCGACAGTTGTACGGTTCTCGACACGACCACCGAGGGTGATAGCAAGTGTGTTGTATTTAGCAACGTCAATGTCTAAGTTGGCACGATAGTTATAACGGTTATATTTGAAGGTCTCGTTCGGGTTGTCAGAGAAGGTCTTGAACAAAGAGTTCTGGTTGAAGACACCGGTCGAAACGAAGTAACGCATCTTTTCTGTACCACCACTCACATTTACGTTGCCCTGTTCCTGCCATGCAGAATTCTTCATCAGGTAGTCAATCCAATCCACATTTGGATAGGTCATTGGAAGATCTCCATATTTGAAGTGCAACATTGCTTGGTTGTCGAAGCGAATACCATCCTTCACATAAGGAGTATAACCCTTTATTGGATGCTTTTCGAGAATATAACTTGTGCCTGGCCAATTAGCCACGTCGCGTGCGTCGGTAATTGCTGCATAGTTCCACATACGGCCGTAGGTGTATGAATCGGCGAACTCGATGAAGTCCGAAATCTGCTGCAGACCTACCGAAGCAGTTGCGCTGACCGAAGCCTTGCCGACTGCACCACGCTTGGTGGTGACAAGGATAACACCGTTTGCACCACGTACACCGAATACTGCAGTTGCCGAAGCATCCTTCAAGATTGAGATGTCTGCAACCTCATTAGGGTCGATCTGGGTGAACGAACGCTCAACACCATCCACGAGTACGAGTGGCTCGGCGCTATTCAAAGAGCCTATACCACGGATGCGGATGACAGGATCGTCGGCACCTGGCATACCAGAATACTGTACGGTCTGTACGCCAGGCAAGTGACCCTGCAAGGCGTTACCGAGGTTAGCGACTGGAGCCTTGAGAAGTTCCTCGGAATTGACATTGGCCACAGCACCGGTCAGGGTGACCTTCTTCTGTGTACCATAGCCAACTACGACAACTTCGTCCAGAAGCTCATCGTTGGTTTTCAAGGTAACATTGACTTTGCTCTTGCCAGCGAGTTCAACCTCCTGGGTTTCAAAGCCAACATACGACACTACGAGGGTAGCCTTGGTGCTTGCCACCTTCAACGAGAAGTTACCATCCAAGTCGGTAACAGTACCGGCTGTGGTGCCCTTCTCTCGGACTGTTGCTCCGATGATCGGATCTCCAGTCGTTTCCGAAACTGTACCTGTTACTGTCACCTGAGCGGCGAGAGTAAACGACATTAGGCAGAAGCATAATGCCAACAATACAGCCTTGGATTCCATAATCTTTGTTTTAAGCATGGGAAAGAGTGTGTTGTTAAAAGTAAATAATAATGAATTTTTAATTGAAATAGTGCGTGGGATGACAAAAACTGCTGCTGCAAAGCCTGTAGCAATACAATTTTCCTCCTTTCCTTTGAGAAAAGAGTGTGAACCCAACATTAAGTTTGCGTTGAGATTTTCTTCATTGTATTATGTTTATTAAAGGTTTAAGTTGTTTGTCAAGGTAAAATAGTTTCCTTCGTTCGGTGCAAAGATACGAATTTTTTGTGAAATGATTATTTCCTTTATTTGTCTTTTTCTTGTACTTTTTTAGTCATTTGTTATTATAAATAAAAAAGTGACTTCCATTGTGGAAGCCACTTTCGTTTAATTGAGCTCTCAAAAAAATGCTTTATTATTTCTCTTCAGTTCCAAGAAGATTGTAACACTTGCCTTGGTTCATGATGACAATTTTGCCGTTTCGGATGGCTTTGATGGTCTTGCCATTTGCAACAGAGACAGTCTTGATGGAAGAAGATGATGGCGCTTCGTAGCCTTTGCCACTGAATCCAACAACCTCCTCGATGGTGACTGAGTTGAGTGTGAGGGTACAGGTAGTGCCCTGAGCTGTCTGACCATAGAAGTTAAAGAGCAGACCATATACGCCATTGGCGTCTGGTGTGTTGAGGGCAGCTTTTATGTCACCAAAGGCAATGGTTGCGGTGCCTTCACCGTCATCCTTGCCCTGGATAGTAAAGATTGAGGTTCCGCCAAGACCTTGGATTTCGCCAATGCCCCAACCCTGATACTTCTCGGTGCCGGTAGCTGTGTAATTGACTTTGACACGAGCCTGGTCTGAATAGCCGTTGAACTTATCTGCAGTAATAACGTTGTTGCTCACCTTGCTGGTCAAATCAACAGCTGCCTGATACTGAAGAACCTCAGGACAATAGGCACGCTTGATCTTAACTGAACCCAGGTCGCTTCCGTTCTGGAGAATAACAGCCTTGACAGAACTCTTTGAAGCAGAAAGGTCGCATACAATCTTGGTAGCGCCAGCGCCTTTGCCTGAAATGCAATCTGTGCCCTCTTTGAACTGTACCACAATCTGAGTGTAGATGGTAGTTGGCTCTTCGAATTCGATGGCAATTTGGTCGTAAGCGCTGAGATTAAGATCTCCTGTCCACCAACCATTGCCGGTCCACGCCTTGCCGTAGGTAAGTGTGTGGGTTGCTGCATCGTAGGTTGTTTCTCCCCAGTCACAGCCAACGGCATTGAGATCAAATTCGTAATCAGCAGCATTGGCTGCTAAACATACTGCAAATGCAGAAAAAAGAGTAGAAAGTTTCTTCATAGAATTAAATATTAAATGTGTTTGATAAGATTTGTTGCGCAAAGATAGTGCTTTTATATTCTTCTGCCAAATATTTTTGAATAATAAATTGACGAATGATGGAAAACGTCAATAAATAGATAAAATAGTATCGGGCTTAATTGTAAAAAAGTAATCCACCCCTGATGAGGTGGATTATTATTCTGTACTTCGGAAGAAATTTTCTTAGTATGGGTAAGCAATCTTTGTGCGTGCAATTTTTGCGTACCTGGCCTTCTCGGTAGGTGTTTTGATGCCAATGACAATACTGTCTGATGCAGGAAGACTCTTGACGAGATTTACCAGATCAAAGCAGTCTCGATTCCATGCCTTGTTATCCTTTGGGGCATTGATCGAATCATGACGATTGTAATAGATGGTGAAGTTGAGCGAATCAGCATTGAGCTGTTTTTCGTCATAAACCAAATGCAAAGTTGGAGCAATCTCTTTTTTGTTCTTAATGCTGTAGAAGCCGTTCCACTCCGCATTCAGAAAGCCATTAATAATGCTGAGCTCTCCGAGTGTAAATTCGAAGATACTATCCTTGTTGGTGACGCCTAATGAGTCGGCGACTCTCAATGAGATAGGTTCCTTGCAAGGGATGGCTGTTCCGAACTCGTATTGGGCATTGTTTATGATTACTTTGTCTGCTGTTGGCGAGGTAATGTCTTCTCGTTTGAATGTAAAGTACATCAAGCCACGACTGGAATTGCCGAACCCTTTGCCTTCGGTCTTTTCGCTCACACTCTCCATGGTGGGATGAATCTCGTAGCCCATGTCGCTGTAGATGGTGTAAACAAGATTGCTGCTATCGTTGGCAAGGATAGTACAGTAATCGTACACGTACTGTGAATCTTCACCATTCTCTTTGTCTATGCAGGAGGTTGTTCCTCCCAGAATGGTCAAAACGCTCATTAAAATTGATAAATGCTTTCTCATCGTTTCGGGGTTAATAATATAATATTTGCGCTCGCAAGATCAAACTTGCGGGCGCAAATATAGTAACTTTTTCGAAAGCATCCAAACAATTCTTCTAAAACTTTATTGTTTGTTCCATTTCGCCTCTGCAACACCTTCGGTTATTCCCTCCATGGCATAAGAGTTCCAAACCTGAAGTGTAGCTCTGTTGAGGACCGTCAGATTGCCTTTGGTGCCATTGCGTTGGCAGTAGTTGATGTCCCAGAGGACGGGGATACAGCCATGGTCGATGGCCTCTTTGTTCACTAGTTTGTGGAAGAGTCGGACAGAGGCATCGTGCTTGTCCTGATTGCTTCCGATTGACCGCCATTGGCAGCCATACTCGCCGATGTAAACAGGAATCCCTTTATCGACGAACTGAGTCTTCAGCTTCTGCATCTGGTCGGCAACATATTGCTCTTCTCCCCAGGTGGCATTGTGGTCAGATCCTGCCACGTGGTTCTCTGCTCCCCAAAAGTAGAACATCTTGCCCCAGCTGGCATCCTCCTCCATGCCGGCGAAGTTCCATGGGGAATAGAAATGAACCTCTACCATGAGTCGATCCTGAATCTTGTCGGAGGGCAGAGTCTTGTAATACTTCGAGGTGTTGTCAATGTCGGTCGATGGACCCTGAACCACCAAGGTGCGGTAGCTGTTGTTGCCACCGGTGGCACGGACCGCATCGACAAAGTCCTGTTCGTAACGTACCAGATTGTTGGTTTTGGCCTGTGTGTCGGCATTCGGCTCATTGAGCCCGGCAAAGAGCAGATGCTCGTCATACTTGCCAAAGGCTGTCGCTACCTGTGTCCACAAGGTCTTCATCAGAGTGGCTCGATTGGCATCGTAGGTATCCATGTGGGTCTCGATCCAAGCCTCATCGTAGTGGTCATTGAGTACCACATAGAGTTCATCCCGCAGACAATATTCAACTACCTCTTTGACGCGAGCTATCCATTCGGCATCGATGACGTTGTTTGCATTCATGTGGCGATGCCAACTGCATGGAATTCGTACAGAACGGAATCCTTGCAGTTTGACGAAGTCGATAATCTCTTGGGTAGTACGTGTTGATTGCCAACCTGTTTCGTCACCAAGTCCAATGGTGCTGCTTGTCCCCTCGAAGGTATTGCCTAAGTTCCAGCCGGGATACATCTGTTGGGCGATGCTCATGGCTGTCGCCTGTGGGTCAATCTCCTTTTCAAGAGATTGAACAATGGCTTTGCCTCGTTGCAGAATGGCAATTTCCCCCTTGTTGCCGTTTTGGTTAATAAGGAGGGTAGCCGTACGCTCATTGTGCGATTCGTTGGTCTGACAAACGACTTCGAACAGGCTACTTTGGGAGTTTTGGCTCTTGCGTGCGATGGTTACCCAATCCTCACTGCTTCGAACAAAAGGAGAAGATCCGCTGATTGAAAAACTCTCAGTTCCGCCTGTTGCCTCAAATACGATTTCGGAAACGGGCAGTTGCAAGGTGCCGGTGATGTCCGATGCGTTGTCGTCATCACTACTGCATGCTGCCACCATAAAGAATGGCAGCAGCATGTATAAAGATTTGTGTAACTTGGATAGATTCATATATCAGATGATTGATATTACCAAGGAAGAGGGAACAGGTTGGCTGAATAATTGCCAATGGTGTAAACGGATGAAGTAGTGAAGCCCAATGAGGTGACACAATTGTTGCCTGCTACTTCTTCAGCACCACCGAAGGCAGGATCGGCAGCCGTGCCTGAACCCCAGATGTTGTGGAGCTCGATACGGAAGTTCCCGTTGCCTTCAATATCACCAATCTTCAGTTTGGTGGCATCGAATGGAACATTGTTACCATCGTTGACAACCGACAGGAGCTCAGCGCTGAAGCCAGGGAAGTAGCTGCGGATCTCTGTAATGTCAACCAGATTGACTGCACCGTTGGCAGGGGTACCATTCTCACAATCTGCAGCGTTGATAGTCATGGCAACAGGATCGGTGGTAGCCAACTTGTACTGATTGTTCTCGAAAGTGACCTTAATGGCATTCTTGTTCTCAATGCCCCAGTTGCCTGGCATCACCCAGTCAGCATTCAAGCCGACAGCGGTCTGCTTGGCTGTGAATGAGAGATTGGCATCGAGCGAAACTACGGTGAAGTCCACCTGGAAGGTAGAGTTGAAGGCCAATGCGGTTTCGTTGGTGGTTTCGCCTCCAGCTTGGCTGAATGGAGTATCCTTCAATCCGTTCCAACCATCGTTGTGACCTACACCCCAGATGTTAGCCATCTCTACGCGGAACTTGCCGTTGTTTTCGATGTTTCCATAGAAGAACTTGTTGGCATCGAACTTCACCTCTTTATCGTCGGCCTTGATGGCATCAATACGGACAAAGGCATTTGGATAGGCTTCAGCAAAACCTTCGATGTCGAGCACGTAAACCTGTCCGTTGGCACGAGGTTCTGTGGTCTTGAAGGTGATGGAATAGCTGCCAGTTCTGCCTCCTGCCACAGTTGTGGCTGCAGAGTTCCAACCATCGGAAAGATCACCATTCACACCAGCACCATAGCAGGTGAGCTTGGCGGTATAGCCATACTTCTCAAGCTGAGGAATCATGTTGATCGAAAGACCGCATGGGTCATTCTTGCGGATCAGCATCAGCTGCAAGCTGGCATCGGTGAGCGAGAGGATCTTGATGTCATCGGTCAAACTGACAACATAGTCACTATCATAGTTGCCTGGTGCCAGAACGTTTGCTCCCTTCAGGGTGATCGACTTGGTCTCCTCGTTGAGGGTATAGGTACCTCGTTCAACACTCTGTGTGCCTTCTGCATTGATGTGGGTTACGAAGACTGAGTCAGCGGTAAACTGAATAGAACCCTGACAGTTCTTGGCGCTGCCAACGACCCAAGCGTTGCCTGCATAGTCAGGATCCCAGCACCAGCTGTCGCCGACGATTGGCTCTTTGTTGGTAATGCTGCGCCAGCTATCGTCTGTGCCATAGAAGTACGATGGGCCTGGGAAGGTCTTGTAGGTTCCGGCGGTGTCGATGTCAATCTCCCAGGTCTTGTAGAGGAGGCTCTTGTCGAACTTGACATTCTTGGCAACGGTGACAGGACGTACGGAAAGTGCCTGATAGACAGGGGTGGTGGTACGAGCATTAGAGCTGCTGTTGAAGAGGAAGCTCATGGCATAGGTGTTATCCGTAGGATTGATAGAACCAGAGAGATAACGTCCGATGGAGCCTTGACCCTCGATGGTGGAACGTGTACGTGAACCGGCAGCAGGCATGAAGATAGAATTGCCGTTGGTACCGGTAAACTTGTAACCGACTTTCTCTGCATCTTCAATCCATTCAACCTTGCAGCAAGTGAAGAGCTCTTCAAACTCCTCGATGGTAGGCAGGGTAGCCTTGCCTCCGTATGCGAGGTTGGCAATATCCTGTGCGGTTTTGTAGATGTTGCCTTGTGCATATTCAGCAGGGTCGATGCTTGTGCTGACACCACTCAGGTCACCAAAGCCAAACAGACCGCCGAATTCTGTCTCGGACGATGCTCCGAGGTTAACCTTGGCCCACTTGGTTGAGAGACCGAGGTCAACAAAGTCCTCGTTGACATCCACTTCGAGCGCTGAGGTGGTGAAATCCTTGATCTCACCATACACTTTGCCATTGCCAAGATCAGCATAGACCGTATAGTAATAGGTTGTGCTTGGCAAGAGTCCCTTCAGTTCGATTGAGAACTCTGCTCCTGCTACGCCTTCGACCTGAAGTCCGCCGCGTACAGCCTCTTGCTCGTTGTTGAGCGAAAGGGTAGCTCCGACGATAGCTCCCGATGGGAGGTTGGTTGTCTGACCTGCTACGGTTGCTGTGTTGCAGGTGATGGCAGAAGCATCGAGTGCAATGGCTGTCACATCGGTCAGCAACAGATGCTCTATCTGTCCCTTGTAGGTAACTTTGCCCTGCAGGGTCACGAAGGCCTGATAATAGATTGTTTGTCCGTGGGTACCGCTGATGGTACAGCTGAAGGAGCTGCCACTGGTTCCCATAACCTTTTCGGAGAGCTGATCCTCCTGGTTGCCGTAGAAGAAACCGACGGTATAAGAACCAGTATTAAGAGACTCAAGTCCCTGTACGTTACCATAGAGGGTAGCCGAAACAGGAGTTACGTCAGCACTACCGGTCTTCACCGAATTTTCGGTCAAAAGCGGATTGCTCTGGATGGTATAATCCTCGTCCTCTGAACAGCCTGTAGAGAACAGGACTGCTGCGAGTGCAAAGGTACCAAATAATATTTTGCTTTTCATTGTAGTTTATTCTTGTCTAGTTATTCAATTACACAGGTCACGCTCTCAAGAAGATCAGGAGCATCCATTCCATCTACATACTCTGAATAGAATCCATTCATTTGGATAGAGAGATCCAGACAGGTAGGTGTGAACTTCTGGGTAGCACCGGTGTTGTTCTTTAATGTAACGGTTGTCTCTCCCTCGAGATTGACGGTTACGGCATCCTCCAGATCGAAGCAGCCTGGCTCCCAGGTCTGTTTGATGTTATTATCGATCAACGCACATTTAGGTGTATTGGCGAATCCGCTGCCACTCTTGAGCTTGAAGGTAACCTTGATGGTCTGGTCTTTCTTCAGTTTGACGCTGCTTGCGTCCTTGAAGATACCGGTTCCTCCATCGCCATAGTGATGGAAACCAAGACGCAGACAGCCATTCTCAATCCAGCTGTGTTCTACGTAGTCAGTTGTCAACTCAACGACTACAGGACCTGTGACAGGAGCACCAATCGGCTTGACTGTGAGGTTGACTACCAGATAGGAAGAGACGTTGCCCTTTTCGTTGGCGGAAGCTGGAATGCCTAAGGTCATACCCTCGGTTGCTGCAAAGTCAAGCACGGTGAAAGTGGTGCCTTTGACTGCAACGGTACGGTTATCACCGGTGGCTGTCAGGAAGGTGATCTCCTGCGAGAAGGTGATGGTGTTCTTCTCGATGCTGAAGGTGCCTTCTGTCTCTCCGTAGGCAAAGGTCATGCTGCCGTCCGATGTCATCGAGAGAACCAACTCATTGTCGTAGGCGCTGTCATCTGGCTTTGGAGCCCAACTATCGTTGTAGTCTCCGTTGGTGAGGGACTCCCACTTCTGGCTACCTTGAGCACCATTCCAGTTCATCCAGTCGTATGCTACATCTGCATTGATGGTGTAGGTGATCTGGTTGCCGGTATAGGTTACACCATTGCTCTCGACCTTGAAGAGATCGTCTGCCAGATTCGAGAACTCTGGCAGAACAGGATCAGTAGTAGTGAGCAGGCCTGCGTCTGCCTTTGGAATGCAGGCACCATGGGTATTGCGTACATCCTCCGATACGAAGTTCCAAACCAAATACCATGCTCCCTCGCTGTTGGTACGTTTGGTTACCAGGCAGAGGTAGTAAGGGGTGAGATCTGCGATGATGATGTCCTGAGTGTAGTTGTTGCAGACCTCATCAAAGCCGATGTTATGCATCGCATAGCAGTTGTCGAAACTGATAGTTGGGTGTTCTTTGTCCGAAAGTCCCAGATTGAACTTACCAACCAGGTTGCTGCCGGTGCTTGCTCCCTTTTCTCCCTCTTCACCACGGTACATCTTGGCAACACAGCCATTGGAGGCATCCATGCTGAACTCCATGTAGGAATCCATATAAGGGTTGGTGTCGGCAATCAACCAGCTCTGGAATCCTGGATCCCAGTTTGGAGCCCAATTGTCACGACCGAAAGTCACAGGCTTGTAAGTGCCATTGGCAGCCTCGGCATCGGTATAGTTGCCTGTGTTGGTTGGGTCATATGGTGTCATATACATCACAGGACCGGTACAACCCAGGCCGTAGTCAGCATCATTAGGATACCAACGCTTGCTGATACCGGAGCTGAGGGTCTCGGCCGAAGGTAATGCGTCACCGACTTTGAAGTTCTGGTCTGACAGATAGAACCATTTTGTGTCGCTGAGAAGTGAGAAATCGTTCTTGTCTAGGGTGAACTGATAAGGCTCTCCATAGATGGCACCAGCACGGGTTATTGCGCCGAAAGTCACTTCATAGTTGCCTGCAAATGGAAGTTCGAGGGTCAGAGACTTCTCTTGAGAACGGCCCTGCGGTGTAATCCAGAGAGGAGTACATCCCTCGAGATTGGAGGTAAGAATGACCTTGTTGCCTTCTACTGTTACAGTATAGGCATTGGATTCGGTCAAGTCCTGAGCCGAAACTTGGGCAGACCCCATTTCGTACTCGTCTGGGGTGCAGGCAGAGAAGGTAAGACCTGTGGCTGCAACTGCACATATTGTCGAATAAATATATTTTTTCATTGTTGACTTCTGATTTTTCAAAGGTTATTGTTCCTTTTGATTACCATCCTGCATTTTGGGTGAGTACACCACCAGACAGGGTGATCTGCGTGTTAGGAATCTGCATCAGACCCTTCTTGGCAGTGAAGTTGTTGACATCGAATTTGGTGGTGGCCTCTACGCCGCCATTCAGTACCTTGGCACCATTCTGAGCAGCAGCAATGGCGCGACCGGCATAAGCGCCTTCTTTCTCATAGCGCATCATGTCCCAGTAGCGGATTCCCTCGAAGGCAAACTCGATGGCACGCTCCTTGCGGAGATTGTCGCTATTGAATGCGATAGTCTCACCTGGATTACTGCGCTGATGAACCATGTTGAGATAGCTTCCGTCGTTGGTCAACTCAGCATACATCAACAGAACATCGGCATAACGCATGATGGTCCAATCCTGATAGTAGGTGAGATTCATGTGGGCAACACCTAAGTTGAAGGCAACCTCCTGACGTGTGCCATCGCCGAAGCAGAGTGGAGCATACTTGCGGGTGTAGTAGCCTGTGTACTCGTAGGAGTCGTTGATGTCGGCGTCAAAGCCAGCCTCTTTGCAACTCCAGACGCAAGCGTTGAAACGAGCATCCTCCTTGAATTCGTTGACGAATGCCTGGGTTACGGAGCAAGCACCCCAACCTGAGGCGATGCAGACACCAACAGCCGACTTATTACGTGGGCCCAGATAAACTTGGCTGACGTTGCCATCGGCGTTGCCATTGTAGTCGCTTGTAGCGGCAAACTTCATGTTCAGGATCACCTCCTTCGAGATGTTGTCGCCATTCCAGTCGCCATTGTAGTATTTACCCTTGAATGTGGTGTTCCAGGCATAGTTGCCGCCGCTGGAAGCATCGGTAGTACAAGCTGGCATGAACAGGTCTGCATAGTTGGCCTCCAGTTCATAGCCACCATTGTCGATCACATCCTTCAAGGCAGCTGTAGCTTCGGCCTTGGTGCAAGCCTCGCTTTCTTCGCCATAGTAACCTGTATAATAAAGGTACACACGGGCAAGAAGAGCCTCGGCAGCATACTTAGTGATGCGACCATCGTTGCTGGCACGGTTTTCCAATGGGAAAGCGTTGGCAGGAATGTTCTCGGCGGCATACTTCAGATCCTCGAAGATGACCTTATAGACCTCCGAAGCTGCGGTGCGAGGCAGGTTCTCGGTGGTTGGTTCTGTGATGAGACAGACGTCTCCGAACAGACGGGTCAGATCGAAGTAGAGCATAGCACGAATGGTGCGAGCCTGTCCGATGATACTCTGCTTGCTTGCCTCCGAATCCCAGGTAGTGGTGTTCTCGTTGGCGATTACTTTATTGCAACGGAAGATGGCTGAATAATAATTGGTCCAATCGGTATTGAAAAGATCATTGTAGGATGGAGCCACCGAAAGGTCGAGCTGGTCGATGGCATTGTTGTTCTTGGCATCCGAAAGACCGAGACCTGCATGTGCCTGATCTGAGAGAAATTCAGAGGTCAGATACATGCCAACTCCCTGACTGCTGATGGTGGACTGCCAACCATCATAGCAGCCGATTAGCGCCATCTCGATAGCCTCCTGATTACGATAGGCTGTTTGGTCGTTCAGGTCGGTCAATGACTCAGTATTGAGGTCGCAAGCAGTCATGCACGACAATCCCAGTACCAGAACTCCGTTTTTGATGATATATTTTGTATTCATTTTATTTGTCAATTAAAGGTTAGAATGCTACGTTGACACCAACAACGAAGGTGCGTGGGTGAGGATAGTATCCCATATCTACGCCCGATACCCATGAGTCATGGTTGTTGCCATCGGTGCCATTGTAAGAACCGACTTCAGGATCCATGCCATTGTACTTGGTAAAGGTGAAGAGGTTCTGTGCCTGAGCATAGAGACGTAACTTCGAAATACCTTTCCAAGAGATGTGCTGCTTGAGGTCGTAGCCAATGGTGAGGTTTTGCAGACGGAGGTAATTGCCATCTTGCAGATAGAGGTCAGAGAACTGCCAGTTGCCGGCATCGGAGTAGGTGACGCGAGGCATCTTGTTCGATGTGCCTTCGCCTGTCCAACGATCGAGTATAGCACGACTGTAGTTGCCTTGTGAAGAGTTAGGATCACGATAAGATTGGGCAATCTGGAAGTCGGCAGCACCAGCCAGGTTGACAGCAATGTCCAATCCCTTGTACTGAGCGTTGAGGGTAAGACCGAAGGTGTACTTTGGCATACCGTTGCCTAAATCGACTTTGTCGTCGGCATTGACCATGCCATCGTGGTTGATGTCAACATATTTGACGTCACCAGGCTGAACCTTGTCCTGAGCAATACCATTGCCGGCAGCTACCCAGTTGTTGATGTCCTCCTGGCTCTGGAAGATGCCAGCAGTCTTATAACCCCAGAAGTAACCAATGGCATGACCGTTCTGTGCACGATAGAACTCCTCTGCATTGCTGTAAATTTGGTTGGTCTCACCATGTATGATACCATCCTCAGTAGGAATGTTACCTACCTCATTTTTATTATAAGCAAAGTTCAGGCTTGCACCATAACTGAAGTCTTTGTTGATGCGATCGTTCCAATTGGTGCTGAATTCAATACCTGTGTTCTTGACATCACCACCGTTGATGACAGGACCCTTGGTACCTGCAGTAGCCAATACCGGAGCTTGAACAAGCCAATCCTTGGTGGTCTTGACATACCAGTCAAAGTTTACACCTAAACGGCTGTTCAGGAAGGCCAAATCCAAGCCGATATTGGTTTGTTCAGAGGTTTCCCATTTGATACCGGTATTAGCCAAACGGCTTGGGTAAGATCCTGTTGACCAACCACTCTGACCAGCATCTGTGCCGAAGTTGTAGTTGACGTTGCTGGTAGAAACTGGAGCAAGGAACTGGTAGCAGTTGATGTTGGCATTACCAACCTGTCCCCAGCTGGCACGAAGTTTCATAAAGTTAAGCCATGAAGCTGCATCCTTGATAAAGTCCTCTTCTGACAATGTCCAACCACCGCTGACAGATGGGAAGATACCCCAACGGTTTTCATCGGCAAACTTCGAAGAACCATCGGCGCGAAGAGTTGCATTAATCATATAACGCTCCTTCCAGGTCCAGCCTAAACGGCCGAAGAAAGACATGCCACGGGTCTCGTCGTAAGGAGCTCCGCTCACATTCTTGTTCTCGGAACCATCTGTGTTGGTAAGGTAGGCATGCTTCCAGTCGTTGAAACCTGCAATCAGGTGAGTGTTGTAACCACTGGTGTTGTTGCCCTGATACATGGACCATTCGGAACCGAGCAGGATGTTGATTACATGCTCTTCGTTAATCTTGAAATTGTAGCCCAAAGTATTAGTCCAGGTCATGGCCATGCCGTGTCCATTGCTTTGGTTAACGCTCGAAAGTGTGTTGGCTGCCTGAGGAGTAAACTGATATTCTGGCTTGTAGGAACGATAGTCAGAGGCTCCATAGCTGATGCCGAATACGGTCTTGAATTTCAAATTCTTGATTGGCTCCAACTGAGCGTAGGCGTTGAGGTCCAATGTACTGCTGCGGGACTGATTGAAACGGTTAACCATCATGTTGCCATAAGGATTGCCGTCATTCACGTTCCAGTCGCTGTTCACGGTGTTGGCATAGCTTCCGTCCTCGTTTAAGACTGGAGTAAGTGGCGAAGCAGAGAAGGCACTACGCAGGTTGTTATTCCAAATGTTGCCTGTGCCCATGCCGCGCGAATCCTTCCAAGCAAAGCTGGCATGTTCGCCTATAGTTAGCAGACCCTTGAACATCTTGTGCTCTGAGTTGGCACGGAAATTATATCTCTTGTAATAGGAAACGTCTGAGCCGCCAATCACACCATCCTGTCCGGTGTAACCACCAGAGATGGCGTAGGTCGAAGTCGATGATCCACCTGTAAATGAGAGACTGTGGCTGGTGGTCAAGGCACCTTCGTCGATGGCTTGATCAATCCAATCGGTGTTGTAGATGTTGCCGTTGGCATCGTGGATGGAATTAAGGCTCGACCAATCTACTGGCGACATGCCTGAATTCAAACGTGCTTCGTCCATGATGGTCATGTACTCGTTGGCATTAAGCATGTTGAATTTGCGCTCAATGGTTTGCCATCCGACGTATCCATCGTAGTTGACAGAACTATGTCCCTCGCGACCGCTCTTGGTTGTTACCAGAACGACACCATTGGCGGCTTGTGCACCATAGATGGCTGCTGAGGCAGCGTCCTTCAGAACGTCAATGCTCTCGATGTCCGCAGGATTCAGGGTCGAGATGTCGCCTCCTACGCCATCGATGAGGTAGAGTGGCTGTGAGTTTCCGACAGTACCAAGACCACGGATGGTAACGCTCATGCTTGCACCTGGCTGACCAGAGGTAGAAACAATGTTCACACCTGCTGTCTGACCCTGCATGGCTTGAAGCGGATTGGTTGTGTTAAGTTTCTGGATGTCATCACCTTTTATCTGTGCAGTAGCACCAGTAAGGAGCTTCTTCTTCTGTACGCCATAACCAACTACGACGACATCGTCGAGGCTCTGCACATCCTCCGATAGTTTTACAGACATTCCATTGGCTGCAGCAACATTCTGAGAGGCATAACCCATAAAACTGATTTCGAGCATGGCACCAGATTTGGCGTCAATAGAGAATTTACCATCGGCATCGGTGATGGCTCCAGTATTTGAGCCTTTAATGCGGATGTTGGCACCGATGACGGGATCTCCGAACTCATCAATTACGGTACCAGTGATCTTCTGGCTTTGTGCCATGGCTGTGTTTATCATACCAGGTACAATCAACCCAGGAGCACCACTCAGCAGCAGTCCGGACATACCGACTGCTAACCATGTTTTTCTTGAATTAATACTCATGTGTTAAGAAATTAAGTTAAAAATGTAGTGTATAAAATGTAGTGTTTGATATTTCGCTAATTCCACATATCTTTCGGGAGTGTGTGTTTCGGCGGCATAGGACTCTTTGATAGGTCCGAGATATAATGAATGTGTGTAGTTTTATTTGACGGGGGCAAAGATAGGGATTTTTTTTGAAACAGATGCATATTATTTTATCTTTTTATTGACTTTTTTTGCTATTATTAAGAAAATATTCTTTTTTTTGAAGAAATACAGGTAAAATAAAGAAATCCGAGCCTAATTTAGGCCCGGATTTCAGTACTATTTTTGTATATTTGACAAATGTAGTTGTTACATTTCAACGATGACGGTGTGAACACCTGGAGTTGCCTTGACGATGTTGCCAGTAATCTCCTGACCATCGACGGTAACTTTCTTAACTCCCTTCTGTGCACCGTTTGGATTCTTGACGGTGATATTGTATTCTACGCCGCGAAGAACACGCTTGACGCTATACTCCTTGATGTCGGATGGAAGACAAGGATCGACCATGATGCCATCGTAGGTTGGCTTGATGCCCAACAGATACTGGCTGACAGTGAGCCACATCCAGGCTGCGGTACCGGTAAGCCATGAGTTTTTGCCCTCACCCGGTTTGGCAGCATCCTTACCGGCTACCATCTGGCAGTTGACGTATGGTTCAACCTTGTGAAGCGCCTGGTCTTTGAGCCACATAGGTGAGATCTTGTGGAAGAGTTCCCAAGCATCGTTGCCACGGCCGGCAACGGTCTCGCCTATGATAACCCATGGGTTGTTGTGGCAGAAGATGCCTGCATTCTCCTTGTAGCCTGCAGGGTAAGAAGAAATTTCACCCATTTCAACATGATAGCGGGTGTAAGCAGGGTTATTCAATACCATGCCGTGCTCGCAGTCCAGATACTTCTTGCAGGAATCGATAGCTTTGTCAACCATGCCCTCTTCGAGACCGATACCAGCCATGGTGCAGAAGCCCTGTGATTCGATGAAGATCTTACCCTCTTCACATTCGTGTGAACCGATCTTGTTGCCATAGAAGTCGTAGGCACGGAGGTACCATTCACCATCCCAGCCATGTTTCTTGACGGCATCAACCATGGCATCGATGCACTTCTGGGCACGAGCTGCCTCTTCGGTTTTGCCGATCTGGTTGCAAAGTTCGACGTAATCCTTACCGGTTACAACAAACAGACCTGCAATCATGAGAGACTCTGCCTTCGAACCGACAGAGTTGTTCTCGGTGGTCTGGAATGATTCGTTTGGATCCCAAGAGAAACAGTTCAGGTTCAAGCAGTCGTTCCAGTCGGCGCGGCCGATGAGTGGCAACATGTGAGGACCGAGGTTCTCAACAACGTGGTTGAAGCTGATCTTGAGGTGCTCAAAGAGACTTACCTCAGAACCTGGTTTGTTGTCGAATGGTACAGGCTCGTCGAGGATCGAGAAGTCACCGGTCTCCTTGACATAAGCCACGGTGCCGAAGATGAGCCAGCATGGATCGTCGTTAAATCCGCCTCCGATGTCGTTGTTGCCATGCTTGGTAAGTGGCTGGTACTGGTGGTAGCAGCCGCCATCAGGGAACTGAGTAGAGGCAATGTCGATGATACGTTCACGAGCACGGCTTGGTACCTGATGAACAAAGCCAACGAGATCCTGGTTCGAATCGCGGAAGCCCATGCCGCGGCCCACACCACTCTCGAAGAAGGAGGCAGAACGGCTGAAGTTGAAGGTAATCATGCACTGGTACTGGCTCCAGATGTTGACCATGCGGTTGAGACGTTCGTCGTCGCTCTTGACAACATACTTGTCGAGCAATGCATCCCACATGAGCGAGAGTTCGCGGAAGGCGGCATCGACAGCCTCGACGGTAGAGAACTTCTCGATGCAGGCACGAGCCTTGGCCTTATTGACAAAGGTGACGTCGCTGTCCTGCGAGGTGACGAGCTCGCCAGACTTTTTGCGAGCCAGATCCTCTGGCCAGAATTTCTCCTCCTGAGGATTCTCGACATAGCCGAGCAGGAAGATGCAGTCCTTGCTTTCGCCTGGCTTGAGGGTAACTTCGATATAGTGGGAAGCGATAGGCGACCAGCCGTGTGCCAAAGAGTTGCCTGGTTTGCCAGCCATGACGCACTGTGGGTCGGCAAACTCGTTGTAGAGACCGATGAACGACTCGCGATCGGTATCGTAACCATCTGCCTGAGCGTTAGCGAGTGCATAGTAAGCATAGTGGTCGCGACGCTCCTTGTGCTCTGTCTTGTGGTAGATGACGGTCTTGCCATTGTCCTTGTCAATCTCGACCTCGCCGGTTGACCAGTTGCGCTGGAAGTTCTCCATGTCGGTGGCAGCGTTCCACAGGCACCACTCGGCAAACGAGAAGAGTTTGATGGTCTTGGTTTCGTTGGTTTCGTTGGTCAAAGTAACCTTCTGGACCTCTGCCCAAGTCTTGAGAGGAACAAAGAAGAGAACGCTGGCCTTGATGCCATTCTTCTTGCCGGTGATACGGGTATAGTTCATGCCATGACGGCACTCGTAAAAATCGAGAGGAGTCTTGCAAGGCTTCCAGCCTGGATTCCAGACGGTACCATTGTCGTTGATGTAGAAGTAACGACCGCCATTGTCCATAGGAACGCCATTGTAGCGATAGCGGGTGATGCGACGGAACTTGGCATCTTTGTAGAAGTCGTAGCCACCGGCGGTGTTTGAGATGAGGCCAAAGAAGTCCTCATTGCCTAAATAGTTGATCCAAGGGAACGGAGTCGCGGGATCTGTGATCACAAACTCACGATTCTTGTCATCAAAATGACCGTAAATCTTATTTTCCATATAATGTGTTGTTATGTTGTTTTGTTCTTTTGTTATTTCTTGTGCTTGTTGTACCATTCATACATGGTTGGTGTCCAATGACTGTAGTCAACATGATGACCGTAATTGCGATAGATGTGGTATTGCTTTTCGGTCTTGACTTGATTGTAGCCCGCAAAATTGGTATGAGTCGGACAGGTGATGTCCTGCAAGCCTACAGCCATATAGACCGGACATTCGATCCATGGTGCGAGGTTCTTGATGTCGAAGTACGAGAGGTTTCGATACAACTCTTCGTCACTGATGCCTAACTCCTGCTGTCTTCCGATAATCTCGTTGCCTGGCCAGGCTGCAATCTTGAAATAGTCTGGAAAATCACTCATAAAAGTGATGTAGCAGGCTACGGCACGAACTCGATGGTCGAGAGCGGCACAGGCCATACTGTAGGCTCCTCCCTGACTGCCACCTTCGAGGAAGATATTGTTCTGATCAACCTCAGGCAGAGTGCATAGATAGTCGATGGCACGAGGACAATCCAGATAGGCTCCGCGATAATAGTACTTCTGCGGATTCTCTAATCCGTATTGTATCCATTTGCCATAAGGGTTCTTGTCGTCGTTGGAACCTTGTCCTCGACTGCTGACAATCACATCGATCCAACCATTGTCGGTCAGGTCCAAAGGCCATGGCTTGCTGCTGTAACCCATGTTAATGATGTGTACAGGAAAGATCTTTCCCTTCTCTTTCTGCTTAGGGAGAGTGTAATATACTTGAACGGGGGCTCCATCCAACCCTTGGATGATGGCGTTGAATGCACGTTTCTCACCCTTTTGATCTTTCAACTCGATTACTTGTGCATTGATCTGAGTATTGGCCAATTCTGCACGAGCATCGTCCCAGAACTGTTTGAAGTCTGGCTGAGGGTCTGGCTCGGAGATGATCTTTTCTGGTTCGTAACCAATACAGAAGAAGTCAATGGGCATCTGATTGCCATATACTTCGGTGATGTTATGTACGACGTTCTGACCATTCACCTCGACCTTGATGTGGTAGAACCCAGGCTCGAGAGGGAAATGGTCGCCTGCCCATGAAAGCGTTTCAGGGAACTTGATGTCGGCGGCATATTTGGTCCATGCGTGTACCAGATCGCCGCGATCGGAGAAGACCTTGAGCGAGATGGAATCAATGTCCTGGATCTTGTTGGTCAGATTGCTGACCTGAAGCTCTACCTTGAAAGCTTCGTCACCATACCACACCCAGTCGCTATCGTTGGCCACAAGAGTGCAACAGATAGGGGCGAGGCTAACCTCCTTGATCATCTTCATGGTCGAAGAGTCGCTGGCGAAAACCGAGTTGAGACCCTGCTCTTCTTGCGCTGGATCGCCAGTGTAATCGTCCCACATCTGCCAGTTGCCATGTTTGACATCTGCCAATCCACCCCAACTCCAGAAGTTGCAGCCGGCAATCTTGCCGCTTTCGCGGATGATGTTGAAGACATGGCTGAAGTAAGCGTCGCGTCCGGTGGTTGGGCTTCCGGCCTCGATGGCATAGTTGTCGCGAGGATAGCCGAACTCTTCGAGCACGATAGGCTTTCCTAATGGGTGCATTTTGGCGTAAGCCTCCTCAATGTATTCTTCTGTATTCTTGCAAGCGCGTTCTACGCTGTTGACAACAGATTCCGGGCCATTCACTTCAATGGCTTCACCGATAGTCGCAACATAGGTGCCTAACCAAGCCCAATTGAATGGCCAGATATGGATACAAGCATAGTCAATCTCGGGTATGGCGTGGATACGTTCGAAAAGCTCAATGTCGCCTTCGCAACCATTCTTGCCCTCGCTGCCGGTGGTTACGAGGTGGTTCGGGTCAATGCTTTTGATCAGTTTTGCTTGTGCTTCGATCCACTGTACGAAACACTCTTTCGTTTTGGCATCGCTGGCAAAACAACGAGGTTCGTTCGCCAACTCCCAGGCCATAAGAGCGGTGCTCTCGCTGTATGGCTTGCCTGTGATTGTGTTGGTGCGACTTACGATGAACCTCGTGTGGTTGGCAGCTAACTCCATCGCCTTTTGATTCTTGCTGAATTCGCTATGGTACTTTTGGAAGGCACTCCAGTCGCGAGGGGTTACAGCCGGACCTTCGCCAGCCCATTCCAGATACTTGCCGAAGCCACCGCTCCACTCCCAGGCATTGTTCAGATAGAGCACAGCCTTCATGTCTCTGCGTTCCAACTCGGCCATCAGGTAGTCGAGGCCGGCGAGAATCGTGTCGTTGTAGATTCCGGCTCTTGTCTGTAGGGTAGGCTTGATCTGATAATCCATCTCGCCATCGCCATCTCCGCCTACCAGTACGCGGATGTTGTCGATGCCTACGGACTGCATCAGGTCCAGTTCTTTCGTCAGTCGTTCACGGTTGCCTCCACGACCTTCGCTGGCGAGGATGGCGCCGTACCAGAAATTGGTACCTACAAAACGATATTCCTGTTCTCCTTGGTAGAACTTACCGTTCTGAACAGAAACAAAAAAATCTCCCCGACCCTCTCTGGCAGGGAGGGAACAGGAAGATAATAGAACAAGCCCACATAGACTTAATGCTTGAATGAATTTTTTATATGTGTGCATCGTTTTGTTGTACCTTTTCTTCATGGGTAGTGATTTGCAAATGTAGGTGAATTGTTATATAAAAATGGTGCCGCAAAGGTAAAGAAAAAGCCCGACTCCTGCAATAGTCGGGCTAAGGTTGTATATGATTTAGATAAAATCGTACAAGGTTTTTTAAACAATGATTCGATTTCGGTGATAAGCGTTGCGAAAATCGCTTGGAGAGCGTCCTTTCCTCTTCTTGAAAATACGGTTGAAATTCGACACGTTATTGAAGCCGGATTGGTAGCAGATTTCGACCACCGAGGTGGTGGTGTCAACCAGTTGCCTGGCAGCAAAACCAAGGCGAACATCGATGATGTAGTCTGAGAGGGTTCGTCCTGTGCGGATCTTGAAGAATCGGCTGAAGGCCGTAGGCGTCATACCCGCCAGATTGGCCAGTGTGGTCAGACGGATCTCCTCCTTGAAATGATCGTTGATATAATCCTCAACTTTGTTGATTCGGCGACTGTCAGGCGCGGTTTTGACGGCTGCAAATGCAGGAGTGGCTAATAGATGGTATTCTTTTTCGGTTGAGAGTTGGTAAAGAATCTCCATCAGCTTCAGTACACGAGGAAATCCAGGTTCTTCGGTTGAGAGTTCCTCGAGCTTGTTGTATATGCGCATGATAACGGGCAAATCGAAGGCAATACCACGTTTGGAATTGTCCAGCAGTTGGCGAAGTGATGCCATCTGGCTCTTCGAAAGGAATTGTTCGCCTAACAAGTCGGGAGGGAACTGTACTACATATTCGCGGACTTTGTGACCGTTGGCGACATCAATCAATGTCTGGCCTGGCTGCTGTTCCCAGGCATGTTCAAGGTTACTGCCTATGAGTGCAAGGTCAAACTGACGGCAAACTTCGATACTATCACCCACCACACGATGAACTCCTGTGCAATTCTCCATAAAGGTAAGCTCTAATTCCGGGTGTTTGTGCAACGGATAGTCATAGTTCTCCTTCAGATGGTCGAACATATAGAAGCTATCCTGTTCGGTGAGCGGCGTGACTTCGTTAAAAACTTTTGGCATAGTATAATAAAGGTTCGAGGTTACAATTGTATAAGATGCTGCAAAGATAGTATTTTTTTGAATAAGATGCAACTCTTCGGCTCTCTTTCTGTAGTTTGAGACCCTATTTTTGTTTTTTTACTGCCTAAAGTTGCAGAATTGGGGAATAATCATTATCTTTGCGCCCGAAAAATTAGTGTTTGATTCTATACTTTATTATTTATATAATGAGAAAATTTTTGTCTGTTTTATGTGTGATGGCATTCTGCTCGATGGCAATTGCGCAGATTGTAGAGCCTGTTCATTGGAGTAGTAATACGAAACAGGTAGGAGAAAAGCTTCAGGTCAGTTTTGCCGCCGGGATTGATGCAACTTTCCATCTTTATGCGATGGATGTGCCAGAGGATGGCCCGCAGCGTACAGAGTTCCATTTCGAAACCCTCGAAGGTCTGGTGCCAGAGGGTGAGCCTCAGATTACAGCAGGAGAACTCATCACTCACCAGGATGAGACCTTCGAAATGATGCTCTCATATTTCGAGAACAATGTAACCTTTACTCAGACCTTCACTATCCAGAAGGAGGATTGGAATCTTGCGGGCTATATCTATTATATGGCCTGTAACGATGGCATGTGTACGCCTCCAACCCGTTGGGAGTTCTGCCATCAAGGCTCCGCTTCGGCAACCTCGGGTGCTGTAAGTGCGGCTGATAAGGGTGAGGATGGAGACGGAGAAACGGTGGGCAATGTACATTCTTCCTCCGAGAATCGCCTTTGGAATCCGGTTATTACCCAACTCCAGTCTTTCGGCGCTACTGATGGCGATATGAGTGGTGGAAAACGCAGCTGGTGGTATATTCTGATTGCGGGTTTTGTGGCTGGTCTGATTGCTTTGGTAACACCATGTGTCTGGCCGATGATTCCGATGACAGTCAGCTTTTTCCTGAAACGAACCAAAGATCGTGCCAAGAGTATTCGTGATGCCTATACCTATGGCATTTCGATTATTGTGGTTTATGTACTGCTTGGCTTGTTCGTAACAGCCTTGTTTGGCGCTTCGGCTTTGAACAGTTTGTCTACTAATGCCGTCTTCAATATCATTTTCTTCCTTCTTTTGGTTGTGTTTGCGTTCAGTTTCTTTGGCGCATTCGAGATAGCTCTGCCATCTTCATGGACTACCAAGTTGGATGAGAAGGCAGATGCAACCACCGGTTTGGTCAGCATCTTCTTCATGGCCTTTACTCTTTGTCTCGTGTCCTTCAGTTGTACGGGCCCAATTATCGGCACCTTGCTGGTCGAGACTGCAACCACGGGATCGATGCTCTATCCTGCCATCGGCATGTTCGGCTTTGCTTTGGCACTTTCGCTGCCATTTACCCTGTTTGCTCTTTTTCCATCGATGCTTCAGTCGATGCCTAAATCGGGCGGCTGGCTGAACATGATCAAGGTTGTTCTGGGATTCTTCGAACTGGCTTTGTCTCTTAAATTCCTTAGCGTAGCTGACTTGTCTTACGGTTGGGGAATCCTTGATCGTGAGGTGTTCCTTTGTCTCTGGATTGCAATCTTCCTCTTTGTCGGATTTTATCTGTTGGGATGGATTCGTCTGCGTCACGACGAAGATCCGCAGCCGGGAGACCGGGTTTCGGTCACTCGACTGATGCTGGCTCTCTGCTCAGTGTCGTTTGCTGTCTATATGATTCCAGGCTTGTGGGGCGCTCCATGCAAGGCTATATCTGCTTTCGCACCACCTATGTCTACGCAGGATTTCAAACTCGATAAGGAGCAGGATATCCCTATCTACTTTGATTATGATGAGGGTATGGCTGCTGCCCGTCGTGCAGGAAGACCGGTATTGGTTGACTTTTCTGGTTATGGATGTGTCAATTGCCGCAAGATGGAGGCTTCGGTGTGGACAGATCCTGAGGTAAAGCAGTTGATCGAAAACAATTACGTCCTTATTGAGCTGATGGTTGATGATAAAACCGAACTCCCAGAGGTTGAGGTCGTAGAGGAGAACGGTAAGCAGATCAAGCTCTATACCATCGGTGACAAGTGGAGCTATCTGCAGCGCTACAAGTTCGGCGCGAATGCCCAGCCATTCTATGTGCTGCTGAATGCTGATGGTAATCCGCTTGCCGGAAGTTATAGCTATAGTGAAGATATTCCAGCCTATATTGAATTCCTCAAGCGAGGCTTGGGTCAATAAAAGAATCCTAATAAAAAAGATATTATGGCATATGATTTAGATTTCGTGAAGGCTCACGTTCGTGAGGGCTTCATGCTCAATCCAAACGAGAAAGTCGTTAACGGTATTATCAAGGGTTTAATTCGCAATGAGGGCGAATGTCCTTGCAATAATGACTCCGAAGACAAGATGTGTCCATGCTCCAATTATCGTCTTCATGATCATTGTTGCTGTCACTTGTATTTGCCAATTGAGGGGTAAAATTGCTGAAAGTTACCGCTTGAGAGATAAAAGTAGGTTGCAAAATTTGGCTGTCTCGCAAAAAAACACCATCTTTGCACCGCTTTTTCGCGCATGTACGTTAGTATTTTGTAAGAAAAGCAACCAAATTAATCAATTAAAACAATTAACAGTTAGTTATGAACAACTACGAAACCGTTTTCATTTTGACTCCCGTTTTATCTGATGCTCAGGTAAAGGAAACGGTAGATGCTGTTAAGGCTGAACTCACTAACAATGGTGCTACCATCGTTAACGAGGAGGCTTGGGGTATGAAGAAACTTGCTTACCCTATCGAGAAGAAATCTTCCGGCTTCTACTTCCTGGTGGAGTTCGATGGCGAACCAACCATCGTAAACAAACTCGAGACTTATTTCCGTCGTACCGACCGTGTCATCCGTTTCATGACCGTTAAGAACGACAAGTATGCAGCTGAGTACGCAGCAAAGCGTCGCTCATTGAAGAAAGCACAGGAGGCATAATTATGGCAGAAGTATCAGAAATCCGTTACTTGACCCCAGTGTCAGTTGACGTTAAGAAGAAGAAGTATTGCCGTTTCAAGAAGAGCGGTATCAAGTACATCGACTACAAGGATCCTGAGTTCCTCAAGAAGTTCTTGAACGAGCAGGGTAAGATCCTTCCACGTCGTATCACCGGTACTTCTTTGAAGTTCCAGCGTCGTGTGGCTACCGCTGTTAAGCGTGCTCGCCAGATCGCACTCCTTCCATATGTTTGCGATATGCTTAAGTAATTATTAACCAAGTAAAATTAAGACCAATTTATGAAGATTATTCTGATTGAGGACGTCAAGAACCTTGGTTATAAGGACGACGTTGTAGAGGTAAAGAACGGCTACGGCCGCAACTATCTTATCCCAACCAAGAAGGCTAAGCTCGCTACTGAGTCTGAGCTGAAGCAGCTCGCTGAGAAGATCAAGCAGCAGGCTAACAAGCAGGCTAAGATCAAGGCTGACGCTGAGGCTCTTGCAGCTGCAGTTGCTGCTGCTGGTGAGCTCACCATCGCAGTTAAGGCTTCTGAGGAGGGTAAGGTTTATGGTTCAGTTAGCAACATCCAGATCGCTGAGGCTCTCGAGGCTAAGGGCGTGAAGATCGAGCGCAAGACCATCGACGCTGACGCTATCAAGGCTCTTGGCCAGTACACCGTGGTTGCTCGTTTGCACCGCGAGGTTTCTGCTGAGATCGTTGTTAACGTTGTTGCTGAGTAATTCTCGACTTAACAAGCAAAATTATAAAGGGGTCGCCAATCTGGCGATCCCTTTCTTTTGAAACAGCCCTCATGAAGAGGGTTGTTTTTTTTAGTATTTGAACGAAGATCCACCCACGAACTCTCGCATGATGGAGGTTGGTGGAATCTCCTTGTCCGATACAGGAACAAAGTAATGGATGAACTTCAGCAGACGATGTGCTTCGGCATACTCCGGACAGTTCTTGGGTACCGATGCGAGAATAGGTTCTGCATGCAGTCGTAGCACAGCAAACTCGATGTTGAGCGCTGAGTTGAACATCACATCGGCATTCTCCTGATATGGGTAGATCCACTTCTCTTCGCCCTCGCATACCGATGGCCACTGGGAGATGGTTTCGCGTGCTGTGAATGCCCCCTTGTTGTAGTCGCGGATGATGCGACGCAGCAGACGGTTATCGCGCGTTGGAATCCAGTTGTGATCGTCGAGCGAGATGGCTGTCAGAGTCGAGATGTAAACCTTGTACTTGTATTCGTCGGCAATCTGTGCTGTGAGCATAGGATTCAGGGCATGAATACCCTCGATGAGCAATACCTTGCCCTCGCCTAACTGTAGTCGTTTGCCGTTGTACTCGCGTTTTCCTGTTGCGAAATTGTATTCCGGAATCTCTACTTTCTTGCCTTCGAGCAATGCCTTCAGGTCACGTTCCATGGTCACGTTATCGACAGCCTTGATGTTCTCGAAGTCATAACGGCCATCGGGGAACTTCGGGGTATCGACACGATTCACGAAATAGTCGTCGGTCGAGAAGGAGATAGGTTTCAGTCCACAAGCCATGAGTTGGATTTCCAGACGCTTGCAGAAGGTGGTCTTGCCGGAGCTCGATGGACCTGTGATGAGTACCAGACGTACGGGGTGTTCTGGGTCATGATAACGGGCGTTGATGTCCTCTGCAATCTGCACAATCTTCTTCTCCTGAAGTGCCTCGCTGACTTGAATCAGCTTAGATGCTTCGCCACGCAGACAGGCCTGATTGACTTGTCCGACGTTCTGCATACCCATGATAATGTTCCAACGCACATTCTCGGCAAAGACATCAAAGGTCTTAGGCTGTGGCTCGAACTCTGCCAGTTTGGATGGATCGTGGCGATCAGGTACGCGAAGCAACATGCCTTGCTGATGCTTCTCGATGCCAAATACCTTCAGGTAACCTGCCGATGGAACGAGAGCTCCGTAATAATAGTCGATGGTGTCACCGAGGGTATAGTAGTCGGTATAGATCTGTCCGCTGGTTTCCAGCAGTCGGGCCTTATCGTGCAAGCCACGTTCCTTGAAGATGTGGACAGCCTCTTCGGTCACCGATTCTGTACGACGGAAAGGCATGTCCTGGGTGATGATCTCTTGCATTCGAGCCTCGATCTTCTTGACATCCTCTTCGGTTGCTGGCTGTCCGTCGGCTTTCTTGAAGTTGCAGAAGTACCCTCGTGAGATGGGGTGTTCCATGTAGAGACGGCTCTCTGGGAATACATCCTGAGTAGCCTTGTAGAGTACAAAACAGAGGGAACGGACATAGACACGAAGTCCACTGGAATCGCGCACATCCACAAACTCTACGTCTCGGTTTTGCCACACACGGAACTTCAATCCTTGTGAGGCATTATTTACTTTGGCCGATATGACTTGGCAAGGGAAATCCAGTTCAAATGCCTGAAAGGCTTCCAACAGAGAAACTCCCTCGTTGAAACTCTTGGTTACTCCATTGTTTTTGCAGCGGATCTGTATCATGATAAAGATGGGATTGTCATAGAACGCCGATGACGCGGATAGTGCAGATCTTCGCGGATTTCCAATTTCTCAAGAAAGAATCCGTTAGAATCTGCGTGATCCGCGTCATCTGCGTTCTATATGTTTGTTATTTGTACTCGTCCCAAGCCTTGATGGCGATGTCATCGATGCTCATGGTGGTGAAGGCATTGATGAATGCCGAAGCCAGACGATCGTTGGTCAACAGAGGTACATTGAAGTCGATAGAGGCACGACGGATCTTGTAACCATTTGAGAGCTCACCCGAGGTGAGGTTCTTAGGAATGTTGATGACCATGTCGATCTCCTTGTTGCGAACCATCTCAAGTGCCTGTGGCTGCATCTCTTCCGATGGCCAGTAAACATGCTCGCAAGGGATGTTGTTCTCAACCAGGTAGCGATATGAACCGCCGGTAGCGTAGAGCTTGTAGCCAGCTTCAGCCAACTGCTTGCATGGAGTAAGCAAGGTTGCCTTCTGCTTGGCATTGCCCGAACTGATGAGGATGCCCTTGTCCTTCGAAGGAACACGAAGACCTACCGAAAGCATAGACTTCAGGATAGCGCAGTTCACGTCGTCGCCGATACAGCCGACCTCGCCAGTAGAAGACATGTCAACACCGAGTACAGGGTCAGCCTTCTGCAGACGGCTGAATGAGAACTGTGAAGCCTTGATGCCTACGTAGTCGAGGTCGAACTCGGTCTTGGTAGGACGCTCGTAAGGCACTCCCATCATGATCTTAGAAGCCAACTCAATGAGGTTGAGCTTGAGGATCTTGCTGACAAATGGGAACGAACGAGAGGCACGGAGGTTACACTCGATGACCATGATGTCGTTCTCGCGAGCCATGAACTGGATGTTGAATGGACCTGAGATATGCAACTCGGCAGCAATCTTCTTAGCTACCTTCTTGATGCGACGCATGGTCTCGTAGTAGAGCTCCTGTGGAGGGAACTGGATGGTAGCATCACCCGAGTGAACGCCAGCGAACTCAACGTGCTCTGAGATAGCGTAAGCTACAATCTCACCGTTGTCGGCAACGGCATCCATTTCAATCTCCTTGGCACCCTCGATGAAGCGAGAGATGACAACAGGATGCTTCTTCGATACGTTGGCAGCCATCTGGAGGAAGCGTACCAACTCGTCCTGATTAGAACATACGTTCATGGCAGCACCCGAAAGTACATACGATGGACGAACCAATACCGGGAAGCCTAGCTTAGCGATGAACTCGTTGACGTCGTCCATGTTGGTGAGCTCCTTCCAGGCTGGCTGAACCACACCGATGCGGTCACACATGCTTGAGAACTTCTGACGGTCCTCGGCATTGTCGATGTACTGAGCCTGTGTGCCCAAGATAGGTACCTTCTGCTCGTCGAGACGCATGGCGAGGTTGTTAGGAATCTGTCCGCCTACCGAGAGGATGACACCATGAGGTGTCTCGAGGTCGATGATATCCATGACACGTTCGAAGGTCAACTCATCGAAGTAGAGACGATCGCACATATCGTAGTCGGTCGATACGGTCTCTGGATTGTAGTTGATCATGACCGAACGGTAACCCTGCTTGCGGGCAGTAGTCAAAGCGTTGACCGAACACCAGTCGAACTCAACCGATGAACCGATGCGGTAAGCACCTGAACCCAATACGATGACAGCCTGTGAGTGGATGTCGTCAGCCTTTGGCTCTGGGAAGTCGATGTCGTTAGCCACACCATTGTAGGTGAGGTACAGGTAGTTGGTCTGTGCTGGGAACTCGCCTGCCAAGGTATCAATCTGCTTGACAACAGGGAGGATACCCAACTTCTTACGCTGAGCACGTACACGGAGGATCTCCTCTTCTGCCTCCTCTGCCATGTTGCCCTTGAGCAAGGCACGACCGATCTGGAAGTCAGAGAAGCCCTTCTGCTTGGCTTCGAGCAACAACTGTGCAGGAACCTCTTCAACCTTGTTGTACTGCTGCAACTCGTTGTCGGTATCAACAATGCCCTGCAACTTCTGGAGGAACCACTTGTCGATCTTGGTCAGATCGTGAATCTGGTCAACGGTATAGCCGGCCTTCATAGCCTTGCTGATAACGAAGACACGCTTGTCGGTTGGTTCGCGGAGGGCCTTGTCGATGTCGTCAACCTTGAGAATCTTGTTCTCGAGGAAGCCGTGCATACCCTGACCAATCATACGGAGACCCTTCTGGATAGCCTCCTCGAAGGTACGGCCGATGGCCATAACCTCGCCGACAGACTTCATGCTTGAACCCAACTCGCGATCTACACCCTGGAACTTACCGAGGTCCCAACGTGGAATCTTACATACGATATAGTCGAGTGCTGGCTCAAAGAATGCAGAGGTGGTCTTGGTAACCGAGTTCTTCAACTCGAAGAGACCATAACCCAAGCCGAGCTTAGCAGCAACGAATGCCAACGGATAGCCGGTTGCCTTCGACGCCAAAGCCGAAGAACGTGACAGACGGGCATTTACCTCGATCACGCGATAATCCTCGCTGTTTGGATCGTAAGCGTACTGTACGTTACACTCACCGACGATGCCGATGTGGCGGATAATCTTGATAGAGAGCTCACGCAGTTTGTGATAGTCGCGGTTGCTGAGTGTCTGCGATGGAGCAACAACGATAGACTCACCGGTGTGGATACCCAGTGGGTCAAAGTTCTCCATGTTACATACGGTGATACAGTTGTCGTACTTATCGCGAACAACTTCGTATTCTACCTCTTTCCAACCCTTAAGAGACTTCTCGACAAGAATCTGTGGAGAGAAGGAGAGCGCCTTGTTGCCAATAACTTCGAGTTCCTCCTCGTTATCGCAGAAGCCAGAACCGAGACCGCCCAATGCATAAGCAGCACGGATGATGACAGGATAACCGAGATCCTTGGCTGCTGCCTTTGCCTCATTGAGGGTGTTACAAGCGTGGCTCTTGATGGTGTTGACGTTGATCTCGTCCAATTTCTCAACGAAGAGCTCGCGGTCCTCAGTATCCATGATGGCCTGTACTGGGGTGCCCAATACTTGTACGTTGTACTTCTCGAGTACACCGCTCTGGTAGAGTGCAACACCGCAGTTAAGTGCGGTCTGTCCACCGAAGCTCAAAAGGATGCCGTCTGGACGCTCCTTAGCGATAACCTTCTCAACGAAGAAAGGGGTGACAGGGAGGAAATATACGCGGTCGGCAACACCTTCTGATGTCTGTACGGTTGCGATGTTTGGGTTGATGAGGATGCTTTCGATGCCCTCCTCTTTGAGGGCCTTCAAAGCCTGTGAGCCAGAGTAGTCGAACTCGCCTGCCTCACCAATCTTCAAGGCACCTGAACCGAGCAACAATACTTTCTTGATCTTATCTTTATTCATAATATTGTCAAAATTTGTTGATTATTCTCCCTCCCTTCACAAGGGAGGGTCGGGGTGGGTCTTACAGCAAGTTGACGAACTCTTCGAAGATGAACTCGGTATCGGTTGGGCCGCTGGATGCCTCTGGGTGGAACTGAGCAGAGAACCAAGGCATCTTCTTGTGGCGGATACCCTCATTTGAACCGTCGTTCATGTTGATGAACAGAGGCTCCCACTCGGCTGGGATGGTGCTGTTGTCAACCGCAAAACCGTGGTTCTGGCTGGTGATGAAGCACTGTGGCGTAGGCTGTCCGTTCTCGTAGCGCTGAACTGGCTGATTGTGTCCACGATGACCATACTTGAGTTTCTTAACCTCTGCACCGGCTGAGAGAGAGAGGATCTGATTACCCATGCAGATACCGTAGATAGGCTTGCCTGACTTCATGAACTCCTTGACGTGTTCAACGGTTTTGCCGCAGAGGTTTGGATCGCCAGGGCCATTTGAGATGAACAGACCGTCGAAGGTCTCACCCATGTTGTTGAAGTCGTAGTCCCAAGGTACCATGGTGATGGTTACGTCGTGGCGCAACAGGCAACGGATGATGTTCTGCTTGACTCCCATGTCAACCAGACAAACTTTCTTCTTGCCATTGCCGAAGTGCTTGACCTCCTTGGTCGAAACGATAGCAACCTGATTGACGAAGTTTGGATCCTCGAACTCAATGTCGTCGCCGCCGTCAAAGACAATCTTGCCCTTCATTGAACCTTTCTCGCGCAAGATCTTGGTAAGTTCGCGAGTGTCGATGCCCTCGATGCCTACAATCTGCTCTGACTTGAGCCAATCGGCCAAGGAGCGTTCGGCATTCCAGTGGCTGTACTGCTTTGAATAGTCGCTTACAACCAGAGCGCGGACGTGAATTTTTTCCGACTCATAAAAACAAGAAAGCCCGTTAACGTCAGTAGACGCTGCCGGGACACCATAGTTTCCAACTAATGGAAATGTAGTAACAAGAATCTGACCGCTGTAGCTAGGATCGGTAAGACTTTCAGGATAACCCATCATGGCTGTATTGAAAACAACCTCTCCGTTCACCGGTTTTTCGAAACCGAAGCTGAAGCCATGAAATACATGACCATCGTCGAGAATCAGCGATACTGCCTTTTCTTTTTGCATTGCCTCTTATATATATTAAATATGTGTTACCTTAAAATTTTTGCAAAGATATAGCGTTTTTTGCAAACCTCCAAATTTATACGTTTTATTTGTAGCGTTTATACAAAAATATTTTTGTTTGCTAATAAAATGCTATTTTTACTTGCGAAATGCTTAAAATGAAGGGCTGTCTCCCGAAGGAAACAGCCCTTGAAAATCGTTTATTTTACTTCCCACTCGAAGAGGCCACAAGAGGCATCGGTCGGCTGGAAAACTTCAAGACGAACAGCAGGAGTGATGACTGTCTTGAACTGAACGGTGTTGGCAACACCCTTCTTGGTGGTGTAATGGTCAGCACCTTCAACAGGACGCCAGGTGCCATCGTAAGCCTTGTAGAGGATACGCCACTCTTCTGGAACTCGACAGCCACCCCATGGAGAATCGTCAAACCAGTAAACGGTTGATGACTGGATTGGGGTTGCCTGAGGGAAGGTGTACTCGATATATTCCATACCGCCCTTCTTTGGGAACCAGTGGTAGTAAGGGATGTTGTGATCGTTCTCGTCCTTTGGAGTCAGACGATCGTTGATTGCTGCAATTGAGCTAACCTTGTGTGAGGCGTTGATGGTTGACTTCGACGCCAAGGTAGCAGGCATAACAGGTACTGCAGCACGCAGCTCCTGTGGCAACCATACAGACATAGAACCTGTTCCGCGGTGATTCCATGCGAAGTAAGGAATCATGTTCAACTGTACGGAACGAGACTGGAGCTCGCCACGGCTGTTGAAGAGGAGAACCTGTGCGTCGGTGGTAATTACCTTTACCTCGTACTTGTCAAGAATCTTCTTCTCGCTCAAGTTGAACTTAGGATTCTGGTTCAGGAGAATATTGCGGACATCAAAGCCCATGTTGTCGGCAAACTCTGCACAATATACAAGAGGACCGCGCTCGATAGCTACACGACCGAGATCTGCTTCAACCTTATTGCTAGCCTTGACAACGCGTGGCTCCATATCGAAGAAGATTTCGATCTTGTCGTCAGCGTGCCAATCCTGATTGAGGTTGATATATCCGTTCTTATCGATGACCACGTTTGAAATTGGTCGTTCATTAACCCGAACCGATACACCCAGACGCTTGCCGTCTGAGTATTCGTAAAGATCCGAAGGAACGGCTTTGTTGCGGTTCCAGCCTGGAACGCGGAGCTTCAAATTCACATTACCACGAGCCTTGCGGAGGAAGATCTTAACATAGCCGTCGTATGGATAGTCGGTAACCTCCTCGATCTCAACCAAGCGACCCTGCACCTTCAAAGAGGTGGTGTTGCTTACGTAAAGGTTGAAGTAGAGGTCATTGCCCTTGATGGCGTAAATGTAGCCTGGCAACGATGGAATGAAGCGGCAGATATTACTTGGGCAGCATGCACAACCGAACCAAGGCTGACGCTGGTGCTGACCAATGCTCTCCAATGGATTTGGATAGAAGAAGCTGCCACCATCGAGGCTGACGCCTGAAAGAAGTCCGTTGTAGAGTGTGCGCTCGAGAATGTCGATGTACTTAGAGTCACCATGCAGGAGGAAGAGACGGTGATTGACATAAACATTGCCGATGGCAGCACAGGTCTCGCAGTATGCAGACATGTTTGGCAACTCGTAGTTCTTGCCGAATGCCTCGCCATTGCTGGTAGCGCCAATGCCACCGGTGATGTAGAGTTTCTTGCTCACCATATTGTCCCAGATCTTGTCGATGGCCTTAACATAGCTCATGTCCTGAGTGAGGGCAGCAACGTCTGCCATGCCTGCATACATGTAGGAGGCGCGTACTGCATGACCTACAGCCTCGGTCTGCTCAGTAACAGGCTGGTGTGCCTGGCTGTAGCTGTCGGTACGGCTGGTGTGACCACGGCTGTCGAGGAAGAACTTGGCCTGATTCAGGTACTTCTTGTCGCCGGTAACGATATAGAGCTTGGCCAAAGCCATCTCTGCAATCTGGTGACCAGGAACGCGAACCTGCTGCTTTGGACCAGGACCGATCTCGCGGCAAATGCAGTCAGCATACTTCTTGGCGATATTCAGGAAGTTGTCCTTGCCTGTAGCCTGATAGTGGGCGATAGCACCCTCGATCATGTGACCCAGGTTATAGAACTCGTGGCTCAACTCCTCGACCTTCTGCCAACGGGCAGTGCCGGCCCATTCGTGTGGAGCCTCAGGATTCATAGTGCGGGCGGTGTAGAGATAACCGTCTGGTTCCTGGGCGGCTGCCATAATGTTGATGACAGAATCCATGTAAGCGCGAGCCGAAACGACGTCAGTGCGTCCGTTGCGATTGATGGAGAGCTTCAGGAAAGGATAAGAATGCAACAAATAAGAGCAACCTTCGATGGTCTTGTAGACATCGGTGTCATCGAAAGCGAGACCGCTAATCTTGATGGTGTCGGTGTTGCCTCCGGCCAAGTGCATTGCGGCAACCTGGAAGTTGCGGTAACGACCGGTCTCTTCACATTTTGAGAACGCCAAAGGTACAGTCACTTCGCGGCTAGCCTCCAGTCGCTGGCCCCAGAAAGTCTCTGGAGTGATGGTTACCTCGGTGAATGGTACAGGGGTAATCGGGTAATTGCTTTGTGCCAGACAGGTGCTGGCTACAAATGCCATTAACAATAATGATTTTTTCATTTTGTAGAAATTATTTGTCATTTTATAGAATTCGGCTTTTCCCTTTTGGACGCGAATATACGAAAAATGTTTAATATGAGGATAAAATTAGGCCGAAAAATAGTGTAAAATGGTAAAAAAGTACTAAAAAGTAGTCTTTTGTGTAATTGTAGTAGTCATTTAGCACTGTTTTGCGAAGAAATATCAAATAGAGAGCTGTGTTTAACAAAAGTGTTAAAAAAGAGAATAAAAATACGGAAAGTTAGAAACTTTCTTGGTGGAACAATATTTTCTCATTATATTTGCGCCTGTGTTTTACGCATTATTGTTCATAAATTAGTCAATGAAAAGATTTTTTCAATTGTTGCTCGTAGCTTCGTGCTCGATGCTGACCGGTCAGCTGTCTGCTCAGGTCGTGAAAGGCCAGATCGTAGATGCAGAGAGCGGAGAACCGCTGATTGGTGCTGCCGTCGTAGAGATGGGAACCACCAATGGAACTGTAACAGATATTGACGGTTTCTTCGAGTTGAAACTGGGTAATCCTCGTTCCTCTTTGCTTTGCAAATATGTCGGTTATAAAGACAAAAGTCAGAAGGCTAATGCCAAGGCTCAGGGTGTGACCGATCTGGGAATCATTCAGGTAGAGAGTGATTCGAAGATGCTCGAGGATGTGATTGTCAGCGGTACCATTGCGGTGGCTCGTAAAACCCCGGTTGCAGTTTCAAGTATCCCTTCTGCAATCATTGAGGAAAAACTCGGTACACAGGAGTTTCCAGAGGTGTTGAAGTCCACGCCTGGTGTGCATGCGAACAAGCAGGGTGGCGGCTATGGCGACTCTGAGATTTACATGCGTGGTTTCGATAACACCAACGTGGCAACCATGATCAATGGTGTGCCAATGAATGATATGGAATCCGGTACCGTTTATTGGAGTAACTGGGCGGGTCTGAGCGATGTGACTTCGACCATGCAGACCCAGCGTGGCTTGGGTGCTTCGAAGGTATCTGCTCCTTCGGTCGGCGGTACGATCAATATCATCACCAAGGGTATTGAGGGTAAGAAGGGTGGTGCTGTTAGCTATGCGTTGGGCAACGATGGCATGAACAAGATGCTCTTTACCGTTTCGACAGGCCTGACCCAAAGTGGTTGGGCATTGACCGTATTGGGTGCCAAGAACTGGGGCGAAGGAAACTTTCAGGGTGGTGACTTCGTCGGTTATAACTATTTCGCCAATATCTCCAAGAAGTTCAACGAGAGTCATTCGTTGAGTCTGACTGCGTTCGGTGCTCCACAAACACACTACCAGCGTGGCAGCAGCTCGGGTTTAACCATCGAGAACTGGCGTATGGTCAACAAGACCTACAATGCAGGTAAATATCGCTATAATTCTACCTACGGTTTCGATAGCAATGGCCGTCGTATCGATTCGGAGTACAATGTCTATCATAAGCCTCAGATCAGTTTGAACCATCAGTGGAAGATCAACGAAAAGTCTAATCTCTCCACTTCGGCTTACGTGTCGATTGGTCGTGGCTATGGTATGACAGGTGAGGCTAACGGAGACTTCGCCGATGCCAATGGCAACACGCACAGCTATTCCGATTTCCGTGGTTCTTATCAGGGTACTTTCTATGCTGATCGTCACAATCCGGACGGAACCTTCAACTATCGTGCTATCGAGGATTTCAATTCGACCTCTGAACATGGTTCGTTGCTCGTGCTTTGCAAGAACCTGAACTATCACAACTGGTATGGCTTGCTTTCGACCTATAGCACCAAGTTCGGCGAGAATATTGACTTCTACGGAGGTGTAGATTTCCGTTATTATAATGGCCATCATGGTTGCCTGATCGATAACCTGCTGGGTGGCAAGTATTATATTGATTCAACCCGTGGTGGCGTTTCTGCTGCCAATAACAATCGTGTCAATGACCCATCGTGGGTTTATGAGAAGTTGGGCGTTGGCGATAATGTCTATCGCGATTATGATAGTTATGTCGTTCAGGGTGGCGTTTTCTTCCAGGCAGAGTATAGCAAGGATAACCTCTCTGCCTTCGTGAGCGGCGCCTTGAATAATACCGACTATTGGCGTGAGGATCATCTCTATTACGACAAGGCTCATGCCAAGTCCGAGAACGTCAACTTCTGGGGCTTCAATGTCAAGGGTGGTGCTAACTACAATGTGAACGCGAACCACAACGTATTTGCTAACATCGGTTACATCAGCCGTGCTCCTAAATTCTCGTATGGCGCGTTCATGACGCCAGCCACCAGCAATGTCACCAACCCGGATGCCAAGAACGAAAAGATCTTCTCGGTTGAGGCTGGCTATGGTTTCCGTTATGAGCAGTTGCTGGATGTCAAATTGAATATGTACTACACCAACTGGATGGATAAGACCATGACCAAGAGCACTACTCTCGGTCAGGATCAGGTGGAGGCTTACATGAACATGCAGGGTGTAGATGCTCGTCACATGGGTGTCGAACTCGAAGCCAAGTACCGTCCAATCCGTTGGGTGGAGCTGACAGGCATGCTTTCAATCGGCGACTGGATCTGGAACAGCAATGCGACAGGTTATGCCTACGACGAACAGGGCCTTCCTCTTAACATCAGTGGTGGAATTGCATCGGGTGTCATGGCCAATGACCATGCACGCGCAAACATTAATTTAAAGAATGTCCGCGTGGGCGGTTCTGCGCAGACAACAGCTGCTATCGGTGCGAATTTCAAACTGAGCAAGGCCATGAAGGTCGGCATCGATTGGACCTATTATGGTCGTAACTATTCTTACTATAGCTTCTCCGGTTCGAATGTCAGCTTTACCGACAATGAGACCAAGGGCAACAGTTCGCTCAGCGTAGCCAATCCTTGGCGTCTGCCATCAGCAAGCACTTTGGATGCCATGGCTTCGTACAAGTTCAAGATGGGTAACTGTGATGCTGTCCTGAGTGGCAATGTCAATAACCTCCTGGATTACTACTACATCGTGAAGGCTTGGAATCCGAACAGCCTGACTACTGATGCCAATGCAAGCAATATCTATTGCTACTTCAATACAGGTCGTACCTACAGTATTCGTCTGAAGGTTAACTTTTAATAAGGAATGATTACAATGAAAAAGATATATTTTCTTCTGACCTTTGCGGCTGTTCTTACTGCTTGTGGTGATGATTACTTCGACAACAACTTCAAAGAGGATGCTGAATATGGTATCTCTGAGGTGATGGAGAAGGATTATGTCCTGACGGCAGAAGATTATACAGCTATTGCCGGTAATGCAAAGAATAAGGCATTTGCTGATAGCTTGGATCAGCTGTTCCAGTCGGACGAGTACAGCAACGCGTTGAAGGCAGTTGCTACACAGCACTACTTTACCAATCTGGCATCTCCCGATGATTATCTGCCTGCCTTTGTGCAGAGCAAATGGCCCAATGCCGACAATGGCTCGAAGTTCTCGATTACCTACAACATGTATCAGACCGAGAATGTCTATATCGAACAGCTTCAGTCTATGGCTGTCTATACCTTGAATGAAGATGACTACGATTTGGCTTGGGCAGGTAAGGATCGTTCTGCTGCTGCTTTATCGCCTATGACCAAATCAAAACTCCAGGTGATTATGGCCAATGCCAATCCTGATGCGGTCGAGGATGATATCATGATGGTGAATTATGTGTCTGCGGATGAGAATCCAGAGGAGGGCACTACATTCGCCTGGACATTCGCTTCGGTATCGCTGTTGACCGAACAGGAGGACGGCACTTATGCCGTATCGAAGAAGTTTGAGGGCGCAGGTACCTATATCTTGGCTTATGTGGATGGCGATAAATGTACCCCTTGGGGCTTGTTAAAGACCAGCAAGGACACTCTTGGCAATTTTACTGCTATGTCGGTCAACTATCCTGTTGATGAAGATAATGCAGAGGACCGTGTGATTGAAATTGTACAAGCTACAGATAGTACCTATTATATCCTGAATAATTATGGTAAATATGTCTCTGTTCAGGGAGACAATACCACGTTCTCTTTGTCCGATACCATCCCTGCTGAGGGTGCTGAATGGCAGTTGTCGATAGCCGGCAACTACTCGCTGACCATGTACAACGTATCGGCGCAGAAGTATGTGCGCTATTCAACCAAGGACAAGTATTTTGCCATGTACGACGAGGCAACCATCAAGAATACTCCTGTAGCAGCCAATACTTCTGCCCTTTACAAGATGATCGATGGTGTCTGGACCGCCTTGACTTTGGACTTCGCCTCGTTGGCCATCATCCAGCCTGCAGACTATGCCATCTTTGGCGCAAATGCAACCTCTGTCAGCAACCCAGAAGTCATGTTGCCAATCTGGTTGCAGGCTACCTATCCATATTTGGAGGTAGGAACCCGCATGGCTGTGGCTTACAAGACCACCAAGTCTTATGAGGCAACAACCTGGGAACTCACCGAAACCGGTTGGATTCCTGCTACCACCTATGCTGCCGACCAGATTGTCATCTCGAAGGAGAGGGGCCAGTGCACTGCCAAGATGAGCGTCTATTTCAACAAGTCTTTGTTGGGCGATCAGGGTGGATTCTCTGTCCAGAACATTGCTTTGGATGGCTTGTCGTACGTGTGGGCTAACAATGCAACCTATGGTTGGAAGGCTTCGGGCTACTACAAGACCAATCATACCTCCGAGTCTTGGCTGGTTTCACCTGCATTCAACTTCAAGAATGCTGTGGCTCCATACATGACCTTCGATCATGTGTATAAGTATCTGGCTACAGGCGATGCTGCGGAATTCAACCAGCGTCTGGGCGTCTTTGTTTCGACCGACTATGCCGGCGATGTGACCACCTGTACATGGACGCAGATTGAGTTGACGGCTGATGCCTTGCCGACCAATCAGGACTGGGTTTTCGTGAACTGCGGCAATCTTGATCTGACTCCATTCATCGGCGGCAAGTGCTGGGTTGGTTTCCGCTATACCAGTAGCAACGATGTGGATGGTTATACCGCCAGTGCAACCTGGGAGGTGAAGAATCTCTTGATTCGTGAACCAGAGGATTAAACCTTTTAGAACTTAAACAATCATATATATAATAAAATGCGTATGAAGAAATTTTTACTTTCTTTGGCAACAGTAGCTATGGCTGCTGGCGCCTATGCAGATGACAATCTGCTCGTAAATGGTGATTTCGAATCATGGTCTGACGGTAAGGCTACCAATTGGGAGTCTAAGGCCAGCAAGTCAACGGTTACTCAGTCAACGGTTGCTCATGGCGGAAAATATGCCGCTCGCGTTGAGAGCAACAAGTCTAACCAGCGTATTGCTTACAAAGCTCTTGCTCTGGAGGCTGGTAACTATGTGTTCTCAGGCTTTTTGAAGAGTGTAGATACTCTTTGTACCGTAACTCCAGGTTATGGCCCTATTGCAAATGAAGCTGTTACCTACACTCCATTTACTGCTGTTTCTCAGGTTTCGGCAACCGAATGGGTAGAATTCAAGGATACACTGAAGTTGTCGGCAGCTGCTGATGTAACTGTATATCTTACTCTGAAGAGTGGAACTGGTAGCCTTCTGTTCGACGATGCCTCTTTGGTTAAGATCGGAGGTGGTTCTTCTACATCGACCAGCGATTATACTCAGGACTTCACTCAGGCTCGTGGTGCTTGGACCATCAACGATGTTACCAAGCCAGAGGCAATTGCTTCTACTGCTATCTGGACCCAGAGCTCAAGCTATGGTATGAAGGCAACTGCCTATATCAATAGTGAGCGTTATGAGACTGAGTCTTGGTTGGTTTCTCCTGCCATTAAGGTCGGTGAAGGTTCTAAGTTGACCTACAATCAGGCTGGTAAGTATTTCTCTGATATGACTAATGAATGTACTGTCAATATCTCGGAGGATGGCAAGTCTTGGACCGCATTGACGCCTGATGCCTCTTTGACTGGTAACGACTGGAACTTTGTGGAGACACATTGCGATCTTGCCAAGTATGCAAACAAGACTGTCTATATCGGTTTCAAATATACATCAATTGCAGCTAACCCTGGTTGCTCAACTTGGGAAATCAAGAACGTAACTGTTACCAATGCCTCTTCGGATGCTAAGGTTGATTTGAAGCCAATTGCTAACACCAAGGAGACTGCCTACACTACTTCCGAGGTTATCGAAATCCTGAAGGGTGAGAACTACAACCTCAAGGATTCAGTTTATGTCAAGGGTACAGTCAGCAAGGTCGATCAGATCAGCTCTTCAACCGGCGCTATGATCTACTGGTTGGATGACAATACCTTCGAGGTATATTACGGTCTTGGCCTCAACAGCGCTAAGTTCGAGAGCCTCAGCGATGTTAACCCTGGTGATGAGGTAATCGTCAAGGGTATGATTACCCTCTATGGTTCTACCTACGAGATTACCGGCAGCTACATGGTCGAGCACAAGAAGAGTGGTACTGTTGTTGAGCGTAAGGATCCAAGCAACACTGTCGAGACCGCTTACACTACCGCTGAGATCAAGGCTATCATCGACAATGGTTCTGAGTATGACTTGAGCAAGTCTGTTTATGTCAAGGGTACTGTCAGCAAGATTGATTCCTACAACGAGAAGTATGGCAGCCTTACCTACTGGTTGGATAATGATACCTTCGAGGTATATAGCGGCTTGCATTACAACTCTGGTAAGTTCTCTTCGGTAGATGATCTTAAGGTCGGTGATGAGGTTGTCGTTTGTGGTGTTGCCAAGCTTTATAATGGAACCTACGAGTTGGACAAGAATAACTACCTCTGCCAGATTAATGGTTCAGGCTTGGCAAATGTAGCTGCTGATCTTGCTGGCAAGCAGATCTTCAACCTCCTTGGCCAGCCAGTTTCAGACATGAGCAAGCGCGGTGTCTATGTCGTTGGTGGCAAGAAGGTCGTCGTACGTTAATCCCTGAAAGATATTCACATTGCCAGGCGCTATTACCTAACCTGGCAATGTGAAACTATGTATCAACCGAATCCCTAAAAAGCAATTACATTTATTTTATTGTAATTATACACGTTTTAATTAACCCAAATTATTCACCTTAAATGTTTTATTTTATGTTTAAGAAATCTATTCTCTGCCTTTTGGCAGGTTCCATCCTGGTGATGGGTCTCGGTTCTTGTTCTTCAATGAGCAATACCGCTAAGGGTACTTTGATCGGTTCTGGCGCTGGCGCTGCTGTAGGTGCTGGTGTTGGTGCTTTGATCGGCAAGAATGCTAAGGGTACTATCATTGGTGCTGCTGTAGGTACCGCTGTAGGTGCTACTACTGGTGCTATCATCGGTAAGCAGATGGACAAGAAGGCTGCTGCTCTTAAGGCTGCTATGGCTCAGCAGGCTGCCGTCGAGACCGTCGAGGACTCTCAGGGTCTCACCGCTATCAAGGTTACTTTCGATGCTGATATGAGCTTCGCTAAGAACCAGTCAACTCTCTCTGCAAGTGCTAAGACCGCTCTCCAGCAGTTCGCTGCTAACATGGCTACAGAGGACATGATCAACACTGCAATCGTTGTTAAGGGTCACACCGATTCATCTGGTGGCGACAAGATCAACCAGCCTCTTTCTGAGAAGCGTGCTAAGGCCGTAGGTGACCTCCTCCGTGCTAACAGCATCGCTGCTTCACGTGTTACTGAGTATGGTCTCGCTTCTTCAGAGCCTAAGACCGACAACGCTGCTGATGCTGCCAACCGTCGTGTTGAGGTTTATGTCCTTGCTACCGACGCTATGGTTAAGCAGTACGAGAACCAGCAGTAATTCTGCATCCCCTCTCTCCATATTGTGGAGAGAAACAACAAACAAGGGTGTGTCATGGATTTGACACACCCTTTTATTCGTTATATTGCGACGTCTATACCTGACTGTCGTCGGCAACCATACGGTCTGGCATGGCTCCAATGTCGTATTTTCGAGCCGGAATCTGAACCGTGAAGTTATATTCCTGGTCTGCCCAGGTGTTGCACTGATCCATCACGATGTTCATCGCCTCCTCGGCACCCTCCGGCGGATACTTGTACTTCTTGAGCAGGCGCTTGATGCAGACACGCATCTGGGCGCGGGCACTCTCTTTCTTGTTCCAATCGATCGTGGAATTGCGACGTAGCGTCTCTGTCAACTCTCTGGTCAACTCTATCAACTGGTCGTTGCTGTAGAAGTCCTTGACGGCCTGAGGTTGAGTCAGGGCGTCGTAGAAGGCTTTCTCCTCGGTAGTCAAGCCCAGTTCGTTGCTCTTCTCTTCCTCCTCCTGAATCTGCTTTGCCAAATCAAGCAATTCCTCAATAACCTTCTCATTGGTGATCAGTCCATTGATGTAGGAGTTGACAGCCTTTTCAAGCAACTCGCTGAACCTCTCGCTCTGCACCACATTTTGCTTCTTGAACTCCTGAACCTTATGCTTCAACAGTTTCTTCAGCAGTTCGAGGGCAAGGTTCTTCTGCTTCATCTTCTTAATCTGGTCCATAAAGTTCTCATCAAACAGCGAGAACTCAGCCTGACCTTCGAAGAGGTTGGTCACGCCATCACTCTGAATGCTCTGCTGGAGCAATGCACCTATACGTTCATTGATCTCTCGCTTGGTAATAGGGCCTTTGGTAGCCAGACGGACTAACAGGCAACGAACTGAATCGAAGAACGCCACCTCCATCTTCTGATGCTCACTCAGCAAAGAACGGCACAAGGTTGTATAATTGTGCAGCAATCGGCTATGCTCAATAAAGTCCTTCTTCTTTTGTTCCTTATCCGGTGGGAGCAGGAAGTTGACAGCCTCTTTAATGATCTGTGCTTTCTCCGAATCACTTCCCGTAAAGAAGCCTGCATAGTCATGCCCGAACAGCTGGTCATGGCAAATCTCCAGTTCCTCCTGCCACTTGACCAGAGCAGTCTTGGCAATGTTCGGGTCGCCATACTTGTTTCGGTCACGGCTGGTATAATCCTTCATAGCCTGACGGAGTGCCTGTGCTATACCGATATAATCAATAATCAGACCGCCCTCCTTCTCGGGGAAGACACGGTTGACACGCGCTATGGCCTGCATCAGGTTATGGCCCGACATAGCCTTATAGACATACATGGTGGCGAGCGATGGCACATCGAAGCCCGTCAGCCACATGTCGCGCACAATGGCAATCTTGAACTCCGAATTGTCGTCCTTGAACTCACGGGCCAGCTCCTTCTTGTGTGCCTCGTTGCCGATATACTGTGCCCATTCCTCTTTGTCCTTGTTCGAGTCCGATAGCACCACCTTGACCTTATCCTGCCATTGTGGACGTTTCTGGAGCATCTTGATCAGGATCTTGATGGCAATCTCACGGCTATAGGCTACAATCATGGCCTTGCCGGTCAGTTCCTGGGCACGGAAGTGCTCATAATGATGGATGATGTCCTCGACCAACGACTCGATGGTCGAATCTGCACCCAGAATCTGCTCCAGGCGGCTCAGCTCGTGCTTGGTTTCGTTGAGCTGTTCTTCGGTTGCGCCTTCGTCGGCCAGATTACCGAACTCTGCATCCAGTAGCCTGAGGGTGTCCTCGTCGAGGTCGAGGTTCATGACACGGCTCTCGTAATAGACCGGACGGGTTGCACCATCCTGCACTGCCTGGCTCATGTCATAAACATCAATGTAGTTACCGAACACCTCCTCTGTATCTCGGTCCCGATCAGATATCGGAGTACCCGTAAAGCCGATGAACGAGGCATTCGGCAGGGCTTCGCGCATCTTGAGGGCAAAACCTTTCTTCATTTTCTCTGCCTTGGTGTCCCAATGCTCCTCGCCATACTGGCTACGGTGTGCCTCGTCGGTCATGACGATGATGTTCCGTCGGTCACTCAATGGCGTATCGCCCTCGGTGAACTTCTGGATGGTGGTGAAGAAGACGCCACCCGCCTTGCGGTTCTTGAGCAGTTCAATCAGATGCTCGCGGCTATCGGCCTTGACTGGAGTCTGACGCAGGAAGTCCTGGCATCTGCAGAACTGACCATATAGCTGGTCATCGAGGTCCTGTCGGTCGGTCACTACGACGATGGTGCAATTCGAGAACTTCTGTATCAACTGGTGGGCAAAGAACACCATCGAGAGCGACTTGCCCGAGCCCTGCGTATGCCAGAACACACCAATCTTACCATCCTTTTCGGTGGCTCGCTGGGTGCGCATGACGGCCTTATTGACGGCAAAGTATTGATGATAAGCGGCCAGGATCTTGCCGGTCTTACCCTGCCACTTGTCAAAGCAGATGAAGTGATGTATCAGGTCGAGGAAGCGTTCCCGCTGGAAGATACCCTCAAAGAAGGTGTTGTAGTCTGCAAATTCGGTCGTCTCATAGCTGCCATCTACCGTCTTCCATGCCATATATCGGGTCTCGCTGGCGGTGATGGTTCCAGCCAGAGTATCTGCCATATCGCTGATGACCGAGAAGCAGTTAAAGACGAACAGCGACGGCAGTTTGTCCTGATAGTTCTTGATCTGCAGGTAGGCATCGTGCACATCGGTATCTTCTGCACTTGGGCTCTTCAGTTCGACGATGACCAGTGGCATACCATTGACGAATACCACTACATCACAGCGCTTCTTGGCGAACTCCTCGAATCGCCACTGGTTGACCACGCGGAAGTCATTCCGGTCTGGGCGTTCGTAGTCGATGAGCTTGATGTCCTGCGTGTAGGATTCTCCCTTCTCTGTATAAGGCACCGACACACCATCCTGGAGGTATCGCATAAACACCTCGTTGCGCTGTATAAGTGTGCCATCGGCTATCGTCGTGATCAATTCGATAGCCTTCTGTACCGTACCCGGTTTGGCCGTAGGGTTTATCCTGTTCAGCGACGCACGCAGCACATCCTCATAGTACGGCACCCTGACGTCGCGCTCGATGTCATAGCCGCACTCCTTGGTGTAGCCCAAGCCCTCGAACAGTTCCATAACGGTCTGCTCGTAAGCATCTTCAGAGTATGTAGATGGTTTAGTCATAATCTATCATAGTTTTGCTATCTCCAATGGGACGAAATGCCCGATTTCATTGGCCTATAGCATTTTATTTATCCAATTATTTGGTAGTTTCAAAGATTTGTCCTATCTTTGCAGCGGAAAATAAGTCGTGAAAGTTCTTGTTGAACCACCATGTTGTAATTCTATTAGCGAAGTCCCCGCTTGTGAAGCTTCACTCATAATGAGTAAAATGGTGTACGCATTTCTGGGGCAAGAATATTGGCACTTCACCTCCTACGGTGAGGTGTCTTTTTCTTTTTGTTTGTGATACGAAGTTCTGGATCTACTATAGGTTTATTGGAATCTGGTACAGTGATACCATATTCAACTTTTTCATGTGTTTGTTTCTTAACTCCCAACGTAAGTTTTATAAGTCCCAATTCTTCCGAACGATACGTCAGTACAATCATCTTTTCGAATTGTTTTTGGTTTTTATCCCCTTCTTTTGTTAGAGATTCTCCATATTTTGTGGCATCTTTTAATATGTTCTCCAAACAAAGAACAGCTTTTGTTGACTTATAACTACGAGCAGAATGCCTACAAGCTTCTATAAGCGAGACTTGTAATACTTTGATAGGCTCTTTTAAGCTATTATTGATAATTACTTCTTGGGGGTGTTCATTCCTCCAATTTTGGATATAGTCGTGAACTATGCCCCTTCTTATTTGTATCTCTTCGGGAGAATTTCCCATTGGTATCCCATTCTCATCATATTGAATAGCAGGAGAGTCTGGCTCTTTTTCATTAGAGTTATCCTTCACCATGCGAGTAGGCATGGCATCGGTGAGATCATAATTCAGTTCCCACTCGATGTCAATCAGCTCGTATTCAAACTCCTCAGAGTATGTAGATGGTTTAGTCATGATCTATCATAGTTTTGCTATCTCCAATGGGGCGAAATGCCCGATTTCATTGGCCTATAGCATTTTATTTATCCAATTATTTGGTAGCCCCAGGGTGTGGGTATCGCCCTGTAAGGGCAAAAGCCTATATTTCAATTTCACCAAACATCAACTTCGGAAGCAAGGTATCGCGGAGCTGAGCGAGGCGGAGGCTCTCCATTCCAAGTATGTGAATCTTCTCAAATATCGGGGACACCATGGCACTAAATTCACTAACACTCGAGATGTCTGGAATAATTATAGATTCTTTAAAATCTTTGGATGTAATAGCAGAGAATACAGCTCCATTGGCTTTCTTTAAAAGTCTTTCAACGATAGATATTGTTGCATAATAGACATAATACTGATCATACCCAGTTTTCCCTATTATTGCATAATTTGATTGGTTCATAGCCATAGGTACAGCAGTCATAGTTACCTTGCCAACAGTACCTCTACATGTAATAAACACAGTGTTTCTAGGATAATGCAGACTATTGCAATTACGAAGGCCTATCTCTGTTATATGCTTTTCTGTATCATAACAAAAAACTCCTGCGACATCCTTTGGGCTGAAAAATGGAATATTTCCTCCATTCCAATATTCAGGAATCTCTGTCTTTGGCGTACCTCCCGGTTTCAAATCTATTATATCCAAGAAGGAGCCTACTCTCCACCCTTCGGGTATCATTCCGAGCTCACTTTCTACGAACTTGCCATCTTTGAAAGGAGTAAAGTCAACGAACCAACTCTTGAAGATTGCTTGTGCCATCTCCTCCAGCTGTGCATTAATCTTGTTGTTCAGCTCAATCTTGCGGTCAAGAGAGGAAAGAATGGCGGCTATGCGGCGCTGGATAGGGAGAGGGGGCAACGCTATATTGTAATCTTCTAGCATGCCTTTTGTTATTGCCTGCCGCGTAGCACCTCCAGATGCGAGTTGAAGTAATGCACTTTTTTGCTGCTGAAGGAAATAAAGCAAATAATAATTATCGAGTTTATCTGTTATTGGACGAAGTATAGATACATGCTGATTTACACGCGCAGGCAAAATTTCCTTGGGAACCATACATGCACGAGCGACAGAATCTCCTGTAATGTTCAAAAGAACATCATCTTCCAATAGTACAACATTCTTCAGTTTGGATGCCTGCTCATCATTAATTGAAGCCAGTCCATCCATAGAAAAAGAAAAATCAAGGACGTTTTGACTTCTTACAAGATGATAATCACCTCCCTTATATGCTTCTTTGCCGCCGCTAGGAGTCGCACCGCTTCCAATTTTAGAGCACACATCCCCCAACCTTACTTCTTTCCACTCCATACTCATATCTTTGATTCTAATTCTACACTCAACAGACGGCGATAATGGCTCCATGTCAATTCGTGACACATTGCGGCACATTTTTGAAATAGCAGAGTTCCTACTTCGTTCTGCAATAGATCCAATTGTTTCATACTCATATCTCCCAACCGATAGATTTCAACTGCTTGCGGATCTCCTCCTCCTGTTCGCGGCTTTGAGCAAAGAGGTCGGAGAGGGAAGAGGTGAGGCGGGCCATCTTCTCGTCGAAGGGCTCGGTATCGCTGTTATCTTCGGCAATGCCTACATAACGGCCAGGGGTGAGGATGAAGTCCTGCTCCTTGATAGCCTCGAAGTCCCGAACGGCGCAGAAGCCCTTCTCTTCCTCGAGGGTCCCGGCACGGAACTTATCGAAAGTGGCGGCGATGCGCTGCACATCGCACTCCTCGGCAGGGATATCCTTCCAGAGTTCGACCGTGGCATCGGTCAACTCACGTACAGTACGTGTTACCATACGGCCCATGTTACGGGCATCGACAAAGAGCACCTTGCCGGGCTGAGCCTTCTGACGGTTGAAGATCCAGAGAGTAACCGGGATGGTCACGTTGTAGAACAGGCCATTAGGCATGGCAATAACGCCCTCCACGAGGTCATCCTCCAGGATTGCCTTGCGGATATCGCCCTCGCCACCTGACTGCGAAGACAAGGCTCCGTTGGCCAGCACCAAACCGATGCGGCCCTTGGGCGAGAGGTGGTAGATCATGTGCTGAATCCAGGCAAAGTTAGCGTTGCTGGCAGGTGGAATACCATACTTCCAACGCGGATCATCGAGCAAAGCCTCACGCGGCCACTCCATGTTGAACGGAGGATTGGCCATGATGAAGTCGGCCTTGAGGGTCGGGTGCTGGTCATCGACGTAGGTGTCGGCCGAGGTCTTGCCCAGGTTGCCCTCCAAGCCACGGATAGCGAGGTTCATCTGCGCCATCTTCCAGGTGTTGGTGTTGAACTCCTGACCATAGATGGAGATCTTGTTGATGTCCTTCTGGTGACTGCGGATGAACTTGGCCGACTGTACGAACATACCGCCCGAACCACAGCAGGGGTCATAGACTCGTCCCTCGTAGGGTTGCAGAATCTCGACGATGGTGCGCACGATGCAGCTTGGCGTATAGAAGGCTCCGGCATTCTTGCCCTCCATGATGGCGAACTTCTGGATGCAATACTCATAGACACGGCCCAGGAGGTCGTTGTCGGTGCCGGAATCATGCATCTCGACATTGGTGAAGATATCGACTACCTCGCCCAGTCGGCGTTTGTCAATCTCCTCGCGGGCATAGTTCTTGGGCAGGATGTTCTTGTTGCGGAGTTGGGCGTTACACTCCTCGATGGCACGCATGGCATCGTCGATCACCTTGCCGATCTCCGGACGGTGTGCATGCTCGGAGATATGGCTCCAGCGGGCCTCCTGAGGCACAAAGAAAACATTGCAGGCGGTATATTCGTCCATATCCTCCTCGTCGGAATATTCGTCGGCCTTGAGTTCGTTGTATTTCTGTTCGAAGCGGTCGGAGATATACTTCAGGAAGATGATACCGAGCACGACACTCTCGTAGTCGGATGGGTTGAGGTTGCCGCGCAGCTGATCGGCTGCGGCCCATATCTTGTCTTCAAAACCAATCGAAACGGTATCTTTTGTTTTCTTTGCCATAGATAAGATTCTTATTTTTTTTCATGCTGGATTATTCGCGACAAAGTTAGCACAAATCCCTGATATAAGCAACTTTTCAGTCGATTTTCTCTTTAGAGAACCTGTTTTTATCCGTTTCACTCAACTTTCTGTACTGAATTCGGCCAGAATATGGGTATAATGATAGCAGAATATGGGTTTTGAAGGGATGAGAGATGGGTATTTAGAGAGGTAAGATATAGGTGTGGTGTATGAGGTGCATGGCTTTTTTCAACTTTTCTATATAGTTACATTCTTGCGCAAGTGAAAAGAAACGTAAGATTTTATGAAGATAAAACAAATAGGAAAAAAGTATGGTGTAGAGGGAAGAGATTGTTTCTCAAACACCTCATACACCATACTGGTTAAGAGCATGCCTTATCGGCCAATGTTACAGCAGGTTTTCGTCATCGCTGTTCTCTTCGTCTGGAGTGAAATCCAGGATTGGAAGATCAATCTTACTACGTAGTGCAATCTCATCAGAGGAAAGATGAACAACATTGAAGAAGGTATTCTTATTGGTCCGTTTCTCGTAGTATTCGAGTTGGCGAAGATAAGCCGTCACCTTGCGTACGTCCAAGGTCTGCTTAAATGCAAAGTCTTGGAGATATGCCGTGATGATACCACCCGACTCCATAACTCCACGGTTGTATGCCGTAGGCTTCCCGAGGTATCTATCAACCAGTTCGTGCTCCAAGATAGGCGTGCTAAACTGGCGATTACGTTCGTTCAAGGCAGCAATCTCATCAACAGGAACATAACTGATAAATCCGGAATTTGGCTCGGCGAACTTGAATGCTTGAGCATAGAGTGCCTCATAGTCAATGGGATTGTCATAGGGGCTATCAATGCTTTCGACCCAGAATGGGAAGAAACGGCGACTGCCGGTAGAATCATTGAGAATCTCAAGTTTGTTGCCGGTGAGAGCCAACGAAGATGCTCGTGGTATTTCGATGATATTTCGTCCATAAGGCAGTCGCATCTTGACCATCTTCATCGACGCAATGGCTTTCAGCTGATTCAACTCCTTGGGTGCCATTTCGTCAACCTCCTCGAGCAGATAGAGTAACAGGCGTGCAAGCTTCATCATCTCGTCCTTGCCAAACTGGCCGTTGGTTTCCTTGATATCAAAATACTGACGCACAAGGACAGGTGGCAACAGACATTCAAAGAATGTGGTCTTGTAGATACCTTGCTTACCCAGAAGTCCAAAGATATAGTGATTAACTTCCCTGTCACAGATCCACGACTTGACCATCTGCACAAACCATATCTTGAAGTAGCGACGCACCTCCTCCACTGGGGATGTGGTGTGCAAGCGGTCAGCTAACTCGGCGATATAGTCACGTGCTTCAGTTCTACCTTCTACCAGACATTTACCATCAGACAATATCTGACACTGAGGAAGACTTGCACGATATGCCTTTGCAGGATGGTAGTGCTCGGTCTGCATCGAGTGAATGATGGTCTCCACCTGCTTGACACTGGTAAGCTTGCAATCCATGTAGGCCTGGCGATAAATCTCGTTGGTATCTTCATCCTTGCATGTACGGAAGCTCTCATCTCCAGCAGGCTTCACCTCGTATTCAAAGGTCACCTCGTTGAAGCGCCATTGGCCATAGGAATTGATGTATTCCATCAGTTCCTCGGGCGAAGCATAGCGCATACCGTAACTACGGGTGCCATGTTTCTCCTCGTTGGAATAAGCCGAATGGATGGCATCTGTAATTTCCTTTTCGTCGAAGTCCTCTTCCTGGTAGGTTGACACACAATAATCTATGACCTCTTGCATCTCTACGCCATAGGTGTTGGCTATAGCTGCAAAGCGATAGACATAGTTGTTGCGACCCTTCTCCAGTGTACAACCCTGTCGGTCAAGCTCTTTGTGAATACGACCTTTTACCTCATCAAGGGCTGCATGATGCTTCTTTTGGGAGGATGACGATGCACCCTCTTTCTTGCTTTTGGTTCGTTTGGGCTGGTAGCCTGATGTGTCGATATGCAGGGGCTCTGCATCGGGATTGAAGAATGCCAGTTCGTCGTAACAAAGTGCAAAACCGCGTTCGGGATTCTTGCATGCTTCGTCAATCTTCTCCCCAAGCAGCTCCTCTACATATACGCGCATCTTCTCCCATACAAAGTTGTAGGCATCGGCGTGACTGCCATCCCAGTTCGCATTGAGGAAGTCGGCTGTATCGACATACAATATACCATGTATGCCCATACCTGAACAGGAAGGTTCGGCAAATGCCACATGCATGTCATTGCGCAAGATGGACATCGCTTTCACTACATTGGACTTGGCGATGTGATCGATGTCAAAGCCAATGAGTGGCAGGAAGCACTTGATGTCTTTGCGTTGCTTGCCATGCTCTAAGAAGACATTCGGAAAGATAATCGGAGTCTGCTGCTTCTGCTTGTCTGCTTCTTTTTTTGCGTTCAGACGCATGACTAATGACTGCGACTCATCGTCTGCAATAGCGCGAAGTCTGCGGATCGACTCTGTAGTTGAACGCAATCCCTCATCGAGAGTAAATGCGCCAATACCAGAGAACAGGCAGCAGATAGGCTCCTTGCTGAAGAAACTCTCCAAAATTGAAATCTTAAGAGAATCTAATTTCTCCATAATAAAAATATAATATTAGTTTATCTTCTTGCACTGGACTATTCGCTTAGAAGATATTCGCTTTTGTCCCCGGGGCCGTGCTCAACCTGGTCCGGTATGAAATTTCGTGGCGCAAAGATACGACATATTGATAAGCAAAGTCGGGACAAGGTAGGGGTGCCACCAATTGGCCACACCAAAAAAAGTGTGGCCACATGCATTTTTACTACATTTTGGCCACACTTTTAAACAGAAAAGGCATCATCCAAAATCAATAAGGATGATGCTAAAATTAAAGACAGACTTTCAATCTTCGCATTTCAGCTTAGGTGATTGAAGAAGTGGAAGTTTTAACAACTTCAAATCTTCGTTAAGCTGTGTAATTTTTGCTTGGTTATAAGATTTTGCAAGTGTAAACGAATTAAGATATTCCTGCACCTGTTTGCGTTTTACTCCTGTAATAGACTCCACAATACGGCAAAGAGCTCGCTGATTATCTATCTGGTCTTTTGACTTAATCCCAAGTAATTGTAACAAGTATGCCACTTTCAACCGATTTGGGAAATTCCTCGTAGAGTCATCTTCTAATTCTTCAGAACTATTTGTTGAAGTCTCATCTTTGTCTATTTCAGAACTTTGATCAGATGGTGACTTTGTATTTCCTTTCCTTTCATTTCTACGCAATTCTTCTTCCGACGCGAGAATTATCTCTTTAATTGTCGGCTCAAGATGCATTTGATAGAGATGCATCAACACATGCTTTTTAAGAAAATCTGATTCTTTCATGCCTGATTTGTTCAACAAGAAACTATATAGAATTTCTTTTGCTGATTGAAACTTGTTATCCATTGCAGCTTTTATGCTTAGAAGGAAATATGCCCCCCAAATGATAGTAAGAACTACATCGTTAGTGATACATTTGTATTCAAATGCGCGTTCCCCCTTGACTATCTTTTCTTGCACCTGATTATAATGTATATCGCCAAATGTAGTATTCTTGAACAATGAAGTAATATCAGATTTTGGATGATTCCCAATACAACAGGAGTAAACAGCAGACACAATGGACATGTATTGTGGTAACGTCATGACTCCGTCTAAAGCGCACCTAAAATTAAGAAATCGTTTTTGTTTAAAAATTGGATTAAGATATAAATATTCTTCCAAATGTCGGACAATAATGTTACCCTCACACTCGCCGAAAATTTGGTCATAATCAGTTTCATTGTTATAGTCACTATAAACCCCAAAATTATATTTCATTTTTTATAGAATTTTTAGTTAATGAATATCGATGCAAAGTTAATAATAAATTTCGAAATAATGAAGTATATCTAAAAATAATTACAATTCTCCACTGTTTTGATATGCAAATTCATATATTTTCCACTTAATCCCCATATAATATAGCAATCTATGCGATTGTAAAGAAGTATAATATCCACATGCTTGATATGTGAAAATTACAAATTGAAAGTTACAACTAAAAATTACTTAACGAATGCAAAAATCTTTCCAAAAAGCTTGCGTAATTCATTTATTATTAGTATATTTGCATAAGTAAAACGATGAATATGAAACAGACCAGAAATAAAACACACAAGGCCCTGCGCACAATGCGCGGAACGATAGTCGGAGCAAGCCCGATTCAGGACTTCCGGACTAAACACGGAAAGGTCAACCAGAGTGCCATGCTGCACATTCAGGAGGATGAAAACGATCCGACATCGGCACAAGTTGCCGTGAAGGTGCAGGGAGACATGGTTAACTACGTGGGCTGCGTGGGTGCGCGCGTGTCGGTAGAATATGTGGTGCGTGTCTTCGAATTCTTGAAGAATGGCATCAAGATGATCGGTAACGATGTTTATGCCACCAGCATCCGCATGGTGGGTTAACATCCAACACACCACATACAACATACCACACATAACATACGCACAACACATTTCGGACCTGGCAGCTTCCGTAATTGACTGCCGTACTGGATAACTTTCTCTAAATACGACCATGGGAAAGATAGCGATGAAGGCTGTGCAGCAGCAGGTCTTCAACCTCAACAAATCGGGCGAAAAGAGCATGGCATACGTGCTTCGTCCTACTCGTTACTCTACCATCGATGCTAAGCAGATCGTGGAGTATTGTGTTCAAAACTCGATGGTGCCAAAGGCCTATATCTCGGGCGCAATGGTGGCACTGTCACAATGTATCACCAACTTCTTGCTCAACGGACACCATGTGGTGTTCCCTGATCTCGGAACTTTCTCGCTGACCTCGACCGGCTATGCTGAGGGTGACGTAGATAAGGCGGGTCTGGATCAGTTGAAGAAACTTAATGTCCGCTTCCTGCCCTGCAAGGATCTGAAGACCCTTGTGGACAATGTGGATGTGGAACTGGATGGCATCTTCGACATTGCTGGCGAAACCATTCTGGCCGAAGCCACTGAGGAGAATGAGGCCAAGACCCAGAAGTTCTACAAGCGTGTGACCCGCACGGTGACTGTAGATGCTAATGGCAACGAGGCTAATAGCACTACCAATGGCGGTGGCTCGAATGGTACCAGTGGCAACAATCCTGGTAACTCTGGCACCTCTGGCACTGGCGGAGACCCTGTGATTGGAGATGACGGTAGTATCCTCTGATCTCCAACTGCCTATCTGGCAGACTAATTATAAAGACCTGCAAGTCGAAAAACTTGCAGGTCTTTCTGGTTCATTATCCAACATCGAAGACGGAACCTCCGATGAACTCTCGCAGCAGGGAGTTTTTTGGTATTTCATCGTCCGGAATTGGGACAAAGTAGGAGAGGAACGCAAGCAGACGATGGGCCTCTTCTGCCATTGGCGAGTCCGAAGGAACTTCAATCAGGACCTTGAAGGCCTTGTTGTAGAGTGCCGGAATCTCGTAGATCATGGCGGTGTTGAAGACGGCATCGGCATTTTCCTGATAGGGGAAGATCCATTTCTCTTCGCCTCGACGAACCGATGGCCAGCGCGAAAGAGTGTCTTCGGCCGAGCATCCGCGTGTGGTATAGTCTCGGCACATGCGCCGGATGAGTCGATGATCGCTGGTTGGGATGCGGGTATCGTCGTCGATGCGTAATGCCGTTAGGGCAGAGGCATAGACAAGGAACTTGTTCTCGGCCGATATGCTTTGGGTGAGCACCGGATTGAGTGCATGTATGCCTTCGACGATCAGGATGTTGTCATCCTTCAATTGGAGCGTATTGCCACGATATTCGCGTTGCCCAAGCTGGAAGTTGAAGGTAGGTAACTGAATCTCGTGTCCGTCGATCAGATCCTGGAGGTCCTGATTGAATCGGGGCAGGTCGAGCGCATAGACCGACTCGTAGTCCTTTTCGCCAAATTCGTCGAGAGGGGTGTCGTCACGGTTCACAAACCAGTTGTCCATCGAGAGGGTCAATGGACGCTTCAGACAGGTCATCAGTTGGATGGCGAGACGTTTGGAGGTAGAGGTCTTGCCACTGGAAGATGGTCCTGCCAGCAAAACAATCTTGACTTTAGGACGAGAAGCAATCTCTTCGGCAATGGCTGCCAGATGCTTTTCCTGCAGAGCCTCGGTGGTACGAATCACATCGCCAATTCGTCCTTCGCGAATGGCGGTATTCAGATCCTTGACATCTTTTAGTCCGAAACGGGCATTCCAGTCAGCCCGAGCTTTTATGGTATCTTCAATCTTGCTCATGGTAAAATGAATTTATGATAGTTTTATATTGTAGATGTGTGCAAAGATAATGTTTTTTCGTTGTATTGTCCAAGAAATTTGCACATTTTTTATCTTCTTCCCGAAAAAATGTCAGATTTATTTGTTTATTTGGAAAATTATACCTACCTTTGCGCCCACGAAAACGGGTATTGGATAATCGTTAACCGATAAATCGATAGCCGTTAATCGTAAATCGATAATCGTAAATCGTAAATTGCCCCATGGTGTAATGGTAGCACACCAGATTTTGGTTCTGTTTGACTGAGTTCGAGTCTCGGTGGGGCAACCTAGAAATGGTCACGGCTGCGCGAAAAGCGTAGCCGTAACTTTTTTTAATGGTCACGGCTGCGCGAAAAGCGTAGCCGTAACTTTTTTCAATGGTCACGGCTGCGCGAAAAGCGTAGCCGTAACTTTTTTCAATGGTCACGGCTGCGCGAAAAGCGTAGCCGTAGCTTTTTTTGATAAATTATTTGGATGCGGCCTCCTTTCGCATGGCCCTCCATTGCAGGGGAGGGTATCCATATTGTTCCTTGAATGCTGCCGAGAAGTTGTTAGGACGTCGGAATCCGACAGCTTCGGCTATTTCGTTGACCGAATAAGAATCCTCCTTTAATAATAGAATCTCGGCCTGCTTGAGACGAATGTTGCGGATGAAGTCGCGTGGAGACTGATTGGTCAGTTCCTTGAGCTTGCGATACAGGTGGACGCGACTGATGCCAACGTCGGCGCAGAGCTCATCGACTGCAAAGTCCGGATTGCTGAGGTTCTGATTGATGGAGCGCATGATTCGTTCCTGGAGTTTGTCGTTAGGCGATGGCAGATCGATGGTCTCCAGCTTGTCCTCTTGTGTCTGATTGCCGGAATAGGTGTTGCGAAGTTTATTGCGCGAACGGACCAGGTTGAGAGCTGTGCTCCGCAGGATTTCGATGAAGAACGGTTTGGTGATATAGGCATCGGCTCCGCTGTCGAGTCCCGCTAGGTTGGACTCCTGATCGGCTTTAGCCGTGAGTAATATCACAGGAATATGATTGAGGCCGATGTTGCTCTTGATGCGCTGGCAGAGTGTCAAGCCATCAACTTGAGGCATCATGATGTCGGAGATGACAATGTCCGGTTTGTCGCGGAAGATCTCCTGAATAGCTTGCTGTCCGTTTTCGCACTCTGTGATGCGGAAATCCCTGCTGAGTTCATTACTGAGATAGCTGCGTATTTCGGTGTCGTCGTCAACTATCATCAATTTGAATCTGGTGCGTGGGGATGTGCTGCGTGCCTGCTCTTCGTCCTGTTCGTCGGTAATAGCCATAAGACTATTGGATTCGGTAGTGAGGGTATCGGGCACGGCATCTTTGTGGGTCTTTTCTGCTTCCGACAGGTGGGCATTGCCTATAGGCAGACGGACTGTGAATATGGTTCCCTTGCCCATCTGGTTCTCGTCGGCATGGATGGTGCCATGATGCAGCGTGACGAGCGAACGGGTGAGGTGCAGGCCAACACCATTGCCATCGGCCGAGAGATTGGCGTTGCTGGCGCGATAGAAGCGATCGAAAATCAGCTCTCTTTCTTCGGGGGCAATGCCGATGCCATCGTCGCTGACTTGAATCAGTACATGTTGCTGTCCATCCTGCAACAGAGGGTCGATGGTGATTGAGAGCGACACCTTGCCGTTGGCTGGAGTATATTTGAAAGCGTTGCTCAAAAGGTTGATGATAATCTTGTTGAAGTAGTTCGGGTCAACCCAAAGCTTGAGCGACTGGAGCCCCTCGTGTGTGTATTCGAATTGGATGTGCTTGCTCTCGGCTGTTGGGACGAAGAATTCGACAAGATTATTGACGAGCGAGAGGATTTCGGTTTCCTGGAAATCCAGGCGCATCTGGTTGTTGTCGATCTTACGGATGTCGAGCAATTGGTTGACCAGTTGCAGCAGCATGTTGGCATTGCGCTTCATGGTCTGGTAGGCCTGCTGACGGATGGGGTCGAAGTCGGTGCTGATGAGTTTCTGCAATGGACTCACGATGAGCGTCATTGGAGTGCGGATCTCGTGGGTGATATTGGTGAAGAATCTCAGCTTGGCTTCGTCGATCTCGTGTGCATGTTTTTCCTCCATCATTTGACTGCGTGCATGGTAGTGCAGACGCATCTGGTAGAAGAGTGTGCCAAGGAAAAGAAAGACCAGCAGCAGATATATTGTTTGGGCCAATGAGGATTCCCACCAATAGGGACGAATGGTGATGTGTATCTCTTCTGTTTCGGATTCCTGTTGGTTCTGTATCGCCTTGAACTGGAAACGGAGCGTGCCCGGATGAAGTCCGCCGAACGAAACCTGATGACTGCCCTGTGGCAGAGACGTCCAGTCGTTGTTGTTGACGCGATACTGATACCGGACAGCGTCAGGTTCGGTGAATCCGACGGTCGATAGTTCGATCGAGAAGGCATTGTCCTGATGCAAGAGCGAGAAATGGTGGGCGTCGTAAACTGAGCCTTCGATGATTGGTTCGCCGCCAGATAATGTGGCTGAATTGATCGGATTATTGTTCAAATAGAAGGCGGATATTCGAGCCTTGAGAACTTTCTGTTCGGTGGTTATCTGCGTAGGGTAAAAGTAGTTGATACCATAAGCTCCGCCAAACCACAGACGACCTTTGGAGTCGGACGTGCAGGAGTTCTTCGAGAACTCGTTGCCCTGCAATCCGTCTCCATCCGTATAGTTTATAAAAGTGCCTTGTTTGGGCCAGAAATGCGAAAGACCACGATTCGTTCCAATCCAGAGGGTGTTCTCGCTGTCGCCGATGATGGAGTAGGCAACATTGCCAGCCAATCCAGTCTCGGCATTGAAGGTTTCCGATATGCTATCGAGTGTGAATTTGGTGATGCCTGCGTCGCCGGCGGCCCAGAAGTTATGATCCTGATCTTCGTAGAGGGAAAAGATGATGCTCCGGTCGAATAACTGGCGGGGACGGGGTGCGGCTTGGTTCAGGTCCAGGACGAAGACGCCATCGTAGGTTCCAATCAGCAGTTGGTTGTCAGAGGTCAACAGGAGAGAAGTCTGCCAGAGATTGAGCCCTTGGGAAATGCCAAAACACATGTTTGGGATAGTGCGATGCGTCTTCATGTCATAGCAGAACAGACCTTGCCCCATTGAGCCTACCCAGATATGCTGGTTGTGGTCTTCCTGAAAGGCAAAGACACGTGTGGCTATGTTCCCTTCGCGTCGGAAAAGTTGTGAGCAGTCCCGATATGCAAACGTCTGAGGATGGATTATACCGCAACCTTCGTCGTAGGATCCGACCCAGATGTTGCCCTCTGAATCTTCGTACAATCCTTGTATGATTGTGGGAATTGAACCTCCGTCGTTGGTAGAATGCAGGTGTTGGGATGTTTTCAGCTCTTTGTTGATAAGATAGATGCCTTCGCCATCGGTTCCAACCCACATTTGCTCATGTCTGTCGGACAAAAGGGCGCTAATGCTGCTTGTGCCTACCAGATTGGAGGCGTATGACTGAGAGCCCATGTAGTGGAATGAACTCTGCTGCTTGGGCGATGGAATACGGGCGACACCCTTCAGGAAGAGGGCTAACCATAGGCCTCCGTCCCGGTCGCACATGATTTGATGTACCTTGAGGTGCTTGGACGAAAGGTAGGGAAGATCGACTGCATAGTCTGTCACTTCGCCCGTGACTTCGTCCAAATGTTTGATGCCGTTGCCGTCGGTACCGATCAGGATATGTGTGTCATCAAGGCGATAGATGCACTTGAGTGTAGAATTTGAGATTTTGCTACGGTTGATTTTGTTCCAGTCTTCGGTCGTGTAGTCAAACTTTAGTAAGTCGAGTTGTGTGGTTTGAAGATAGAGATTGTTGTGATTGTCGGATAGAAGGTTTGTGATTGTCTGCTGATTGTTGATTGCAGAACGAATAACAGTTCCATCTTGTTGGATGCAAATCAGATTGCCATCGTTGTGTTTGGTCCAGACCCTGCCGATGGAATCTGGAAAGACGCGTCCGGTTATACCGTCGATAAAATCCCAATTGGGTAGTTGCAGTTCCAGTTTCCCCTCTTTGACTGTAATCTCACATATTTGCGAGCCGGTTGAAAATACTCGTCTGTTTCGGTATTCCACGATGTGGCTGGGCGAATATTGCATACGGCTGCCATCGCCGAACCTTCCGATTTCGGTGAAATCGTCGCGGTCTCTGCGATACAACTGAATGCCACTATAGGTGCCAACATAGAAATTTCCGTGCGAGTCTTCGTATATGTATGTTACATAGTTGTGTGCCAATGAGTGGGGATTGCCTTTCTCGTGGGTATAGATGGTAACTTTGGTCCCGTCGTATCGGTTCAATCCGTTTTCAGTTGCAATCCAGATGATGCCATCCCGATCCTGATAAACAGTGTTAATCAGGTTGCTGGAGAGTTCCTTGTCCGACAACATGAAACTATACGGACGCGCCGAGAGTCCCATGCTAAAGGCGAAGACTGTAATGAATAAAATAGGATAAAGCCAGTGTCGCATGAATGTGTGATTAGGTTAGATGGTGCAAAAGTAATTGATTATTTTTAGTTGGCCAAAAATATGGATGAGAAAAACAGGGGAGGTTACGAAATACTATATAAAATGGTACGAATTTATACTTTTGGAAAATATGTAACGCCAATATACTTTCTTGGAATGAGTTGTTTTGGACTTCTTGTTCAAAGTTCATACATTTGCGCCGTCAAAATGAGAGACGCTTTCAAATCTATCATGACGCATTTGTGGTTCTAATCAGTGGGAACATAATAACAAACCTATCCATACACATTTATTAATTTAACCAATCTTAGTATGAAAATTACCAAATCGACATTGAAAACCGCAGGTCTTCTTTGTTCAATGGTGCTCCTGCCAACAGGAGCTTGGGCCCAGAGCTTTACGGCTACTGGTACCGTTACTGACGAGAATGGTGATCCAATTCCTGGCGCAAGTGTCAGGGTAAAGGGCACCTCTCAGGGTATTATGACTGACTTCGATGGTAACTACACCTTGAAGTGTGAAAAGGGTCAAACCCTGATTGTTTCGTTTGTGGGTTATGAGAATCAGACTGTTCAGGCTGGATCGAACGTGAATGTTTCAATGTCGGAGGATCGCAAGATGCTCAACGATGTTGTCGTCATCGGTTATGGTACTCAGCGTAAAGAGGCAGTAACAGGTTCTGTTGCTTCGGTCAGCTCTGGTAAGTTGATGGAAAACCCTTCATCGAACATCACTCAGGCTCTCCAAAACCGTGTGGCTGGTGTTGACATGCAGCAGACCAACTCTCAGCCAGGTGCTGAGATGCGTATTCGTATCCGTGGTCAGCGTTCTCTGTCGGCCAGCAACGATCCATTGATCGTATTGGACGGTATTCCATTCCTCGGTAGCCTTTCGGATATCAATCCATCGGACATCAAGTCTATGGATATCTTGAAGGATGCCTCTTCAACCGCTATCTACGGTTCACGTGGTGCTAACGGTGTCATCATGATTACCACCAACAAGGGTGCACAGGGAACTCCTGCCAAGGTAACCTACAATGGTTATGTCGGCATCAAGACTCTCTTCAACGAGTATCCTATGATGAATGGTGATCAGCTCGCTAAGATGCGTGATCTTGCTGGTAAGTACACTGATGGTGTTGATGAGAAACGTGGTACCAATACCAATTGGCAGGATATGTTCTATCAAACTGGTATTTCTCAGAGCCATGACATTACCGTCAATGGTGGTACACAGGGTGGTAGCTACAGCTTCGGTGTCGGTTATATGCATGACGAAGGTGTTGTTCCTACTCAGGCTTTCAATCGTCTCTCTGTACGTGCCAACATTGATCAGAAGGTAGGCAAGTACATCCGTTTAGGTTTGTCTTCTACCAATACTTACAATACGACCGAAGGCACTCAGCTCGGCATGTACGGCATTCTTCAGATGTCACCACTCCTTGATCCATACAACGCAGATGGTTCATTGAAGCAGGTTGTACACATGGGTTCAGATGATGTATATGTATTGACCAAGGATGTAATTGAGGATCTTGGCGAGCGTTGGGTACAGGAGAACAAGACTCTTGGTACTTACAACACCGTATTTGGAGAAATCGAGTGCCCATGGGTTTCTGGTTTGAAGTACCGTATCAACCTTGGTTTGAACTACCGCACTACCAAGAATGGTGGTTACACCGGCTATGGTGTCAACAGTTCAAATACCAATAATCCTAACTCTGCATCTCTCCAGCACAGCGATTATACCAACTGGGCCGTTGAGAATGTCCTCTCATACGACAAGACCTTCAATGAGAAGCATGAGGTTAGTATGGTAGGCCTCTACTCTGCTGAGCAGACCACCTATTCACAGAGCCACATGAGCGGTAGCGATATCCCTGCTGAGTACTTCCAGTACTACAACATCGGTGCTTCACGCAAGGACCTCACCGTAAACCCTGGTTACCAGAACTATTGGCAGGCAGGTCTTGTTTCTTGGATGGTACGTGGCTTGTACACCTACGATGGCAAGTATATGGCCTCTCTCGCCTTCCGTGGTGATGCTTCTTCTCGCTTGGCTGAGGGTCACCAGTGGCATACTTACCCAGCTTTCTCTCTTGGTTGGAATGTTGCCAAGGAGTCCTTCATGGAGGACTTGGATATGATTGACAACTTGAAGGTCCGCTTCGGTTATGGTCAGACCTCTAACCAGGCTATTAATCCTTACACCACTATGGGTAGCCTTGGTACCGTTAATTACAATTTTGGTCCTACAGGTTACGCTACAGGTTACTACACCAGCACCTTGCCTAACGCAGAACTTGGCTGGGAGTACAGCAAGACTTTCAACTATGGTGTTGACTTCTCTCTCTACAATGGTCGCATCAATGGTACTGTTGAGTATTATGTACAGAAGACCAATGACCTCCTTCTCAATGTTTCACTCCCAAGCACCTCTGGTGTAAGCAGCTACATGGGCAATGTCGGTAAGACTGAGAATAAGGGCCTTGAAATGAGCGTCAATGGTACCATCATCCAGAACAAGAACGGTTGGACTTGGGAGGCTGGATTCAATGTCGCTGCCAACCGCAACAAGTTGGTAGCCCTCGCTTCTGGCAATGATCGTGATGAGGGTAATGCTTGGTTTGTTGGCCACCCAATTGACGTAATCTATGACTACGTATATGATGGACTTTGGAACGATGGAGACAAGGATTATGAGTACCTTAGCACTCTCGAACCAGGTGGTAACGAAGGTATGATCAAGGTTAAGTACAACATCGATCGTGATGATCAGGGCAAGCCAACCCGTGCTATTGGTCCAGACGATCGTCAGATTATCAGCATGGAGCCTAAGTTCGTCGGTGGTTTCAATACTCGCGTTGCATGGAAGAACATAGACCTCAACATCATTGGCGCCTTCCAGTGCGGTGGCAAGATCATCTCTACTCTTTATGGCGCATCTGGCTACCTCAATATGTTGACTGGTCGTCGTGGTAACGTTGATGTTGACTACTGGACTCCAGAAAACAAGGGCGCTAAGTATCCAAAGCCAGGTGGTATCCAGTCTGGTGATAACCAGAAGTATGGTTCTACCCTCGGAGTATTCGATGGTGGTTTCTGCAAGGTTCGCAATATCACTCTCGGCTACAACTTCGACAAGAAGCTCCTCAAGAATACCGGTCTCAGCACAGTACGTGTTTATGCAACTATTCAGAATCCATTCGTAATCTCATCTGATTACTATAAGGAGAGCGGTCTTGATCCAGAGCCAAACTCAATGTCAAACCAGGGTCAGTTCCACGCAACCCAGCTCGGTGGCCACGCTATCCCAGTAGTTGGTACCAACTCACCTTGCACACGTAACTACCTCTTTGGCCTTAACGTAACATTCTAATTTTCAATCTTGAATATACAATGAAAAAGAATAATATTTTCCGTATCTGTGGCTTGGCAGTTCTCTCTACCATGGCTCTCGCATCTTGCCAGGATGTACTGGACGAGCAGCCTCGCAGTAGTTACGATCCATCCTTCTTCAAGTCAGAAGAGGGTGTTAAGGGAGGTTTGACATCACTCTACGCTCACCTCCGAAACCTCTACGGCCAGGCATACTACTTCACCTCTTGTGAGGTAGGTACCGACGAATATACCTATGGCCACTCTGCTGATGGCAACCAGAAGGATATCGATATGACCGGTGCAGGTGCTATCAACTCTACTTCTGTTCGTTCTGATGCTCTGTGGGGTCAGGCTTTCGGTGAGATCAATACTGCTTGCGCTATTATTGAGAATGGTGCAGCAGTGGGAGTTTCCGACAATCTGGTGGCTGAGGCATACTTCTTCCGTGGTTTCTACTACTTGAAGCTGACTCAGACTTTCGGTGGTGTACCTCTGGATCTTGGCAATGGCGAATTGAAGTCAAATAACAAGACAACCCGAGTTTCTACCCGAAACACAGTAGATGAGGTATTCACCAAGGCTATCTTTCCAGATCTTGAGAAGGCAGTTGCTGACCTCGACGAGAAACCTCGTTTGACTGGCACTGTCACCAAGAATGTTGCTCGTCTCTTTCTCACCAACGCATACTTGACCTACGCATGGTGGTTGGAGAATGAAAAGGGCATCGATACCTATCCTGCTACCACAAATCGCAATGCGTCTGAGGCAAAGGGATATTTCCAGAAGGCGTATGATACGGCGATTACAGCAATCGAGAATCCTGGTCCATACAAACTGCAGGAGACTTATTTCGATGTTAACTTCTGGCAGAATGACCGCAACGCAGAGTGGCTTCTTTGGGCAGACCACACTGTAACCGATGATCTCTACAACGGTGGCGGTCTCGGTTGGGGCAACGGTGGTGCTCCTGAGAACTTTGCAGGCTGGTTCACCCAGTGGAACTACTGCGGCGATATGAAGGGTACCTTCGCTGATAATTCAGTAGGCAACCCTGTACTTCGTGAGGCATGTCAGCCACTCGGTCGTCCATGGACCCGTATGGCTCCATGTCCAGACGCACTCAAGAAGTTCACCAATGTTGACAAGGATTCCCGTTGGGATGGTACCTTCACCACTCAGTACCGCTGTAACTTCGCCAAGGGAGGCAACGGCAATGCTTATGTAGTTGGTGCCAATGGTGCTCAGCTCAAGAACGGTGACACCTTCCTTCAGTTCCTCAGCTATGATGATCCAAAAGTTGTATATAACGCAGCCAACGGCAGCATCAACGCTGGCACTCTCGATGGTCACAATGAGTTCGTAATCAACATCAGCGATGTCAGCCGTCAGTCTTATCCTGGTGTATGGAAGCACATCGGTCATCGTACAGACCGTGATGAGGCAGGTGCTTTGGGTAATCCAAACGGTTCTTCACCACGTCCATTCGTAATCGCTAAGTTCTCTGAGTTCTACTTCTTCGCAGCAGAGGCTGCTGTAAAGGGAGCAACTGTCAAGGGTGGTTATTCTGCAAGGGACCTTATCAATGTCATCCGCGCACGTGCAGGCAAGTGGAAGACCAAGTTTAATGACTATGCAGTATTGAACTCGAATACTGGTTATTCTTCATTGTCAATCAATCAGGATTATAGTGCAGACATGATTGCAGCAACTCCTTCTGAGATCACTATTGATTACATCCTTGAGGAGCGTCTCCGTGAGTACTTTGGCGAGGGCTACCGCTGGTTCGACCTTGTTCGTACACAGTCTTGGGAGAAGTTTGCAGGCGTATATCATATTGCTGATGCCAACAATCGTACTGCTGTTGAGAAGACTCGTACGATTGAGAAACACTTCTATCTCCGTCCTATCCCACAGGGTCAGCTTGACAACATGGATATGACCAACGAACAGAAGAAGTTATTCCAGAACCCTGGCTATTAATTCTGAACAACAAACAGAAATTCCTTTATAAAACGAGAGGGTGTGTCTAAGGCTTTATACCTTTTGACACACCCTCGTTTTTGTAAATAGGAGTGCAAATAAAGCCGCATCCTCGTGGTGAGAAAGTTGTTTGCTTTGGATTTGTGACAAAAAACTGCTAATTTTACTTTGGATTTGTGACAAAAATCAGTGATTTTTACTTTGGATTTGTGACAAAAGTGGATAAAATACTTGTTTAATACACAATAATTATATACCTTTGCATGCAAAAAGATGAACTATGTTTGATAGAACTGCTTTAGCCTGGTTGCGTACCTGGCGTGAGAAGAAGGATAGGAAGCCATTGGTTATCAGAGGTGCTAGACAAGTTGGCAAGACATCACTTGTTAATGTATTTGCCAAGGAGTTCGATTGCTATCTACGATTCAATTTGGATCTGGAGGCCGATTTAAGACTTTTTGAATCTGAAATGCCTGTAGAGGATTTGTATTCTCTTTTGTTAGCTACGCGAAATAAGAAAAAGAATGAAGGCTCTACGCTTGTTTTTATTGATGAGATACAGAACTCTCCAATGGCAATTAAGATGCTTAGATATTTTCGGGAAAATCTACCCGAAGTCTTTGTTATTGCAGCAGGGTCACTCTTGGAAACAATGCTGGACAAGAATAAGCAGATTAGTTTTCCGGTAGGACGTGTGGAATATATGGCGCTTCGTCCATGTACTTTTTATGAATTTTTGGGTGCTATGGGAGAAACTGGGTTACAAGAGTATCTTCATAGTGTAGCTGTACCGGAAGCGCTGCACGAGCGTATGCTATCCTTATTTAATAAGTATTCATTGGTAGGAGGTATGCCACAGGCAGTGTCGGAATATGCCGAGTCGTCGGACATTGTCGCACTTGATAGTACCTATCAGTCTTTGATTGCAGGGTATATGGACGATGCTGAAAAATATACTAAGTCAGAGGGATTAAGAAATGTTATCCGACATATTATTGCCAATGGTTGGAGCTATGCAGACGAGCAAATTACCTTTGACCACTTTGCTGCTTCCAACTATAAGAGTCGTGAGGTTGGAGAGGCAATGCGTACACTTCAGAAGACAATGCTTCTGGAGTTGGTTTATCCTTCTGTAGAAACCAATTTGCCGATATTACCAGATATGAAGAAGCGTCCTCGACTGATGTGGTTAGATATTGGTCTTGTAAACTATGCCGCAGGTGTTCAGCCGGAATTGTACCATATTGATGATCTTAACGATGCATGGCGAGGCAAAATTGCAGAACATGTTGTTGGGCAGGAACTGCTTGGGCAAAGTCAAGTTTTTCTTGATAAGAGAGCCTTTTGGGTTCGTGATGAAAGAAATTCGCATGCCGAATTGGACTATCTATACAACAGTCGCCGGTTTGGTTTGGTTCCGATAGAAGTCAAGGCGGGTAGTAATGCCCACTTGAGATCCTTACAAGCTTTTATGCTAGAATCTCAATGCAAATTTGCGGTACGGTTCTGGAATAAGCCAGAAAGATGTGATGTCGTACATATCGAGAAGAAAGATAAGGATGGGAATGTGATAAAGAGTAGAGACTATACTTTGTACAGCTTGCCTTATTATTATGCTGGACAGATGGAGAGGTTCATAGAAACAAAGTTCAACATGTCATTTTAAGAGGAATGTTTGTCGAGATGGGAACTCTCTTTTGGTGAAGTGTGTAATAATGGCAAGGGAATGCGCTCGAAATAAAGAATCTTTGCTCATCTGCGGAATCTCCTGCCGGAAGCAACAGATAAACATATAAATAAACTGATTGGATAATTTGGAATAATCGCAAAAATATTAGTTTGATGATAGAGAAAGAAAAAAGAGAAAGAATCATCCGTTTGATTCATCGCGAGGTCGTTCCTGCCATGGGTTGTACAGAACCGATGGCTGTGTCTTTGTGTGTGGCCAAAGCTACCGAGACGTTGGGTCAGAAGCCTGCTCGTATAGAGGCATTATTGAGTGCCAATATCTTGAAGAATGCAATGGGCGTTGGTATACCAGGTACAGGTATGGTCGGTTTGCCGATTGCGATTGCTTTAGGTGCGTTGATCGGCAAGAGCGAATATGAACTCGAAGTCTTACGAGATGTCAATCCTCAATCTGTAGAGATGGGCCGTCAGTTTATCGAAGAGAAACGCATCTCTATTGGACTCAAGCCCGGGATTGCCGAAAAACTTTACATCGAGGTCCTTGTTTCGGCAGAAGATGGAAGTTCAGCTAAAGCAATCATCGCTCGCGAGCATACACGTTTCATCCTCGTTTCAAAGGGAGATGAGGTAGTTTATGAAAAATCTTTCGATGATTCCGACAATGAGGCTGATGAGGAGCAATGCGAACTGAACCTGCGTTGCGTTTATGAGTTTGCCACCACAACACCGATTGAGGAATTGCTGTTTATCAATGAGGCCCGTGTGCTGAATGAAAGGGCATCCAAAGAGGCCTTGAAGGGAAACTACGGCCATGAGCTGGGAAAGACGCTTTCTCGTCCATTGGGAAAGGGTATTATGGGCGAATCCATCTTCAGTCATATCCTTTCTGCCACCTCTGCTGCTTGCGATGCTCGTATGGCGGGAGCAAAGATTCCTGTAATGAGTAACTCCGGTTCCGGTAACCAGGGTATTGCTGCCACGATGCCGGTGGTCGTTTTTGCCGAAGAGAATCACAATACGGAAGAGGAACTGACTCGAGCTTTGGTTCTCTCTCATCTGACGGCAATCTATATTAAGCAGTCTTTGGGAAAACTCTCTGCACTTTGTGGATGCGTTGTTGCTTCCACGGGTTCTTCGTGTGGTATCACATATTTGATGGGCGGTAATTATGAGCAGGTGGCTTATTCTGTCAAGAATATGATTGCGAATCTGGCGGGCATGGTATGTGATGGTGCCAAACCATCGTGTGCTCTCAAGGTGTCAAGTGGCGTATCAACATCTGTTCTTTCGGCTATGCTCGCTATTCAGAACCGCTATGTGTCGAGTGTTGAGGGCCTCATTGAGGATGATGTAGATCGCTGCATTCACAATCTGACACGTGTCGGCTCAGAAGGCATGGATGAGACCGATCGTATGGTTCTCGATATTATGACTCATAAGAAATAGACCTAATATTGACATATAGCGGTGCTATGTGTCAATATTAAAGGTTTGGAATTGACATGTAGCGGTGCTATGTGTCAATATTGAAGATATGGGATTGACATATAGCGGTGCTATGTGTCAATATTGAAGGTATGGAATTGACATGTAGCGGTACTATGTGTCAATATTGAAGGTATGGAATTGACATATAGCGGTGCTATGTGTCAATATTGAAGGGTTGGACGGATTATACTCCTTTGTAGAAGATTTTCTTGGTAATTATTGTCCCTTGGAATTGGCGCCGGTAGTCCGCAAAAGTAGTTTTGCACCTTCTCTTTAGAAGATGGCAAACAACGCTATTGCTGGCGACTCCGCTGCGTTTGGCAATTTCGTCAACCGAGAACTGAGTGTGCTGTATCAGTTCGCAGATCAATCGGATTCTGTACTCGACCAATAAATCTTTCAGTCCGAGTCCACAGTTGAGGTAGACGGCGCCAGATAGCTTTTCGAGGTCTACATCCAAGTATTTGGCCACAGCTTTGCAACTATGACATGGAACGGTTGCTAAAGTGCTGGCAACAGCATCCATGAGCCGGCTTCCGGTTTGTGGCATCTCCACCTGTCTCATTTCGGAGAACGATAAACATTTATACCCTCCATCTTCCATTTGGACGATGGGTGAAACATAGAGCTGATCAAGTGTCAGATAAGGCTTAAAAGTTTTTTTCATTGTATTATTCCCAATGTTTTAACATATCGCGAACAAAGGTAAGAATATTATTTGGTTCTGCCAAGGATTTAGAGTAAAAAACATACAATCCACAGGTTATTCACTGAGTTATCAACAGAGTTGTCAACATCGGTGTTGATAATTGCATAAAAGAAGCCGCTTCCTTTTCCATGAGGAAGCGGCTTGTTGGTTCCGGAATAATTCCGAATTATTTCACAAAGATAACACGTCCGTTGTGGATGAGCAATTGACTCTTGCCGATGCTTGTAGCCTTGCGACCCTGAAGATCAAGGTTGGTTGCAGGTTTCAGGTTGCAGGTTTCAATGCTCTCGATGTCAGTGTATGTAACTTCGCATACAGCGCCTGGGGCACCAAGACCTCCCATGTTGTTGGCAACACGGATAGAGTAGTGACCTACCTTTGGCGTCTCGAATGAGGTGCCGGAAGTAACACCCACAACTTGTCCGTCGCAGACAATGGCATATCCCAAGGCGCCTTCGACTGCAGTCCAACTGAGTACACCATCGGCCGAAACTTGTGCGGTAGGAGCTGCCAACTGAACGGTCTGCTCTGCTGGAGCCCACGATGGGAAGACTTTGTCGAGGGTATATTCTGCAGCTTGTGCTTCGGTCAAGACTGGGCTGTCAGAACCTGTGGCTGGAGAACAAGCAGCGGTGGAACGCTTCGACAGGTCGAGGAGACTGCCATTGGCATCCTTCGAACCATATTCATGGAAGCGGACTACGAGTCCCGAGGTCATGTTGCCCCAACCGGCATCGGCAGGAAGTACCTTCATCGTGGTGTTGATGTAGGTGGCAGCAGGGCTGTCGCTCCATGGACGGCCTAACTTGTAACCCGTGACGGCATTCTTGGCATCAGCAGGTTTCTCGATGGTGCATTCGTTGAAGACCATGCCCTTGTATCCGGTCTGTGTGTTTGGTGCTGTGATGATGGCATTGCTTGAAACCGGATGCAAAGTACATTGCTGGAAGAAAGCGGTACCATCGCCATAGATAAAGTCCACTTCACCAGCCAAGGTACAGGTCTCGAAGTAGGCTGTACCATCAGCCTTGTTCAGGTAGTAGGTGTCCTGTACGCCCTGGAGGGTGACATTCTTATAGATGGCCAATTTGCCACGCTGACGGAGTGCCAGCGCTTGACCCTTGGAGGTCTTGTCGGCCCAATCGCGTGCCTGACGGATGGTCAGATCCTGCATATAGACATTGTTCTGGTTCTGGTCGATATAGAAGACCGGAGTCTGGTCTTGATAGTTGGTTACAGAGCCTGGATTGTTGAAGATCAAAACACCATCCTGACTTTCGCCGATCAAAGATACATTGCCCTTGATAGCAGTTTTGGCTGTGGTGCCGAAGTCGTACTCTCCATTGCGGACAAAGATACGGTAGCGGTCAGTTCCGTTGGCCTTGCTGAGGGCAATCTTGAGACCCCATATATCATCGACTACAGCATCGTAAGGTGCGCAGTTGGCAAAGATATAGTTGTAGTCGGCCTCCGATTTGAAGTTAGCCTTCAACTGTGTGTTCTCGGTCAACTTGAAGGTATAGACATTCTTGTTGCTGACCACTTCGTTGCGTTGGTTGGTCCAGTTGATGAAGAAGTAACCCGCATTGGCTGAGGCCGAAACCTGAATCTCGGTATCCTTCTCAATCGATGTGCCAGCAGGGTTCTGCGAAACGCTGCCACCTGCAGCAGGAGATGCCTCAACAGCGAGTGAATACTTTGGCGAGGTTGGGGCAGAGCCCTGATAGCGACCTTCGACCTTGATGTCGGCAAAGCCGTAGTCCTTGGCGGTGTTGGCTCCACTCAGCGTAATGGTTAGGGTGAGTGGTTCGCTGCTGAACTCCATGCCGGACACAGTGTATGATACGGCATGCGAGGTCTGGTTGTCATCGCGGATGAAATCCACCTCTGTGGCCAAAGTCTTGGTGACGTTGCCTTGCTTCAATGTGACTGTATATTTGCCCAGACCGGTTCCATTGCGTGTAGCGGCAAACGAAACCTTGGCAGGTTGGAACTGAACGCTCGAGGCGGTTGCGAAGTTGAAGGTGATCTTGGCACCATCGGCCACGGTCGGACGGACACCATAATAATATTTGACGGTGGTGTTCTTGTCCTTGACCTGTCCCATTTCGGTCAGGTCGCTGAATGTAACTGAGTTGGTTGGGAAGATGCCCTTAGGGGTTTGAACGGCATCGCTCTTGGTGCCTGCCCATACCCACTCGATGCTGGCATCGCCTTCTGTTACCTCTGCCTGATCGGTGGTGTAGAGTTTGACAGCGCCAATGGCAATGTCATAGTCTGCATTTGCCACCAGACGTACTCTGTAGCACTTGTTTTTGTCCAATCCCGACAGTTCAAGAATTTCGGGAGTCTGCTTGGTTGCCAGAACTTTGCCTTTTACCTGAACCGATTCGCTGCCATCGCTTGGTGTGGCAATGATAAGTGCACTGTTTTCGTTGCTACTCTGGTTGGTGATGTAGGCGACCAGTTTGATGGTGCCGGTAATAAACATGTCGAGCGTTCGGTCGGAAGCATTGAAGACGAGAGACTGGTCGAGAAGAGCATAGGTCTGTCCGTCGTCTTTGACTGGATCGTAGAATGTGCGTACCTGGGTGTATTCGTAGTAGGAACCTCCAATCCAATCTGATTGTGACGCTACCTCGGGTGTCGTGTAGATAAGTTCGCAAAGCGCACCGGCATCGGGCTGAGGTGTGTAGTAGATGCGGCCTGGAGTGTTCCAGTTGTATGGCATCTTGACTGTGACGGATTTGAGTGCTGAACGCTTTGCAGGTCCTGTTAATTGATATTCTGAAACTTCGTCTTCAATCAAGACTGGCTCGTTTTCGTTCAGTTGGATACTGCCATTTTTGCACGCAGGTACAGTGAATACGTTATTGTCGTAGCGAAGAACAACATCGTGTGATGCTCCGCTGAAGAGGACTTGTGTTACGTATATGCCATTCACTCCTTCGCCCTTGACAGTTGCTGGAGAGGTCGCAGTAGAGAAGTCCCATTTGATTATGACATCTTCCTGTCGCTGGCTTAACTGTACTTTGTTCAATTCGAACATCGGAGTCAGTGTCAGGTCGCGGGTGACATGATAGCTTGTCCCTGTCTCGTATAATAAGCCATTGCACAGCCATCCCTTCAGTGTATATCCCTCTTTGTAAACCGCATAGTTGTAGGGAATAGTAAAAAGGTCTCCATAAGGGAGGGTTTTCGATTCAGGAACAGTTCCTTCGAACGTCACATTGCCTTTGGTAAAGGTGATGGTAACGTTTTCTGGAATTTCTGACATGCCAGGCTCAACCATGAAAGTTGAGGTTTCGTAGTTGGTCTTGTTGACAGTGCCATCGACGATACCGTTCAGGTAGTTCTCGAGATTGGAATAGCCATTGCTGGCAATGGCTGCACCATCGGCGGGATTCTTTGGATCAAAGCCTTTCTCTGTCTCGTAGCCGTCGGGCATGCCGTCAGCATCGGAATCGATGGCAAACTTATCGTCGGCAAAGAGCATGCGTGGCATATTGTTGTAGGTCTCACCTCCCACGATGTATGAATCGGGGTAGGAGAGAGTGATGTTGTCTGGTGAGTCGATGATGCCTAACTGGGATGGGAGTGTAGGACCATGGAATTTGGGAGCAACGATGCCTGCCGCCTCTTTTTGCAGTCGCTGATCGACTTCGTCTATGCGTGGTAGGGTAGCTCCTGCTTGCGTAGTAACGTGAGCAAAAGCAGAGTCTGCACTCTCGTAGCTCAATCCACTCAATGCATAAGGAATTGAGGTGAGTTTGTAAGCGTCGGAGATGCCTAAGTTGCGGTAGTTGTCCTTGTTCTTGGCTTCGAGTTCACTCTTGGCCGAAGTCCATTCGGTATTCAAATCGAACTTATTACCGTCAAGGTACCACTCACCATAAGGAGAACTTGGACCAACAAACTTATTGTTGTTGCAGCCGATGGTGCAAGGTCCTGGGCGGAAATAGTTGTTGATCATATAGACGCGGTTGTAGCCAGGATCGGAAGCGTTCCAGGCATTGACCTCAACCTTCGACTTGTCATATTCGCCACCATAGGCTTGACCACCATTGAAGATTACATTGTTGGCAAATTCCGAGTCAACTTGATAGTCATGGTCTCCCTTTTTGCTGCTCGATGAACGTACACCATTGAAGCGTGGAGCGCGTGAATGTGAGTTGGTAATCAAAGTGTGGTGCATGGTGGAATGTTCTCCGCCCCACTGCATGGCATAAGCGCGGGCGCCTTTGGCATTCTTGCTGTTGTAGAGACCTTCGCCGATGATACACCACTGTATGGTAGTAGAGTCGGTATCGTAGGCTGTGAGGCATTCCTCCATACTCCAAGTCATGGAGCAATGGTCGAGAATGACTCGGTCGGCATTCTCGATGTCCAGGCCTGTCATTGAGGTGTTCGGAATATCACCGGCACGGAAGCGCAGGTAACGTACGATGACGTTATTCTTGCAGATGTACATATTATAGCCGGTAATGGTGATACCGCCACCTGGTGCAGATTGTCCCAGGATGGAAACGTCAGGGTACTGGAACTTCAGTTTAGAGGTCAGGTAAATGGTTCCTGCAGTCGCGAACAGGATGGTGCGTGGTTTGCCTCCGTTGTCATGACGGATGGCCCAACGAAGCGTTCCTTCGACCAGTTGGGAGTCGGAGCAGTCATCGAGTCGGGTTACGTAGCAGACTTCGCCACCACGACCTCCGGTTACATAACGGCCATAACCTTCGGCACCAGGAAATGCCAACTGTCGTTCTGCCGCCCATCCGGTAGTGGATAGGGTTGTCACTAAGAGAAAGAATAGTAATGAGATGAACTTTTTCATAATATATAAGATATGTGTATTTCTGTGTTGCAAAGGTAATGATATTTATTGTGTTGGACAAATAAAGACGTAAAAAAAGGTGGCGAATGATTAGATTCGCCACCCTATTTGAATATTATTTGTCCTCGTTTGAGGAAAATTTTTACTTGATGATCATCTTGCGACCATTTACGATCACGATGCCCTTTGCATTGTTAACGCGCTGGCCAAGGAGGTTGTACATAACCTTGCTGCCCTTAACTGCATCGATGTTCTGGATTGAGCTGTTGGTGTAGTGATCAACAATCATTTGACGAAGTTCTGGCTGCATCATCCAAGAGAAGAAGATGTTCTTCTCGATGTCATCCTCAGCCTTGAGTTCAGCGTGGTGAGCTGCAAATGCCTCTGCCTTCCAGGTTGCCTCCTCCTCTTCGGTTGATTCGTCAACGCTTGCGTAGTAGGTCTTTGCGTTCTCGTTACCAGAGATGATAGCAAAACCAAGTAGGTAACCTGCCTTCTTGATGTTCTGCTTGATAATAATCTCTTCGGTCCATGCGATTGGATCACCAGCAGTCTCCTGTGCGATATCCCATGCGCCGTTATTTACATTGAAGTAGAGAGTTGGGTTGAATTCGTAACCACCACGCTCATGGTAGATGTCATAACCCTTTGGATAGTTGCTATCGTGATCTGCCCAGTTGGCGAAGGTCATGGCAGTAGCACCAGTCTCATCGGTTGCACGGTTAGCATCAATCTTCTCTGCAAGTTCGTATGGCTTTGTGAAGTCAATCTCGATACGTACTGGTCGATCCAAAGCGAAAGTGGTCCAATCTGTCGCAGGAACACCATCTTTCAATACAGTTGGATAGTAGCTGTTATCCTTGTTGACCATGAACAAAGGAACCTTGTTTTCGCCAACCATAACAGAATCATCTCCACCAACATTTGGAGTAAGGGCCTTGATCTTGCCATTGAGGGCAACAGTATAACGCGAGTCTTTCAAAATACAAGACTTCTTGGTTGGATCTGGGCTGTACTCAATACCGGTTTCGAGTTTATCCTCAGGAACATCCTTGCTGTAATTTGAACTTGGCTGGCAGCTGTTGGCACTTGCACCAACATAAAGAATGATTTTCTTCACATTCTGGATACCAGAAGCCTTCTGGTTGTTTGTCTCGGTCTGAAGCTTAAATTCCTTGCCGCTGGCGTTGATTGGGAAGTAGTAACCAGCAGGGAAAGATGCACCAGTTGTTTCGTCTGTATAGCTGGTCTTCAGAGCAAACATATTTGAACCATCTTGAAGACCTCCATTGGTGAATGTGGTTCCTAACTCACTGGTTGCATCACAAAGTGCAGAGGCAAAACTTGCACCAAGCATCTTTCCGCCAATAGAATCTTCGCCTGCAACATTCTTCAAACCGAAGATTGGGCTTGAGCATGTGTAAACAACAACGTTGTCATTGTACTTGGTGACCTGATCGGTAACCTTAACGATGTTTGGGGTAGTTTGTGCAAACGCACTTGCAGCCATTACTGCTGCAGAGAGAGTAAAGATTTTTTTCATACTTGTATGAGATTAAAGTTGGATAAAATAGTGCTTTTTTTTATTGTGCTTGGGATACCTCACAAGAGAGAGTTTTGTAAGAAATCTGTTGCAAAGATATTGTTTATTTCCTTTTGATTGTACTTTTTTGTATTATATTTTATACAATGAGGCCTATTTACTTGTGAATGTATTCAAAAAAGTTAATAGTGTAATCTGTATGTGTCAATTATTGATATTAAATTGACTAAAGAGTAATCGGAATGAGCAACTGCAACGAACTGCTCATTCCGATCAATATTGTTTATCTCAAATAGCCATCCAAACCAGATGTTCTGGTGGTGTGATAGCCATTGTCTCCATATTCTTCTGTATTTTCAATCTGCTGGAGGAAAGTGGCAGAAATAGGACGCCAAACCATGTGATCTTCGAAACTCTTGGCAGCACGTCCGTTGTATTTCTGGAGACGATCCTTGAGTGCACCATGACGCTGGAGGAGTGCCCAACGCTGGAATTCTCCGCAGAGCTCGCGGGCATACTCGTCGAAGATGTCATCTTCAGTAGCAGATGCAAGTTTCCAGTCGGCCTCGGTCGCGGTTGAACGTGCGGCACGTCTGCGTAAGGTATTGATATAATCTGCAGCTTTGGTGCCATTGCCAAGATGTTGTTCGGCTTCGGCAGCAATCAGATATATTTCGGCCATACGCATTACAAACATGTCTCCATTACGAATCTGTTTGTTTGAATCGTAATATACACCTTTGTAGTTCCAGATGAACTTATTGAGCGATGGACGCATGCCACTCAATTTGGAGTCGGCAGGGAAAAGACTGTTGTTGGCATTCAGGTCGTTGCCGTTCTCAACATAACAACGATAACCGCTTTCGTGAGTTTTGAAGAGGTCTTCGATGTCAACTGAGCAATATACGCGGCCTGTGCGGTCGTAGCCATTTTTATATTCGTCGGCCCAACTTGGGTAGAAATAGAGGAAGAATCGGTTGTCGTCGGCTGCCAATGGATAGTCAACGACATAAATCTTCTTGACGGTTTCAAGTTTGGTGTTGTCGCCCGTATTATCACCCTTCGGCCAAACCATAGCGGTGTATTGAGCGCCGCCTGCTTTGAAGGCTGTATCGGCTTCAAGATCTACGTATGGGTAAATAATTTCTCCACCCATAGCCTGATCGATGCCCCACTTGGACCACGCGGTTGCCTGCGATGCTTTCTTTCCGATCTTGACCTGTGATGCACTATAAGACTTGACAGTACCATTGCCTCGTGTCTGAGAAAAACCGAAATAGGCGGTTTGGAAAGAGTTCTCCCAACGTTTGTCCCAGGTTGGGTTGAATACCTTGAGCAGATATTCGGATGGAGCCAACAGGTTGTTGTTGCAACGGCCGTAGAGAGGATCGTTCTTTGCATCGTCGATCAAAGAGAGAGGAGAGGTATTCTCCATGTTGCAGTAGCAATAGGTGAAGAGCTTGTTGGAGAAAGAACTTGAGTTGTTGTATAGTTCAGTGTCCTGGCAAGCATCCTGGCCGGCAGCTACGAACAAAGCCTCGGCGTTGTTGCGGTTGTTGGCATCAGCCCAAAGATCACTGATGTCATCATAGAGCATTGCACCATAACTGTTTGCGTTGGCAATGAAGTCTTCTGCTTCCTCCTTTGCGCGTTCCCAATAGCTCTTTCCATTTTCGCTCAATCCCTGACCTGCACCCTGGATATAAGCGCGGCAAAGTAATCCTTTGGCCGACTTCTTGGTAGCACGGGCACGGTTGCCGTCGAGCGGCATGACACCCAAATTGGTTACGGCATAGCTCAAATCGCTGACAATCTGTCCGTATATTTCAGAGAGTGTATTACGAGATGGTTTCAGTACTGGCGATTCTGATGGTGGTGCTAATACTAATGTTATAGGTCCGTAATAAGTTGTAAGCATCAAATGATAGAAGGCACGGAGGTAATAGGCTTCGGCAACCATCGTCTTCATGTGCTGATTGTCTGTATTGGTACCCGCTTCGATAATCGTGTTGCAAAGACCAAGGGCAGCGTACATCTGTGTGAATGCTTTGTCCCATGGTTTGTTGGTGGTGGGAGTAAGTCCTTCGTAATAAAACATCTGTTCGATGTTGGCAACATTGTTCTTGCACCACCAAATGTCGGTGCCACATTCTGCCATAGACATGAAGTCAAAGACCGAGTATAGCTGGCCATAAATTGGTTGGTAACAGAGAGCCTGCATGCCGGCTAATCCCTCTTCGGATTGAAGGGTTTTGTCGAGTGAGACCTCAGATGGATTGAATTCGTCCAAATCGCAAGCTGTGAAAATTGACATCGAGGTTGCAACGACAGCTGCTTTGTAAATATATCTTTTCATAAAGAATCCCTTTATTATGAATTAAATTAGAAAGTAACATTCAAGCCAAATACCAACTGCTTGGTGAGTGGGTAGTTGACACTGCCGTTCATTTCTGGATCGTAATCCTTAAGAAGATCGCTCTTGGCTACGATGAGGGGGTTGGTGATGGTGCCATATACACGACACTTTGAAATAAGTGCCTTCTTGAGATATTTGCTTGGTACATTGTATCCTAAAGTGATGTTTTTGATCTTGAAGAACGATCCATCGACGAAAGCAAGGCTGCTGAAGCCCTTGATGTTGGATGCAATCACTGTAGAATTCAATGCCGGGAAGTAAGATCCGATGTGGTTCAGATAATCAACAGGGAAGTTATTTCCGACCTGGGTGTCGTAATTGGTCAGCATCTTGTACTGAATCATCTGACCCCAACGCATGAACATGTAAATGCTCAAGTCAAAGTTCTTGTAGGTGAAATCGTTCTTGAAGCCCAGAGTAAAGTCTGGTGAGTTGTGGCCCAAAACCTGATTGTTGACAATGCTCTCAGCTACACTATATGGACTGGTTGCGTTGTAAACTACATTATCCTTGATGTATTGGATCTCTCCATTGGAGACCTGACGGGTCATGCCTGGAATGTCGAATTTGAGATCACCCGGCTTGGCACCGAAAACAGCAGCGTCGGCACTCTCGCTGTCTGCCCATACACCATTGGTCTTCAGCTTAAAGTATGAATTGATTGGATAGCCAACCTTATAAATCATATCGCCATTAACGACCTGGTCATTTTCTGTGCCCGGAAGACTGGTAATTTCTTCCTTGTTCCAAGCGTAAGTAACTGCAGATGTCCAACGGAATCCTTTGGCATCGAAATTGACAGTATTAAGGGCGAACTCAATACCATTATTCTTGGTTTCGGCCAGATTGACTTTGGTGTTGTAGCGTGTAGAATAATTGTATGCACCATTGACTACTGGAAGGTCTTTGCCCCAAATAACACCTTCAGTATTGGTGATGTAGTAGTCAAGAGTAAGGGTGATGCGGTTGCGGAGAACGCTGATGTCTGCACCGAAATCATAGCTTTTGGAACGTTCCCAAGTCAATGCGTGGTTTGCAATGTTCTTGGAATAGTTGTAAGAGGTGAAATACTGTCCGCCCAGCGTGTAGAAGCCCTGCTCCATGGTGGAGGCTGATTGGTAAGCCAAGATGCCGGCGGTGCCAGTTTCTCCATAAGAGACACGGAACTTCAGATTGTCTAACCAATTTTCTGCAGAATCCATAAATGATTCGTCGCTGATTCTCCATCCTGCACTTACTGCTGGGAAGGATGCCCAACGATGTCCATCGGCCAAACGGCTGTCGCCATCCCAACGCATAGAGGCTGAGGCGAGATAGCGACCTTTATAAGAGTAGTTTGCGCGTGCAATATAAGCCATTCCCTTCTGCATATTATATCCAGAAGTGGCAGTGGTGGTTTCTGACGAACCAATGTTGTGCCAAAGGTAGTTGTTACTCTTAATTCCTTTGCCGGTTGAAGAGGTTGTTTCGCTGCGGTTGTGATTCCAAGATTGGACAGCAGTGACGGTAACGTCGTGATCTTTGTTGAATGTCTTGTTCCAAGTGAGGATATTCTCCCACTTGTAATTGTATGAACGACTGTTGTTGACGGTTGCGTCGGTGCCACCCAACAAGTTGCCTATTTCAAGATGCTTGAATGAGCCGATACCATTGAAGGTGTTGGATTTGCCATAGGTCAAGGTGCCATTGACGCGAGATTCCCATGTCAAACCCTTCATAGGGGTGATCCTGATATATGGATTTACGTAAATCTTGAAATTCTGCCCCTGATTGCGATAGTTGCCACGGTCGTTGATCAGTGGGTTGATGTATTTGGTATCGTTGTTAATGTACTGCACGTAATTGCCGTTCTCGTCGGTAGTGGAACCTACAGGCGATTTGACGGAGATATCATCCAACTTGGCAAAAGGCTTGTTCTGATGGGTGTAGGATGCTTGTATATTAGCACCGATGTTAACCATCTTGGAAACTTTATAGTCAATACGCATGTTGGTGGAATATACCTTGTAGTCGTCGTTGCGATATTGACCCTTCTCGTCGCTGAAATTGAGCGAGAGATAAGACTTGGTACGTTCTGATCCGCCCGACACAGAAAGAGAATAGTTCTGGGTAAAGCCGGTTTGTAACAGTTCGTCAACCCAATTGATGCTTTCTCCATTCAAGTAGGCCTGATAATCGGCTGCTCTGGCAGGACCGAACATCGCCTCGTCGGTGACATATTCGTTGCCGTTCTGGTAAGCGGTTCGCATGGCGCTGACATATTGTTCTGCATTCATGAGTTTTGGAAAGGTTGACCAACCGTTGATGCCCAAATATGAATTGAAGTTTACGGTAGTCTGACCCTCCTTGCCATTCTTGGTGGTAATGATTATAACACCGTTGGCGCCGCTTGAACCATAGATAGCGGTAGATGATGCGTCCTTCAGAACCTCGATGCTTTCGATATCGTTAGGGTTGAGGGTCGCATAATCACCAGGCATGCCATCGATAATAAAGAGCGGATTTCCGCTGGCTTCGAGAGAACGGTTGCCACGCAACTGCATGTTGACACCGGAACCAGCCTGGCCTGAGGTTTTTGTGATGTCGAGACCTGCAACCTTACCTTGGAGAGATTCCATTGGATTGGTGCTTGGATTGATGGTAATCTCTTCTGTCTTAACGGAGGTAATAGCACCGGTTAGGTCGCGTTTCTTCTGAACACCATAGCCGACAACTACAACTTCATCGAGTAGGTCGTTCTCCTCCTCGAGCTTGACGCTGATTGAGGTCTTGCCTGCTACCAGAACATCCTGTGCGGTACAGCCGATAAATGTGATGTGAAGAATGTCTGTTTCAGAAACATTGGTGATAGAGAACTTGCCATCGGTGTCGGTAGTGACACCGCGAGTTGTTCCCTTCACTAATACGTTGGCGCCAATGACTGGTTCGCCGAGGTTGTCGACCACGGTGCCAGTCACAGTCTTCTGTGCCCAAGCAGTGGCAATACAACAGAACATGATGCAAAGCAGAAGTGAGGTCCGCTTAAAACATCCATGAAATGAGCTAGTGAGTTTCATAAAATTTAATTTAGTGCTTAATGTGTTTAATAGTATAAACCGCCGCAAATTTAGTGAATAATTGCACAATGTACCAAATAAAATGGCAAAAAAACGTTAAATTAAATATGAAATTGATACGAAATGTCTATTTCTATCCCTTTTTGGGGCCGAAAATTTCCAATTATTTGTTTTTTGACTTATCTTTGCACCATCATTATCGAGTTGTAAACATTATTCAATACCCAATATTCGATCTTTTTTATGAGTTGTCGTGTTTTTAGAAGGGCTTTCTCTGTCCTCTTACTGACATCGTTTTTTGCAGGACATAATCTGTCTGCTCAAGAATTACTTGTCCCAGCCTTCCCTGGTGCTGAAGGTTTTGCTCGCTACACAACTACCGGAGGTCGCGGATGTGAAGTGTACCATGTCACTTCGTTGGCCGATTCGGGTCCTGGTACTTTGCGTGATGCCGTTTCTCAATCGAATAGAACCATTGTTTTTGATGTCAGTGGTTATATCGATCTGGAATCCCAATTGGCTATCACGAAAAATAATCTGACTATTGCCGGCCAGACCGCTCCGGGTGATGGCATTACCGTCCGATATCATACCGTTTTCTTGAATGCAGATAATTTGATTATTCGTTTTATCCGTTTCCGCCGTTCCCAGTTGAAGGATGTGAATGATGGCGCAGATGCAACTTGGGGCCGTCGTCACGAGAATATTATTCTCGACCATTGCTCTTTTTCATGGAGTATTGACGAGGTGGCATCGTTCTATGATAACAAGAACTTCACGATGCAGTGGTGTACCTTGGGCGAGGCTCTGGCTAATCCTGGCCACTCTAAAGGTGCGCATAGCTATGGCGGAATCTGGGGCGGTAAGGGGGCTTCGTTCCATCATAACTATCTTTGCCACATGCAGAACAGAACTCCTCGATTCAATGGTGCTCGCTATAATTTTAAGGGTAATCTTGATACCGAGAAATATGAGAATACTCTGCAGGCTGAGCAGGTTGACTTCCGCAATTGCGTAATGTATAATTGGGGCAAGGGCGGTAGTTATGGCGGTCCTGGCGGTGGCTATGTCAATGTGATCAATAACTATTATAAGGCTGGCCCTGGTACCGTTCATAAGACTCAGGTTACCTGGGTTTCAAAAGCCGATAAGGCCAATGCTGGCAAGGATCCGACTTATCTGGGTTATTGCTCTCGTTATTACGTTTCTGGCAATTATGTGACTGCAACCAACAAGCATCACAAGTGCTATGACTGGAAGGGCGTGAAGTATGATGATGGTGTGCCTGAAATTGATGGCGTGAGATATGTGCTCGATGATAAGCACTATTATGGCAAGAATCAGCCTTATGTGCATGCCAATGGTCATGACTATCTGCCTGTCCGATTGGATGAGCCGATTGCGTTCGGAGAGGTGACTACTCACGAGGCTTCAGTCGCTTATGAGAAGGTGCTGAAGTATGCGGGTGCGTCTCTGTCTCGTGACGCTGTCGACGCCCGCTATATGGAAGAGTGCCGAACGGGTAAGGTTAATTATACGGGTATCAAGGCCGTGACTGCAGGTATTGTTGATTCCATTAACTTTGTCGGCGCAGAGCCTTCGAAGACCTGCCCTTCGTTCCCGGACTTGAAGTCTGAGAGCCGTCCTGCATCGTTTGATACCGATGGCGATGGCATACCTGATGTTTGGGAGAAGGCCAATGGCTTAAATCCTAATAAGGCTTTGGATGGCAGTCTGAAGACCTTGGATAAAAAAGGTTGGTACACCAATCTTGAGGTCTATTTGAATAGCTTGGTAGAGCCAATCGTGAAGGCTCAGAATTCGAAAGCTCAGGTTCCGGTGGTGGAATACTATCCGAAATATAAAAAGAAATAATTGATCATATTTGGATTATTGCAATAGAATAGCGGTGTCTCTGTCTGGTAGGAGATGCCGCTATTTTGCTATTTTCTATGTCCTTTTTCTGCTCTTGGGTGTTAATTATTGTGGAAAAATGATAGAAAAATGGCGAGGAATTTGGATAATTTAAAAGTAAATTGTATCTTTGCGCGCAAAATTTAAGCAGAATTATTGTTTCAAGATATGAAATTCGCAGAATATAACCAATTTAACCTTTCGGACATCAATAAAGAGGTCCTGAAGAAGTGGGATGAGAACCAAGTGTTCGATAAGTCGATGACCACACGCGAGGGTCATCCTTCGTTCGTATTCTATGAGGGACCTCCGTCTGCCAATGGTATGCCAGGTATCCACCATGTTATGGCTCGTTCGATTAAGGATATTTTCTGCCGTTTCAAGACAATGAAGGGTTATCAGGTAAAGCGTAAGGCCGGTTGGGATACTCACGGTTTGCCTGTAGAACTTGGCGTCGAGAAGATGCTCGGTATCACGAAAGAGGATATCGGTAAAAAGATCTCTGTCGATGACTACAATGCAGCCTGCCGCAAGGAGGTTATGAAGTATACCAAGGAATGGACCGATCTGACCCACAAGATGGGCTATTGGGTCGATCTTGATAACCCATATATCACTTACGATAACCGTTACATCGAGACTCTCTGGTGGATGCTGAAGCAGTTGTATGGCAAGAACCTGTTGTACAAAGGCTATACCATCCAGCCATATAGCCCTGCTGCTGGTACTGGTCTGTCAAGCCATGAGTTGAATCAGCCAGGTTGTTATCGTGATGTGAAGGATACTACGGTAACGGGTGTCTTCAAGATGCTGGATCCTAAGGCTGAGATGACCGAATGGGGCCTGCCTGCATTCGTGGCTTGGACAACTACCCCCTGGACTTTGCCTTCAAACACCGCACTCTGCGTAGGTCCAAATATCGACTATGTTGCTGCACAGACTTTCAACCCATATAATGGCGAGAAGTTGACTATTGTTATTGCCGAGGCCCGTTTGAAGGCTTATCTGGCAGGCGAGGAGTATCAGACTTTGGCCGAGATGGAGGCTCTGGATATCGAGAAGGTGGATGGCAAGAAGTTGCCCTATCGCATCGTAGGCCGATACAAGGGCACAGACCTCGTAGGTATGAAGTATGAGCAGCTGATGCCATGGGTAAAGCCATGCGAGGCTGTTTCTGACTTGAGTGCCCCTTATATTAATAAGTACGCGCAAGAGCATCCAGAGAAGGTTTTTGCATGTGGTCAGGATAAGTTCGTTGAGCTGAGCGAGAAGGCTTTCCGCGTCATCCCAGGTGATTATGTAACTACTGAGGATGGTACTGGTATCGTTCATATCGCACCAACTTTCGGTGCTGATGATGCCAAGGTAGCTAAGGCAGCCGAGATTCCAGGCCTTTATATGATTAACCAGTTGGCCGAGACCCGTCCAATGGTTGATATGACCGGTAAATATTATGTTCAGAACGAACTCGCTCCAGAGTTCGTCGAGAAGTGTGTCGATAAGAATGCCTATAGCGTACATGAGGGTAACTTCGTCAAGAATGCATACGCACCTGAATTCAATCAGGGTGGCAAGTATGATGCTGAGGGTGCCGCCAAGGCTGATGATCTGAATATCAAGATCTGTCTTGAGATGAAGGCTGCCAGCCAAGCATTCAAGATCGAGAAGCATGTCCACAATTATCCACACTGCTGGCGTACAGATAAGCCGGTCCTCTACTATCCTTTGGATAGCTGGTTCATCCGTTCTACCGCTTGTCGAGAGCGTATGATCGAACTCAATAAGACCATCAACTGGAAGCCAGAATCTACAGGTACAGGTCGCTTCGGCAAGTGGTTGGAGAACTTGAACGACTGGAACCTCTCCCGTTCGCGTTACTGGGGCACTCCATTGCCAATCTGGCGTAACCGTGATACCCGTGAGGAGATCTGTATCGGTTCGGTTGAGGAACTCTACAACGAAATCGAGAAGGCTGTTGCTGCTGGTGTGATGAAGTCTAATCCTTACAAAGAGAAGGGCTTCCAGCCAGGTGTAATGACTCAGGAGAACTATGATAAGATCGACCTGCATCGTCCTTACGTCGATGATATTAAGCTCGTAAGTGAGACCGGTGCTGTTTTGACCCGTGAGCTCGACCTTATTGATGTCTGGTTCGATTCCGGAGCAATGCCTTATGCTCAGATCCATTATCCATTCGAGAATAAGGAGGCATTCGATAACCGTACAATCTATCCAGCAGACTTTATTGCTGAGGGTGTAGACCAGACTCGTGGATGGTTCTTTACTTTGCATGCACTTGGTACAATGATTTTCGATAGCGTTGCTTATAAGGCTGTCGTATCTAATGGTTTGGTATTGGCTAAGGACGGACAGAAGATGTCTAAGCGCCTGGGTAATGCTATTGATCCATTCGGTGCTATCGAGAAATATGGTTCTGATCCTTTGCGTTGGTACATGATCACCAATGCTTCGCCTTGGGATAACTTGAAGTTCGACCCAGAGGGCGTGAGCGAGGTAAGCCGCAAGTTTTTCGGCACTTTGTTCAATACCTACAAGCTCTTTGCTCTGTATGCCAATATCGACGGCTTTACAGGTGCAGAACCTCAGGTTGCAGTGGCAGCTCGTCCGGAGATTGACCGCTGGATTCTCTCTTCGTTGAGCACTCTGATTACTGAGGTTGAGAAGAACTATGAGACCTACGAGCCAACTCAGGCCGGTCGTTTGATCGAAACCTTTGTATGTGATAATCTCTCTAACTGGTATGTGCGTTTGAATCGTAAACGTTACTGGGGCGGTGAGATGAACGAGGATAAGCTGGCCGCTTACCAGACTCTTTATACCTGTTTGGAGACTGTTGCCAAATTGATGGCACCGATTGCTCCATTCTATGCTGATAAACTGTTCGGTGACTTGAATGCAGTGAGTGGTCTGGATAAGAATGTAAGTGTACACTTGGCAGACTTCCCTGTTGCAGGTCCTGTCGATGCAGAATTGGAGCGCAAGATGAGCTTGGCACAGACTGTTACTTCGTTGGTTCTCTCTATCCGTAAGACTTCGAAGATCAATGTCCGTCAGCCATTGCAGACCATCATGTTCCCAGCCGTTGATGCTGAGCAGGCAGCAGACATCGAGGCTGTGAAGGAACTGATCCTGAATGAAGTTAATGTGAAGGAACTGAAGATTGCTGGTGGCGAGGATCATGTTCTTGTAAAGCGCGTTAAACCAAACTTCCGAGAGTTGGGTAAGCGCTATGGTAAGCTGATGAAGAGCCTTGCAAATGTCTTGAATGCTTTGGAGCAGGATCAGATTGCAAGTCTCGAGCAGGCAGGAACTTTGGCTTTGACCGTTGAAGGTGAGCCAGTAGAGGTAACTACCGCCGATGTAGAGATTATCTCAGAGGATATGCCGGGCTGGAATGTAGCTTCAGAGGGACGTGTGACTGTCGCTTTGGATATTACCATCACAGAGGCATTGAAGTGTGAAGGTGTTGCTCGTGAGCTGATTAAGCGTATTCAGAATCACCGCAAGACTGCAGGCTTCGAAGTTACAGACCGCATCCAGATCGAAATCGAGAGTAATTCCGAGACTGATGAGGCTGTTGCACAGTTCGGCGATTATATCAGTAGCCAGGTATTGGCAACCAGCATCAAGGTTGTTGCTGCCGGTTCAATCCAGAATCCAGTAGAGCTGGATATGGATGACTACAAGGTAATCGCTTCTATCAAGAAATAATGAAAAACAACCTCCCCTGTCATGGGGGAGGTCCTAATAACTCGTAACTATTAACTTTTAACTCATATCTTACCATGGCAGACGAAAGAGAAAGATACTCCGATGAGGAGTTGGCTGAGTTCAAGCAGTTGGTCCTCGAGAAACTCGAGAAGGCTAACAGTGATTACGCAGAGTTGCGTGCAACGATGCGAAACGGAGATAACTCCGATCGTGATACCGCTCCAACCTTCAAGAATATGGAGGATGGTGCTGAGACATTGAGCCGAGAGGAATTGGGCCTTCAGGCATCACGTTTGGAGAAATTTATCAAGGGCCTTCAAGGCGCTTTGGTCCGTATTGAAAACAAAACCTACGGCATTTGTCGCGTAACTGGCAAATTGATTCCAAAGGAGCGTCTCCGTGCTGTTCCTCACGCTACCTTGAGTGTCGAGGCAAAGGAGAAGCGCAGATAATCCGCATGAAACAGAAAACCGTCACAGCTATTTTGATCATGCTGGTCGTCATTGTGATCGACCAGTTGATTAAGATATATATCAAGACCCACTTCGTGCTCCGTGAGAGTTATGAAGTGGCCTCTTGGTTTTATCTGTCATTCATTGAAAATAATGGTATGGCATACGGAATGGAGATTGGCAGCAAACTGGTGCTGACTACCTTCCGTATCATTGCTGTGGGTGTTTTCGCCTATTATCTGTTCCGCTGGATCCGTGGGTCTAAGGCCACTTGGTTTTTTGTTGTGAATGCCTCGTTGATTATCGGTGGTGCTATCGGTAATATCGTGGATTGCGTCTTCTATGGTCGCTGGTTCACCAATAGCTTTGGCCGAGTCGCGCAATGGGCAGATCCTGCGTCAGGTCTGGAGCCTGCAGGAGAATGGTTTCAGGGTAGGGTTGTGGATATGTTTTACTTCCCATTGGTCCGTTTTGACTGGCCTGCCACATTCCCTCGTGTAGACGAGTTGGTGACATGGTGTGGCGTTAGCTTTCGCTGGCCGGATTGGCTGCCATGTTCGGATGAACCTTTCATGTTCTTTAAGCCTGTATTTAACTTTGCTGACGCCGCCATTTCTGTGGGTGTTGCATTGTTGTTGCTGTTATATGTTATCGGTTCCATAAAGGAGTCCAAAAATAAGAAACAACATGCGTAAGGTCTGTTTTGGATTCTGGGTCTGGTTGTCGGTTTCTTTATTGTCCGCGTTAACCTCCTGTCAGTCTCATCCGGATTATTTGATTGAGGAGGAGAAAATGACTGCACTTCTGACCGATATACATATGTCGGAGGGATTGATTGATATGCAACAGAAGGTGCAGAAGAATGAAGAGGAATATGGTAAGCAGGTAATGGCTGCTGTATTGCTGAAATATAATGTCAGTAAGGCCGATTATGACAGTTCGTTGATCTGGTACTCTCAACATTTGAATACCTTTATCAGAATCTATAGGCACGTTAACAATAACCTGCAGGAAAACGAGGCTCATTGGACTGCGTTGGCAGAGGCTTCGGACGCTTTCGGAAACAGCCCGTCTGGTGATAGCGTTAACTTGTGGCGTCAGTCTCCTTATTTGTTGATGGATGAGGCTCGTTTGTCTCATTTCCGTACATGGACCTTCCCAGCAGATACCGCCTATCATGCAGGCGATACCATCCGATGGCAGATGCATGTGCCTGCCTTGCCGGAGGGAGAGGGTTTGGTTGCTTCGTTGGCTTTGCTGAAACTTGATGGTACCTCGATTACATTGCTGGATGGCAAGACTACCCATTGGATGACACATGACACGCTTCTGACTTTGTCGTGTGTGCCAGACTCTGATAAAACGATATCTCAGGTGGTGGCTTCGCTCCATCTGATGAAAGCAGACACAACAACGATGGGACTCAGACCGTGTGTTGTTGACAGCCTCCAAATGATCCGACTACATCGAAAATAACAATATGCAAAAAAGAATTTGTATGACATGTGCATTGCTCTCGGTATTGATTGCCGTCTGCGATGCACAATTGCGTAGAATGCCTCAGAAGTTTGAGGATTGGCTTGAAACTCCGACGATGCGACATGCAACAGTCGCTGTTGAAATTGTAGACCTGAAGACCGGAGAACCTTATTGCTCTTACGACGAACAACGTGCTGTCCAGCCTGCTTCAATCTTGAAGTTGGTGACAACGGGTGCTGCTTTACGAATGTTGGGCGGTGATTATATTATGCCTGATACGGTTTGCCTGGGAGATACGGCTAAATCACCTCTGCCGGAATTAATCGGCTATAATCCAGATTGGTTGATAGAGGATGTTAATACCTCATATTGCGAGGGCTTGTATGAGGTTCCGCAGCCAGGTGTGCCGCTACGAGAATATGTCAAGGAGACAAATGAGAAGAGCCTTAATATCCATGCCGAAGCTCTGCCTTATTTGCTTTCGCCGGAGCATACGCTTTCTGCGGGTTTGGACTCAATCAAGAATTATTGGCGTGCCCATGGTGTCGATACCGAGGCACTTGTGATGTATGATGGTTGCGGTCTGGCACCGGCTGACCGAGTTACGGCACACATGATTACCGAGCTTCTTATCGAGATGAAGGATGACAAGGACTTCCGGAATTCGTTGGCGGTAGCAGGCTTCTCGGGAACGATTTCATACTTTCTGAAAGGGTGCGCTTTGACCGGTAAGGCGCAGCTGAAAACTGGCACGACCAAGTCTGTCTGCGGTTATGCCGGTTATGTGCGTGGACGGAACAATCACACTTATAGTGTGGTCTTTATTGTTAATAATTCGACCGAACAATTAACGGTTCTGCGTAAAAAGATTGAAAAAATGTTTATTTTACTTATTCCGTAAAACATTTTTGCGCGAATCTCATTTTTTTTCCTTATCTTTGCGCCCGTATAAATAATTGATATTCGAGAATCGTGAAACTATTTGTTGTTCCTACACCTGTCGGCAATCTTGAAGATATGACCTTCCGCGCCATCCGTGTGTTGAAGGAGGCTGATCTGATTCTGGCCGAAGATACACGTACTAGCAGCGTGCTGATGCAACATTATGATATCCATACTCCGATGCAGAGTCATCATAAGTGGAACGAGCATCAGACTTGTGAGGCTATGGCCGAGAAAATAGCATCGGGTACAACCGTGGCCTTGGTGAGTGATGCCGGAACTCCATGCATCAGTGATCCTGGATTTATGCTGGTTCGAGAATGTGTCCGTAGGGGAATTGAGGTGGAATGCTTGCCTGGTCCAACGGCTTTTGTGCCAGCGTTGGTGCAGAGCGGACTTCCTAATGAAAAATTCTGCTTCGAAGGATTCCTGCCGCAGAAGAAAGGCCGAGAGACTCGACTGAAGGAACTTTCGACAGAGCCTCGTACCATTATATTTTATGAGTCTCCGTATCGGTTGGTGAAGACACTGCAACAGATAGCACAGTTCTTTGGACAAGATCGTCCGGCAGCTGTAGCTCGTGAAGTTTCCAAAAAATTCTCGGAAACGCAGCATGGCACATTGCAGGAATTGATTACACACTTCACGGAAGTGGAACCTAAGGGAGAGATTGTCCTTTTGGTTGGCGGAATGCCAGAGCCACCCAAAGCAGAGAAAAAGAATAAGTACAAGAATGTAGAAGAAGACTAAGATGCCAGTTAAATTGCCAAAGAACCTGCCTGCCATCGAGGCACTGAAGCAGGAAAACATATTCGTTATGGATGCCGAGCGAGCCAACTCGCAGGATATCCGTCCGCTTCGTATTGGTATTCTCAATCTGATGCCAATGAAGGAGCGTACTGAGACCGACCTTATCCGTCTGCTTTCAAACAGTCCGTTGCAGTTGGATATTACTTTCATCAAGGTGCCAAACCATGAGAGTAAGAATACTTCGGCTCTCCACATGGAGCAGTTCTATACTTCGTTCGAAGATCTTCAGGATCAGAAGTTCGATGGAATGATTATTACTGGAGCACCATTGGAGCACCTGGCCTTCGAGGACGTGAACTATTGGTCTTGGATTGAACATATCTTTGACTGGGCCCGTACACATGTCACTTCGACCATGTACATCTGCTGGGCAGCACAGGCTGCGCTTTATCATTTCTATGGAGTGCCGAAGTACCAGTTGGATCAGAAGATGTTTGGCGTATTCAAACATCATAGTTTGGATCCGAAAGCACCAATCTTCCGCGGATTCGATGACGTATTCTATATGCCTCAGAGCCGCCATAGCGAGGTGCGTGCAGAAGATATCGAGAAGCATTCGGAACTGAAGATTATGGCCGAGAGTTGGGAGAGCGGCGTCTATATGGTTATGGCACGTGAGGGACGCGAGATCTTCCTGACAGGACATTCGGAATATGCTCCAGATACTTTGGATACCGAATACCGTCGTGATTTGGGGAAAGGTCTGCCTATTCAGCCTCCGGCCAACTATTATAAGGACGATGATCCGGAGAAGGAGATTATCGTGCGTTGGCGTTCGACTGCCAATCTCCTCTTCTTGAATTGGCTGAACTATTATGTTTATCAGCCAACACCGTTTGATATTAACGAGATTCACTAGAGGGATTCTTGTTGTAGAACCGGTTCAATAAATCTAATTCAGAAAGTAATAAAACAATATAAAAATGGAAAAAGTAGATATCCGTGAATTGAACGAGCTCATTGAGAGCAAGAGCGCGTTCGTTAATATCCTGACTCAGGGAATGGATCAGGTGATTGTAGGTCAGAAGCACCTCGTTGAGTCATTGCTGATTGGTTTGCTCGCAGATGGCCATATCCTTTTGGAAGGTGTTCCTGGTTTGGCCAAAACCCTTGCCATCAAGACCCTCTCACAGTTGATCGATGCAAAGTATAGCCGAATTCAGTTTACTCCTGACTTGTTGCCTGCAGATGTAATCGGTACTATGGTCTATAGTCAGAAGTCTGAGCAGTTTACGGTTAAGAAGGGCCCGGTTTTCGCAAACTTCGTTCTTGCCGATGAGATTAACCGTGCTCCAGCTAAGGTACAGTCTGCCCTCCTCGAGGCAATGCAGGAGCGTCAGGTGACTATCGGTAGCGAGACATTCCAGTTGGATAAACCATTCCTTGTTATGGCAACCCAGAACCCTATTGAGCAGGAGGGTACCTATCCATTGCCAGAGGCCCAGTGCGACCGTTTCATGCTGAAGGTAAAGATTGACTATCCTAAGAAGGAAGAGGAGAAGCAGATCATTGCTGCACACCTTGCTGGCTTCAAGCAGGATGTTAAGCCATTGATGAAGGTGGATGAGGTAGTTGATGCCCGTCAGGTTGTCAAGCAGGTATATATCGATGAGAAGATTCAGAAGTATATCGTTGATATCGTCTTTGCAACCCGTTATCCAGAGATGTACGACATGCAGTCAATGAAGGATATGATCAGTTGCGGCGCTTCGCCTCGTGCCTCTATTAACCTGGCTTTGGCAGCTCGTGCTTATGCCTTCCTGAAGCATCGCGGATATGTTATTCCAGAGGATGTCCGTGCAATCTGTCCAGATGTGCTTCGCCACCGTATCGGCCTGAGCTATGAGGCTGAGGCTAATAATATGACCGCCGAGGAGGTTGTCGCTGAGATCCTGAACAAGGTCGAGGTACCGTAAAGCCTTCGGCATTAAAAGCTGCAAGCAGCGTTAAATATTGCAGATGGTAAATACCTTAGGTTGTTAATTGCAGGAATTTAACGCAACGCTTTTAACGTGAAACAATTAACGCGAAGCTTTTAACGTGAAACAATTAACGCGAAGCTTTTAACACAAGCGAAGTGCTGTTTATTATGGAAACATCTGAAATCATAAAGAAGGTTCGACAAATCGCCATCAAGTCGAGGGGGTTGAGCGCCAATGTCTTCGCAGGAAGCTATAAGACGGCGTTCAAGGGCCATGGTATGTCGTTCGCTGAGGTGCGCGAGTACCAGTATGGCGACGATGTGCGCGATATTGATTGGAACGTTACGGCCCGTCAGAACAAACCTCATATCAAGATTTTTGAAGAGGAGCGTGAACTGACCGTAATGCTGCTGATTGATGTGAGCGGAAGCCGGGAATTCGGTACCGTGAGTCGTACCAAGCAGGAGCAGATTACGGAGATTGCTGCTACGTTGGCCTTCAGTACCATTTCGAACAATGATAAGATCGGCGTGGTTTTCTTCAGCGATCGCATTGAGCGATATATTCCACCGCAGAAAGGAAAGAAGCATGTACTGGCTATCATTAGCGAGTTGCTTCGTTTCGAGCCGGTACAACGTGGTACCGATTTGAACAAAGCGATTCAATATGTGAGCAATGCCCAGAAGAAACGTTGTACGACTTTCCTGATCAGCGATTTCTGTGATTCAAAGGATTACCAAACAGCATTGACGATTGCCAGTTCAAAGCATGATCTGGTGGCTATTCAGGTATATGATCCTCGAGAGACGGAATTGCCGGATGTCGGTTTGATGCATGTCGTCGATGCCGAGACGGGTGTTGAACGTTGGGTTGATACCAGTTCTAACCAAGTGCGTCGTGCTTATGCTAACTGGTGGGAGCTGATGCAGGAACGAATGCATGAAGCTTTCCTTCACAGTCGCGTGGACAATGTATCTATCTCGACGGAAGAGGATTTTGTGCCTGCGCTCCTGTCTTTGTTCAAAAAACGAGTGTAGAAAATGAAGCATAGTTTTATAGTATTCCTTGTCTTCTGCATGGCGTTGCTCTGTCCTGCTACTATGCAGGCGGATGTGGCGAAGGCAGAGCTTGATACCCCTTGGGTGAATATTGGCATGCCTCGCATCTTGCATCTTGAGGTAATTGTGCCGGAGGGCGCCGATGTGCAGTGGCCTCAGTCGGTGCAGCGGAATGGTATTCAAGCTGCCGATTTCGAGGATGTACAGAAGAAATACACGTTGGAGTTCGGTCCCGATAATGATTTCGCCATCGATACGGTTAAACATGATGGAGGCCTGATTACCTTGCAGCAGAATCTGCAGATTTTTGCTTTCGATAGTGCTGCGATGGTTATTGCTCCTTTCCGTTTTGTCGTGAATGGGGATACCATTTCGACCCAGATGCTGGCTCTTAAGTGTGAACAGCCTTTTGAAGAAATCGTCGATGACCCTCAGGTCTTCGCTGGTCTGAAAGATATTCTCGATCCGGAATTTGTCCTTTGGGATTATGTCTGGTGGATGTTGTGGGTGCTGCTGGTTGTCGCTATTGCGTTTGCAGCTTACTATGGATACCAGTTCTATATGAAGCATCGTCCGACTGCCGAACCTGTAGTTGTTAAGAAGAAGGCACTCCCGGCCCATGTTGTCGCCTTGAAGGCATTGGAGGAACTTGGTGAGAAGAAACTCTGGCAGGCGGGTCAATTTAAGGTGTTCCATACAGAGTTGACCGATATCTTGCGTCGTTATATCGAAGATCGCTATCATGCTCCTGCTATGGAATCTACAACCGATGAGATTCTTGAGGAACTCCTGGAGTTGACGATGACGCAGAAGTCCTCCTATAATAACCTGAAGGAGGTCCTCCAGATGGCTGATCTGGTCAAGTTCGCCAAATATGAGCCATTGCCAGATGAGAACCAGATGGTTTATATGAATGCACGCTTGTTTGTAGAACAGACCAAGGAGAGCATTGTGGAGACCGCAGAGAAGGGGGAGTCCACAGCGAGTGAGGAAACTAATAATTCAACAACAAAATAATTTTTCATGGCATTTCTTAATCCTGGATATTTGTTTTTGTTGATCCTGCTGATTCCAGCAGTGGCCTTCTATATCTGGAAGATGAAGAGGTCACATGCCACTCTGCAGGTGCCATCAACGTCTCCTTTCGACAAGATGCCAATCTCTTGGAAGGAGTACTTGATCCATGTCAATTTCGCCATTTTGCTGGCCGCCTTTGTGATGGTAGTGCTGATCTTGGCCCGACCACAAAGCAATGACAGTTGGAGCCAGAGCAATACGGAGGGCATCGATATCGTTTTGGCAATGGATATTTCTTACTCGATGCAGACGCAGGACTTCCAGCCAAACCGATTGGAGGCTGCAAAGGACGTCGCCTCTAAGTTCGTTTCTGGCCGTCCCAATGATAATATCGGTATGGTAATCTTTGGTAAAGAGAGCTATACGCTCTGTCCAATGACCAGCGATCATGCCGTCTTGTCAAATATGGTGCAGAGTATCGATTTCGATTTGGTCGATGGATCTATGACTGCTATTGGTAACGGCCTTGTTACAGCCTTGAATCGTATTCGTCATGGCGAGGCTAAATCGAAGGTGGTTATCCTTTTGACCGATGGTTCTAATAATGCTGGCGACGTATCGCCAAACGATGCAGCGTCTGTCGCTCAATCTATGTCGATTCGCGTTTATACCATTGGCGTCGGTACCGACAAGGAGTTTGAACAGACAACCGGCTATGATATTTTTGGCCGTCCGATTAAGCAGACCATCAAACCGGACCTGGATGAAGACCTGTTGAAGAATATTGCACGAACAACGGGTGGCCGATATTTCCGCGCTACGACTAAGGATAAGTTGACCTCTATTTTTGAAGAAATCGATCAGATGGAGAAAACCAAGATGTCGGTGCGCGAATTCAGTCGCCGAGAGGAGGAGTTCCTTCCTTTTGCCATTGCTGCAATCATTCTGCTTTTGCTGCATGTCTTGCTGCGTCAGACTATTTTGCGTAACATTCCTTAATTTTTAATCGTTCATTTCTAAGGATGGATAATTTCAGATTTGCAAATCCTAACGTACTGTGGCTGCTGCTGGTAGTTCTGGTGCTTGTGTTGCTCTTTTTTGTGAGTAATATCGCATCGGCTAAAGCATTGGCTCGGTTCGGCAACATAGCTTTACTGCGTCCATTGATGATGGGCGTAAGTAAGCAGAAACGAAACCTGAAGTTCGTTCTTCAGACGATTGCTTTGGTCTGCCTGATTGTTGCAGGTGCACGTCCGCAGTTCGGATCGAAACTTGAAACTGTCAAGAAAGAGGGCGTCGAGGTGATGGTTTGCCTAGATATCTCCAACTCGATGTTGGCAGAGGATATTGCTCCTAACCGATTGGAGAAGTCGAAGCGCATGCTTGTCCGTATGTTGGATCAGATGCAGAATGATCAGGTTGGTCTTATTGTCTTTGCGGGAGATGCCGTAGTTCAGCTTCCTATCACCAATGATTACGTCTCTGCCAAAATGTTCCTGGAGTCAATCTCCCCAGAGAATATATCTGCACAGGGAACTGCTATCGGTGCTGCTATTAATCTGGCAGTGCGCAGCTTTTCGCCTAAAGAGGAATCAAGCAAGGCAATCGTTCTGATTACGGATGCTGAGAACCACGAGGATGACGCCTCGGGTGCGGCTACGTCTGCCTACGAAAAGGGCATTCCTACTCATGTAATCGGTGTGGGTTCTACTCAGGGAACCGTAATCCCGGATGGTTCTGGTCGTCGCAATAGTCCGCGCAAGGATAGCAAGGGTAATCCGATTACTACCCGTCTGGACGAGTCTATTGCCCGTCAGGTGGCAGAAGCAGGCCATGGCGTTTATGCCCATGCCGATAATAGTAACTCTGCGATTAATTCTGTCGTCGAATCGTTGCATCAGATGCAGGCGTCAGAACTGGAAAGCCATGTCTTTGCTGAGTATGATGACCAATTCTTTTGGTTCGCACTGATTGCTTTCTTCTGTATTCTGGCTAATCTCTTTATAACAGATCGTGCCAACCCAATGTTTGCAAAAATTAAATTGTTCGAATGAAAAAGTATTTCTTTTTGCTCGTTTGCTTGCTGCCGTGTGCCTCGATGAGTGCGCAGGGACAGCGCGAAGTCCGCAGTCTGGATCGTTCGGGCAACAGTCATTATAAGGCAGAACGTTATCAGGATGCAGAGATGGATTACCGTCGAGCTCTGGATATCAATTCAAATGATAGTGTAGCCCGTTTTAATCTGGCTACGGCACTCATCAACCAGAAAGATCAGGCAAAATTGCAGGAGGCTGACAGCATCCTGAATGGTTTGATCCGAGAGGGAGAACAGACTGGGAATCGTAGTATGATGGCTCGTTCTCTTTATCAGAAGGGTGAGATTGCAATGATGGCTCAACAGTATCAACAGGCAGCCGAGGCGTTCAAGGAGTCGTTGAAGTTGAATCCGACGGATAATGATGCGCGCTACAACTATCTTGTTGCCAAGAAGCAGTTGGAGAAGCAGCAGAATCAGGATCAAAACCAACAGAATCAGGATCAGCAACAACAGAACCAGCAACAAGATCAGCAGAAACAGGAACAACAGCAGCAGGATCGGAAGCAGCAAGAGCAGCCTCAGGATCAGCAGCAACAACAAGAGCAACAACAGCAGCAGAACCAGCAACAGATGTCTGACGATCAGCGTCAGTCTATTCTTGAGCAAAATGAGCGTGAGGAGAAAGAGACTCAGGCTAAGGTGATGCGGCGTCAGCAAGATAAGGATAAGGAAAAACAGCGTGAGATGGAAATCAAGCGCATGAATGGAACTTTGAAGGATTGGTAATGCCGTTCGGATTGAAGAATTAAACGATATGAAAAAGATCTCTATTATATTTTTATTGAGCCTTTCTGTCATTGCTGCTTGGGCGGATGTTTCGTTCCAGGCACGTGTTCAGGGTGGTAATACAGTAGAGGCCGGAACGCGATTCCAGGTGGAATACGAGTTGGGAGCAACCTGCGATAACTTTGACTGCGACTTGTCGATAAGTGGCATTCGTGTTGTGAGTGGTCCATTCTCCTCTTCTTATATGAGCCGTCAGATTGTCAATGGTAAGTCGTCGGTTTCAAATACCACAACCTATACTTACGTGTTGATCGCAGAGAAGGAGGGTACATACACCCTTCCTGCAGCAAAGGCAGTCACAGGAGGCAAGACCTATACAAGTAATACGATTTCGCTGAAGGTTCTGCCTCCGGATCCTAATAACAGACAATCCCAAAGTGCAAGCAGCAATCGTCGTCAGAGTAGTTCCTCCTCTTCTGGCAATGCTACCGAAATTGGTAAGAATGATGTCCTCTTGGCAGTTGACCTCTCAAAGACTACAGTCTATGAGGGTGAGGCTTTGATGGCAACTATGACTCTTTACTTCCGTAATTTCAATATTGCCAATATCCAGGATGCTAAATTCCCGAGTTTGGAGGGATTTACGGTGCAGGAAATCGAACTTGACCCGAACCGTCAGACTACAACCGTTCAATACAAGGGTGGCAATTACCGCGCTTATCCAATCCGTCAGTGGCTGCTCTTCCCGCAACATTCTGGCGAGATTAAGATCAGTGCCAGCTCTTTGACTGCGATTGCCCAAGTCTATACTGGTCGTCGTAGTTTCTGGGATGATCCATTTAATGTCTATCAAAATGTCCAGGTTCCGGTTGTGAGCCCAGAACGTACCGTTGTAGTTAAGACTTTGCCGTCGAACAAGCCTGCTTCGTACATGAATGCTGTGGGTGAGTTTACTGTCAAGAGTGAGATGACGGCCAATAAAGTTAAGGCAAATGATGCTTTGATTTATCGTGTTGTCATCAATGGTACGGGTAACCTGAAGTATGTCCGTGAACCGAAACCGGATTTCCCTGCCGACTTTGAGGTGTATGATCCAAAGAGTGATCTGCAGTCAAAAACTACGACACAGGGTATTGCTGGCAAGAAAGTTATTGAATATACCATTATTCCTCGTTTCGGTGGTACCTTCACAATCCCACCAGTGGAGTTTACCTATTTCAGTACTAATAAGGGTAAGTATGAGACGTTGAAGACTGAGGCGTTTACTCTGGAGGTGGAAAAGGGTGCCAATGATGCTCAGGCGGTGACGGGTAGCGTTGATTTCTCTGGTACAACACAGGAACGTATCAAGGTACTGGGTAGTGATATCCGCTATATCCACAATATCGATCCGGATAACTTGTCGGCTGATGATGAACCCATGTTTGGTACATTGGGATATTGGCTTTGGTTCTTGCTGCCTTCGATTGCTTTCGGTGTTCTGCTGTTTGTTTATCGTCGAGAGTTGAAGTTACGTGCTGATGTGGCAGGTCGCAGGACCCGAAAGGCTAATAAGGTAGCTTCTAAACGTCTTAAGAGTGCTGCTGAATTCCTTAAGAATCATCAGGTATCTCCTTTCTACGAGTCTGTACACAAGGCAATTCTGGGTTATGTGGCTGATAAGCTAAGCATGCCATTGAGTGAGATGACTGGTGATAGCATTCGAGAGGAACTGGCAAAACGTAATGTGGATGAAACCTTGATTCAGCGATGTGCTGATGTCCTTTCTACCTGCGAGTTTGCTCGCTATGCTCCATCTTCAGATGATTCTGCAATGGACAAACTTTACGAGGAGGCCTCTGATACAATCGATCAGTTGGAGAGAGCCCTATAATTTGAAATGTTTATTTGATTGATTATATAATATGAAGAAGATATTATTATTGATACTGGTATGTGTGTTCTCGCTGAGCGTTGCCCGTGCCGAAATCATCAATCCTGTGGAACTCGTGGCTGAAGCTGCAATGGCTTATGAACAGGGTAACTACGAGGAGGCATCCCAGAAATATGAGATGCTTGTTGATGCCTTCAAGGGCGCTCCAGACTTGTACTATGGATTGGGTAATGCCTATTACAAGCAACAGAATTTTGCCAAGGCAATTCTGAATTATGAGCGATGCCTGTTGCGAGATCCATCGAATGCTGATGCCAAGACCAATCTGGAGATGGCACAGTTGAATTGTGTCGATAAAATAGAGTCTATTCAGCCTATAATCTTTGTGACATGGAGCAATGCTCTTCGTGATTTGATGTCGGCTGATACATGGGGCCGTCTTTCTGTCCTGTTTTTCCTCTTGTTTTTGGCAGGTTTTGGTCTGTATTTCTTTGTTCGTAAGCTGGTAATTCGTAAGGCTGGCTTCTATGGCGCGATTGTTTGTGTTTTGTTATGCGCCGTCTGTATGTTCTATTCCCATGCTCAAGCGGGTATCCTGACCGCCAAGGACAAAGCCATTGTTATGGCTCCAACGGTAACTGTTCGTTCTACTCCTGCAGAGAGTGGAACCCAGTTGCTGATTATTCACGAGGGACTCAAGGTCCGTATCCGTCAGGAATTATCAGGCTGGTCGGAGATTGAACTCTCGGATGGCAATGTTGGTTGGATGCCAACCAATCAATTGGAGGTAATCTGATCCGGTACTTTACTCCTACGCAATCAGTTTTCAAAAGATGTTACAAAGAATCAAACAACTGCTTCTGCTTGGGGATGATGCCGCAAGCGAACAAGAGATTATCGAAAGCATCGAACGTGGTGTTAACTTCCGTGGTGCCAAACTGTGGATTTTGGTAATCGCGGTCTTTGTTGCATCGTTGGGCCTGAATACCAATTCGGCAGCTGTGATCATTGGTGCCATGCTGATCTCTCCTTTGATGGGCCCAATTATTGGTATGGGTTTAGGCGTAGGTATTTATGATTTCGATTTGTTGAGACGTAGCTGGCGTAATTTCGTCATTGCTACTCTGTTCAGTATCTTGACGGCAACCGTCTATTTCATGCTTACACCTATCAATGAGGCACGAAATGAGTTGCTGGCCCGTACTTCTCCGACCATCTATGACGTTTTGATTGCCTTGTGCGGAGGTTTGGCTGGTATCATTGCGATCAGTAGCAAAAGCCAGCGCTCGGGAAATGTCATCCCGGGAGTAGCGATTGCGACGGCTTTGATGCCACCTCTATGTACGGTAGGCTTTGGCCTCGCAACGGCTAATTGGGCTTATGCTGCCGGAGCTATCTATCTGTTCATTATTAACTCGATTTTCATTGCCCTAGCAACATTCATTGGCGCAGTGTTTATCATGAAGTTCGAGCGAAAGACCTATTTCGAACGATCGCGTGAACAGAAAGTGAAGCGGTTGATATGGGCAATTGCTGTGGTTACGATTATTCCAGCTTTTGTCTTGACTTTTGGCATGGTTCGTCAGAATTATTTTGAGCAACGCGTTAATCGCTTTATCCAATTCGAAATGCATTTCCCGATGACGCATGTTATCAGTCATCATGCAGATTATCAGAATCAATCGTTCGATGTCGTGATGATTGGCCAGGAGATTGATTCGATCTCGATTCAAACGGCACGTGAACGTCTGCCTTTGTATAAGCTGGAAGATGTTCAGATGACGGTTATACAGGGAACGCAGAGCAGTGAACCGGATGAGCAGCTGATTCGAGTATTGGAGCGAGATTCCCATGAGTTGAACCATGCAGAAGCCGTTATTGCAGAACAGCAGACTCGCTTGGCTCAGATGGAACAACAAATTCAGCCTTATGCTCGAATGGAGCAGTTGTCTCCTCGTTTGATGCGTGAAATGAAGATTCTGTTCCCGCAAGTGCATAGTGTAACGACAACTCTTGGTGTCACGGCTTCTTTCGATAGTACGCTGATGCAGCCGTTTGCTATAGTGCTTCTTGAAGCAAAAATCGAGACCGAAACAGAGGAACGTCTTGCCGATTGGCTGCGAGAGAGGACCGGAGAGGATAACCTTCAGATCATTGTTCAGTAATCAAACAACATACTAAAAAAATATTGCCTGACCGTTTGGCCAGGCAATTTTGTATTCCTTTCGAATCTTCGGATTATCGACGGAGACCGAGCTCCTTAACGATAGCACGGTAGCGGTTGATGTCCTTGCTTGCGAGGTAGTCGAGCATACGACGACGCTTACCTACGAGCATCTTCATTGAACGGCTGGTAGCGAAATCCTTGTGGTTGCTACGCAGGTGATCAGTGAGGTGAGAGATACGGAAAGAGAAAAGAGCGATCTGTGACTCAGCAGAACCGGTGTCGGTAGCGCTCTTACCATACTTTGCGAAGATTTCAGCCTTCTTTGCAGAATCCAAGTACATGATAATGTATGAATTAAAAAGTTAATAATAAAGGTTGAGCTTTCACTCTTCCAAATTAAGTCGATGATTTCGAGCCGAAACTCTAGTCATTCTAGCTTCGAAAAAAGCGCTGCAAAGATAGCACTTTTATGTGAAACGACCAAATTTCTGGCCTCGTTTATCCGATTTGTACTGCATATTTTTGCAACTCAGCGTAAAAAATGCTAACTTTGTCGCACATTTTAATATCTTATTATGGCAAAACAACCTCAGAATTATACCTCTGCAATGAAGGAACTGGAGGAAATCGTAGCTAAGCTCCAGAGTCCAGACTGTGAGGTCGATCAATTGTGCGAATTGACGCAGCGATCGGTGGAACTGTTGAAGTTCTGCCGCGAAAAACTGACCAAAACTGATGAGGAGTTGTCAAAATTATTAGGGAATATAAAATAACAAAAGAAATATGAGCAAACCTGTTGTAGTGCGTTTTGCACCATCTCCAACTGGACCACTCCATATCGGAGGTGTCCGTACTTGTCTTTATAACTATCTTTTTGCCCGTCAGCATGGCGGCAAGCTTCTGTTCCGTATCGAAGATACCGACAGCCAGCGTTTTGTGCCTGGAGCTGAGGAGTATATTCTTGAGTCTTTCAAGTGGCTGGGTATCCAGTTCGATGAGGGCGTTTCGTTCGGTGGCGAGCACGGCCCATATCGCCAGTCTGAGCGTCGTGAAATCTACAAGAAATATGTTCAGGTTCTGTTGGATGCGGGCAAGGCTTACTATGCATTCGATACCAAGGCAGAGTTGGATGCTGCTCGTGAGGCAACTGCTAATTTCCAGTATGATGCATCAACTCGTGCACAGATGCGAAACAGCATTAGCTTGGGTATGGATAAGGCTAAGGAGTTGATTGCTGCAGGAGAACCATATGTTGTCCGTTTTCTGATTGAGCCAGGCGAAGAGGTTGTTGTGAACGACCAGATTCGTGGCGAGGTGAAGATCAACTCTTCTATTCTTGATGATAAAGTGCTCTATAAGAGTGCTGACGAATTGCCAACTTACCATTTGGCAAATATCGTCGATGACCATTTGATGGAGGTTACTCATGTCATTCGTGGCGAGGAGTGGTTGCCATCTTCTCCATTGCATGTACTCCTTTATCGCGCATTTGGTTGGGAGGCTCCACAGTTCGCTCACCTGCCATTGCTCCTCGCTCCTGAGGGTAACGGTAAACTTTCAAAGCGTGATGGCGATAAGTATGGCTTCCCTGTTTTCCCATTGCAGTGGAATTTTACAGACAAGGAGACTGGTGAGGCTAAGTCATATAGCGGATATCGTGAGGCTGGCTATCGTCCTGAGGCAGTTGTTAATTTCCTGGCTTTGTTGGGCTGGAATCCAGGCAATGATCAGGACATCATGACCATGGACGAAATGATTCAACTTTTCGATCTGGCTAAATGTTCAAAGAATGGAGCTCATTTCGATATCAAGCGACTCCTCTGGTTCAACCATCACTATCTCCAGGAGTGCGATGAGCAGATCCTTTGCGATGCATTGAAGGCTCAGGTGAAGGCAAATGGAGCTGACCCTAAATCTGATGAGTATTTGAAGATTGTCGTTGGTCTTATGAAGGAGCGTATTAACCTGCCACAGGAACTCTGGCAGCAGTGTAACTTCTTCTTCGCTGCACCAACAGAGTACGAAGAGAAGTCTCTCAAGAAATGGTGGAAGCCAGAGGCTCCTCAGTATGTAAGTGAACTCTGTGACTTCCTCGAGGCTCAGCAGGATTGGAATGGTGAGACTCTAGAACCAAAGGTTATGGAGTGGATTGCATCGAAGGAATACAAGACTGGTGCTGTCATGAATGCTTTCCGTGTGACATTGGTAGGAGAGGCTCGTGGTCCACAGATCTTTGCAATTACCGACCAACTGGGTAAGGAGGAATCTCTCCGTCGTGCACGTATCGCTATCGAGAGACTGAAATGAACATTATATATAATATAGGAACGCGCGCGTATTTCGGAGGCATTGCATTAGCTTCTGCCTTCGGACATCGCAAGGCCAAACAGATGCAGGAGGGCCGAAAGTATTGGGCTGCTCGTCTGGAGGAGAAGATGAAACCTCTTCGGGGTGAAAAAGTCATCTGGTTCCATGCTGCAAGTTTGGGTGAGTTTGAGCAAGGCCGTCCACTGATTGAGGCTTTGCGTGAGCGTTATCCTCAATTCCGTATTGTTCAGACTTTCTTCAGTCCATCGGGCTATGAAGTTCGTAAGAACTATAAGGGGGCAGATGTAATCTGCTATCTTCCTTATGACCGTTTGTCTGAGTGTCGTCGTTTCCTGGACCTGGTTCATCCGGACTATGCAGTCATTGTTAAGTATGAATTCTGGGGAAACATCCTGGAGGAGTTGAAGCGCCGTTCCATTCCTACTTATCTTGTTTCGGGTATCTTTCGCCCTCGTCAGGCATTCTTTAAGTGGTATGGTGGCCTGCTTCGTCCGGTGCTTGGATGCTTTACCCATCTGTTTGTTCAGGATGAAGAATCTAAGTCTTTGCTCGAAAAAGTAGGCGTACGCAATGTGACTATCTGTGGCGATACCCGTTTCGATCGTGTGATTGCTATTCAGCAACAGGCTAAGGTTCTTGATTGGGCTGAGTCGTTCCGTGACAATAAGTTTACGATGGTAGCTGGTTCCTCTTGGCCTAAGGATGAGGATATTATTCTCGAGCACTTCAATAATCATCCGGAGATGAAGCTGATTGATGCTCCTCATGAGATTCACGAGGAACATGTGCAGTCTATCATTGCCAAACTTAAGCGTCCTTATATGCGCTATAGTGAAATGAAGCCGGTTCTTGAAGGAAATGATGCGGAGGCTCGTCAAGCATTGCTCGAGAAACTGAAGACAACGGATTGTCTGATTATCGATGCCATTGGATTCCTTTCTTCTATATATAAATATGGAGATATGGCTTATATTGGTGGTGGTTTCGGCGTTGGCATCCATAATACATTAGAGGCAGCTGTCTATGGCATGCCTGTCGTATTTGGTCCAAATCATCAGGCTTTCCGAGAGGCGTTGGGTTTGATTGAGGCTAAAGGTGGCTTCCCAATCAACAATTCTGCCGATTATAATAATATAATGAGTCGTTTTATGGCCGATTCTATGGCTTTGGAGGAGGCTGGTAAGCTCGCAGGTGCCTATGTAAAGGAGAATAGCGGTGCTTCTGAAACGATTTTCTCGGCTATCTTCGGTAAATAAGACCCGATTTAAGGGTCGTTAACTCATAAAATGTAAATTATGTGTGGCAAAAGAGGATGTAATGACCCCACTTTTGCCACTATTTTTATCCTTTTTTGAAAAAAGTCGCAAAAAAATTTGGAGGAGTCGGAAAAAGCCGCTATCTTTGCACCCGCTAAACGAGAGGAACACAGTTCTAACGAACAAACTCAAGTTTAACAAACGATCTTTGAAAGAGTGAAACTTTGACAAAAAAGGAGCTATAGAAATATAGCAAATGCAAGCAAACAAAACCTAGTCAATTCAAACAAGTCTTGTCCTCT
>JAZQOK010000034.1:0-88855 GCA_045627865.1 Bacteroidales bacterium
GGGGAGCCACTTTCAAAGTGGTACATTTCTTTCCGTTATGGGTGGCACATTCGAAACCGATATGACCGGCACATTTAATTCCGCTACAGGAGGCACATTTGTTCCTGTTATGGGTGGCACATTTAATCCGCTGCTATCAGAAGAATTGAAGAAAAGAAGCTGCCTGCAAAAAATCTTTTAATCTTCTCCTCTTCTTTGATTTTTTTTTATATTATTCTCAGGAAGAATTGAAGAAAAGAAGCTGCCTGCAAAAAATCTTCAAATCTTCTCCTCTTCTTTGATTTTTTTATATTATTCTCAGGAAGAATTGAAGAAAAGAAGCTGTCTGCAAATAAACTTCTAATCTTCTTCTCTTCTTTGATTTTTTTATATTATTCTCAGGAAGAATTGAAGAAAAGAAGCTGTCTGCAAAAAATCTTCAAATCTTCTCCTCTGTTTTGATTTTTTATATTATTTTCAAAGAAGAATTGAATAAAAGAAGCTGTCTGCAAAAATTCTTTTAATCTTCTCCTCTGTTTTGATTTATTATATTATTCTCAGGAAGAATTGAAAAAAAGAAGCAGTCTGCAAATAAACTTCTAATCTTCTTCTCTTCTTTGATTTTTTTATATTATTCTCAGGAAGAATTGAAGAAAAGAAGCTGCCTGCAAAAAATCTTTTAATCTTCTCCTCTTCTTTGATTATTTTATATTATTCTCAGGAAGAATTGAAGAAGAGAAGCAGTCTGCAAAAAAACTTTTAATCTTCTCCTCTTCTTTGATTTTTTTATATTATTCTCAGGAAGAATTGAAGAAAAGAAGCAGTCTGCAAAAAAACTTTTAATCTTCTCCTCTTCTTTGATTTTTTTATATTATTCTCAGGAAGAATTGAAGAAAAGAAGCTGCCTGCAAAAAATCTTTTAATCTTCTCCTCTTCTTTGATTTTTTTATATTATTCTCAGGAAGAATTGAAGAAAAGAAGCTGTCTGCAAAAAATCTTCAAATCTTCTCCTCTGTTTTGATTTTTTATATTATTCTCAGGAAGAATTGAAGAAAAGAAGCAGTCTGCAAATAAACTTCTAATCTTCTCCTCTTCTTTGATTTTTTTATATTATTCTCAGGAAGAATTGAAGAAAAGAAGCTGCCTGCAAAAAATCTTCAAATCTTCAAATCTTCTTTGAGGATATCGTTATAAACTATTAAGTTTCGCAAGTATAGGACCTGCGAAACTTAGTATAGTTTAAATTTACTCCCTCCCTAAGCAGGGAGGGTCGGGGAAGGTCTTCTCCCTAAGCAGGGAGGGTCGGGGAGGGTCTTTAATTCTCCAGATTCTCCTCGTGCAACGTATATTCTGAAGAACCATCAAAACAGTGGGTGCAGACTTGAGACTTGTCCAGACCGATAGCTTCGATAAGATCCTCAATCTTGGTGAACTTGAGCGAAGACAGGCCGAATCGCTTCTGGATAATCTGTACCATCTGCTGATACTCTGGAGAATCGGTGGTAGAATATGCCTTCAGACGTTCTGGGTCCTGGGCAGCAGCTTCACCCTCGAGGTCGGCAATGATGCGACGGGTGATGAGCTCCATATCGGAACGGGAGCTGGTGAAGTTGATGAATCGGCAGCCATAGACCAGTGGAGGACAAGCAATACGCATGTGAACCTCCTTGGCGCCAGCTTCGTACAGACAGGTGGTGTTGTCGCGTAACTGTGTGCCACGTACGATTGAATCATCGCAGAAGAGGACCTTCTTGTCCTTCAGGATGGATTTGTTCTGGATCAGCTTCATCTTGGCAACCAATTCGCGCTGCTCCTGATGTTGTGGGGTAAAGCTACGAGGCCAGGTTGGTGTATATTTGCTGATGGCACGCATGAATGGACATTTATGACCATGTGAGTAGCCAATTGCCATACCTGTACCAGAGTCCGGAATGCCGCAGGCGCAATCCACTTCGGTGTCATCAGCTTCGCCCATCATGCGACCGATAGCGTTACGAACCTCTTCGGTGTTACGACCTTCGTAGTCGGAGATTGGGAAACCGTAATATACCCAGAGGAAAGAGCAGATCTGCATCTTCTTGTTGGCCTTGCGGAGCACATCCATCTTATCGGCTGTTACCTTGACGATTTCGCCAGGGCCCAGGAACTTGACGGTTTCGTAGCCCAGGTTCGGGAAGGCTGTTGTCTCGCTGGCAATGCCGTAACCGGTATCCTTCTTGCCAATGATGATTGGGGTACGTCCCCAGCTATCGCGCGCTGCAATGATTCCCTCCTCGGTAAGGAGAATCATCGAGCAGGAACCCTTAACGGTACGGAACACATTCTCGATACCTTCGACAAAAGTCTTGCCCTTGACAATCAGACAACCTACAAGTTCGGTAGGGTTGATGCGTCCAGAAGAGAACTCGGTGAGGTGCATGCCCTCGTTGAGCAACTGCTGGGCAATCTCTTCGATGTTCAGAATCTTGGCCACGGTGCAGATGGCAAAGCGGCCCAGATGGGAATTGAAGAGCTGTGGCTGCGCATCGGTGTCTGAGATGATACCGATACCGCTGTTGCCGTGGAATTTAGGAAACTCCTCTTCGAATTTGGTGCGGAAATAGGAACTTTCAAGGCTGTGGATGGCACGCTTGAATCCAAGTTCTGGATCGAAGGTTACCATACCGCCTCGGCGTGTGCCTAGGTGGCTATGATAGTCGGTGCCGTAATAAACATCGGCAACGCAACTTGTTTGCAATATTGAACCAAAGAAACCGGCCATAAATCAATTAAAAATTAATAATTAACAATTAAAAATTATTGATTAACCCCCTCCCTCAAGGGAGGGAAGGGGTAGGTCTGTTTATACTAAATGACGGATAAGTTCCTCGCGATCACCTGCCAGCATATCGATGACTGGGATTTCGACCATAGTGTAAGCACCTGGCTGCTGCTTCATGGCAGCGCGAGCTACATTGACCAGAACCTGTGCAGTAAGGGCAGGGTTGTTGATCTTCATGTTGAACTCGAAGAGCTGGTTGTGGGTCTTGCCACTTACGCCCTTGCGGGTGAGGTTTACACCGTGTCCTACGTCGTTGAGGGCGTCAACGCTCTCTACCTGGAATACGTGGGTCTCGTCGCTTGCGAAGTATGGGTCTGCCTTGATGGCCTTTGTAACCTCTGCGAGGTCTGCACCCTCCTCCAATTCAACGTAAACCATGCGGCGATGGATACCCTGACCTACTGGGATGGTCATGCTGAGAGCATCCTTGACGCCAGCCTTTGAACGAACACATACCGAGTGGCCCATAGAACGGCCTGGACCGAAGTTGGTGTAGCTGATGCCCTTTGGTGCAAGGCTCTCCATGAGAGTGCGGACGATTGAATCCGAACCTGGATCCCAACCGGCAGAGATGATGCTGACTGCCTTGTTCTCCTTGGCTACCTTGTCGAGTGAACGGCGGAGGTCGATGATCTGAGTGTGGATATCGAAGCTATCAACGGTGTTGATACCGAGTGCGAGGCACTGCTTGGCATACTCCTCGACGCTGCGGGTTGGAGTTGCGAGAATAGCTACATCAACATCCTTCAGTTCCTTAATGTCCTTAACGACATCGATGTTGGCCAACTCTGCAGGTTTGTTCTCTGCACCCTGACGACGTACAATACCTACTAACTCAAAATCTGGGGCAGCCTCAACTGCATCCAAAGCGTACTTGCCGATGTTGCCGTATCCGACAATGGCTACACGAATCTTCTTCATAAAGTATGAATATATGTGTTGTTAATTGAATAGCTTGTATGAAATACCGCTGCAAATTTAGCACAAAAACATCACACTGCAAAATTTTTGTGACAAAAAGTTTACTAAATTCAATTATTTTTTGTACTTTTGCACTCGATTTTTATTATACATTATATATAATTACGCGTGAAAGAGAAAGATGATTAATCCTCGAGATATTCAAATCAGCGACTACAATTATGATCTGCCAGATGAGCGGATTGCTAAATATCCTTTGGAACAGCGCGACCAGTCAAAATTGCTGGTTTGGCGAAACGGAGAAATCCAACAGCATTATTTCTGTAACTTGCCGGATCAGATTCCTGCAGGTTCAATGATTGTATTCAATAATACCAAAGTCATTCAGGCCCGTTTGCATTTCCAGAAGCCTACGGGTGGTATTGTCGAGGTTTTTTGTCTTGAACCGGAGGCTCCGAAAGATTATCAGCAGAATTTCGCCTCCGAAAAGGAGTGTACCTGGACCTGCCTGGTCGGTAATAGCAAGAAGTGGAAGGAGGGAAGCCTCAGTTTGCAGGTAACCCTGAAGGATGGTCGTCAGACCACCCTCTACTGTGAACGTGTCAGCGAGCCAGGAGCTTCGCAGAAGATCAGATTTTTCTGGGACAACCCGAACAAATCCACCCTCCCCATTAAGGGGGAGGTGTCGCAGCGCGACGGAGAGGGTCTTTCCTTCGCTCAGCTCCTCGATGCGATGGGCGAACTGCCAATTCCTCCGTACCTGAACCGCGCCACCGAGGAGAAAGACAAAGAGACCTATCAGACTGTCTATTCGCAGATCAAGGGTAGTGTCGCTGCCCCAACTGCAGGTTTGCATTATACACCAGAGGTGCTTGAGGCCCTCAAGTCCAAAGGTGTCGATCTGCAGTATCTCACACTCCATGTCGGTGCTGGTACGTTCAAGCCTGTCAAGTCTGCCACTATCGAGGGTCATGACATGCACACCGAGTTCATCTCCGTACCAAAGTCTGTCATCCAATCTCTGCTTGACTTCAAGAGTAAATCAATCCTCCCCATTAAGGGGGAGGTGTCGCAGCGCGACGGAGAGGGTCTTTTAATCGCCACTGGCACCACTTCGGTACGCACATTGGAAAGCCTCTATTACATTGGAGAGAAGTTGTTGTCTCATCCGGATGCGCAGTCAGAGGAACTCGTCGTTCACCAGTGGGAACCTTACGATGTGCAGCATACCATCTCCGTTACCGAGTCATTGCAGGCTATTCTTGACTATCTCGAACGTACCCATCAGGAGAACCTCGTTACAGCTACGCAGATTCTGATTGCACCAGGATTCCAATATCGTTTGGTCAATGCTATCGTAACGAATTTCCACATGCCACAGAGCACTTTGCTGTTGCTTGTCAGTGCCTTCGTCGATGGCGATAGCCTCGAAGGACCCAATTGGCATCGCATTTATCAATATGCGATGACCAATGGCTTCCGCTTCCTTTCGTATGGTGATTCAAGTATTTTGTTTCATGACTGACGTGTTCCTTCGTGGGAAGAATTGATAAATGAAATTGTCAAACCATATAAAAATGAGGGGTGATAGTAAAGTATTTAGACAACGAAAGATGTTATATAACATATTTATTATTATCTTTGCAGTGCTTTTTAAGGCAAACAATAACAATTTACATTGTTTTAATAATAACAATTTAATTTTTTTACAAAGATGACTAAAGTCGCTATTAACGGTTTCGGCCGTATCGGTCGCCTCGCTTTCCGTCAGATGTTCGAGGCTCCAGGTTATGAGGTAGTTGCTATCAACGATTTGACCAGCCCTAAGATGTTGGCTCACCTCCTCAAGTATGATACCGCTCAGGGTGGTTTCTGTGGCAAGTTCGGTGAGGGCAAGCACACTGTAGAGGCTACTGAGAACTCTATCATCGTTGACGGCAAGGAGATCAAGATCTCTGCTGAGAAGGAGGCACAGAACTGCCCTTGGAAGGCTAACGACGTTGACGTAGTCCTCGAGTGCACTGGTTTCTACACCTCAAAGGAGAAGGCTTCTGCTCACCTCGCAGCTGGTGCTAAGAAGGTTGTTATCTCTGCTCCTGCAGGTAACGATCTCCCAACCATCGTTTACAACGTTAACCACAACACCTTGACCGCAGCTGACACTGTTATCTCTGCTGCTTCTTGCACCACCAACTGTTTGGCTCCTATGGCTGCTGCTTTGAACAAGTATGCTGCTATCCAGTCAGGTATCATGTCTACCATCCACGCTTACACTGGTGACCAGATGATCCTCGACGGCCCACAGCGTAAGGGCGATCTCCGTCGTTCACGTGCAGGTGCTCAGAACATCGTTCCTAACTCAACTGGTGCTGCTAAGGCTATCGGTCTCGTTATCCCAGAGCTCAACGGTAAGTTGATCGGTTCTGCTCAGCGTATCCCAACCCCAACTGGTTCTACCACTATCTTGGTTGCTGTTGTTAAGGGTAAGGACGTAACTAAGGAGGGTATCAACGCTGCTATGAAGGCTGCTGCTACCGAGTCATTTGGTTACACCGACGAGGAGATCGTATCTTCTGATATCATCGGTATGAAGTTCGGTTCACTCTTCGACGCTACCCAGACCATGGTTAGCAAGATCGACGAGGATACCTACCAGGTACAGGTTGTTTCTTGGTACGACAATGAGAACTCATACACTTCTCAGATGGTTCGCACTATCAAGTTCTTCTCTGAGATCAAGTAATTGATTCTTTAGAAAAGATCTAAATATGGGACTGCAACTTTGGTTGTAGTCCCTTTTTTAGCCCCTTTCCCCAAACCCTTTCCCCGGTCCGGGGCAAGGGAGTGATTACCACTATAAGGAATTCAATTATTCTTTGAGAATAGATAAAAATAACTTAATTTGCCGAAAATGTAAATAATTATTTGGTGGGTTCAAAAATAATCTCTATATTTGCCGCGTGAATTATTCAATTAACCTTTTAATCTTTTAATCTTTTAACTCTTAAACCTTAACCAAACATGGTCAATCGTTTTATTCTTAACGAACTTAGTTATTTTGGAGCAGGCAGCCGCAAGGAATTGCCTGGAGTTGTTGCACGTCTTGGTTTCAAGAAGGCACTTGTCGTAACCGATAAGGACCTCGTGAAGTTCGGTGTCTGTAAGATGGTCACCGACGTCATGGACGAAGCTGGTATCCCTTACGAGATTTACAGCGACGTAGTCCCAAATCCAACCGTAACCAATGTGAAGAACGGTGTTGCTGCTTTGGCTAAGAGCGGCGCAGACTTCCTGGTAGCTATCGGTGGCGGTTCGAGCATCGATACCGCTAAGGGTATCGGTATCGTAACCAACAACCCAGAGTTCTCGGATGTTATCAGCCTCGAGGGTGTTGCTCCAACCAAGAAGAAGACTGTACCTATCATCTGCTTCCCAACCACCGCAGGTACTGCAGCCGAGACCACTATCAATTATGTGATCATCGACGAGGAGAAGCACAAGAAGATGGTATGTGTCGATCCTAATGATATTCCATATTGCTCAATCATCGACGCTGAATTGATGTATTCATTGCCAAAGGGCACAACGGCTGCTACCGGTTTGGATGCTTTGACTCATGCTATCGAGGGTTATATCACCAAGGCTGCTTGGGAGCTTTCAGATATGTTCGAGATCGAGGCCATCCGTCTCATCAACAAGTATCTTCGTCTGGCCGTATTCGATCCATCGAATCCAAAGGGTCGTGAGGGCATGGCATTGGCACAGTATGTGGCAGGTATGGCCTTCTCGAACGTCGGTTTGGGTGTTGTTCACGGCATGGCTCATCCAATGGGTTCATTGCACAATATTCCTCACGGTGTAGCTAATGCTATGTTGCTGCCAACCGTTATGGAGTTCAACGCTCCTGTTTGCCGTGAGAAGTATGTAGAGATTGCCAAGGCCATGGGTGCTTATAAGGATGGCATGACCCAGATTGAGGCTGCACAGGCTGCTTGCGATGCTGTTCGTCAGCTCGCTATCGAGGTAGGCATTCCACAGCACTTGTCTGAGATTGGCATCTACGAGAAGGATATCGATGCTCTCGCCGATCAGGCTATTGCCGATGTCTGCACCCCAGGCAACCCTCGCAAGATCAGCCGTGCTGAGATTGTAGAACTTTATAAGAAAGTTCTATAATTCCACAGGGGTTACAGGGGAAGCAGTCCCCTTGAAACAATGTAGAACTTTATAAGAAAGTTTTGTAATCGAGACATCGATACTTCGATGCTTCGATAACTCGAGACTTCGAATCCTCAAAAATATGCCCCTCCCGACAACCTGTCGGGAGGGGCATTATTTTTTGTCGCTTGGTGGCTTTATTTCACCATCACCTTCTTGCCATCGATGATGTAGAGCCCAGCCTTGACATTATCCACACGGAGGCCGTTGACGTTGTAGATCTGTTCCTTCTTGACGGTGTTGCTGCTGATGTTGCTGATGGCAGCAGGAATACCGTAGGAGAGGACAGGAGCAACCGCCATCGAGAGTGGAGATTCGTTCTCGACCCACTCTTCGCCCAGATTATCGTAGGTCTTCTCATCGTACATCGTGAGGTAGTGGAAGACTGAATTGCGTTCTCCCTCTTCGCGACGGTGGCAGAGGATGGCGATATTATCCTGATCCCAGCCTTCGTAGTTGTTTGGAATACCGCTTACAGTTACGAAGAACTCTCCGGTGATGTTTGCCGTCTTGTCGAGGATGAACGTGGTAGCAACGACCTCCTCGTCATCCCATGCCAGATCGCCAGCCTTGACGCTGCCTGATGCGAGCACTTCGCCTGGCATACCATTGGCATCAACGGTCTGAATCTCGACGGTAATGGCGGTGTCGGGGGTAACGGTGGTTACCGAACCGAAGTAGATAGCCACGCTGTCGATGGTGGCAGGAGCCAAAGGTGCATGGAACTTCTCGGCGAACTTATAGATCTCTAACCAGTTGCTGCCGGCATAGTATCCGTAGTAGGAATTGATCAGGACATTCTCGAGGTCCTGGTTCTCCTCGGGAGCAATGTTCCAGATATACTGTGCACCACCTGCCTGAATGGCGTAGTAAAGGATGTCCTGGTCCTTGCCAACCTTGTTGCTAACCTCAAGAGCGAGGCTATAGGTGCCCGCCTTGGTATAGGTTACTACCGGGTCCTTTTCGGTCGATGAGGTGACGTCGGTACCTACAAAACTCCACGTGCGTTCGGTTGGATTACCGGTCGAAAGATCGTGGAAGGTAACTGGAACGCCGACAGGAATGAAGGTGGCGGTGAAGGGAGAGAGGTAGCCCTCTGCTGGCAGACCGGCAATAGCCTTTGGCATCTGAGCCTTCACCTCGATATAATCCTTGCGGATCAGGGTGTCTGTCTCCTCTCCGTTGCTGACAATGAGCATGACGTCGTAGGTGCCAGCCTCGTTGTAGGTGACAATTGGGTTGTGTTCGTCCTCGTTGACGATAGTGCCGCCTGGGAGTTCCCAACGTACCGAAGTTGCTTTGACCGAATAATCGTGCAGGTGTACGCTCTCGCCCTCGTTGATGACGATCTTGGCAGAGTCGGAGAGGTCGGTAGCCATCAGTTTGAAGCCGTCGAAGGCGGCATCTTCGCCATACTGACCTTCGTAAACGAAAGCGAAGTAGAGTTCATGATCCTCGTATTCACTCAGGTCGCAGTTGAAGCGGATCCATGCTGGTCCGGTATAACCGTTTGTCTGTGCCCACTGGAAGGCGTTGACCAGGTCAGCCTCCTTGCCGGTGGTCTCGTCGTAGATGCTCAGGTACCAGTTGGCGAAGTAGAGCATGCCGCCCGAGAAGAAGGAGTAGAACTCGACGCTGGAATTCGGCTTGATCTTCATGGCTGGTGACTCGAAGATCTCTGACTGTTTCTCGTAATCCGAATACTGGATGTTGAGCGAATACTTATTGTCTGGATCGATGCTTGAGAAGCTGCTGTTGAAACGGAGCGTAGGCTCCTCCATCAGACGGAAGGTCGTTCTCGAGGTGTTGTAGAGCTTCCAGTCTGCAATCTCCTCGCTGCTGTCGAAGCCTTGCTTGTAATAGGTTGTGCTGGCCTCGTCGGCTCCGAACTGGGCTGATAGTTTCTCGTCGATAATATATTCAGCCTCAACCAATGGGCTGAAGACATTCACTCCAGCTGCCAGAACAAGCAGTTTGCAACTCTTCTTGATGGTAATCTTGCCTTCGGTTGCCTTGATGATGGTTGGCTCGTCGGTCAGCTCGGCCGAATCCTTGGCGGTCATTGAGTACCAGATGGCCATGGCTCGTTCATCGCCGCTGACCGATACTGAGACCTCGACAGGCGCATCGAAGGTGCCTCCCATCGGACTCAGAACAGGTTTGGGCAGAGGTGCCTTCTGGAGCACAATCAGGGTGTAGCTTGCGGTGTCGGGCAGGTAGGTGTCGTTGCCGGCAAAGCAGGCCGAGATGGTGCAGACACCAGGCTTGATGCTGTAGAGTACGCCGAGGTCGGAGACTCTGCAAACTGAAGGATCGGAGCTCTTGAATGTGATGTCGTTGATGTACACTTTCGAGTTCGGGTAGGGGCTGTAGCCATTGTCTGGTGCCTCGATGTACATGGTGTCCTGTTCGAACTTGAATTCTGGCGATACGCGAATCACATATTTGGCTTCGACAATCTCGCTGTAGGAATCTCCCACTTTGGCAACAGCCTTGAGGGTTGCTGTCGATTCAATCTGTACCGGTTCGGTGTAGAGTGTGCCGTTGCCCTTAGGGCTGGTGCCATCCAGCGTATAATAGATTGCATAGCTGCCCTCCTGGTAATCCGGTACAGAAATAGAGCAGATTTGAGCAGCGTCGTAGGTACCGGCTGAGAGCGAGAGGACTGGAGCGGCAACGACCTCTGTCGATGTTGATTCCTTGTATTCTACGGCGATTGATTTTACAAAAAGTATGTTCTGTTTCTTGTTCTGCAAGAATTCGATATCGAGTTTGCCGCTCTGTGCCTCACCTTCAGGTACGAATGTGTAGAGAAGAGAGTCGGTAGTCAGATATGCGCCCGTTTCGCCTTCGCAGAGGTATTTGACTCCTCCCACGGTAACCTGCATGATGGCCTCTTCCGAGTCCTTCTGGCGACGGGCCTTGATGCTGACTGATGTGATTGCTTCTGGTGCATCGTAGGTGTAGAGCGATGCGTGCTCGGCATAGGCATTGACCGATCCGATGGATTGTCCAATCGCTCCGGTGTACATGTATTTATGTGTTCCGGTTATCATCCAGGTCCACCCTTTGAGGGTTGTGGACAAGGTGTCTGGTGCGGTGGTGTTGTAGAAACCCTCGCCTCCATCGTTCTTCGATGTGTTCCAGTTGTGCGACCACGTCGCAGCATTGGCGCTGAATGTTGTTGCTGCTATCATCGCAGCTGCCATCCATAATGTCTTAAATTTCATCATTCTTATATAGTGTTTGGTTGTAATTACTTAAAACACAAATTATCATGCATCACCCATGAATTAGCCCACAAATTCATTGATGATAAAATTCGTGAATATCAGAATACTCATGGCAAAGATATTGCTTTTTTTCAATTCAACAAATTAATCCGTTCTTAAATCATAATAAATGGATGATAAATCTTTTCAATTGCCCAAATCTGCGAGAATCACATTACATTAATAGCATAATCTTTTGTGACCCCCAAATCTTTGTTTTCCAACGCGGTTATACATTGCGTTGGATTCCGAAGCTCAATTTTCCAACGCAGTTATACACCGCGTTGGATTCCAAAGGTTAGTTTTCCAACGCGGTTATACATCGCGTTACATTCCAAAGCTCAATTTTCCAACGCAGTTATACATTGCGTTACATTCCATAACTTAATTTTCCAACGCAGTGTAACATCGCGTTGGATTCTATAACTTTTCTGCCATAAAACTATGAAGAAACACTATCCACACCAGGCAACCTTCGAGCAGATAGTCGCTTTTGATCCTTTCTGTTAAGGTTGAATCTTTTCTATCCCCTCTTTTTGTTTGTATTTAAGTATCAAATCCCTTCAAAATCGTCAAATGTTTTCAAAAAGTAACAAATCCATTATGTGCGCGAACCAATTTATTATATAATATATATAACTTTGCGCCCGCAATATGAAATTGTGCGTGTTTAACAAATTCGACAAACAACTAAATATAATACATAAAATGAAACTTCAACTTAATTCAAAACTCTTACTCATGCTCACTCTCAGTGCAGCATGTGTAAGTGATGTGTACGCCTCGGAGTGGAAGGGTGAAGCTATGGGTATGGATAAACCCTACTATTTCATTGACTATACCAGATATTCAGCTGGTAACGAGAATGCTTTCCTCTCTTACACACAAGAAGGCGAAAAATATTATGCCTCTTATTCAAATTATGACAACGCAAATCTGTTCGTTGCTGTTGATGCCAAATCCGGCAAGACTATTTATTTGGAAAATACCTCTTTACAAGGTAAACGTATAAAAAACAACGGTGCAGGTGCGCGTCTATCTTATGGAGACGGAACAAAATATGCTAAGAATCCATCTGCACCAGATGCTAAGATAGGTTATCTGTTCTCTTTTACAGAGAATGGTCGCTCGATTGAAGGTACTACCTCCGTTAATGGTGTTGATATGATTACCTCAGTTACCAAATCGTCAACTAATGCCGAAAAAAAATGGTTTTTTATCTCGCCAGAACAATTTACAGGAAGACCCAAACTAGATGCTATTGTTACTGAAGTGTTGGCTAAGTATGGAACTGTCGATGAGATGCCTGAAGAGGTAAAGAATATGTATAATGCTGCTGTGTCTGCCCAGAATTATGTGCCTACTGCTACTGTGGGAGAACTTGGTCCAATGATCGTCAATTCTTATACAAATTTGGAGATCTCCTATAAGAAGGCACTTTTTGGTAAATCGGACGAAGATTCTCGTTTGGAAGCTTATGCTGCACTTCTTAATCTTGTTAATGTTGGAGAAAGAATTGTAGTTGATTTGTCTTCAATGACAGATGGTCAGCAAGACTTACACGTAGTTTCTGAAGCACTTGCTATAGCACAAGATATTTTGGATAAATTTAACTCGAGTACAACAGAAGAAGAACTTAATAGAGCAATAAAAAATTTGTCTTCCGCAATTAGTCAATATTCGAATCCAATATTTGTTTATTGCCGCGATATGAAGAATGCCTCAGAGGCATTGGGTTATGAATTCCCAGATGATCAAAAGAATGCATTGATTATTGCCGTTGCTAACAATAGTGTCGATGATATGAAAGAAATCATTTCGTATGCCCAAACTTCATTCAAGACTTGGGTAAATAAGCGCGTCGAAAAAGGTGCAGGTTTTGCTGCTGATACAGATTTCTCGACATTCATTCTAAATAATTCGTTCCAAATGGGAACAACGGATTATTGGACTGTAACGGCTAATCGTGGTAGTGTACAGATTCAGGACCGCAATTATTTGTACAAGGCAAGTGTAAATACTAACCAGACTCTATCTCAAGTAATTTCAAGTCTGCCTGAAGGAACGTATAAAGTAGAAGCCACACTTTCAAATTATAATACTTTCAAAGTATATACTGGCCAGAGTGATAATCCAAATTCTCCAGTAGCTAATATTGAGAATTTTACAATTAATAGTGGTGACTACGTGAAAATTGAAGTCCAAGCAAACAATAGAAACTTTACAGCTGATGATTTTCGGATCACATTGATAGGTGGTAAGGCAACAGAGATGAATTACAAGCAATCTATTTCTATTGGTTCTGTTGGTTATGCTACTTGTGTTACAGAGTACAATCTTGATTTCACCAATCGAAATGACGGACTTGTTGCTTATGGTGTTGTTCCTGAAATGGAGAATAGCATTGTGCACTTGATTCCTTTGAATTATGTCCCAGCGAAAACGGCCTTTATTGTAGCTGGCGCTCCGGGCGATTACAAGGTTCCAATGTGTGCTACTTGTGACGAACTTACAGTGGAGCAAAACCAGTTCTTGTATAGAACCACTGCCACAGATACAAAAGGAGAATTTGCAAACTACTCCTTGTTCTATCTTGGAGTAAGCGATGGCAATGCTGTATTTAAGAAATTGAGTTCAACTGGAAGTCTTGCTGCAAAGAAGGGTTTCTTTGCAATCATTAATGAGGCACCATCTTCTTTAGCTCCTATGTTCCGTATCTCTATGGATGAGAGTTCTACCAATATTGAATCTGTTTCTTCCATGGTTGAACAGCGTGTAAGTGTCTATACTCTTACTGGCAAAAAGTTAGATAAGGTAACCCAAGAGGGACTCTATATTGTAAATGGAAAGAAAACATGGATGTCAAAATGAATTATATAGCTATGAATACGAAAAAGATATATACCAGTCCAAATATGGAAGTATACGAGATTCAGGTTTCAGACCTTGTCGCACAATCCATAACCATTGATACACAGAACGAAGGTAATGGAGACGATGCCCTCTCGAATACTTATCGCAACAATCTCTGGAACTAATCAGTGGTTATAGCAATCCCTAAGGTGAAGTAGGTTCCGAAATCTCTGGAACTAACACGATTCCAATCATAATAATATTACATGCGAGAGGTCAGACCGCGAAGGTCTGACCTCTTTTCGTAGCTATGCGGGTTCAAGTATTTGGGAGACGAGCAATGGCTTCCGCCATTCCGTTTAAGTCCAGGCATTGTGCTCTGGTGATGGTGCGTTTTTCGGTATGATAGGGATTAGGGCTAATCATTAGGAGAGTTCCATTGGAACAAGCATAGAAACTCTTGCCTGCTGGTTTATAGAGGGGAGGAAATCCATTCTCCCGAAGGTAAATGATGTTGTAGCCTCGTTCCATGGCTTCGTGAAGAATTGCCTGCTCTTTGGGTGAAATGGCAGCGCTGACTATTACCCCACCTCGTTCGCCACACGCAAGCCATTCGTTTCGTAACTGAGCCAATTCGCTATCCGAATAGCGACGGTGAACAATGACCGCCACTTTGTCGGGAATGTTCAGCAGGAAGCGGTTGCCAACAATGGCGCAGGTTCGTCCTGCAATCTGCATGTTGTCGAGAATGGTAAAGAGTTGTGGGTTTTGTCGTTTGATGAGTAGCCTGCGTGGATTGTCGTCCAGATAATCTTTCCAATGGTCGAGCTGTCCCTCGTCAAGTAGTATCTTATCGTTGTAGCTCGGTTCGAATAGTCCAGGTCTGGGTAGGGTCTGCATGTGGTTCAGTTGCCAATAGGCATGGTTGCACCCGGTTTTGAAGCCCGTAATGACTCTGCCCAAGTGCGTGTTGTCCGCCATGTCCTGCGTAATGTGCACAATAATGTGCAGATGGTCTGGCATTAGGCAAGCTTTCCATACTTTGACCATAGGGTAGTAGTGGGTGATTTTGGCCAGTTCGGTGTCCCGGATGGCGACTCCTAAAGGTGTTGGCTCGATAAGCGCCTTTCCGTTGGACTCTTGAAGACTGCCCAGGAGTGGCTGTCGGTTCTGTACCACAAGTGTCAGCATGTAGGTGCCCTTGCGGCTGTAATCGTGCCACCGGCTGCGTCGCTTCATGTTGTGGTTAGTTGGGTGCCAGTTATCTGGCTGTTCGGGTTGGTTTGCCATAGTAGTGTTGGGAATTGGGTTGGGGGATAGAATGTGACCACGGAGCGACCACACACGGTGGCTGAAGAGCGATCACACACGGTGGCTGAGCTACGGTGGCTGAGCTACGGTGTCAAGCGTCTCCGTCGCTTGATTTATCGTCGCTTGGCTCCGGCTCGATGGTGACCATACGGCCATGGGTGGCGATATGGTCGATGAGGCGGTGGTAGAAGGGATGGTGGGCGAGGGTGGAGGTGTCGCCCAGGACAATCAGCTTCATGCGGGCTCGGGTAATGGCCACATTCATGCGACGAAGGTCATTGAGGAAGCCGATACGGCCATCGTCGTTGCCACGAACCATCGAGATGAGAATCACGTCGCGTTCCTGTCCCTGGAAACCATCGACCGTATTGACCGAGATCTGCTTGAGAATCGGTTTGAGATAGTTCGATTGACGAATCAGCTTGCGAAGCAGTTGCACCTGGCTCTTGTAGGGCGAGATAATGCCGAAATCCACGCGGTCGTTGATCATGCGTTCCATGCCGAGCTGACGGATGTAGTCGCGCAGGGTCTTGACAAGAAGCAAACCCTCGCTGGTGTTCAGACGGCTCTGGCTGAGCGGATTGAGCTGCTCCTCGAACCCCAGCTTGGCGGTATCGATCCATACCAGCGGCGAATCGAGTTCGAGTACCGAGCGATGGGCAATTTCGGGGGCTGCCTGGAGTCGTCCGTCGTAGAACCAGTCGGACGAGAAGCGCATAATGTCCTCGTGCATGCGATACTGGGTCGTGAGCAGTTCCACGCAAGAGGGTTTCGCCACGGCCACCTTCTCCATGAGGGTCTTGCCCAGTCCCTGACGTTCGGCGTCGATGCACTTGATGGTAGGGGGGAGCTGGCAGTGATCGCCCGCCAGTATGACACGGTCCGCCTTTAGGATCGCCGCCCAACAAGCAGCCTCGAAGGCTTGTGCCGCTTCGTCGATGAAGAGGGTCGAGAAATGCTTGCGTTCGAGGACGCGTGAAGCCGTACCAATCAACGTACAGGCAATGACGCGACTTTGCGCAAAGAGGTCGTCGTTGATGCGAATCTCCAGCTCGGTTCGTCGTCCGCGCAATTTGTTGAGGTTGTTTTGGGCAGAACGACGTTCGGTGGCCGAACAGTGTTTGGACGATAGCTTAGCCAACGCCTCCCGTTCAGCTTTGCGGATAGCCCACAATTCGGTATAGTCAGGATGCGACTCGTAGCGCCGTTCGTAGGTCGCCTCGAGCAGGTTGTCGCTCACACGCATCGGGTTACCGACGCGGAGCACCGAGATGCCTCGCGCCAGCAACTGTTCTGCAATCCAGTCGACAGCCGCATTGCTCTGGGCACAAACCAGAACCTGCGTTTCGCGTCGGAGGGTTTCACCAATCGCTTCGACGAGCGTAGTGGTCTTGCCGGTGCCAGGAGGTCCATGTACGATGGCCACCTCGCGGGCACAGATCACCTTCATGACCGCTTTCTGTTGCGATGGATTGAGCCAAGGGAATGGCATTGGCATCTCGGTACGGAAAGTAGGCTGTTCGTCGCCAATCAGTACGTTGCGAAGGTGCTGTATCTTGGCATCGGAGGTATTCTTCAAATTGATGATTGCCTCACGCATGACACGATGGCTGGTGGCGTCGAACGAGAGCTGGACGCCTAACAATCCGAGGCGCATGTACTCGCGTAAAGTCTCGGCGCATTGCGTGCCCGGAATGGTTATCAGCATGCGTTGGCCATCGATGCGAGAGACCTGGCAGGACCAACTGAAGAAGATGGGAGACCCACCCCCTGCCCCTCCCGTGGATGGAGGGGAGTAGTTACCATCGCCTTCGGTTCGGAAGAAGGCTACGGGACGACCCGGTTCGAACTCTGACAGGTTATCGTTAAGGTTGCTCAAGCTTTGTTTCGCGTCCCCTTCGGGGTTATCGTTATGTATTTCAATACAAAGCTGGTTGAGTGCGTTGTAGAAGGTTCGTCCTCCGCTGATCGGGTACCAGCACTTGCCCTGGCGAATACGGCGTTGCACACCGACGTGACGCGAAATCTCTTCGAATTCGCGCTTCTCGGATTCATATTCCATGTGGAGCAGGCGCTCCTGATCAGCAAGATATTGCGGAATTGTCATGTCGCTTGTTTAGTGAAAGTCCCCCTAAGCAGGGGGATTTAGAGGGTCTCTGGCTTAATTCTGGAGGTCCAGAATTAAACCATATTCAATACGTCGTGGGGTAGTTGGGTAATAGGGCATCAGGAACATGTCGTTGGTGACGGCCTTCTGGATCATGTTGTGAACCGTCAGGAAGAACTTGATGCGTTTCAGGTTGCAGTTAACATAGCCATTGAGCAATGGATAGTTACCGCACTTGATCTTGTCCTGCAAACCGAACTGCTGCGTAGCTGGTTGGTAGGTCGGCGTATAGTATTTGGTGTAATAATAGGCGGCAACACCAGCCTGGATAGCGAGTGTGCGGGCAATCTTGAAATGAATGGAGAGATCCGATTCGACGCTGACATTAGGCAGAGGAAGTACCTCTTTGTGGGTCGGAAGCTGCATCAGAACAGCATTATCCCACTGCAACCATTTGCCGGCACGAATGCCCTGTCGCAACTCCAGACCGAAAACATCCAACTGTTTGTTGAACTGTCTTGGCATGAAGAGGGTGTCGAAATAATGGAAATTGTTGATGTGCTCGAAGCAGAATCGAACACTCGACAATGTGCGAGGATAGGAAAGTTTGGCCTCAATGCGGTTGCGCTGCTCTGGATCGAAGTTCGTGTTCCACTTGAAATGATTACCGAAATACTGGGTCATCATGTAGGGAACCTGGCTGTTCTGGAAAGTGGCTTTAGCCTCGAAAACGCCACTGTCGGTTGGCAATCCATCATCATCCTTGGCAAAAGGAATAACCATGCGCAGTTTGCCATGAATATCAATATCTCCAGCCTTGTCACCGCTGACGGCAGTACGAGCTGTCGCATCGAACGTAAGGAGTGGACTTAGGTGACGGCTTAACTGTCCGCCTGCCCACAGGTTGTTCGAATAATGGTTGTGGCCGATGAAGGCAAGATTGGTCGAATCGACCAGCATGGTGTAGTGCTGGTGTTCAAACCCCAGGAAAGCACTGATCGAGAACTGCGAGAATTTGCTGAAACCCTCGTTCAGACGGATGCCTGCATAGGTCGAGAAATTACGATAAGTGGTAGAATCGTGGGTGATGTCGGTGTTGTAATAATGATTCTTGAAGAACCCGAACTCCGATGCATCTGCGCCATTCTCCATCAGATAATTGTGGTGCAGGTATTCGAAATCGACGCTGTGGAAGATAGATGCCACAGGGATGAACTCGTCCCAAACGGTCGAGTCCTCTGGATTGCTGCGCTCCTCCCATTTGCCCAGATCATAGCTGTGCTGGAAATGTACCTGACGCTGGTCGGTATCATTCCAGGTGCTGACCAGATTGGTCGACATGTTCCTTGGGTCGGTGAAGTTCTCCTTGTAATTGTCAGGATTGAGAATCAGTCCACGGTCGGTGATGCCACCGCCCTCCTGGTTGGCCAGTTTGCTCAATGTGAAAGATGCATAGGCCTTGTACTGATCGCTCTCATAGTAGGCATAGCTGTTCCATTTGAGCGGTTTGGTAGAACTCTCAGGGTACTCACCACGGGCATAAACATAGTCCAGGTTGGTACCGATACCGACCTGTTTGTTGAAATTGCCGAAAAAGTTGATCTTGAGGTGATCGTTGGTTTGCAGGCTACCGCCCTCCTTGGCATAGCTCAGTACCGTGCATGGCATCTTGCTGTTGTAGTACAACTGCTGGGATGGATCAAAACGGAAGAGATTGTAGGCGTTGGCGAAAAGGAAATCGTGGTTAGAACGACGATCGAAGTAGGCCTGTACCAGATGTGGACTATAGAGGTTGCCGGTATGGATGAGCGATAAAGCTTTGCTCTCCATGCTCTGGCGATTACCCAAATTCAGATAAGAGGTGTCGGGAACAGACTCAAAGACCAGACCGGTCATTGGGTCGAGGGTGAAGCATCGGCGTCCATCGTTGAGGGGAACGCAAGGATCTTCGACAACAGAATCTGCCTGTTGTTCAGATGTTCCGGTGCTATTCATTGCCCTTTGGGTCTGCGCGCTCGCCCTATTATTTACGCACGCGCACACATATATAAAAAGGTACAGAAGTACCCAAATTTTCGTTTTCATGGGTGCAAAGATACAAACCTTTCGTGAATTATCCAAAAAAATCGGTCAAATTCAAAAAAAACTTTACATTTTATAGGGAAAGAGGCTTCTCGCTGTTAATTAACATTAATGGAATCTATTTTTTTGAAGATTTTCTTTCAAATGTTAATTATTTAAGTTAAATTTGCACCCGAAAGTTAAAATTCAAACAAAACACATGCGTAAATCTACCATTTGGTACATATCAATCGCCCTTTTTATTGCTTTGGCCGGCTTGATTGCCATCCAGTTCAGTTATCTGGATGAGATTCTATCCAGCCGAAAAGAGCAGTTCGATCAGGCTGTCAGTCGTACGTTGTATATGGTTAGTCGCCAATTGGAGAGACAGGAGACGCGCGCTTATCTGGACGAAAACTTCGATGAAGAGCAGCGAAAGACCCTCGAATCGATGTTCCATGATGATGACGATGTCCGTGTACGTACACATTCTACTACACGCAGTTATTCGAAAAGCAAGATAACCTACACCACGCCCGATGGCACGGTTCAGACTTTCGAATTCAGTGATATTGATACGACAACGCACTATACCATCGGTCCGCGAAGTGGTAACAATATCCAGAATCTGCAGAAGTCGCGTCAGGAGCGTATGCTTCAGCAATATCTGCATCAGAAGGATCTGGTCGAGGATGCTATCTTCCGTATTCTTGTCAAGAGCAATGAACGTCCGCTCCTGGAACGTGTAGAGGTGGGAGATCTGAGAGAGAAGATCACCGCCACCTTGCAGATGAATGGTTATAGTCTTCCGTTTGAGTTCCGTTTGATCAATAAGGAGGGACAGGAGGTCTATAAGTCGCCAGGGTTCAAGTCAGATATGGTCGCAGCTGGTTACTTCATGCAGGTACTCTTTGACTCGGAGGCAGCCCGTCGACAGGATGTGAACAGTCGCAATCATTATCTGGAGGTCTGTTTCCCAAGTTCGCATTCCTTCCTGCTTCATTCGAGCGTGCATTTCATGTTGCCATCGTTCTTCTTTACCGGATTGGTTCTGTTCCTCTTCATCTTTGTGATTGTGGCTGTGTTCCGCAGCAAGAAGCTGAGTGAGATGAAGAATGACTTTGTCAATAACATGACTCATGAGTTCAAGACGCCAATTTCGAGTATCTCGTTGGCCGCTCAGATGCTGAACGATCCGGCGGTCAATAAATCACCCGACATGGTGAAACGACTGACGGGTGTGATTGATGATGAGACCAAACGACTCAGGTTCCAGGTTGAGAAGGTGCTGCAGATGTCGATGTTTGATCGTCAGCGAACCAACCTCAAGCAGAAGGAACTGAATGTCAATGCCCTGGTGGATGGTGTGGTCAATACCTTCACAATCAAGGTAGAGAAGGCAGGAGGAACCATCGAAGCTCAATTGGATGCTGAAGATGATGTCTGTATGTTGGATGAGATGCACTTTACCAATGTGGTGTTCAACCTGTTGGATAATGCTTACAAGTATGCCCGCGAGGAGGTGCCTCTGCAATTGAAGGTAACTACCAGCAACCCCGACGAGAAACATCTGGAGATCCGTGTTTCGGACAATGGTATCGGTATTCAGAAAGAGAACCTAAAACGAATCTTCGAGAAGTTCTACCGCGTTCCAACGGGTAATCTACATAATGTCAAAGGATTCGGCCTCGGTCTGGCCTATGTCTGGAAGATCGTTACCGATCACGGTGGACACATCAAGGCAGAATCTGTTTTCGGTCAGGGTACAACCTTTATCATTACCCTTCCGCTGATGGCGTAACAATTTTTAATTGATAATTTTTAATTTTTAATTGTTCATTGTTAATTATTAATTTTTCATTGTTAATTATTAATTTTTCATTATATTATTATGGCAATTCCAGCAACTCCAAATGAAAAGCTTCACATTCTGTTGTGTGAAGATGATGAGAATCTCGGTATGCTCCTCCGCGAGTATGTTCAGGCAAAGGGTTTCGTTTGCGACCTTTATGGTGACGGCGATGCCGGTTTCAAGGCATTCCTGAAGGGCCGTTATGACTTCTGCATTCTCGATGTCATGATGCCAAAGAAGGATGGTTTCACCATGGCCTCTGAGATCCGTGCTTTGAATCAGGATATTCCGATTATTTTCCTGACTGCGAAGAGCTTGAAGGAGGATATCCTCGAAGGATTCAAGATTGGTGGCGATGATTATATCACCAAGCCATTCTCGATGGAGGAACTTCTGTTCCGCATTGAGGCCATTCTGCGTCGTGTAAAGGGTAAAAAAGGAAAGGACATCGTGGCCTACCACCTGGGTAGCATGACCTTCGATGTCCAGAAACAGCAGTTGATTCATGGTGAAGAGGTTAACAAACTCACCACGAAGGAGAGCGACCTGTTGAACCTCCTATGTTCGCACGCCAACGATATCCTTGAGCGTAACTTCGCACTCAAGACTATCTGGGTCGATGACAACTACTTCAATGCCCGTTCAATGGATGTCTATATCACTAAGCTCCGTAAGCACTTGAAGGCAGATCCATCGATTGAGATTATCAATATCCACGGCAAGGGCTATAAGCTGATTGCCGAGAATATCGAAGTGGAGACAAAGTAATTTTGTTTTTTTGAGACCTTACTTCCGCAACGCTAAGTTCGGATTGTAATAGGAGGTATCGCCTGTGATATCCTTCTCAATCTGGAGGAATGGCGGAAGTTTGAGATCTGCGTGCGAAACAATGCCCTTGGTTTCGAGAATGACCAGCCCGTCGAGGTTGTCTTTGTACTGATCCAGTTCGAAGAATTGTCCTTGCCAGATAAAGCTGTGACGTAGTTTGTGAATGGCATGGCGATATGGGTCAGCCTGCTGAAGCAGAGATTCATAGAGTGCATTCGAAACCTGACGCTCGGTAACAAGCTCCTCGGTAGGAGTGAGGCACTTGCGGGTGGTGTGGATATTCACCACGTTGCCATTGGTGGTGCGACGACGAAGACGAACTTCGCAACCCGGTTCGGCGGTCAGGTAGATCTGATGGATGTCGCTCTCGATGCAATCCGGCATGTTGCCCGTGATCTTGACGATATATTTGCGTTCCTCTTCGATGGTCTGAGGTAATTCAAGAACGGCAGCAATCTCACGAACCACGCGGTTCATCTTCTGCTCGAAGTCCTCACCATTGTTGATGACGCGCAAATGAGGGTGACCTGTCCAGGCCTGGATGACTTTCTTGTCCAGTTCGCGGGCAATACGAAGTCCTGCTTCGTCGGCCTTCTCGTAACGCTGAGCATTATTGGCTGTGGTATAGAATTTCTCTGCACCATCGGCAGCACTTACCAGATGCAGAACCGCATCATAACGGTTGCCGTTACGAAGTTCGTCGGTTGAAGTTCCACAGGAGTGGGTCAACTCCTCCCACATCTCGGACGAAATATAGGCAGAGATATCCATTGCACCTCGGTCGCAGACGATGACACAAGGTTCCTTGCAGGTCTGGGCCATACGCATCACCTTGTCTTCGAGTTCTAGCTGGGTTTCGAGAATCACTTTCTCGCCCTCGTAGTAGAAGTCGTGATTGTCGGTCATGTAGTTCCAGCCGGATTGGGTGATCATGGTTGGAACCTCCGGCACGGTGAATACTTTGTAACCTAAGGCAGAGAAATGTTCGTTGATGCGGACCAAAGCTGTGGTCTTGCCAGCGCAAGGGCCGCCTGTCAACACGATTCGTTTGATATTGCTCATATTAATTAAATTATAATGCAAAAAGTATTGCTGCATTGCTGTTGTGCTCCCTGTTCAAGCGCCATTCTGGAATGGATGCTGAATCATGATGTGCAGCCGGTTTTGTTCTATTGCAATCCGAATATCTATCCTGTTGAGGAGTATCAGATACGAAAGAACGAGATAACGAAATATGCCGCCAGTCTGGGGGTTGAGATCATCGACGATGATTACGATCACGAGGCTTGGCTTGGTCATATAAAGGGGTTGGAGAATGAACCGGAACGAGGTGGCCGTTGTCTGGAATGTTTCAAACTGCGCCTGTTCCGTTCTGCCCGCAAAGCATCGGAACTGGGAATTGAATCGTTCACAACCACCTTGGCTTCGAGCCGTTGGAAGAGTCTGGAACAGATCAATGCAGCGGGTCAATGGGCGGCTGATTGCGTCAATCAGGATCCGTCGGTCACGATGAAAGTCCGCTTTGATGACCGGAATTGGCGAAAGGGCGGATTGCAGCAACGACGAAACGAACTGCTCAAGGAGAACGGCTTCTACAACCAGTTGTATTGCGGCTGCGAATTCAGTCGCAAAGCCATGCAGGAGAAAGGTTTGATTCCTTAGTAACTGTTAGCCGTTCAAACGACGTTGCTCGAACTGGGTCAGACATTCTGTCAGCTTCTCCATGTCGGTAGAGTGGAGGATTGCCTGCGAGATGCCTCGGTACTGGAAGGCATAAAGGAAATCGAGCGAGATGCCGTTGTCGGTCAACTCCTTCAGGACAAGACTCATCGAACCTGGCTCGTTTGGAACATTGAGAGAATAAACCGAAGTCTTTTCGACATCGATACCCTGGGCCTTGAGTGCCTCTTCTGCTTTGGCAACATTATCGACTATCAGTCGAAGTACACCATAATCTGGTGTGTGGTTGATGCTGTAGGAGAGAATATTGATACCCTTGTTGGCCAAGGTCTGGAAAACCTGCCATGAGGCACCGCTGCGGTCCTGAATATGGAGGGTGAGCTGTTTGATTAACATAGAATATATGTGTTGATTATGTATGGCGCAAAGATAGATGATTTTTCGGGATTGTCCAAGAAATAGGAAATATTTTTAACTTTTATATATCAAATAAAATGAAACAGATTTGTTTTTTGCTCATTTTGTGTTCCTTTGCAATGACAGGAATTGCTCAGCAACAGCCATCGGCTGATGCACAACAGTGGTACAAGAAAGGCGCATGGCGTCAGGGTTGGAAGGTGAAACCATACGAAGAGATGGATGTCGCTACTTTCCATGAGCAGTATCAGAAGCATCCTGCCATGTATGATAGTATCTTCCAGTGGCTTCGCTCGATTGATCCGATCAAGATGGCTCCTGCTAAGAATGTTATGAATTGGAGTCACGCTACGGCACATTGCCAGGATCTGGATCTCCGTACGCCAGAGAATACCCAGTGGGAGCAGCATCATCGTACCATTGACCTTCAGTGGGTGGTGACTGGCTCAGAGCGTCTGGCTGTGACCCGCGATACAACGATTCTTGATCCGAAGAATAAGTATAATGAGAAGAAAGATGTACAGAACTTCAAGTTCAAGAAGGCTCCAACGGCCGAACAATACATCCTTTTGGATAGTGAACCAAAGCGTTTCTATCTCTTCTTCCCAAGCGATATTCACGAGGCTTGCGGCATTGCCCGAAAAGCAGAAACTGTGCGCAAAATCGTCGTAAAAATCGACTATTTCGAGTAAAAAATAGCTTTTAGAGGTAAAGTGTAGTGGTTTTTGCATTTTTTTTGACAGAAAATTTGCATTATTATACGAAACCGCTTATCTTTGTCGCGGAAAAATCTACAAAAACAATATTATAACATGAAAAAAATCTTTGCATACAGCGCCATGTGCGCAACCCTCGTTGCAGCAAGCAGCTGTGGTGGCAGCGAGAAGGCTGAAGACCCAGCACCAGTAGAAGAGGCTACCGCTTGGACTGTAGAAGCTGCTTTCGATACAAATGGTGAGGCTACCGGTAAAGAGGTAACCAACTTCGGTCAGAATGGCCAGATTGTTTCAGTCGACAAGTATTCTGTCGATAAGGCAACCAAGGAGCAGGTGTTGACAGATCATGTCATCTACCAGAACGGCAAGCCATCTTACAGCAATGTATTGAAGGCTGATGGTACTGTCGAGGGTCATGAGATTTTTACCTACAATGAGCAGGGTAAGTTGACCGAGCAGGTTATTGAGACCTATAGCGAGGGTTTGAAGCGTATTGCTCCATCTTCACGCTATGTATATACTTATGATGCAAATGGTGATGTAATTAACATCGCTGAGCAGAAGAAGACTCCAAAGGATTGGTCAACAGACTATGAGTGGGAGTATAAGTATGACGAGCAGGGCCGTCTCGTTGCTCGTGCTGACTATACCGGTGGTGGTAAGGATCGCAAGCAGAGCTGCCAGTATCGTTGGGAGTATGAAGATATGAAGGTTAAGCAGATGGATTATCTGACTTTTGACCTCAAGATTGGCCGTCTGAAGCATGATAGCAAGACTTTGTATAACTACAATGCTGCTGGCCAGGTTGTCAAGGCTACCGTTATCCGTCACAAGGCAGATAAGAAGCGTAGCGATATCAACTCACGTCTTTATACTTACGAGTACAATGCAGCAGGTCAGTTGACCGTATTCCTCGAGCAGAAGTGGAACAATGGTACCTCTTCATGGTACGAGGTAAGCAGCGGCAGTCGTGAATATGATGCTGCAGGTCAGATCGTAAAGGCAACAACTGTTAAGAACACCAATAAGGGTACTAAGTTCTACAATGAGATCTATACTCAGGGTGCTCCTGCAGAGAAGCCAAATGTCGCTCCTTCGGCTCCAGCTTACGATGTTAAGCCAGAGATCGATTTGAACGATAAACACTTGACTAGTAAAGAGGAGGATTGATCCTCCAGTTTATATACAATGGGTTATAAAGAATAAGGAGCGATATCAGTTGTGAAACTGGTATCGCTCAAATTTTTTAAATATTTTTGGCTTTTGTTGCTCGAAAATATTGCATCTGCAGTTTGCAAATTGAATGTATGCGGACGCGCATGCGTAGAAATACACCAGAAAAACAACCAACGTAACAAATAATTGACTAAATTTGCGCGTCTATTTACGCATAAAATAAATCATCATCATATGTCAGAACAAACAGAAGGCAAGATTTATGCCAACCGCCAAGAGATCATTGATCGCCTGGCTGAGATCGTCAACGAAACTACTGAGGAGGTGAAGGGAGAAATCAATTATCTGAAATTGGTTTACTACAAGCTTCGTCAGCAGGAGGTGGATGCTGCACTCAAGGAATTGCTTGAGGGCGACGGCGACGCTGCATCCTATGAGTCAAAACCTGATGAGCTCGAGCCAAAGCTCAAGGAGCTGCTGAATGTCCAGAAGCAGGCACGTGCTGCTATGGTCGAGGCTCGTAATCAGGAGATGGCTGCCAATCTGCAGAAGAAGCAGGATATCCTCCAGCAGATGATTGCTATTGCTCAGGATGCCGAGGGCGTCGGTCAGCAGTATAATACCTTCGTCGACCTGCAGAAGCAGTTCAAGGAGGTGGGCAATGTCGATCCAAAGGAGTTGAATCCACTTTGGAGCCAGTATAACATGCTTTGTGAGCAGTTCTATGATGCTCTCAAGATCAACAAGGAACTTCGCGACTATGATTTCAAGAAGAACCTCGAGCGCAAGACTGAAATGTGCGAGGAGGCTGAGAAATTGGGCGATGCTGCTGATATTCTTGCCGCTTTCCGTCGTTTGCAGGAGTTGCACGACGAGTGGAAGGGTCTCGGTCCTGTAGCACCAGAGCTGCGTGAAGAGATTTGGGCTCGTTTTAAGGCAGCTTCGACCGTAATCAATAAGCGCCATCAGGATCACTTCGATGCCATCAAGGCTCAGGAGACCGCAAACGAAGAGGCAAAGACTGCTTTGTGCGAGAAGATCGAGGCAATCGCCCTTGATGCCATCCAGACCGTTAAGGGTTGGGAGGAGCAGACGGCTGTCGTGCTCGGTATTCAGGAAGAGTGGCGTAAGCTCGGTTTCGCCAACAAGAAGGTCAATACCCAGTTGTTCGAGCGTTTCCGTATGACATGTGATGCATTCTTCAAGGCTAAGACCGCATTCTTCAAGGCTATCCGCGATGATCAGAGCGAGAACCTTGCCAAGAAGACTGCTCTGTGCGAGAAGGCAGAGGCTCTGAAGGAGAGCACCGAATGGCGTAAGACTACCGATCTGCTTGTGAACATGCAGAAGGAGTGGAAGACCATCGGTCCTGTACCTCACAAGCAGAGTACTGCTATCTGGGAGCGTTTCCGTGCTGCTTGCGATGCTTTCTTCGAGGCTAAGGAGAAGGCTACCGGCAATGAGAAGGCAGAGGAGAAGGTTAACATGGAGAAGAAGGAGGCTGTTATCGAGAAGCTGAAAGCCCTGAAGGAATCGGCCGAAGAGGTACAGCCACAGCAGGTTCGTGACCTGATGGCTGAATGGAATGAAATCGGTCATGTACCATTCAAGGAGAAGGATCGCCTCTACAATACCTACAAGGAGTTGGTAGACCACTTCTTCGAATCCATCGATATGAAGGGCCAGCGTCGTCGCGCAGAGAATATCCGCGAACGTGTCAGCAAGATGGCTGAGAATGGATCGAACACCTTGCAGCGTAAGTTGGAGCGTCTCCAGGCAGACCTCAAGACCTACGAGAATAACCTTGGATTCCTCTCATCGAAGAGCAAGGGTGGTAATGGTATGGTTGCCCTGATGCAGAATAAGATGAATGACCTCAAGATCGAAATCGAGGAGCTCAAGAAGAAGATTGCAGAGGAGGCAAAATAACAAAACCTCCTGCTTGCCGTGCGCACCAAAAAAACAACAAAATAACAAAAGAACAAAACAACATAGTTATGGAGTTAGCAACTCAATACAATCCGTCAGAAGTAGAAGATAAGTGGTACCAGTACTGGACCGATCATAAAGCATTTTCAAGCAAGCCAGATGGCCGTGAGGCCTATACCGTGGTTATTCCACCACCGAATGTGACTGGTGTGCTCCACATGGGTCACGTTTTGAACGAGACCATTCAGGATATCCTTGTGCGTCGTGCCCGTATGGAGGGTAAGAACGCTTGCTGGGTGCCAGGTACCGACCATGCATCGATTGCCACCGAGGCTAAGGTTATCAAGCGTCTCAAGGAACAGGGTATCAACAAGAGCGACCTGACCCGTGATCAGTTCCTCAAGCATGCTTGGGATTGGACCGATGAGCATGGCGGAATCATTTTGAAGCAGCTCCGCAAGTTGGGTTGCTCCTGCGACTGGGACCGTACTTCATTCACTATGGATGAGGTTCGTTCACGTGCTGTCATCAAGGTATTCTGCGACCTCTATGAGAAGGGCCTCATCTATCGTGGCCTCCGTATGGTCAACTGGGATCCTGAGCGTCAGACCGCTCTCTCGGATGAGGAGGTTATCTATCACGATGAGCACTCGAAGTTCTACTACCTCAAGTATATGGTTGCTGAGGAGCCTGGTAAGTATGCTATCGTAGCTACAACCCGTCCTGAGACCATCTTCGGTGATGTGGCTGTCTGCATTAATCCTAAGGAGGAGAAGAATCAGTGGCTGAAGGGTAAGCACCTGATCGTGCCTATCGTTGGTCGTCAGATTCCAGTTATCGAGGACCGTTATGTAGAGATCGGCTTCGGTACCGGTTGCTTGAAGGTTACTCCTGCACACGATGCCAATGACTATATGCTGGGTCAGACCCACAACCTGCCTACCTACGATATCTTCACCCCAGATGCACATGTTGACGTGACCTGTCTGGAGGCTGAGATGCAGCAGAACTGCCAGAAGTACCAGGGTATGGATCGCTTCGATTGTCGTAAGCAGATTGCCCTTGACCTCAAGGAGGCTGGTCTCTTGGAGAAGGAGGAGGATTACGATAACAAGGTTGGTTATTCAGAACGTACCAATGTACCTATCGAACCACGTCTCTCGCTCCAGTGGTTTATCCGTATGCAGCACTTTGCTGACATCGCTTTGCCACCTGTAATGAATGATGAGATCCAGTTCTATCCAGCAAAGTATAAATCCACCTATCGCAACTGGTTGGAGAATATCAAGGATTGGTGTATCTCTCGTCAGCTCTGGTGGGGTCATCGTATTCCTGCCTTCTACGATGCAGATCTGTTGGCTCAGGTAGGTTCAGAGGCTTATCCTGAGGACAAGATCATCGTGGCTCCTACTATGGAGGAGGCTCAGGCTAAGGCTCCAGGCAAGAAACTCGTCCAGGACGAGGGTGCTTTGGATACCTGGTTCTCAAGCTGGTTGCGGGCAATCTCTCTGTTCGATGGTATTGAGAACCCAGGCAACGAGGAGATCAACTACTACTATCCAACAGCAGACCTCGTAACTGGTCCGGATATTATCTTCTTCTGGGTAGCACGTATGATCATGGCTGGTTATGAGTATCAGAAGGAGATGCCATTCAAGCATGTTTACTTCACTGGTATCGTGCGTGATAAGTTGGGCCGCAAGATGTCCAAGTCATTGGGCAACTCACCTGACCCATTGGATCTTATCCAGCGTTTTGGTGCTGATGGTGTCCGTATGGGTATGATGCTTTCTGCACCTGCAGGCAACGATATTCTGTTCGACGATTCTCTCTGTGAGCAGGGCCGTAACTTTAACAACAAGATCTGGAACTCTTTCCGTCTTGTTCAGGGTTGGACTGTTGCGGGTGTTACCTGCAACAACTCAGGGGTAACAGGGGGTGCAGCCCCCTTGGAGCAATGCGTTGAACAGCCAGAGGCAGCCAAGAAGGCTTGTGAGTGGTTTGACGCTAAGTTGGCTCAGGTCGGTTACGAACTCCAGGAGCAGTTCAAGCAGTATCGTCTCTCTGAGGCATTGATGCTTGTTTACAAGCTCTTCTGGGATGAGTTCTCGGCTTGGTATCTTGAGCTGGTTAAGCCTGCTTATGGTCAACCTATCGATCGTGTCACCTATGACAAGACCATCTCATACTTTGACACCCTTCTCAAGATGCTGCATCCATTCATGCCATTCATCACCGAGGCATTGTGGCAGGCAATCACCGAGCGCAAGGATGGCGAGAGCATCATGTTCGAGACCCTTCCTAAGTACGAGGCTCCTTCGGCAGAGGCACAGAAACTTGTAGCTGACTTCGAAGCAGTCAAGGAGGTTATTGCTGGTATCCGTACCATCCGTGCACAGAAGCAGATGTCTCCAAAGGTAGCAGTTGATCTCCAGTGTGTAGGAGGTAATCCTGTTGCTTCGCTCGATGCCGTAGTCACCAAGTTAGCCAATACTTCTTCTATTAATATTATTAATGAGAAGAGTGGTATCTGCGCTTCGTTCCTGGTCGGAACCACCGAATATGCCATTCCATTGGGAGATTCAATCGACGTAGAGGAGGAGTTGAAGAAGCTCGAGGCTGACCTGAAGTACAACGAGGGCTTCCTTGCTTCCGTAATGAAGAAACTTAGCAACGAAAAGTTCGTGACTGGTGCTCCTGCTGCCGTCGTTGAGAACGAGCGCAAGAAGCAGGCTGACGCTGAGAGCAAGATTGCTACTATCAAGGAATCAATTGCAGCATTGCGCAAGTGATTTCTTGATGGATACCCAACTTCTGTTGGGCGGCTGTGCTCGAACATCAGAGATGTATCAATTGCAGCGTTGCGCAAGTGATTCCTCGTCAGTAAAGACGGTATTTGATAACTATATTTTGCAAAAGGCGGTCGTTTGACCGCCTTTTTGCGTTATTGATTGCATTTTCTTATGTTATTATTTGGAAATGGGAAAAGAATCTGCTATCTTTGCAACCGCAAAACAAAAACCATGGGGGATTAGCTCAGCTGGCTAGAGCGCTTGCATGGCATGCAAGAGGTCATCGGTTCGATTCCGATATTCTCCACCAGCAAGGCTTCGTTTTGCAAAAGAATGTTGCCGCTTTAGCTCAGTGGTAGAGCGCATCCTTGGTAAGGATGAGGTCTCGAGTTCAACTCTCGAAAGCGGCTCAGACTTAAAGAGCAAGCAAATTACTTGCTTGCTCTTTTCTCTTTATTTTGCTGTATGGTGTAAAGGTAGCACGCGAGATTCTGGTTCTCTCAGTCTGGGTTCGAATCCTGGTACAGCAACACAAACTCCTCTATTTGAGGAGTTTTTTTGTGTACCATTATTCTCACCCAGCCAGTCTGGGTTGCTCCCGTTGGTCGCGTCAAAAGAAGCGAATCCTGGTACAGCAACCTTTAGGTCTGTCGAAGACTAACTAAAGCTGCAATCGATTAAAACCGGTTGCAGTTTTTTGCGTTTAAATGGTTTTGATTATCATGGTAATTTATAAATGAGAGAATAGTTATTGCGCTGCATGACATTGAGACCATAAGATCAGCCAACGATACCATGAAACACTATACAAAGATACGCAATTTCTTTGAGATAGTCAATAGTATAGAGAATACATTTGTACTTGTTCACATATTTTATCCAAATCGGTCGTAGAATGGAACATAAATTAGACGCCTTTTTGAAACGGAACAATATACGGCTTGGCATACTACCCTGCATCAAAGGACGATTGGTCAAGAAGATGTACCATCTGGAGGATTTTTTGAATGCTTTTTTTGTTCAGTGGACATAATCAAATCAGGTAATAGAAACATAAATGAAATCTTCTAATGGAAAAATGCACGAAAAAAGATTTTAATTGCAATTTATTCGTTATATTTGCCACCGAATAGCAAAAATCAAGACTAAAATGATATTAGAACTAAGTTTGAGTAATATATTCTCGCTTCGAGATGAGATTAAGCTCGACCTTCAGGCTGCTAAGATCCAAACCCACAAAGGTAGGGAATTAGAAACTAACCTTTTTTCGGTTGGAGATGAGCGGTTGCTGAAGAGCGTTGCTGTGTTTGGTGCCAATGCTTCGGGTAAGAGCAATATTGTGAAGGCCATTCGGGCTTGTATCGAGATGATTCGTTCCTCACATAACTATAATGAGGATACGACCTTTGGTTTTACACCGTTCAAGTTCGATGGCTATGAGCAGAAGCCCAGCTCGTTCTATATCAGATTCTTGATGGAAGGTATCGAATATGAGTATTCGTTTACGATGAATCGACAGGAGATCCTTACGGAGCAACTGTATTATTACCCCAATGGCAGAAGGTCTTTGGTGTTCAATCGCGACGAAAGCAAAGGACCAGAGAAAAAGGATATTTATGAGTTCAAGCCCATGCTGAAAAGACCGATGGACGTGGCAGCCAATACATCGCGGAAAACCTTATTTGTATCACGCGCCAGCCAGATGGACAGAGATCTGCCTAAGCAGATTTTCCGATTCTTCTGCGATGAGATAGTACTCGACTACCATCTGCCACAGTCTCTGTCGGTCGAGCAGATCCTCAGCGAGCAGAAAGACCAGATCCTAGAGGTACTGAGAACAGCTGACAGCGACATCGTAGATATCCGACAGAAGGGTAATGCCATCGAAACCTATCATAGAAGTAATCCGATGGTACCATTTGATTTCGATACTGAAGAATCAGATGGCACCAAGACACTCTTTTACATGATGCTCAGTATGATTGACATCATCCGTAGTGGTAAGGTATTGTTAATCGATGAGATTGACACAAGCCTCCATACCCAGCTTGTGGAGTTCATCATTGGCATGTTCAACAGCAGCGATCATGCCCAGCTCATCTATACGACTCACAATACGCATCTGCTCAATACCGACTTCCAACGTCGTGATCAGGTCTATTTCGTCAATAAGCGGGAGGATGGCAGCAGCGATCTGTATTCGCTCTATGACTTCAAGGATTTTCGCGATACTTACGACATGGAGAAGGCCTATCTGCAAGGTCGTTTTGATGCTATTCCTTACCTCTCCAAACCCAAGTTTTGACTATGGCACGCAAAGAGAGAACATCGAAAGGAAGGACGATGACCCCAAACTACTTCGTGTTCTGCGAAGGAGATACCGAGGTCGTGTATGTCGAGATGCTACGCTCGCATTACCGTCTGCCAATCCACATCATAGCAAAGAAGACGCTGCTCAACATTACACCTGCACTTGTGGAGCGATGCAAGGCTGCGTATATCCAGACAAAGAGCGATCAGACGTTTCTGATGTATGACCTTGACGTGCCAACCATGCTCGAACGATTGCAGAAAGTTCCCAACACCACTTTGCTGTGCTCCAATCCATGCTTTGAGCTATGGTTGTTGTTGCACTATGCAGATCAAAAAACGGAGTTGAGTAGTGAAGAATGTGTCAATCGCCTGTTATCGTTTGTGAAGCAGTACAAGAAAGGAGCATTGCTTCCGGCAAATAAGCAATACCTTATTAGTAATGTTGCCTTTGCAATAGCCAGAGCAAAAAGCCTACAGACATTTAATAATCCTTCGACCTCCATTCATTTGTTCATTGAAGCATTAGAATCTTTGAAAACAAAAGAGAAATGAAGCAAAGCAAAATCCTCGTAGTAGATGACAATCAGGGCATACGAAGTGCCTTGATGATGCTGCTTGTAACTCTTCTTACCTTATATTCCTTTACCTCGTTGGCTCATCCTACCGATAGATTTTTTGCGTACCAGCAAGACTGCGGGCAGGAAAAACTGCATCTGACGCTCGATCGACCTTATTATGAGACAGGCGATACCGTTTGGTTCCGAGGTACATTGGTCAATGCTGACAACTTGAGCTATATGACCAAATCCAATTATATCACGGTGGAGTTGTATAGCAAGCAAGGAGATCTGGTATTGCGACGCAAGGTAGCTCGTTCAGGACTGCATTTCAATCATTGCCTCCCGCTGGAGCAAGGGTTGCCAAGCGGCGAATATGTGCTGATAGGCTATACCTCATGGATGCGCAATTTCGAGCCAGATTTTTTCTTCAATCGTACCATCCGTATTTATAATCCCCTTGATACAGAAGTGAGCGAAGATTCCTTGCAACCTAAGGAATTGGATTTCTCCGTGCAATTCTTCCCAGAAGGGGGAACCCTGTTGGCATCATCAGATGTGCTGCAAAGAATTGCTTTCTCTGCTATTGCCAATGATGGCTATCCCATAGATGTAGATGGGGAACTGCTTTCGGTCTCTGGCAAAGTAATCGCAAAGCTGGCTTCACTGCATGATGGCATGGGCACGTTCATTTACGGTGCGGATCAACAGCCAAAGCAAGCACGGTTCTCCATTCGCGGATATGTCGACAAATATGGCATGCCATACACCAAGACCATCGACTTGCCAGCTCCTTGTCAAGATTCCATGACGGTAGCCCTTCAGGTAAAGGATGGCAAGGGACGAGTCCTTGGCTCAAGGTCGGACTCATTGCTTTTGATATTGCATAGCGGGAGCCGATTGGTAGAGCAAAAGAAGGTCGTAGCCAATCAAGATTTTGATCTGGACCTGACACAATGCCGAACGGGTATCAATCATCTGGTGGTGGCTACACAGGATGGTGTAGGGCTCTCACGCCGTCTATTGTTCAAGAACGAGGAGCATTCGATGGCAAATCCTGTCGTCAGTACAACTCAAACCCAAGAGGCTCGTTCTCTGGTCGAGATGCAGTTGCACCTTGAGGATCTGCCCGGCCATGCCGCATGGGGAGATTTCGCTGTAAGCATTACTGACGAAGGTTATGTCTCGGGCGAGCGCTTCGAGTATGAAGACAATATCGAAAGCCATTTGCTCCTGACCAGCGATTTGAAGGGGTATATCCATCAGCCTGGCTGGTATTTTGCCGAAGGGAAAACTCATGATGCAGAGCTGGATCTCCTGATGCTGACGCATGGGTGGTGCCGTTTTTCAACGGATACGCTATCTGTTCTTCCTCGCCAAGAGTTCCCTCATCCTCTGGAACAATGTGAATGGCTGTCGGGCGAGGTTTATAATCTCAAGAAGAAAGACTTGGGCGAAAATCTCGCCATCTCGGTCTATGATCCAACAGGCAAGTCCTTAGGTATGGGAAAAATAGATTCCTTGGGTCACTTCTTTATTGGCGACTTGAACTATCCCGATGAGGCGCCACTTGAAATCCGTGTTCTGTCATGGAGCAAGAAACCATATTATAAGTTTGACAAACCCACATTCCCAGACTTCGTATGTAATGCTCCGCAAGAAGCATATTCTCGGAAAAATTACTCTATTGATATGTCAACTGACGATATAAACCTCTTGCATGGCGAGCGGGTGAAAGTGTTGGATAAGGTGGAGGTAAATGAACAAAGGCGTGATTCAATGAACTGGAATTATGGCAAGTTATTATTTGAAGGTACCAACACAGCAAAAGACATCAGACAAAAGTATGATTTGAATGTAGAAAATACGGCGTATGATATTGTACGTCGCATGGTTGAAGAAGATTGGTCAGACGAATGGCTACCTGATTTTTCCGAAGATCCACAAGTAGGTCCCCACTTTGTGTTCAATGCTCACACATTCTTATATAATAGCAAAGGGAAAATGGTGTATATAAGTAATTGCTGGAATATGGATGATGTCTTACTTAGGATACCATCAGATAAAGTCGAACGAGTGGAGGGTAGAGCTACAACTGGGCGAATAAGTCTATCCGTACCAAAGACGGAACAATTCATCGATATTTTCCTTCGCGAAGGTTACGAATTTGAATTCAAAACCGTCGATCGCCGCCGTCGCACTTATCAGACTTTTGGCTATACGTTGCCTATCGATTTCTATCATCCCTCATACGAGAAGGAAGAAGAACGCCTTGATCCCGTGCCGGATTTCCGCAAGACCCTCTATTGGAATCCTTCGGTTCAGACGGATAAGCAGGGAAATGCTACCATCCGGTATTACGAGAGTGACCATCCAGCAACTCCGCGCCGATTGATCATCGAGGGTGTAACCTTCCCAGGCAAAGCTGTACGCATAGAGAAAGTGTTATGACCAATTGTCTTATAGAAGGAATGATTACCGTATGGATTCGCTCTTATTGCAGGAAGCTATATGGCATCTTTTCTTTTCCTCCTTTTTGGTGGGGATTCATGCAATCGTTTTATGATCACAACCTCATGAAATTGTAAAAAATGCAATGTCATATTTTCAAAAGAACAGGTATTCGAACAAAATGCGAGGCATATCGAAAATTTCTTGTAATTTTGTGACCAGGATGTGACCAGAAGCATTATCTTTGCAGCGTGTTTGATAGGTGAAGTGCCTTGACGACAAGGGAATAATGTATTCAGGTCGCAAATCCTGGTACAGCAATACAAATTGCCCAATGGGCTTTTTATAGTAAGGCCGTTATAGCGCAAGGGCTCCACCTCTTACCATTCCGAACAGAGAAGTTAAACCTTGCAACGCCGATGGTACTGCCAAAGCGGGAGAGTAGGAAGCGGCCACCTTACAAAGACCTTGATCCTTGTGATTAAGGTCTTTTCTTTTAACAAAAACATATTTCACAATGAAAAAATACTTCGCACTTAAAGGTCGAGAGATGGTGGTAACTGCTGATGGTGGTGACCTTACAGCCGATGATTTGATGTTTCTGGAGAAAGAGTGCGCCTGTAGCGACCACTTTGAGGAGAGCGTCATGGATATTGAGGTGCTTGCCATGAAGGATATGGAACAGCTTCCGGCAGGCTATGGACGAAAGGTTATTCGTGAATATTTCTTTTCCCACTCAGAAGAGGAGGTGCTGCAGGTTTCTCGAGCCAAGGCACTGTTGGAGTGGCGTGCTGCTACCCAGTATTGTGGTAAATGTGGTACCCGATTGACAGAGCATGAAAAAGAAACCGCTCGTGTTTGTCCGTCGTGTGGCAACATGATCTATCCTCGTATCGAGCCATGCATCATCGTCCTTGTGCACAAGGAGGGCAAGATCCTTTTGGCTAACCATGCACAGCGGAATCAGGATATCTATGCTTGCCTGGCCGGATTTGTGGAGGCAGGAGAGAGCATCGAACATGCTGTAGAACGTGAGATCTGGGAGGAAACCCATCTGAAAGTAAAGAATATCCGCTACTTTGGCAGTCAGAGTTGGCCATTCCCATCGCAGCTGATGCTGGGCTTTACAGCAGACTACGAGAGCGGAGAAATCTTACTGCAGCGTGAAGAGATTGCCGATGCGCAGTGGTTCGATCCCTTCCATTGTCCAGCCTCTCCTGCTCCGGGCAGTATTGCTTGGCTGTTGATTGAGGATGCAAAAAAGAAAAATCCTTCCTAAAATTTGTTAGTTTCGGATATTTTCCTTACCTTTGCACCGCATATTTGTTATCAGATTAATACATATAATAATATATGAATAGAATCATTATCACCGTAGTCGGTAAAGACACTGTAGGTATCATTGCTGCAGTATGTACCTATTTGGCAGACAAGCAGGTTAACATCCTCGATATCTCGCAGACCATCGTTCAGGAGTATTTCAACATGATGATGATTGTTGATATCAAGAACTGTTCTGTTGCCTTCGATGAACTCTGTGATGGCCTTGTTGCAATTGGTGAGCAGAAGGGCGTACAGATCAAGTGCCAGAAGGAGGAGATTTTTGACAAAATGCACCGTATTTAATTATGATCAATATTTCAGAGGTCCTTGAGACCAATAAAATGATTGAGCAGGAGAACCTGGATGTGAGAACCATCACAATGGGTATCTCTTTGCTTGATTGCTCGACCGACAGCGTACAGCAGACTTGTCAGAATATCTACCAGAAGATTCTTCGTCTGGCCTCTAATCTGGTCCGTACAGGCGAAGAGATCAGCAAGGAGTATGGTATTCCGATTGTCAATAAGCGAATTTCCATTACACCAGCTGCGATTGTTGGCGCCTCTTGTTGCAAGACACCGCAGGACTTCGTGCAGATTGCCAAGACTCTCGATATGGCTGCTCACGAGGTGGGCGTAAACTTCATTGGCGGTTTCAGTGCTACTGTCCAGAAGGGTATGACTCCAGCTGATGAGCTCCTGATCCGTTCCATTCCTCAGGCAATGAAAGAGACGGAACTGATCTGTTCGTCGGTCAATGTCGGTTCTACCAAGACCGGTATCAATATGGATGCCGTCCGTCTGATGGGCGACATCATCAAGCAGACCGCCGAGGCAACCAAGGATCAGGATTCTTTGGGCTGTGCCAAATTGGTGGTACTCTGCAATGCTCCGGACGACAATCCGTTCATGGCAGGTGCCTTCCATGGCGTGAGCGAGGCTGATGCTATCATCAATGTAGGTGTCAGTGGTCCTGGTGTAGTGAAATATGTGCTCGAGAACTTGCCGGAGGGAACCAACTTTGAGGTGCTTTGTGAGACTATCAAGAAGACCGCCTTCAAGATTACCCGTGTCGGACAGCTTGTAGCCCAGGAGGCCAGCCGTCGTTTGGGTGTACCATTTGGTATCATTGATCTGAGTTTGGCTCCAACGCCAGCTGTAGGTGATAGTGTGGCAGATATTCTTCAGGCTATCGGTCTGGAACGTGTAGGTGCTCCTGGAACTACTGCTGCTTTGGCTCTCCTGAACGATCAGGTCAAGAAGGGCGGTGTTATGGCTAGCTCGTATGTCGGCGGTTTGAGTGGTGCCTTTATTCCTGTCAGTGAGGATCAGGGTATGATTGATTCTGTTCTGGCAGGTGCTTTGACCGTAGAGAAGCTCGAAGCTATGACTTGTGTCTGCTCGGTTGGCTTGGATATGATTGCCATTCCTGGTGATACACCAGCCACCACCATTTCCGGTATCATTGCAGATGAGTCGGCCATTGGTATGATCAACCAGAAGACTACAGCCGTGCGAGTTATCCCGGTAGTAGGAAAGGGAGTAGGAGATACCGTCGAATTCGGTGGCCTTTTAGGTTATGCTCCTATCATGCCGGTCAACAAGTTCTCGTGCGAAGTTTTTGTGAATAGAGGGGGTCGCATCCCTGCTCCTATCCATTCATTTAAAAACTAAAAAACGAAGAAAAAACTCTCCGAATTGACAAAAATCTTACAAAAAGATGCATTTTTTGAACTGAAAATTTGGAGATTAAGAAAAATCGCTGTATCTTTGCAGCGGTTTTAACAACCGAATGTTTTTGTTAGTAATGTTTTTGAAGGGTCTCGGAGTTGTGAAACTACGAGACTTTTTTTATTGTCGAACCTTGATACTATACTTAATTGTATGAAACAACTGATTGTTCTATTATCCTTGTGGGCTTTTTGCCTTTCTATGCCAGTGTTCCCAAAAGGTGGACTGGCCTCGTCAAACGTCTGTAATATTGACCTGAATGCCCGGCTTCAAACCAACGAAGGTTGGGGCGTTTCGCTCTGCTGGTGGGCCAATATGTGTGGCCGATACAGTGAGCAGCATCTCGATTCGTTGATCGATTGGCTGGTTAGTCCTGAGGGCTTAAATTACAATATCTTCCGCTATAATATCGGTGGTGGCGATGATCCGCAATGGTCCCATTGCCAACCACATCATTTCTGTTTCCCGCGTTCGGGTAAGGGCTATCGTGCTGAAATGGAGGGATTTCAGGATGAACGAGGTGGTGCCTATCATTGGGAACGAGATTCCGCTCAGATCCGCATTCTCCGCATGATTAAAGCCAAGCGTCCTGATGCCATCATCGAGGCCTTCTCAAATTCCGCTCCATGGTGGATGACGCTCAGTGGATGTGCTGGAGGTAACCGTAAAGCTTCGGACGACAATCTCAATCCAGACTATTATGAAGATTTCGCCCGTTATCTGGTCGATGTCTGCAAGCATTTCAAGGAGGCTTATGGCATAGAATTCGCAACGCTCGATCCCTTCAATGAGCCGGTGACAGATTACTGGAAGGCAAATGGTAGCCAGGAGGGTTGTCATGTTAGTGTCGAGGCTCAAATTGCCTTCCTCAAGGTGCTCCATCCTATGTTGAAAGCCTCCGGTCTTTCGACCGTGATTTCTGCCTCCGACGAAACCAGTGTCGGCCAGTCATTGGTCGATCTGCATGCCTATGCGAATGCCGGTATATTGCCGATGATCGGTCAATGGAATACCCATACCTACAAAGGTTCTGCCAACGACAAACGTGAACTCTCCGGTTATGCGGGTCTGATGGGTGTGAAACTCTGGCAAAGTGAAACAGGAGATGGCGGACGAGGTATCGAAGGAAATCTGAAGATGGCGCTTCGACTGATTGAGGATGTCAAGATTCTGCAACCTGTAGCCTGGTGTGACTGGCAGTATGTCGAAGAGGCTCATGACCAGTGGAGTCTCGTGAAGTGTGACCACATTTGGAAGCAGTATCAGCGTCATGCCAATTATTATGTCCGTCAGCATTTCAGCCGTTATATTCCTGTGGGCTATACATTCCTGCATACCGACTCTCCGAACACGCTTTCTGCTATCAGTCCTGATGGACATACCCTGGTTGTGGTCGTGGTGAATGCTACGAACGATTCCAAGTCGATGAAGATATCCTTGCCCAAGGGATTCTCCGCTCAGTTTTGCGTGCGCAGCTCGTCGGAGGCTTTCGCTCAGTCCGTTTCGGACTATCAGCAACGGAAGCAGGAGCTTGCTTTTGCCCAGCCGGCATTGAGTATTTCGACATTTATAATAAAAAAATAACGCGTCTCGCAATAAATCTTCGATTTACTCGTTAATCATTAGATTGATAATTTATAATCGAAGAAGAATCCGTGATAACTGCTTCAGTCGTAACCTACGATCACCATTTACTCGACATCGAACCGGTGTTGCGAAGTCTGTTCGCATCGCCGGTAGACATCGTATATATCATTGACCACTCAGAACACATGTTCGAGCTGGAGCGAGAGCTGAAGGAGTTTGCATCGAAGGTTCTTCAGGGTGAGCCCGAATTGCGTCGTAAGGCAATGATGGGATTCCGGCTCATCTATTTCAAGCACGAGAACAATGGCTATGGTGGCGGCAATAATTTCGCCATCCGTATGGCCAAGGAGGCTGGCAGTCAGTATCATTTGGTCGTGAATCCTGATATCTGGTTCGGACCGGAAGTCATGCCGGCACTCATCAACTATATGTCCGTTCATCATGATGTCGGACAGATGATGCCAAAGGTTCTCTTCCCGAATGGTGAGATCCAGCGTCTGGCCAAACTGTCGCCATCTCCTTTGGATATTATCGGTCGATTCCTATTGCCGGGATTCATCATCGATCGTCGCAATGCCCGTTTCGAGCTTCGTCAGTCCAACTACACGATGACGCTTGATGTTCCGTTCCTGTCGGGTTGTTTCATGATGTTCCGCATGTCTGCTCTGCTGGAGATCGATATGTTCGATGAGCATTTCTTCATGTATGGCGAGGATGTCGATATCTCCCGTCGTATGCATGCCCGTTACAAGACGCTTTATTATCCGGATGTCACCATCTACCACAAGTTCAGTCGAGCATCGCACAAGAATCTCAAGCTTTGCTGTTTCCACATGATCAACATGGCGCGTTACTTCAATAAGTGGGGCTGGTTGTCGGATCCTGAACGCGATGAGTTCAATAAACGTTGTCTGGCAGAGATTGCTTCGCAGAAAGAAAAGAAAATGGTTAGCGGAGAGGGAATGTGCGGATAACGAATTAGCTGTATAGGATATGAAAATTGTCGTTGTTTCGCCTGCGGGCAGTATCAAGTCAAAAGTAGTAGAGGGAGGAGTAAATACCCTCAGGAGTTGGGGTCACAATGTGATTGTGGCTCCTCATGCTTTAGATACCTATGGTCGATTCGCAGGAATCCCAGACAATCGTGCAAAGGACATCGTTGAGGCATTGCAGGATTCGTCGGTCGATATGATCTGGGCCACACGAGGCGGATATGGCTGCATGCAGATTCTGGATCAGATTCCTGTCGAACTGATTCGTAAGGCCAACAAACCGATTGTGGGATACAGCGATATTACCGCCTTGCATGCCCTGTGGGCCAAAGCAGGCGTGAAGAGTCTTCATGCTCCTATGATGAAACATCTGGGGGAAGATCCGACACATCGTACGACCAAAACCTTGAAGGAGGTCATTGATTATTACGGATCACATCATTGTTTTCCGCCCAAACATAATAATCTCTTCCTGAAACGATTGAACGAGCAGTTCCCGGAAATGGAACCGCTCAGTGCAGAGGATCTCTGTTTTGTGGGTGGTAATCTGAGTGTGCTGTCGGGCCTCCATGGTACTCCTTATGACTATGACTACGAGGGCAAGGTCCTCTTTATCGAAGACATCTCAGAATCTCCATACAAGATTGACCGTATGGTTCAGCAACTGAAACTGATGGGTGTTTTCACGAAGGTAAAGGCGGTCGTGTGTGGACATTTCACTGGGTGCGACGAAGATCCCCTCATGCCTGTTCGACTGTGGGACAATATCCGTTGGATTATCTCTCCATTCCAACTGCCCGTGCTCATGGGAGCTCCTATCGGACATGAACTCGAGAACTACCCAGTCGTAGTTGGATGAGGAACTTGATGGCTATATAGTGCAGGTTCGGATAGAAAGGGAAAGGATAGAGTCCGATGCTCTTGAGGTCGCTCAGGACCGACGCAATCAGCTCCTTATCTGTCGTATTGGCCAGAAGTACGCGGACCATATCGGTCGCAAGGAAACATATTTTACAACGGAGTACAGACTGTTGCTCCGGATCAGAGAATGATTGAAGCTTCTTCAGAATCAGGAGAAGGTCTTTCATTCTCTTCTTCGTTTTTTGTGTGTCCTGGTTCGTGGTGATGCTATTGGCTCGCTCTATATATAAATAATGTGGCCCAGGAACCGCCTTGAAACTATTTGCTACCAGGAAGGCATGAGTCGTGAACTCTTCGTCCTCGTGGTATATACCCTCGATGAAGGAGAGTTTCTCCCGCTCGATGAGAGTGCGGGCATAGAGATTGGCGCAAGCGCTTGGGAAGAGGTTTCGCCCTTGGAGGAAATCCAGGGCTGGCTTATACAGATGTCTGTAGTCTGATTGGTATCGACGATAGGGCGAGATCTTTCCGTCCGACGTCCGACGAACCATATCCAGTCCGATGATTTCAATTTCCTCCTCTTCCAGCATCTTCCAGGGCAATGGCAGAGAGGGGCACCATTCGTCGTCGGCATCAACAAACGCAAGGTATTTGCCATGGGCGACCTGCATACCTGCATTGCGGGCGCCACTCAGTCCTATGTTCTCCTGGTTGATTACCCGGATGGCAGGCTGCTGAGAAGCCAGATTCTCGAGAATCTCTTGTGTTCTGTCCTTCGAGCCATCGTTCACGGCAATAACCTCCAATGCCTCAGGATAGGGCATCGGAGCGCGTAGGATACTGCAGATGCAGGATTCTACCCAGGCTTCAGCGTTATAGGCTGGAACAATGACCGAAAGAAGCGTTACCATACGGAAGAACGGAAAATGATATAATCAACTTAATCCTGTAAATAAAGCCCCAGTTTGTAGATGTCGAATACTCTGAGGTTCGGAGTCTGACCCAAAAGGTTGCGACGGATGAATGGCTGTCCGATCCGGAATGCCAAACGGAACAATCCTGTCAGGTGCCATCGTTGGAGTTGTGAAGCCGTGTGCTGGATCTTGGTGCGTCCCTTCATCTTATCGCCGAGAGATTTCAGCGTCCCGATCGAAATGGCAATCTTTCGCAGATAAACCTCGTTCGACTCCAGTCCGACGTGGATGATCGGGTTGTCAATGTGCAGGATCTTCAGTCCGGCTTCCTCCATCTCGTAACCTAGCAGGGTGTCCTCGTAGCCATACTGCTTGCAACTCTCGTCAAAGCCGCATCGGTCGAAGACGGTACGGCGGAAGGCAACATTGAATGCAGTGAATTGTGCAAAGGGATGCAGGCTCCGTTCTGCGGCTCCACGGTGCAGGTCCGCCTCCTTCTCGTAACTGTAGCGCAATGTGCAGTAGGGGGCAGGACAATGATCCGGGTGACGCAGACCGCCTGCAATGATATCATACATCAGTTGTGACTCCATGGCGCAGAGGAAGTTCCTGATGTAGGAATCATCGGCGATTTGTGCATCACTGTCCATGAACAGCAACCAATCCCCCTTCGACTCCCGAACCAGCAGATTGCGTATAGCTGCTCGTCCGATGTTCTCGGTCCTGCGGAGGTATCTGCACCCTTCAAGCTCGTTGATCTTCAGATTGGCGATGACCGAAACCTGGTCCTTGCTGCCATCGTCCGCTACAATCACCTCGTAGGCTACGCCCGTGGCCTTCAACTGTCTTTGAAGGTCACTCACTAGCCTGTAGCAGGTGTAATTGTAGGTAGGAATCAATATGCTTATCATTCTCCTCGTGCGATGTTACTGTACCAGTACCTTGGTCATGCCGCCCTCCTTGCCATCTTCGTCGAAACTGTAGATGTAATAGACACCAGGCTTGACACGATCTCCCGCGCTGTTGCAAAGATCCCACGAGGTTTGTCCACCGTAGGTCTTGGTCTTATAGATCACATGACCGGTGACATCCGTAATTCGGATGTTACTCTGGTCCTTCAGGTTGCAGATCATCAGATTGCCGCTGAATTCCGGACGGACCGGATTCGGGTAACAATAGATATGGTCATTGTCCGGTGCACCATCGACGGCCTCAGTCTGGTAAACGCACACGCCGCCCGAAGTGGCAATATACAGCTTACCCGTCGTTCCATCATACTCCATGGCCTGGATAGCGTTCGAAAAGAGTGGGGAATTCTCGGTCGTGAAGTGATTCAACTCAACCAGTCCATCGGCCGAAACATGATAGACGCCATTGTCGGCAGTACCGATCCATTTGGTGTTCGCCGCATCCACAACACCACAAACCGTTGCGATGTTATTCAGCAGGTAATCGGCCAGATTCGTTCCATCGTTGCGAGGGATCTTAACGCGACGGATTTTACCGATGTTCCGGGTCTCTTTGTCCGAGGCATAGTCGAAGAAGTCCACCTGACTGTCGACGATACATGGACCGATGCTTGTCAGCAGCCATATTACGCCATTCAGATCCTCGATCGTCGCATAGAGGTATTGTGGGTTGAGCGAATTGCCATCCTGATCCACCAGCGAGCCGAACCAGACAGACTGGTCATCCTTGGTGTCCGAGTTGGTGCCATGGCGATAGTAGACCGCACCACCGAACTCATCCCATCGGTAGTTTCTGGTCAGCCAGATGAACTCGTAGGGATTATGTTGGGTAATCAGCATTTCGATAAATCCGGCACCATAGTTGGTGAATCCTTTGATTGGCATCTTGATCCACTGACCCGAAACGGTTCTGCATCGTAACATATCTTCGTCGAAGCCGGAGCAGACGACCCAGAGGTTCCCGTCCGCATCTCCATGGACAGCACTGACTCGACAGTATTCATTCTGGATGGGTTGAATTCCCTCCGGACAGGAATGTGCAGAATAGAAATTGGAGAGTGTATCGTCGGTAAATTCAAAGATGCCCGTGCCATCGCCCGTTACATAGTAGCGGGATGGATTGGCTTCGTCGATGCCCACCGCCAGCAGGTTCGAGAAATGGTAACGATCCGACTGATAGGTGCTGGAACGCTTTACGACATCCTGATTTCGGATCTGACTCCATGTCTGATCCTCCATATCAAGGATACTCAGGTATCCGGTTCCGCCAAGCACGCCATAGAACAAATGGGAGGATTGTGCCGTAATCAATCGTCCATTGGCAATCTTCATGCAGGCCGCATTGGCTACCCAGTTGTGGTTCTCGTCCAGATTGTCATTCAGCAGATTGACCCAAGAGGTCGAATAGCCAGAGGCCTCATCCAGTGAAGCAAGTTCGATGCTCTGGTCGCCAGAACGGACAATCAGTCCCTTGCGCAGATCCACCAGCAGAGTCGTTGTCGTCGTCTGCACATAGAGCGAATCCTCCTGTACAGCAATGCCGGTAGGATAGTGGCTCAGAGAACTCACATTGTTGGCAAAATCGGGAATCGGGATAATCTTGTTGTCTGCGGTCAGAATATCGATGTTTCCGTCGGTATAGACGATCGCCAGTCGGTCCGCCTTCTGGGAATAGCGGATGTCGAACACGCTCGTTCCGGTCAGACCATTCTGTCGGGAGAGGGTAGTCAGATTCTCGACCGATGCCGTGTCGGCAACGCAGAGCGAACTTCCGGTCAGGACATACGCTTTGTTGTGCATAACAGATACTCTCCGGACTTTCTCTACCGAAGGGTAGGAGGTCCAGGTCTGTGCCGATATGCATTGGAACATTGATAGCAATGATGCTATCATTATGATGGTTTTCATTCTGTGCTTCATTTTTATATAAAATAAAACGTCCGAAACACAATAATATTGTGTGTAGACAATAATTGGGGCCTCTTTTCGTTAATTGGATAAATAGAATCGTGCAATGAGGATACTGCTTCTCGGAGAATACAGCAACGTACATACGACATTGGCTCAGGGTTTGAAGACCTTGGGACATACCGTCGTAGTTGCCAGCGATGGTGATTCCTGGAAGAATTATCCTCGCGATATTGACCTCTGCCGAAAACCGGGATTGGGAGGGAAGATCTCCTTTGCATGGCGACTCCTGAAGGCTCTGCCCCAGATGCGAGGTTTCGATGTCGTGCAGATCATCAATCCGATATTCCTGGAACTGAAAGCATCATCGATGGGATCCGTCTACCGATATCTTCGACGCCATAACAAGTGCATGGTTTTGGGTTCTTATGGCATGGATTACTATTGGGTCCAGGTCAATCGTGAGATCCGTCCCATGAAGTACAGCGATTTCAATTTCGGACAACAGATCCGTCTTGATCAACCGGCCGAGAGAGAATATCGGGATTGGGTTGGAACCGACAAAGAGAGACTCAACCGTTCGGTCGCTTTCGATTGCGATGCCATTGTTGCCGGTCTCTACGAATACCTGGTTACCTATCAGCAGGCTGAGGGTGGTGCGTTCGCTTCGAAGCTGAGCTATATTCCTTTCCCGATCCTTCTGCCTTCGGGAGAGAAGGAGTTCAATGCTTCGCCCGATCAGAAGTTACGGATCTTTGTCGGCATCAGCCGGAGTCGCTCCGAATACAAAGGTACCGATGTCATGCTTCGTGCCGCACAGGATCTCCAATCCCGATATCCCGATCAGGTGATCTTGAACATTGCTGAGGGTGTTCCGTTTGCCCAGTACCAGCAGATGCTCGAGGGTTCCGACCTGATTCTCGATCAGCTTTACAGTTATACTCCCGCCATGAACTCGCTGTTGGCCATGTCCAAGGGAATCATCAATGTGGGTGGAGGCGAAGAGGAACATTACGAGTTGCTGGGAGAGACAGAACTACGTCCGATCATCAATGTCGAGCCCCATTACCAGAGTGTTTACGATGGATTGGAACAGCTCGTTCTGCATCCGGAACGTATTCCGGAACTCAAGCGACAGTCCGTCGAATATGTCCGTCGTCATCATGTCTACCTCAAGGTTGCCCAGCAATATCTTGATCTGTACACGAAAATCCTTTCCAAGCCATGAAGATCCTCGAGATAGCCTCATTCTTCCCACCTCAGGGTGGTGCCTTTGTTCTCGATCAGGCCCGTGCATTGCAAGCAGCGGGTCACGAGGTTCATATCCTGCATTGTAATCAGATCGGCATTACGAATGGCCTCTTCCAATGGCTACGTCCGTCGCAGCACCCTAGCATGCGCGCCATCCCCAAGTGCACTCATCTCAACCAGTGTCGTTGGGTCAAGCAGATTCTTGCCCAGTACGCAGCCTACAAGCGAGAACATGGCGTGCCAGATGTAATCCATGCCCAATGTGGAATCTGGGCAGGTGTAGCAGCGATGACGATCTCCCAGTTGGAGGAATCGGCGCATGTGCCTTATTATATTACCGAGCATATTCCTGTCGAACTCTTCGAACGCGAATTCGGAACAGGATGGTCCCGTCATCCTTGGGCAGGCAAACTGATGCGCGAGGTCTATCAGCAGGCCCAATGTGTCATTCATGTCGCTCCGGAGCAGTTCGATTGGTTAGCTCCCTTCTATGGTCGAGATTACCGCCACACATTCATCTCCAATATCATCGATACAGACTTCTTCGGGGTTCGAGAGCCGGAGCAGGTTCCGCATGCCTCCAGAATTGCCTGTCTGGCCCTTGCCGACATTCATCGCAAAGGATATGATGTGCTGGCCGAGGCCATGAACCAGCTCCCAGAATGCAAATTGTCCGTAGCCGGAAGGGGTACGGACAATTCCGAGATGCAACTGTTGTTTCAGAACAGGAGCAATGTATGTTTGTTAGGAGAACTGGATCGTGAGGCCGTTCGAAGCCTCCTCTGCGAAAGCGACGTACTGGTTCTGCCGTCGCGAAGTGAAGTCCAGCCTTTGGCTCTTCTGGAAGCTATGTGCATGGGTCTGCCCGTCGTGACCACCGATGCCATCACTCGCGTCGTACAGATCTCCGATGCCTGTTGGGTGGCTCGTGCTGGCGATGCCAACAGTCTGGCAGAACAGATTCGCAAGGCCTTGTCCCAAGGAGCGCTTTCAGCTCCTGTGGTCGAAGAGATTCGTCAGCAGGTATCGCCACAAACCTTAGCACAGAAGCTGATATCCCTGTTCAACCAGACTCGGTGAACGATAATCTTAGACTCTGTATTTGAACTTCGTTACGAGGAACGTAATGACGAAATCTCCCAGGTTCGAGGCAATCAGGCCGTAGCCTGCGCCCTCCAGACCGAACAGATAGTAACCGACACAAACGCCAATACCCATGATAGCATAACTGACGCATTCCAATCCCAGGAACATCTTAGAATCACCAGCGGCCAATGGAATATAGGCAAAAGGTAGATAGGCAGCTCGGAAGATCATTCCCACACACGAAATCTGAGCCAGCATAATGGCGGCATCGTATCGGCCTTGGAAGAGGATCGGTAGGATAAATGGCAATGAAATCACCATGATGACCACAATCGGAATGCAGATGCTGACCGTAATGCGGACCTGACGCCAGACCGCCAGACGACGTGCCTCAATATCCTTGAAGAGACCCGACAGACGAGGGAAGAACTCCGAATCGAGACTGGCAAAGACTACGCCACCAATCGTCATGGCAATCGTGTAGCCGATGGAATAGTAACCGACTGCCTCCAATCCGTCGATCTGGTTGATGAAAGAGCGGATACCCAGTTGGGTGAAATGGCCCACAGCTCCACTCAAGGCAAACGAGATACCCAACACAATCATTGGGAAGCCCGAGCGTAACTTCTCCAGGCGGAAATCGGTCTTGACACCATGAGCCTTGTACGAGAAGGAGATAACGACCAGATACTGCACGACCACCAATGCCAGGATAGCTGGCAGTACGCCATCAATACCATATACATAATAGAGAGGAAGCGTGATGACGATAGCGATAGCCACATCGATGGCCGAGATGATTGCTACGGCCTTCAGTTTGCGGATTGCTTTCAGCAACGTCATCTCACCACAGATGAGTGTCGTCAAGCCGACGGCAGGTGCTAGCAGGACGTAGCTCCAGGTGTATTCGTAATCTCCGAAATTCAGGAACGACAGCGGAGCAGCCAGAATCAGGCAGATCAGAGTGCCTAATGCAGCCAGTATAAATACCCACGAACGGAGCAGTTTTACCTGGTCGACGAATAGCGCACGGCAATGAATCCTCTCTTCGTCGCTCTTCGCATCTTGGAATTGTGCGAAAGTTTGCGAGATGCCACGGATACCCGATGAATCCAGTCCGAAATTGGTGACGGAGTGGATGAGTTCGCGCGATTCGTTGAAAATGGAGTTAAGTCCGACACCATCCGGCCCCAAAAGATTAGCAACCGCCCAGGTACGAACCAGATTCAATAGCGTGCTCAATCCGTGCACGCTACCGAACAGACTCGTAGCCTTGAAGATGCTTTTATATGAATTATCCAGAAACAAAGTGTTCTCTTATTTGCAGTTATGTCTAAGACTTTACAGTCTTCTTGTCACTTCTCCGATCATGTAATCCTTCCACGACTTGAAATCTCCATCCAGGATGTGCTGACGGGCCTCGCCAACGAGCCACAGATAGAAAGCAAGGTTGTGGATCGAGGCGATCTGTAGCGCCAGATACTCCTCGGCATGGAAGAGGTGGCGCAGATAGGCCTTCGAATGGATACGGTCCACCGCGCAAGGTCCATCCTCCTGAATCGGAGAGTGGTCGTGCGCCCATTTGGCATTCTTCATATTCATGATGCCGTGGCGGGTAAAGAGCATGCCGTTGCGTGCATTGCGGGTTGGCATGACGCAGTCGAACATATCCACACCACGTTCGATGCCCTCGAGCAGGTTGGCTGGTGTACCTACACCCATTAGGTAACGTGGACGGTCCTTGGGGAGGATTTCGTTCACCACCTCGATCATTTCGTACATCTTCTCGGTAGGTTCACCAACGGCCAGACCGCCAATGGCATTTCCTTCAACGTCCATGGCCGCAATCTTCTCGGCCGCACGACGACGGAGTTCCGGATAGGTACAACCCTGAACGATCGGGAAGAGGGCCTGATGGTAGCCATACATGCCGTTACCATTTTCGTCTTCGGTCTCCTTGTATCGCTTGTAGCAACGGTCCAACCAGCGTTCGGTCAGGTCGAGGCTCTTCTTGGCATAGTTGAAATCGCTGTCTCCCGGAGGACATTCATCGAAAGCCATCATGATATCGGCACCGATAATGCGCTCGATCTCCATGACACGTTCCGGAGTGAAGAGGTGCTTCGAACCATCGATGTGGCTGCGGAAGGTACATCCCTCCTCCGTGATCTTGCGGTTGTCGGCCAGCGAGAAAACCTGGAAGCCACCCGAGTCGGTCAGAATCGGACGGTCCCAGCTATTGAATTTATGCAGACCACCGGCCTCCTGCAGGACATCCAGTCCCGGACGGAGATAGAGGTGGTAGGTATTTCCTAAAATGATTTGTGCCTTGACCTCCTCGCGGAGTTCACTGAAATGCAGGCACTTGACCGATCCGACAGTGCCAACAGGCATGAAGATCGGGGTTTGGATCGTACCATGGTCCGTCTGGATTTCGCCAGCGCGAGCCCATGAGTTTGTATCGGTTGCTTGAAGTTTGAATGTCATTTCTTTCGGTTGGCGGTTTCGCGATTCGCTTTAACCACTAAATAAATATAATAGATGAATCCAACGGCTACGACGGCAGCAATGCCCAGTTTCACGTAGCCGCTATATTCCTGCACCTTGGCGATGAGGATATCCTTGCCGATGGTCTGTCCGAGGGTGTAGCCCAGCACTGCCAGGATCGTGTTCCAGATGCCTGCACCCAGGAAGGTGAAGAGCAGGAACTTCACGAGGCTCATCTTGGCCAGACCTGCAGGAATGGAGATCAGCTGACGGATGGCAGGAATCAGTCGGCCGACGAAAGTACCCACGGCACCATGTTCCGCAAAGTAATTCTCCGCCTTCTCGACGCCTGGACGGTCAATCAGCAGCATGTGACTCAGTTTCGTATCTGCAAACTTATGGATGATTGGACGTCCCAGCCAGAAGGCCAGTCCGTAGTTCACCAATGCGCCCAGAATAGCACCCAAAGTACCATAAAGGATGATAAGAGGCATGCTCAGCGAACCATTCGTTGCAGCGATATAGGCTGCAGGAATGATGATGATTTCGGAGGGGAAAGGAATGAAGGAGCTCTCGACCGCCATAAAGAAAGTAATGACGCCATAGCCCATATTGGCTTCAATCCACAAATATAATTCTTCCATGTTCGAAATTGTAATCTTTTATTCTTGGGTGAGTTGACGGACCGCATCATCGTCACCGATGCTCTGGAAATAGGCCAGGATGATCTGATGGAAAGTCTTATCCTTCACATCCAGCTTGAGCAGTTTGCGGTAGACCTTATCTGCCTCCTTCTTCTGGCCTGTGTGCAGCAGCAGTTCGGCATAAGCCACTAGATAGCTCTTGTTCTTCGGTCGCATGCGAATGATCACCTTCAGGGCAGCAAGGGCATCCTGGAATCGATGCATCGAGGTCAGGACCGAAATCTGCAACGACAGGGCCGCTTCATCCTTTGGATCGAGTTGGATGGCTCGTTCGATCTGCTCGTTAGCCTTGTTCAGATCGCCCTGATAGAGCGAAATGTTGGCCAATTGGAGCCATGGGGTGGTCTGGTTCGGCAATCGTTCGGCGAGGATTTCGAAACACTCTCTAGCCTCCTCGCACTTGTCGAGATTCACGTAGGCAAAGCCCAGCATCTCGTAGGTCACGGTGATCTGGTTCTGGACCTCCTCCTCCGACATGTTCAGATTGCGGGCCTCCATACGTCCCTCAGCAAATTTGCGGGCGTTGTCCAGATAGGGGATACACTCCTTGTATTCCATGTTCTGGTAGTGGATGTAGCCCTTGATGAATCCCAGCAATGGGTTCTTCTCGTCGATGGCCAAACCGTACTCGCAGGCCTCCATGCCTTTTGTGAGGTTCTGGAGCAGCATATAGCAACGGGCCAGATCCTGCCAGGAATAGATGTCGTAGGCATCGATATCCAGCGACTTTTCGATCACTTTGGCAGCCGGTTCGAAGCAACGGGCATCGATCAGCATGCTACCGATGTGTCCCAGTGATTCCGCATCTTTCTCGATGAAATCAGCCGCTTTGACGAGGAAAGGTTCCAGCACTTCGACCGACAAGGCTCCGAACATCTCTTCGACCGAATTTACCCAATCCATTGGGACAATCTTGCCGTTGTAGAGATATTCGATAAAGTATTCAAGTGCCTTAAGAGGATGTCCCGTGATCACCATCAACGAGAATTTCAGACGGATAGACCAGACTGATTCCTCGTTGCGGTATTTCTCGAACATCTTCTCGGCCCTTTCGACCTTGTGGTTATGCAGATAGATCCAAATCACCAGCTTTTCGACCGATTCGTCATTGGGGTGTTGACGGTAACCTTGTTCTGCGAGGTATTCTGCATCCTCCATCATGTTCATGTCAAGCAGATCAAATACTGCAGCTTCGATCTCATGGGGATCGTAGTACGAAAGGTGATCACTTGCCATGTCCTGGCAAAATCGATAGAATGCCGGTGATTTCTTTTTCACAATTCAGAAAGTTTGGATTATTTGCTCTCCTTGAGCGAGACAGTACGGTTAAATACAAGCTTATCGGCAGTGGTATCCTTGTCGATGCAGAAGTAGCCCAGACGCTGGAACTGGAACTTGGTACCTGCCTCGTTCATCTCCTTGACGAATGGCTCGATATAGGCATTGTCCACAACTACCTCGCTCTGTGGGTTACGTTCGCTCTCGGTGGTAGCCTCCTCGTCGAGGAAGAGGTCATTGTAGAGACGAACCTCGGCCTTGACTGCATGCTGAGCCGATACCCAGTGGAGGGTACCCTTCACCTTGCGGTCAGCACCTGGCATACCCGACTTAGACTCAGGATCGTAGGTACAGAGGATGTTGGTAATGTTGCCCTCTGCATCCTTCTCGATGCCGTTGCACTTGATGATGTAAGCAGACTTCAGACGAACCTCCTTGTCGATGGTCAGACGGAAGAATTTCTTCTCTGCTACCTCCTGGAAGTCCTCACGTTCGATGTAGAGTTCGCCCGAGAATGGCATCTGGTGTGTACCAGCGCCCTCCTGTTCTGGGTTGTTGTCCATCTCGCACATCTCCACCTTGCCGGCAGGCCAGTTGGTGATTGTGAGCTTCACTGGGTTGATGACGCCCATGATACGGGTGGCATTCTTGTTCAGGTCGTTACGTACAGCATTCTCAAGCAGTACGATGTTGTTCAGAGCCATGAACTTGGTATAGCCGATGGTTGTGATGAAGTCGCGGATAGCAGCAGGAGTGTAGCCACGACGACGCAGACCGCAAAGGGTTGGCATACGTGGGTCATCCCAGCCGCGAACGATGCCGTTTTCAACCATATCACGCAGGTAGCGCTTTGACATCACGGTGTGGGTGAGGTTCAGGCGGTTGAACTCAATCTGGCGTGGGGTATAGGTAGTGCCCTTGTACTCGGCCATGATCTTGGCGAAGTACTCGTACAGTGGACGGTGTACCTCGAACTCCAGGGTACAGATCGAGTGTGTGATACCCTCGAGGAAGTCCGACTGGCCGTGAGCGAAGTCGTACATTGGGTAAGCCTGCCACTTGGTACCGGTACGGTGGTGTGGGTACTTGATGATACGGTACATGATTGGATCACGGAAGTGCATGTTTGGATTGGCCATATCGATCTTGGCGCGCAGGGTGAGGGTGCCCTCTTCGAACTCGCCCTTGTTCATGCGGCGGAAGAGGTCCAGAGACTCCTCGGCAGGACGGTTACGGAATGGACTCTCCACGCCCGGCTGGGTAGGAGTACCCTTCTGCTGAGCAATCTGCTCGCTGGTCTGCTCCTCTACATAGGCCAGACCCTTCTTGATCATATATTCAGCCAGATCCCAGAGCTCCTGGAAGTAATCTGAAGCATAGAAAAGGTTGTTGCCCCAATCGAAGCCCAACCAGTGGATATCCTCCATGATGGCATCGACATATTCGGTGTCCTCGCGCGAAGGATTGGTATCATCGAGACGGAGGTTACAAACGCCACCGTATTTAGCAGCAGCACCGAAGTCCATGCAGATAGCCTTGGCATGGCCGATGTGCAGATATCCGTTTGGTTCAGGTGGAAAACGGGTGTGAACCATTTTGGTTGGTGAACCAGCTACCTTACCGGCAGCAATGTCTTCTTCAATAAATTCCTCGACAAAGTTCGAGGCCTTCTTCTCTACAATTGCAGCTTCTGAAGTTTCCATATAAATCTTATCTTTGTATTGTTGTCTTATTTTTTCTTCTTTTTCTTCTTTTTGGTCTCAACCAGTTTCGACGGATCGTACTGGTCGTTCTTCTGCAGGGTCTTCACGTCGTGCATGTAAACCTGCATGATTTCGTCGCGGAACTGTTCTCCGGCAAAGTAGATCAGATCCTGCACGATCTTGTTGTCATCCTCCGACGCATTCTTGTAGGTGTCGTGGAAGTTGCGCTTCATCTGGTTGGCGATCAGTTCGAACAGACGGATACGCTCAGCCTGATCCTCGATGGTACGGGCGAAAGCCACCAGTTCCTCCATGCGTTTGCCGTAGATACGGTTGTTGATGCGGGTCTGGGTGTTGGTGAGCGGTTCTGGCTTCGACTCCAGCTCCTCCGGTTTCATGACCTCGCAAGGATAGTCGATGTCAAGTTCGAAGTTCGAGATGACTGCCAGATGGTCCCAAAGGATATTCTTACGACCAGAGACCTCCGACTGTTCCGGGTAGATGTCGGCCATGATGTTGACGATGGTTCTGGCGCAGGCGTTGCGACGTTCGCGGTCTGCGATCGTCTTGCAATAGTTGACCAGCATCTGTACATGACGGCCATACTCTGGTAACTTGATGGCGGCAAGTTGGGTGTTGTATTCTTGCATATAACGGATTAACAGCTTAAAGGTTTAAGAGGTTAAAGGATTATTCCTTGAATGGATTCTTTGGCAACGAAGCGACGAAATCCTTCAGGTAGAAAGGAACGAAATAGGCGGTATCGTCGAACTTGCCCTGATTGAAACGCTTGATTGCCAGCGCCATCATATCCTTGGCCATGACGCGAACATTCGGAATGAAGTGAGCATTCGGGTGCTTGATGACCTCCTGGCACTTGTCGGCACCATCGCCGAAGAAGTAGATTGGATGCTGTTCCAGTTCCTCGTGCAGGAAGTTCTCGTCGATGATTTCGGCCTTTACCGGACGGACCTCCTGAAGGGCTGCATCGTAGAGGGCCGTATAGACCTCCATGCGACGGGCATCGATCATCGGGCAGTAGTAGCCGCCCTCCGGCATGCCCTCCTCCAGGATTGGGCAGAACATCACATGACAGCAGAGAGCCTCGAGGGTAGGGATACCGATCAGAGGGATATTCAGACCAAAGGCGACACCTTTCGCCTCGCTCACGCCGATACGGAGACCGGTATAGCTGCCAGGTCCGGCACTCACGGCCACTGCATCCGGCATCATGCCGTTCTCGCGAGCATACTTGAGGGCATCTTCGACGAACTGTCCCAAAGCCGAAGCATGGTTGGGACCCTCGGTCGTCTCCCGTTTGAATTCGATATTAAAGTCCTGACTCAGCGCAACGCTGCAAGCCTTGGCCGAAGTCTCGATAAGTAATATATTCATATTATATATGTGTGCGCGTATTTTAAATAATGCGTGCAAAGATACTGCTTTTTCGCTGAATTTCCAAGAAAGTAGTGCTATTTTTATGAAAAAAATAATAAACTTTGAAAAAATAACAACTTTATGATACAACTTTGAAAAAAATATATTATCTTTGCGCCATAAAAATTAAAAAAGTAGCCCATTAATGATACAATCCATGACAGGATACGGCAAAGCTAGTGCCGTTGTCAACAACAAGAAAGTTACTGCTGAAATCAGATCCCTCAACTCCAAGCAGCTGGACTTGGGAATGAAAACCGCTCCTCAATATCGAGAAAGAGAGATGGAATTCCGTTCCATGATCCAGAAGGCTCTCCAGCGCGGAAAAGTTGATTTCGTTTTGTCGGTCGAGACCGAAGCTGCCAACGAGGCTCCACGCATCAATGCCGAGGTCGTCAAGTCTTATTATGCACAGTTGGAGGCCATCCGCAAGGAGATGGGCCTGGTTCAGTTGGATAATCAGGCACAGAGTGCCGCCATTCTGCTGCAGACCGTAGTCCGTATGCCCGATGCTGTCAGTGTGGCCAGCAACGAGATTGGCGAAGATGAGTTGGATGCCGTTTCGAAGATCGTAGCGCAGGCAATCGATCAGTTTGTTGCCTTCCGTACTCAGGAGGGTCAATCCCTCTACCGTGTATTTTCCGAGAAGATTGCCAACATCCGTGCCCTTCTGTCCAGTGTTGAGCCTTACGAGAAAGACCGTACCGAGAAGATCCGTCAGAACATCCTCGACAAGTTGCAGCAGTTGCCTGTTGAGTACGATAAGAACCGTCTCGAGCAGGAGATGATCTATTATATTGAGAAGCTCGACATCAACGAAGAGAAGCATCGTCTGACCAACCATCTCAACTACTTCATGGAGACTATGGATGCCGAGATGGATGCTGGTGGAACCGGCAAGAAACTGGGCTTCATTGCGCAGGAGATGGGCCGCGAGATCAATACTCTTGGCAGCAAGTCCAATCAGGCTGAAATGCAACGTATTGTCGTAAAAATGAAGGACGAGCTCGAGCAGATCAAGGAGCAGGTTTTGAACGTACTTTAAAGACCCCAATCATATGTCGAAGAAATTGATGATTTTCTCTGCACCCAGTGGTAGCGGAAAATCGACATTGGTGCAGTATCTGATGACGCAGAATCCCGATCTGGCGTTCAGTATATCATGTACAAGCCGTGCCCCACGTGGTACCGAAAAACATGGTGTCGAGTATTACTTCCTCTCGCCCGAGGAGTTTCGCCAGCGTATCGCCAACGATGAGTTCCTGGAGTACGAAGAGGTCTATACCGATAAGTTCTATGGAACCTTGAAGAGCGAGGTTGAGCGATTGAGCAACGAAGGCAAGGTGGTCTTGTTCGATGTCGATGTCAAAGGAGGTGTCAACATCAAGAAGTTCTATGGCGATCGCGCCATGAGCATCTTCGTTCAACCGCCTTCAATCGAAGAGCTCTCACGTCGTCTGCATGGTCGTGGTACCGATACCGAAGAGGTGATTCAGACCCGTTTGGACAAAGCCGCCTACGAGTTGACCTTCGCTCCGCAGTTCGACAAGGTGGTTGTCAACGACGATCTGGATCAGGCCAAGGCCGAAGTGCTCCGATTGATGAATGAATTCCTCAAGGATTGACAATAGATAACTGGTAGTTGGTTGTGAAGATCGGAATCTATTCGGGAAGCTTTAATCCGGTACATCTGGGTCACATTGCCTTGGCCGATTATCTGGTGCAGGAGGGCTTTGTCGATCAGCTCTGGCTGATTCGTTCCCCTCTGAATCCCTTGAAGGCGGCAGGAGAGATGATGAGCAATCAGTCCCGACAGGAGATGCTTGAACTCGCCATCGAGGGGCATGACGGCCTGCAGATCTGTAATATCGAAGACTCGTTGCCGGTACCGAATTATACCATCAACACCTTGCAGGCCCTGCAGCAGCAGTATCCCGAGCATGAGTTCCATCTGGTGATCGGAGCCGACAACTGGCTGATCTTCCAGAAGTGGAAAGACTGGGAGAAGATCCTGGCTGACTACCATCTGATTGTCTATCCGCGACCGGGATATCCCTTACCGGCGATTCCGGCCGAAACCTATCCTACCGTAAGAGTGGCTGACGCACCACAATTTAACTTATCATCAACCGAGATTCGTCAGCGGTTGGCTCAAGGAGAGAGCCTCGCTGGTTGGGTCGATAAAAAAGTGGAACAATACCTATACTATGATACCAAGCAAAATCGATAAAGAGGCATTCAATCAGCTTCCTCTTGTGGGTCACACAGGCAACATCTTTGTGGCCAACGATGAGACCCAGGCAGAAGCTGCCATTGCTGCCATACGCGAATCACATTGTATTGTCGGGTTCGACACCGAGACACGTCCGGCGTTCGTCAAGGGAGTGACCTACAAGGTCTGTCTCGTTCAGCTGTCGGCTGGCAAGACCGGCTATCTTTTCCGCCTGAACCTGATGAAGGGCATTCCTGCCTGTTTGAAGCAGCTGCTCGAAGACAATACCGTCATCAAGGTGGGTCTCTCTACCCACGATGACTTCCAGAACCTCCGCAAGTGGGATGACACGCTCGCTCCACGCGGATTCATTGAACTCCAGCATCTGGTCAAGGGGTATGGCATCGAAGAGATGAGCCTTGCCAAGATCTACGCCTTGCTGTTCGGCAAACGAATCTCGAAACGTCAGCGGCTCACCAACTGGGAGGCTCCAAGTCTGACCGACAAGCAGCTGGCCTATGCAGCCTTCGATGCTGTTGCCTGTGTCGATATCTATACAGAATTGACCCGCATGGGACATCAGATCATCAACCGATGATTGTACTCGGGGTGTCCAACCGTTAGAAACATAAAATATACTAATATAATCTTTTTTACTATGGAATTAAAAGATGTTTTGAAAACTATTGGTGCCAGAATGAAGGAACTTCGTCTTGCACAGAACATGAAGCAGACCACCATGGTTGAGCGTACAGGCTTGTCGTTGTTCACTATCAGTCAGACCGAAACGGGCCATAATACTTCGCTCGAAACCATCATCCTCATGCTCAATGCACTCAACCGTATGGACGTGCTTGATTCCTTCCTGATAGATACTGAGGGTGACTTCAGTGGTGATGGCCGACAGCAGAAAGCCGTTCGTCGTCGTCTCGGAAAGACCAAGCAGTCCAAGTCTTGTGCCGACGATAGTCTCCGTAAGATCCGTCCTTCAGAAAGAGATCCAAAATAAACTTCTTTTTTTATGAAAGAATTAGAAGATAGAGTCGCTCGGGAGGGATTGTTCCTTCCGGGCGGCATTCTTAAAGTAGATCACTTCATCAATCATCAGGTCGATCCGATGCTCATGCAGCGGACCGGACAGGAGATTGCGCGTCTGTATGCAGACCAGAAGTCCGTGATCACCAAAGTCATTACCGTCGAGGCCAGTGGTATCGCTCCAGCCATGGCGGCTGCTCTGGCCTTGGGAGTTCCGATGGTTTTCGTCAAGAAGGCCAAACCGAGCACCATGGACCGTTGCTATTCCACCTCGGTTCATTCGGCCACCAAGGCCAAGAACTACGATCTGGTCATCGATCAGGCCTATCTTACCGCCAACGACCGATTGCTCTATGTCGACGACTTCCTTGCCAATGGCAACACCACCTTCGGTGTTCTGGATCTCTGCCGTCAGTCCGGCGCGCAGATCGTTGGTGCCGCCTATCTGATCGAGAAGGAGTTCCTCGAGGGCCGCAAACGTCTGCTGGCCGAGTTTCCGGATCTGCGTCTCGAGAGTCTTGCCATCGTCAAGAGCAACGAGATTACCCCTGACGACGAGAAGTTCATGCAGATGGCTATCGACGCTTCGGTCGAGAACGTCCGCAATGGGGGTGGTCCATTTGGTGCCGTCATCGTCAAGGATGGCGAACTGGTCGCTGTGGGTGTGAATCGTGTAACCGCCAACAATGATCCGACGGCTCATGCCGAGGTTTCGTGCATCCGCAATGCCTGTCAGAAGTTAGGCACCTTCAAACTCGATGGGTGCGTTATCTACACCTCGTGCGAACCTTGTCCGATGTGTCTGAGTGCTATCTATTGGAGTGGTATTCAGAAGATTTACTATGGCAATACCGCCATCGATGCCAAGGGTATTGATTTCGACGATCAGTTCATCTACGACGAGATTGATCGTACTGCCGACAGCCGTTCTATTCCATCCATTTGCATGATGCGTCACGAGGCACAGGTTGCCTTCCGCGAGTGGAGATTGAAGGCTGATAAAGTAGAATATTGATCCTTTTTAGTTTACGATTCGTAAATCAGTGAGGAAAAAGAAGGTGGAATTTCTTCCTTTTTTATCGAAAGATGTAAATGAAAAAGTTTTGGACGAATTGATAACGAAGTAATCAGAAAAAGATCGTACCTTTGCACCGTCAAACGATGAGACAGAGTTCAATAACTTGATGAATCGGATGACAGCTTTTCTTAAATTCGCCCAATATTTTTTCATGTATATAGTGATTTGGAAGTTAATTAAAAAAGGTCGTCAATTTTAGTTAGTAGTATTAGTGGTTGGTCCGGTGCTCTGTGAAGAGTGCCGGATGTTTTTTTTATGTGAACTGGAATTTATATGAACCATTTACGATATTATATTTCTTAAACATGAACTACTATAAATTACACACGAATTAAACACAAATTATTTTTATGTCACCCAACACAGTCGATGTTCTTTTTTCATCATAATAGTAAATTATTGGGTTCGAAGTTTGGTCATTTCGATAGAAATGCTTAACTTTGCACCGCCCAATAAAGTTTAATAAATCACTTGTCCAGATAAAATCGGGAGAATTCCGCTATGAATAATTACTGTTTGAAGCTCATAGGCGTACTGTTTATGTTGTTGGCCGTAGTCGTTCCATCGAAGGCCGACGAGTCCACCGACACGATTGCTGCGCTCTATTTCCAATATCAGAAAGCCTCCAACAAAGAGAAGATTGATTTCGCCAATCAGATCTTCGAGGCCACTCGTGAGTTGTACGATACAGCCTACCATTGTAGTAGCAAGACCAACATCCCCTTCCTGGATGCCATGATGCAGGATGTAATGGCCAATTACTACAATGACATCGGCAATTACGAAGAGGCATTGCCCTTTGTCACCCAGTGTCTGGCATTTGACCATCTGCGTGACAGTGTCTATCTGTACGAGGATATCGTTTCGTTGGCTGCAGTCGTCTATCTCCGATTGGGCGATTTCGTCAATTCGATCAAATATGCCGAGATTTCATTGCAGCAAAGTCGCGAGAGTAATTTTGCCCCTAACATCAGTACCTCGCTGAACAATATCGCCGGTATGTGTCTGATTGCAGGCCAGCCAGAGGCTGCTGCCAAATATATCGTTGAGGCGATCGAGGTGGAACGCTCTCTGGACAATCCCCGTGCATTGTCGATCCGTTATGGAATCGCTTCCGAAGTCTTCCTGAAACTGAATAAGTTGGAAGAGGCCTTGAACTATGGCCAGGAGGCACTGAGAGTCGAGCCTGTGCCAGAAAAAATCGGAGTCCGCAAGTCGCAGATAGCTGCCGTCTTGATGGAGATGAAGAGAGAAGACGAGGCCTATACCCTGTTGATCGAAGCCAAAGAGTCGTTGGAGGCAACCACCAACAAGAACTCCCTCAGTATTGTCCTGGGACAGTTGGCACGCATTGCGACCCGTCGTGGTGCCCTGAACGATGCAGTGAACTATCTTGAACAGAGCATGGAGATCTGCAAGCAGTCGGGCAATAAGATGCTGGAATCGAAGAACTGTTATCTGCTTTTCCAGGATTTGCGTGCTACCCGTCCGATGGAGGCTATGAACTACCTGGAGCGTTATGCCTCGCTCAACGACGAGATGTACAACGAAAAGTTGGCCGAACAGTTGCAGTCCTTCAATGTCAAGTACCAGAAGGCCGAGACCCAGCACCAGTTAGAGATTCAGCAGGAGCAGTTGAGCCGTCACCGGCTCTGGAATGCCATTGGTATCGGTGTGCTGATCGTGCTGGCCATTGTCGCCATCCTGTTGATCCGTCTCTTGCGCGAGCAACGTCGTAACAATAAGTTCCTGCGCGAAGCCAGTATTGCCAAGGACGAGTTGCTTCGCATTGCCAACGAAGAGAAGTTGCAGGCCGAGAGTGCCCGTCAGCAGATTCTCGAGGTGGCCGATCACATCAGTGCCTTAGGCGAGAAGCCTGACATTGAACTCACCAAGCGCGAGATTCAGATCATCCAGCTCTTCAGCCGTGGACTGATGAGCAAGGAGATTGCCGATCAGCTCGATATTTCGGTCCGAACCGTCGAGACACACAAGGCACATATCTATCGCAAGTTAGGTATCAGCACCTCGGTCGAACTGCTCCGTTTTGCAGAATCGAAGGGTTTGATTGTGCACAAATCGTAAAATATCGGGTGTAGAAAGGTGCGAGGACTACGTAAAACTACTTAATTACTGAAAATAATTGAGTAAACACTTGTATGAGTCGAAAATATGTCGTACCTTTGCATCGCAAAAAAGAAAATAAATTTTATTTGGGCATATAATATTTTACACCTTAAATCGACTATAAAAACAATTGTATATACTAAAAAGCAGATCTCGTGATGAGGTCTGCTTTTTTATTGGAAACTAATATAAATTATATTTGTGTCAACTGAGAAGCTATTCTCTTTTATAATCAGAATGGGAAAACCACGAAAGCAGCAGCATCCCACAGAGAGTGGGAGATGATGAGCGCTGGTAACATGCGAGGCTGTAGGCGATACAGGAAGCCCCAGCAGACGCCACAGGCAGCAGCGGCAACGATCAGCATGAAGTTGAATGACCAGATGTGGACGAACGTATAGCAGTCCGTAGCCAGGAAGAATCCCACCCAGGGACCATATTTGCCAGCCAGACGACGCTGAACGAATCCACGCCAGAAGATCTCCTCTGCCGGACCAATCACGAAGAGCAGGAGGGCAGCAATCACCATACCCGACATATCGCCCTTCATACCATAGATCTTATCCACACCCGGACGGGCAAAGTCGAACATCCATTGTGATACCTTGTCTCCCAGCCAGAAGACACCCCACAGGACCACCGCCAGAGCGATGCCTGCCAGGATCTGCCAGCCCATGTTGGGAGCGAACTTCTCATGTTTCTCTCCGAAGTAGAGGGCAATGGCACTCAGAATCACGCCCGAAGCCGTCATCGTGTACCAGAAGTTCACATGCGAGGCCGTCCAGGGCGAGAACATCACAAACCAGAGGAGGGTGGCAACAACGATGCCCAGAACAGTCTGTTTCATACGAATGCCGATACGATAAATGCAATAGTGAGAATCAGTCCGAAGAGCAGCTGGTTCTGAGCCGTCTGCTGATCGAGACTACCGATAGGAGCTTCGGCCAAAGGCTCTGCCTTCATCATGGTTCGGATGTTGCGAATGGCCAATGGAAGTGTGATGAAGGTAAGTAGTGCATAGAGAGGGAACATACCCAGAATCACATATACGACCACCAGCACGTAGGCCAGGAGAATCTCCACCAGATAGACCCATTGCGAAACACGTCCGCCCAACGAGATACACATTGTCTGGATACCCGAACGGCTGTCATTCAGGATATCGCGTGTATTGTTAGCGTGCAGAATAGCAACGGTCAATGTACCGAAAGGCAAGGAGAGGAGCAGAGCCTCCCAATGGTATTCGCCCGTCACCACGCAACTGATGCCCAATGCCGGCAGGAGTGCATAGCCGAAAAGGACATCCAGATCGCCCATGGCATGATATTTCAACCAAGGGTAGAAGCCCGTCATAGCCAGACCGACAGCACCCAGCCAGATGTAGCTCCAATCGCTACGCCACAGGATAATCAGACCCAGAACGGCAGCCACGGCCAATGCCGAGATGCCATACCAGAAGATTTCGGTTGGGGTAAACTTACCGCTCTGAATGTGGCGAACGCCATTCAGGCTACCTGGGAGGTCCACTCCCTTCTTGTGGTCAAAATAATCACCGATCAGGTTACCGGCAGCCTGCATGCAGGTCAGCATCGGCAATGCCAGAAATGCGTTGATCCAATCTCCCTCGCCCTCGTTGGCGTAGAAGAAATAAGCCGAAATGGCGATGACCGGAATCAGTGATGCAGTGAACGACCACGGACGACTTGCAATGATCCAATCAGTTAAAGTACGTGACATATCTATCTAATTAATATTTAACAATTAACAAGGGTTCAATTAACTATTTTCAATTAACAATTAACAATTAACAATTAACAATTAACAACTGCCCCCTTGGCTCAAAATCTCTCAGCTCTAAGCTTTAATCATTTAATCCTTCATACTTAATCCTTAATCTCTCAGCTTTCAACTCTTCACACCGATATACATCCTGCAGAGGCCGAGAGTGAAGGATTTCGCCTCCACCTGCTGGAAGCCTGCCGTACGGATCATTTCGCAGAAGGCATCTGGCTTCGGAAAGTTCAGCACCGAGATAGGGAGGTACTTGTAGGCTCCCTTATTGCCCGAAACCAATCCACCGATGAAAGGCAGGAAATGGAGGAAATAGAGTTTATAGCACCACAAGAGGATCGGGTTCTGTGGAACCGAGAGCTCCAGGATGCAGAGTTGGCCCTGAGGACGGATCACGCGATACATTTCGTTCAGGCCGATCTGCAGGTGTTCGAAGTTTCGTACACCGAAAGCCACACTGATAGCATCGATCGAATTATCCGGCATCGAGAGGCACTCGCAATCGTCGATATGCATTTCGATGTTCAGTCCAGCGGCAGCCGCCTTCTTTCGTCCGATTTCGAGCATACCCTCCGAGATATCCACGCCCGTCACCTTAGGCACACCAGCCTGAGCGATAGCGATGGCGAAATCGCCCGTACCGCAAGCAATGTCGAGCACCTCCTGAGGGTGCTGGCTGACGATACGTTTTACGGCACGTTTGCGCCAGCTTTTGTCGATGTTCAGCGAAAGGATATGGTTCAGTTTGTCGTAACTGGGAGCGATATCATTGAAGAGGTTGACGATGAATTTTTTCTTTGCCATATATATATGTTTTCGTTTTCGTTATCGTTTTCGTTTTCGTACGAGCAACGCGAGTTTACTGGCGCAAAGATAGCAAATTTCGGACAAATGGCCAAATATTTTGGCTGAAATTTCGAAAATGATGGATGTGTCAAAAAATTCACTTTCGATTTTGTAACACAAACAACCTCTATTTGATACAAACCCATACTCTTCACAAAGCGTCTCTTGTATTTATTATTATTAATGAGTATCTTTGCTCCCGAAAAACAAACACATCCTAATGAAAAACGTTTTGCAGATGAAAAAAACATTAATCTTATCCGCATTATTACCCGTTCTGGCCAGTGCACAGAATCCGATTATCAGCACGCTCTACACGCCCGATCCGGCACCTTATGTGCATGGTGACAAGGTCTATCTGTTCGTGGATCACGACGAAGACGATGCCACCTACTTCAAGATGAAGGACTGGCTAGTGTTCAGTAGCGAAGACATGGTCAACTGGACCTACCTGGGAGCTCCTGTCAGCACCGAGACCTTTGCCTGGGCCGCACAGGGCGATAGGGCATGGGCACAGCAGGCCGTCGAGCGCAATGGCAAGTGGTACTGGTATCTCTGTTGTAATACCGCCGATGGCAAAGATGCCCTTTGTGTAGCTGTGGCCGACGATCCGCAGGGTCCCTACAAGGATGCCCTTGGCAAACCATTGGCTCTGGGTTTCGGTTTCATCGATCCGACCGTATTCATCGACGACGATGGCAAAGCCTACCTCTTCTGGGGCAACAAAGGCTTCTGGTATGGCGAGTTGAACGACGACATGATCTCGTTCAAGGAGGGTTATAAGCAGGTACCTGGCTATACCGATCCTGCCAGCTTCGGCGAATTGCAGGAGAAGATGGATTGGAGCATCGGCAAGAAACGCGCCATGACCCAGTACGAAGAGGGACCATGGATCTCCAAGCATGGCAATACCTACTATTGCACCTATCCAGCCGGTGGTGTGCCGGAGTACATGGGCTATTCGACCGCTCCAACCATCCATGGACCATGGACCTTCCGGGGCCGCATCATGGACGAGGCGCAGAACAGTTTCACCATCCATGGCGGACACATCTCGTTCAAGGGTCACGAATATATGTTCTACCACAATGGTGCTCTGCCCAATGGTGGTGGTTTCCATCGTTCGGCCGCAGTCGAGGAATTCAAGTTCAATGCCGATGGCACCATTCCTTTCATCCCATTCACCCAGGAGGGAGTCAAGCCCGTTGGTACGCTCAATCCTTACCAACGAGTCGAGGCCGAGACCATGGCCCAGAGCTGGGGTGTGAAGGTGGATCGTCTGGCCGGCAAAGAGCATCGTGTTACTCAGATTCACAATGGCGACTGGATCAAGGTCCGCAGTGTCGACTTCGGCGAGACCACTCCACGTCAGTTGACCATGGCCATCCAGAACTTCAAGCATGCCGGTCGTGTAGAGTTCTATCTGAACAGTTTGGGCGGCAAACCGATTGTAGCACTTCCTATTGATTGCAATGGTAACATTTCCGCACTTCTGACCGCTCCAGCCACAGGCATTCACGATGTTTATATTCTCTTCCGTGGAGGCGATGAAGAGCTCTTCGATGCCGACTGGTATCAATTTGACAAATAACTGTAAACAAAAATACAATGAAAGCATTTGAAAAGACACTCAAGGCATTGTCCTTGACCCTGATGTTGGGTGGTGCCGCAACTTCGGCCAATGCCCAGAATCCTTATTTGCCCTTGTGGGAGCACCTGCCAGATGGTGAGCCACGTGTATTCGAAGATCCAGACCAGCCAGGCAAGTATCGTGCCTATATCATCGGTTCGCACGACGTCAAGAATACAGCCTACTGTGGACCAGACATCCACATGTGGTCTGCTCCGGTCGAAGACTTGGCCGATTGGCGTGACGAAGGAGCCATCTTCACCCACTACGTCGATGGCAAGTGGGATACCATGTTTGCACCAGATCTGGTCGAAGTAATCGACAAAGAGACCGGCAAGAAGGTCTATTATCTCTATCCACATTCCCGTGGCTGGCGTCGTATCCCGATGGTAGCCAAAGGTGATCGTCCGAACGGTCCATTCACCCCAATCAACCTGACCGAAGACCAGCGTCAGTGTCTGCCGGGATCCATGATCGACTTCGATCCATCGGTCTTTGTTGAGCCAATCACTAACAAGAAAGATCCAGACTACAAGCGAGGCTTCCGTGCCTATGTCTTCTACGGTTTCCAGCATTCTACTGCCTGTGAGCTCGATCCAGAGACCATGTACTCCGTTCGTCCAGGCACTCAGATCCACGACTACTTCATTCCTGCCTCTTCCCGTTATGGCGAAGTGCGTGATCCGAAGGGCACAGAGTATCCAGCTCTTTACAAGGGTCAGAATCCTGGCGAGTTCAACTTCTTCGAGGCATCCTCAATCCGTCAGGTAGGTAACAAGTATGTGATGGTCTTCTCCGGCTATTCTGGTCCAGACTACGGCTTGGGTTCCACCAATTCTGCCTTGCGCTATGCCTATGGTGATTCTCCGTTGGGACCTTGGCGTTCGGGTGGTGTCCTGGTCGATAGCCGAGGAGTTGTACTCTCTGAGAATGGCGACAAGCTGGCAACCACCAACTATGCGCATAACACCCATGGTTCGCTTCAGGAGATCAACGGACAGTGGTACGTCTTCTATCATCGTCCACCACGTTCGTTCGGCAATGCCCGTCAGGCCATGGTAGCGCCGGTCAAGATTGAGTGGGACAAAAAGTCCGTTGCCAAGGGTGGTCAGGTGCGCATCACGGGCTACGATGAATATGCACCAAACAAAGAGTGGACAGCCAAGGCCAGCAATGGCGATCACTACACCGGAGCTGAGGTTACCTCCGAAGGTTTCCAGATTTTCGGTCTCAATCCCTACAGATACTATTCAGCCGGTATTGCAGCCTATATTACCGAGTTCAACGCTCCACAGGACCAGCGTGACGTCTGGAACAACAACATGGAGCTGGCCGGTCTGAAGAATGGCGCCATCATCGGTTTCAAGTACTTCGGTTTCGGCGGTCTGGCCAAGGATACCAAGGGCTGTAAGGCCTTTGCCGGTGCTCAGAAGGGCGACAACACCCAGCTGAACCTCTTTGGTGAGGTAGGTAGCGACGAGGCCTGCAAGATCCACATCATGCTCGATGGACCTTATGCCAACGAAGTACACAAGGGTCAGGAGATTGGCGTGATCGATGTTCCTGCCAAGCAGCGTGGCCAGAAGTTTGTTGGTTCAGTTAAGGTCCCGGCAGTCGAAGGTCTGACAGGCAAGCATGCCATCTATTTTGTGGTCGAAGGTCCGGAGGTCAAGGAGCCGGAACGTCCACGTTGGGGCGGACGTCCTGCACAGACTTCACGCCCATTCGGTCTCTTCCACATGTTGGGTATGAGTTTCTCGAAGGGCGATACCGACATGCCAAAGCCGGAGGCTGTTCCACAGGTCACCATCAAGCTCGACGGACAGGTTCTCACCATTCCACAGGAGGCCATCCTCTCGACCGACTACAATGGTTACACCCAGACCGACCACTATCAGGTCTATGGTCGTGTACGTCCAGACTCTAAGATCGAAGTTACATCCGACAACAAGGAGGTCATCTTCCAGATTGGTCAGATCATCGATGGTCGTGCAACCATCAAGGCCACTTGGCGTGGGGTGACTAAGACATTCCTCCTAAATTGACCCCCTCCTTGCCCCTCACCTAAAGGTTCGTCTTCTCGGCGAAGATTATCAATCTTCTTTATGCCTGCGAGGACCCCCCGAGGGGGGGGAGGATTTTAAGATAGATAAAATGATTAAGGATTTTTTATACATAGCTGGTGGTATGCTCTTAGTAGCATGCTCCCAGCAGGAGGTGAAAGAGGAGCCGGCATCGACCATAGTGAATGCCGACGGAAGTGTAACCTTCAATTATAGGAACGATGGCGCCAAAGAGGTGATGGTCGATGTGCAGTTTGCAGGCCGTCATGCCATGCAGAAAGACAGTGTGAGCGGAATGTGGAGCGTCACGTTGGGACCAGCTGATCCCGACATGTACCCCTATAATTTTGTCGTCGATGGCATCAGCATCATGGATCCGAAGAACCCGAACTATTTCCCTAATGAGGGATTTAAGGGATCTATTCTTGACATGCCGGGCAAGGAGGGACCATTGGTACATGCCGTACAGAACGTTCCTCATGGCAATGTTGAATATGTCAACTACTATTCCAACGCCATAGGTTGCTATAATTCGGCATTGGTCTATACTCCGGCCTCTTATGCTGAGAGCGATAAGCAGTATCCGGTTTTCTACTTGATTTCTGGTACTACTGATACCGAGGAGGTTTATTACAAGGTCGGTCGTATGAATACCATTGCCGACAACCTCATCGCCCAGGGCAAAGCCGCAGAGATGATTATCGTGCTTCCTTATGGTAATCCGATGAAGGCGATGCAGCAGGCTCCTGCTACCCGTTTTATTGGCGATGTCTTCAGCCAGGATTTGGTCAACGACCTCATGCCATACATCGAGAATCATTATCGCACCATCAACGATGCTGATCATCGTGCCATTGGTGGTTTCTCTCGTGGTGGTAACCAGGCTTTGAGTAATGGTCTGTTGAACCTCGACAAATTCTCGTATCTCTGTTCCTACAGCTCGTTCACTTCGACCGAGCTGCCTAAGGTTTACGACAATGCCGCCGAGACCAACGCCAAGATCAACCTCTTCTGGTTAGGCATCGGTACCGACGACTTCCTCTTCAAGACCAGTCACGACTACCTCGAGTTCCTCGATCAGAAGGGCATCCGTCACTGTATGGAGTTCACCACCGGCAAGTTCGGCCACACCTGGATGAACGCCAAGTATTTCCTCTCGCATACCCTGCCACTGCTTTTCAACAAAGAGGCTTCGGCCAAGGTCATGCAGAACGGTATTGAACCAATCGCTCCACTCAAGGGCGATGAACAGCCATTTACCCCTGGAGTTATGGCTCGTCTCTTCCCTCGTCCAATCATCTCGCCTGAGTTCGCAGGCGATTCTGTCACCTTCCGTATCAAGGCGCCACAGGCCCATGATGTCCGTTTGGAGGCAGAGTTCCTTGATGTCCCACAGCCAATGCAGCGAGACAGCGATGGTGTCTGGTTTGTGACCTTGACTAACATTACGCCAGACATCTATCTCTACAATTTTGTAGTCGATGGCACCCAGGTGATGGATCCAGTCAATATGTATTTGGCCCCAGAAACAGGCTTCAAGCGTAGCATCTGTGAGTTCCCAGGAGCTGGTTATGCGCTTCAGTCGGGTGCCGCTCAGTCCATCCAGTACACGCCTGTACGAATCCTCACCGATGCAGCTGGCGTTCAGACTGCAGTCATTGCGCCTGCTGGCGTTGATGCTTCGTCTCGCCAGATTTGTTTACTCTCGGGCGATGGCTATACTTTCCAGGCATGGCAACAGATTGCTCATGCGCAGCTGATTCTTGATCAACTGATTGCCTCTGGTCAATCATCTCCGGCCACACTCTACCTGGTCGCTGGCAACACGCCACTTCCGGGCATGGATGCAGTCCTTAACATCAAAGACTTCACTTCTTGGTCTCAGGCACGCGAAACCCTCGTCTCCTTGCTGCTCAAGAAATAAAATAACACTAATTAATATCCTTATGAAGAAAAACTTAATTGGAGTGATAGGGGCAATGGTAATAGTCTCCTTATCGAATTTGTCATTGAATGCACAGAGTATTCAGTTCTACACACCACGAACCGTACGTGTGGTGCATGAAAACGGCAAAGAGGTAACCAACAGATCCGTAGTTGTTATCGCCAATCCAGAGAAAGTCAAAGTGACTACCAAAGAGGAGAATGGTGTCAGGATCTACAAGACCGAGAGCCTCATGGTTGCTGTCAAAGATGGCCTTGTCACCTTCGCCGATGCAACTGGCAAGAAGTTGACCGAAGAGAGAGGAACCCAGTTCACCCAGATCAGCGAGGGCATTGATAAAGGCCTCTACAGAGTACAACAGAGTTTCCTGTTAGCGGCTGATGAAGAGATCTATGGTGTTGGTCTGTTGCAGAACGGCAAGATGAGCCAACGAGGTGAGAACCGTCGCATGTTGCAGTCCAATCTCGAAGACTTCTCCCACTTCTACCAGAGCATCCAAGGCTATGGTATCTATTGGGACAATTATTCGCCAACCCACTTGCAGACCACCGAAGCAGGCAAAGTCGGTACTGTCGACCTTGTGAGCGAAGTAGGAGAGCAGTCCGACTACTACTTCATGTATGGAGGTGATGCCGATGGCGTTATTCGCGAGATGCGTCACTTGACAGGTAAGTCGCCGATGCTTCCCTTGTGGACCTATGGTTTCCATCAGAGCCGCGAACGCTACAAGAGTCAGGAGGAGTTGTTGAACGTAGTCCGCAAGTATCGCGAACTGCAGATTCCACTTGATGGCATCATTCAGGACTGGCAGTATTGGGGCAGTAACTACACTTGGAACGCTATGGATTTCCTCAACGAAGACTTCGGACGGGCACAGGCCATGATCGATGAGGTACATCAGCGCAACGCCCACATCAGTATCTCAATCTGGCAGAGCTTTGGACCGCAGACCTTGGCCTTCAAAGAACTCAAAGAGAAAGGGCTTTTGTTTGACTATCAGACTTGGCCACAAAGTGGTTTGAGCTTCTGGCCTCCACGCATGCAGTATCCTTCGGGAGTACGCGTCTATGACTGTTATTCCGACGAGGCACGCGACATCTATTGGAAATACTTGAGTAACCTTCATCGTATGGGAATCGATGCTTGGTGGATGGATTCGACCGATCCGGATCACATGGACTTCAAGGAGTCTGATCTCGACGTTAAGTGTGCTATGGGTAGTTATCGTTCGGTACGTAACCTCTTCCCATTCATGTGTGTAGGAGGAGTTTACGATCATCAGCGTGCCGCCGAGAGCAACCTCGATCCTGCCCAGAAGAAGCGTCCATTTATTCTCACCCGCAGTTACTTCGCGGGTCAACAGCGTTATGGAGCCAATACTTGGAGTGGCGATATCGGTTCCTCTTGGGAGAGCCTCCGCAAGCAGATACCGATCTGTTTGAACTATACATTGACTGCCAATCCACAGGTCAATACCGACATCGGAGGCTTCTTCGCCAACACCTACAACACCCAGGGACCACAGTCCGGTACACGTAATCCACAATATCAGGAGTTGTATGTTCGTTGGATGCAGTTCGGCGCCTTCTGTCCGATGATGCGAAGCCATGGTACTGAGGTGTGGCGAGAAATCTATCATTATGGCAAGGCAGGTGAACCTGTTTACGATGCTTTGGTCGATGCGATCCGTCTGCGTTACCGCTTCCTTCCTTACATCTACAGTCAGGCATGGCAGGTTTCGAGCAACGATGACTCCTTCATGCGTGCGCTCTTCATGGACTTCAAATCCGATGCGAAGACCTGGAATAATAACCGAGAGTACCTCTTTGGTCACAATGTTCTGGTTTGCCCAGTCGTAGATCCGCTCTACACTCCAGAGAAGCGTGTCAATACCGATGCCCTCACGGGATGGGACAATAACGTGAAGCCAGAGAAGAAGAATGGCTACTTGACCCCAGATTGGACCGTCAATCGTCAATATGAGGTTTATCTTCCTGCTGGTGCTGCATGGTACGATTTCTGGACCGATCAGCGCTTCGAGGGAGGTCAGTCGCTTCAGGCCGATGCCCCTCTTGCTCATTCCCCTCTTTACATCAAGGCAGGAACGATTCTTCCTCTCGGACCAGATGTTCAGTTCACCTCCGAGAAGGCTTGGGATAACCTCGAACTCCGTATCTATCCAGGTGCCGACGCCACCTTCACGCTCTATGAGGACGAGGGCGACAACCTGAACTACGAATCGGGTGCTTACACCACGATCCGCCTCACTTGGAATGAAAAGTCTCGTACCCTCACCCTTGGCAAGCGACAGGGCCAATACGAAGGCATGCTCCAGTCCCGTTCCTTCACCCTCCGTATGCCCGATGGCACTACGAAGACTGTGAACTATAATGGCAAAGCAGTCAGCGTGAAGCTCTAAATAATATAGATACGCATGCAAACATAACCAATAACTTAAAGTATAATAAAATGAAACATGTAATTTGGGTTTTAGGAATGTTTTTCCTTTTTCCTTTTTCCTTTTTCCTTGCCTCAGCACAGAACGTAGAGAAGTTCTACGAACAGAACCAAGTATTAAACTATAGTGACGGCGAGAAGGCCGCTGGCGAGATACCACAGCCAGAGGGCTTCGATCCGAACTTCCATATCTATCTTTGCTTCGGACAGTCGAACATGGAGGGCAATGCCCGCATCGAGGCACAGGACCGTCAGGGCATCAATACCCGTTTCCGCATGATGGCAGCTGTCGATATGGAGAATACAGGTCGAAAGATGTACAATTGGTATGCAGCCGTTCCACCGCTCTGTCGTGCCTGGACCGGTTTGACCCCAGCCGACTATTTTGGTCGAACCTTGGTCGAGAAACTCCCAGATTCCATCAAGGTGGGTGTGATCAATGTGGCTGTAGGTGGTGCCAGTATCGATCTCTACGACGAAGACAAGACCGAGGCCTACATTTCCCGTCAGGCAGATTGGTTCAAGAACTTCTGCAAGGAGTACGACAACCAGCCAATGCGTCGCCTCATGGAGTGTGCCAAACGTGCTCAGAAGGTTGGTGTCATCAAGGGTATTCTTCTGCACCAGGGCTGTACCGACAACAATCAGCAGACCTGGCCTATCCGTGTGATGGTCGTTTATCAGCGCATGCTCAAGGAGTTGGGACTTCGTGCCGAAGATTGTCCGCTCATCGTGGGCGAGCTCATGACCCAGGAGGATGGTGGCTGCTGCTATCATCACAATGCCATCATCGACCGCATTCACGAGACCATTCCAACAGCCTATCCAGTATCATCGAAGGGCTGTCCGGGTCGTCCTGACAAGTTGCATTTCACTGCCGAAGGTTATCGCATCCTGGGTCGTCGTTATGCCGAAGTCGTTTATTCTGTTTACAAGCGATAATCACTCCACCTCTTGATGAAATTTACAGTTCTCGTTCTATTTTCCGCTTTCTTGGCCTCTTCAGTGCAGGCCAAGAAGGTGGTGTTCAGTCATCCTCACGGCTTCTATGAGGCACCGTTCTACTTGACCTTGTCCGATACAGCAAACCAGATGCCCGAGGGTTCACAGATTCGCTACACACTCGATGGTAGCGAACCGAATGCACAGAGTCCGCTTTACACCGAGCCTTTGCACATCACAGGCAATACCTTGCTTCGAACAGCTATTGTGCAGGGTGACTCCTTGCTCAATAGTGTTGCCACAGCCACCTATCTGTTCCTCGACGATGTCCTGAAGCAGTCCGATACCCCCGAGGGTTATCCCTCCGAATGGGGTAAATTCTGTCAGATCAAGGGAACCGCACCTGCAGATTATGGCATGGATCCCGAGATGACAGGCGACAGCCAGTTAGCGCCCAAGATCCGCGAAGGCTTCAAGACCCTTCCGATCCTGAGCATTGTGACCGATAAGGATAATCTGTTCAGTCATGTCAATGACTCGGTCAAGGGAGGTATCTATATCTTCACCGGTCCTCCGGTTGGTGACGATACCGGCCATGGCTGGACCCGTCCGGCAAGCGTCGAGCTCTTCGGTATGGGCCATGACTTGAGTGCCAATTGTGGTCTTCGTCTGCATGGTGGACATGGTCGTTTGGCCGAGAAGAATCCTAAGCACTCATTCCGCTTAGTGTTCAAGAAGGAGTATGGCAAGAAGACGCTCGAATATCCTCTCTATGGCGAAGGTGAGCCCGACAAGTTCAATCAGCTCGTGTTGCGTTGTCACTTCGGCAATGCCTGGCAGCACTGGTCCGTCAGCAATCACGAGAAGGCGCAGTACACCCGCGACGTCTGGGCACGACGCAAACAGCGTGAGATGGGCTGGACCTCGGTCAATGCCCTCTACGTGCACCTCTTCCTCAACGGTATGTATTGGGGTATGTACAACATCGCCGAGCGAGTAGATGACCAGTTTGGCAAAGACCACCTGGGAGGCAAGAAGGACTCCATCGATGTCGTCAAGATCGAAGAGTCTGGTGGCAACCACCACGAGGCAGCCGAGGGTGACTTGGAGGCCTGGAACGAGATGATCTCGCTCACCACCCATGCCTCGATCGATTCCTGCTACTACCGTCTGCAGGGTTTGACAGCCGAAGGAGAGGCCGATACCCTCCGTGGAGCCTTGCTCGACATCGATGCCTTCATCGACTATATGCTCATCAACCAGTATGGTGGCAACAACGACTGGGATCACCACAACTGGTATGCCATCCGTCGTCGTGGACCCGAGAGCGAGGGTTACCGCTTCCTCTGCTGGGACTCTGAGCTTGTGCTCGAGGGTGTTGACGACAATGTGCTGAACAAGAATAACGGCAATCAGTTCCCGACCGGCATCTTCCAGAACCTTTTGCAGAACGAGAAGTTCGCGCGTCGGTATCTGCGTCGTGCCAAAGAGGTCTTGTCTGCCGATGGTGCCTTGGGACAGCAGGGAGCCGAAGCCACTTGGGACAGTCTCTACAACGTCATTCATCTGGCCCTCTACGACGAGGCTGCCCGTTGGGGCGATTATCGTCGCGACGTACATCCGTATCAGTCACGCGGATCGCTCTATACTGTCGATGAGACCTACATGAAAGAGCGTAACCGTCTGCATACCCAGTACTTTCCGTACCGTTCGGACAAGGTCCTCGCCAAGATCTCATCGTATGTCTCTGTCGATGATTTCGAGATGCCATCCGACTGGATCGCGCTCAATCGCCAGATGTTCCACAAGTGGAATGGCGATCTGGCCGATGCAGAGCCGTTCGACGAGAACGTCAATGTCGATTGGAGCATGAACCAGAATGCCACCAATGGTGCCACGATTGTGGGTTTCGTTGGGGTGATGAACACGCACTATGCCGATCTGAGTGGCTATGAGTCGCTGGTCGTTCGTGGCAAGGGTGGAGGCATCCGCATCCTCTGCAACCGCATCGGCGATGGAGGAGACTGGAAGGAGTTCAATGGTCAGCTCTCGGAGAATGATCCATATTGGGATTCCGACATCAATGGTCTGGTTCTTCCGCTCGATATTTTCCGCACGATGTCAACAGCGAAGGGCAATCCGAATCGTCTCGACTCCTTTGTCCATCTGAATGCCATCAAGGCCGGCTGGGGTCAGACCATCAATGTCTCAGGCATCTACCTCATCCAGTCACCTGACGGCATCAACACCCTCTCGCTCGATCCGTCCCACGACAATCTCTTCCGCAACCTCTCTGGTCAGATTGTCGTCAATCCACAACACGGCATATTTGTTCGCAATGGTCACAAGGTAATTCTTAGATAATAAGGTAATTAAGCCCGGAGGGCGCTTCCTAAAAATAGAGATTATCCTATTTGTGGACAGATTTTAAGTAAAATAGATTTTAAAATCTTATATTAAAATTGATCCTCAAATCATTAAATGAATATTAATTAGAAGGCGCTACGCTTAAAATCTCTTGAAAATCGAACTAAAATCTATTTATAATCCCGAACAATTCGAATATTCGAATTGTTCGGGATATTTTTCGCTGAAACGAATGTTGAAGCAAGGCCACAGACAAACTTGTTTGGGACTGGCTGGTACGAGCTTCTGCGAGTCTTTAGCCAGAGGGTTGGAGATGTGCTCCAATATTAAGCTGAATGCTTGAGAGACTCGCGCCAGCGCATCACGATATAAGGGAGCGCACGGGTGAGGATCTCATCATAGAGGATGGCAGGAGCATCGTAGGTCTCGAGGTCCTTGAATGAGATGATATTCATGTGAGCCATTTCCCAGCCCTGCTGATAGAACTTCTTGCGCTTCTTGATATCAGCGTATTCAGCCTTGTTGGAGAGGAGGGTATCGAAATCCTGCATTTCGGAAGCCTCCAGCGGACGGAAACCCGTCAGGAGCTTCTCCGTGTTCCAGCGGTTATGCTCCACATGCACCAGCATCTCCATCATACCCGGTTCATTCAGGCGGCGGTTGATCTCGTCGATAGGAGAGGTCTCCAGATCCAGGCCCAGATAGCGGAGCTTCGTCGGAATCGAATTAGCATTGTAGTTCGACGACCACTGGTCAGCCACTGAGCATCGACGCCAGTAGAAATCCTGCAGAGGCAGGCCCGACTCCTTGTCGATATCGTTGATGTGCTCCAGTTTCGTATCCTCGATGTCGTTGTAGACATAGTTCACCAGTTTGGCCAGACGGTAATCCACCACGCTATCCTTGGCAAAGCACTCTGAGCTCATGCCGAACGGACGGATATTGTTGTAGCGCATACGTGCAGCCTCCTCCGGACTCTTGCCGATACCCGCCAGGTTCGAAACCAGCTCCGAAGAGTGGGTCTGGTAAACCAGTACCTGGATGGCATGGCGGAACACCTCGCGAGGCATATAGATAGCCGAAGCCATAGCCGTCTGTGGATTGCCGAAGCAGATAGCCACCGTCACGATGGCATCCTTCTCCTCGCAGGCACTGATCAGATAGCGTTGGATATCCGGAGTCTCCAGACGTCCCTTCACGAACTCCCATTCGAAGTCCATGAACGAAGCATCTCGCTCCGGATCATCGCTATCGCGGTGATTGCCCAGATGCTTATAGACGCCATCGCGCATGGGGTCCGTCCATGGGGTAGCGAGGCAATCCGGGTTGCTTGCATCCAGCAGGCGGTAGCGTGACACCTTGAAGAGTTCCTGATGGGTACCGAAGAAGTTGATCATCTCGCGGTCCGCACCCTGGTCGATGAAGGTGAAGCGGGTACGTTTGCCCTTGGTATCATAGTTCGGGTAGTGGCAGATCTGGCAAGCCTCCTCGGCCAGGGCCAGGCCCGTCTTGTTCATGCCCACCACGATCAGGTGTACGAACTTCTCGCTATCCGGCATCAGCTGGTTGCTGCCCTCCAGAGGCAGGTAGCTCAGTTCGCCCTCCTTCTTGCTCTGGCGCTTCACCAGCACATTCTGGGCCCAGAGCTGATTGATGTTGAGCGAGATGAACTCGATCTGCTCACGCACCACACCGCTCAGGTCCGAATAGCGGAACGAAGCCATGGTCGATTGGAAGTCGAACATGATGTAGCACTTCATGCGTTCCTTGCGCTTCTTATCCTTCAGTACAGTTGCGATATTTCGCAGACAGAGCATATTGAGCGAATCGTGGTCCGATTCAGCCTCACGCCAGGCGTTTTCGCCCAGCAGGTAGATCTCCGAGGCACGTTCCAGGTGGAGCTGCTCCATGTCGGTCATGGTGTTTCGTCCACCGCAGTAGAGGATCGTATGCCACTCCTCATCCTCGGTCAGTTCACGTTGCATCTCCAGTCGGTAGTTGAACACATTGTTCGTCGTCTGGATGATCACATATTTGAGCGGATTCTCCTTACGGGCCAGCAGTTGCCGCACCAGCGATGGGGTCGCATCGTGACCGCCCAGGATGACCGCATACTTCGATCGTTGGATATTGTATCGTGCCTCGCCCCACAGCCAGTCATCGCTTCGTTTGCGGATGATGTTCATGACCGAAGGAATCAGCAGGCCCGAGAAGAGCAGGGTACCGATCACACCGATCCAGATAGCCCACACACGACCACGAGGGGTACCTGCAGCGAACTGGCCACCGATACCACGGAAGTGGAAGAAGACCGTACCCAGCAGGCTTGGATCTTCGGCCTCGGCCAGCAGTTTGCGTTGGATCTCCTGACGGTAGGTCAGTTTCGACTCGAGGTCGCCGCCGTTACCGTAGAGGTTGTTATAGTACAGGATATCGTAAGGTTGCATGCCGTTGAAGTCGGCAATCGCAGCAATCGAGAAGGGGAGGAATGCGATCATGAAGAAGATGACCAGCACATACCAGTTTTTCGAACGGGACAAAATACGGTCCACTACAATCTGTTTGTAGAAGACGCAGAATATGACATAACTCCACAGAATTATGCCGATCACGCCAACAGCGTCAATAATGATGGTACCCCAGGACCACTCTTCCATATATATAGTATTATTTATCTATATTAAAAATGTGTGCGCAAAGATACTCATTCTTTCCCATTTTTACAACAATAACCACCGAAAAAACGCAATTTAACCTATAAATTCCCCCCAAAACAGCCCAAAATATCCGTATTTTCTCATTTTTCGTAAAAATAATTTGCATTTTTTAATATAAATAGATAAATTTGCGCCCGATACAACAATAGAGGAGACGCCACGTCGTACCATCCTAGGCCACTTAGATAATTTAGACTTCCTAAATTCCAGAGTTCCCAAGGTACAGGTTTCAGATTTCCTGAATTCCTAGGTATCTAATTTCCTAGATTCCCGAATTCCTGAGTTCTTGAGTTCCGAAATTCCCGATCTCTTCTGAGAATTGCAGAACCTACCCCATTTCCCATGGGACAGGCTCTAGCGAAGCTGTTGCCTTAAGTTGTTTTGAACCATTTTGAAACTATAAAAATCAAACGATATGCGCAAATTCAATGATCTCCATATAGCTGTAGCCGGCACAGGCTACGTAGGACTCTCTATCGCCACTCTTCTGGCCCAGCACCACAAGGTAACTGCAGTCGATGTAATCGAAGAGAAGGTCAATAAGATCAATCGAGGAATCAGTCCTATTCAGGACGAATATATCGAAAAGATGCTTCCTCAAGTAATTGAGGGAGAGCATCGAGATCCAGCTTCCCCCTACGCAGGGGGATTGAGAGGGTCTTTAGATGGCGCAAGCGCTTACGCTTCCGCCGACTTCGTCGTCATTGCCGCCCCAACCAACTATGATCCTGTCAAGAACTTCTTCGACACCCATCATATCGAGGACGTCATCGATCTCGTCCTGCAGGTCAACCCAGAGGCCGTGATGATCATCAAGTCCACCATCCCGGTAGGCTACTGCCAGCGTCTGTATGCCAAATATGGTCCAGACCTGCGCCTCCTCTTTGCTCCGGAATTCCTCCGCGAGAGCAAGGCCCTCTACGATAATCTCTATCCAAGCCGCATCATCGTAGGCACACCGAAGCTCATGAAGGCCAACCACCTCGAGGAACTGAATCAGGCAGCCCACACCTTTGCCGACCTCCTCGTAGAGGGTGCCATCGGTCCACAGGGGTCAGACAAGTCCGCCCTAAGCAGGGAGGAAGCAGGAGGGTCTAAAGGCATCCCAGTTCTCTTCATGGGCGCCACCGAGGCCGAAGCCGTCAAGCTCTTCGCCAACACCTATCTTGCCCTCCGTGTCAGCTACTTCAACGAACTCGACACCTATGCCGAGGTCAAGGGTCTTGATTCAGCCGCCATCATCCAGGGCATCGGATTGGATCCTCGTATCGGCACCCACTATAACAATCCATCCTTCGGTTATGGTGGTTACTGTCTGCCCAAAGATACCAAGCAGCTCCTGGCCAACTATCAGGACGTTCCACAGAACATGATGTCCGCAATTGTTGAATCGAACCGCACTCGCAAAGATTACATCGCAGATGCAGTTCTCCGCAAAGCCGGCTGGTATGATTACTATAGCAACAATCAATACCTGAAACCTTCTGAAACCCTGAAACCTGCAACCCCTCCAGTGGTAGGCGTCTACCGTCTCACCATGAAGTCCAACTCCGACAACTTCCGTCAGTCGGCCATCCAGGGCATCATGAAGCGCATCAAGGCCAAGGGTGCCACCGTCATCATCTACGAACCAACCCTCCCTGATGGAGATTCCTTCTTTGGCAGCCTCGTAGTCAACGACCTCGCCAAATTCAAGGCCCAATCCAATGCCATCATTGCCAACCGCTTCGATGACATCCTCTCCGACGTAGAGGACAAAGTTTACACCCGCGACATCTTCAGACGAGATTAGGATTATTGAATAAAACACTTAAAACAAATAAAACTTTCTTCGTCGTCGTGGCATTCGCCATTAACTCAATCCTAAAACCAAAATATTAATATTATGCGAGTAATCATTGAACCAGACTACGAAAGTATGTCTAAATGGGCCGCAGACTACGTAGCAATGCGTATCAAGGAGGCCAATCCAACACCAGAGAAACCATTCAAATTAGGATGTCCAACCGGAAGCAGCCCATTGGGACTGTATAAGGAGTTGATTAAGAAGTACGAGGCAGGAGAGATCTCCTTCCAGAACGTAATCACCTTCAACATGGACGAATACGTAAACCTGCCAGAAGATCATCCGGAGTCCTATCATTCCTTCATGTGGAACAACTTCTTCTCACACATTGACATCAAGAAAGAGAACGTCCACATCCTGAACGGCAATGCCAAGGATCTGGCCAAAGAGTGCGAAGACTATGAGAAGGCCATTGAGGCCGCAGGTGGTATTGACCTCTTCATGGGCGGTGTAGGTCCAGACGGACACCTGGCCTTCAACGAGCCAGGCAGCTCCCTCTCCAGCAAGACCCGCGTCAAGACCCTGACCACCGACACCATGATCGCCAACTCCCGCTTCTTCGATGGCGACATGAGTAAGGTTCCATCACAGGCCCTCACTGTAGGTATCGGCACCGTTATGGCCGCTAAGGAGGTCCTCCTCGTCTGCAACGGTCACCACAAGGCCCGTGCCCTCAAGCACATCATCGATGGTAACGTCAGCCACATGTGGACCGCCTCTGCACTCCAGTGGCACCCACACGCCCTCGTCATCTGTGATGAGCCTGCATGTGACGAACTCTCAGTAGGTACTTACAAGTACTATCTCGATAAGGAGAGAGGAAACCTCTAATTCTGGAACCTAGGAACTCAGGAAATCGGGAACTCAGGAATATATTTAGAACACGAATCTTACGGTTAAACGGATATTCGTGCAATTAGTGCGATTCGTGTTCTTTATACTGTTACAATTTCTTAGCGAACCATTTTTTACGACCGTAGGGAGTTATTTTTTGCGAAGCTTTTTTATCTAATAATCAAAAAACAATGATTCGTCACCTCACCGACATACAACCCACATCCACCTCTCATGGCGTAGGAGAGAAGCGTGTATTGCTCTCCTCCAACGAGTCCGGATGCTCATTGACCCAGATAGCAGTCACAGAGCTCATGGCAGGAGAAGTGGCAACAGCCCATGTCCATCCCGACATGCAGGAGGGCTTCTATGTCCTTGAGGGACAATTGGAGGTCACACTCGGTTCCAGTTTGGAAAGTGTAGAAAGTAAAAAAAGTACCTCTCTTTCCCCCTCTTCCCCCTCTCTATCCCCTTCATCCCCCTCTTCCTCCACCATCGGTCCTGACACCTTCGTCTATGTCGATCACTGTACCAGTCATGAGCTCAAGGCTCTGACCGACGTGAAAGTCATGACCATCGGATGCGTCATCGAGGCATCAAGAAACAAATTCTACCCCATGCTCTTCAAGCAGAACCGCAAGACACTGGTATGGGGTACCGAAGATTGGACAGTATCCGGAGTGCCTAATTCCGAATCGGAAGTAGAGAATGGCACCTGGGCCCGTTACAACCTCACCGAAGTCATCTCCCGTTACCCACAGGAGATACTCGGCAAGCAGGTAGCCGCCAAATATAATAATCAACTTCCGCTCCTCGCCAAGATCATCGATGCCCACCAGGACCTCAGCATCCAGGTACACCCTAACGACGAAATGGCCCTCCGTGAGCACAACAAGTTCGGCAAATCCGAGATGTGGTACATCCTCGATGCCGAGCCTGGTGCCTACCTCTATGCCGGCTTCAAGGAGCAGATCACTCCCGAACAGTTCAAAGAAATCCTCAATCCTTCATCTTTAACCTCATGCCGTTCCATCACTGATGTGTTGGCCCGTCATGACGTGAAGAGGGGCGACGTCTTCTACCTCCCTGCCGGTCGCGTTCATGCTATCTGCGGTGGCATCAGACTTGCCGAGGTACAGCAGAGTAGTGACGTAACCTACCGCATCTACGACTATAACCGTCCTGGACTGGACGGCAAACCGCGAGAACTCCACACCGAGCTGGCCGCACAGGCCATCGACTTCACGGTCTATCCAGAATACAAGACCGAGCATGCCGGTGCGGAAGAGGGCAGAGGCATCAGCTCTGTCGATAAGATCCTTGACACCCCTTATTTCAGCATCAAGGTAGTAGAGACGATCGAGCCCAAGCATCGCGACATGATCAAGTACGACTCCTTCATCATCCTGATGAACCTGGGTCCAGACTGCAAGATCAAGATCCGCTCCACACAGGACGAGATCACCCTTCCAGCCGACACCTCCTGTCTCATTCCTGCCGCCATTGCCGACTACGACATTATCCCTTTGAATCATCATTCATCGACAATCGGTCATCGTTCATCGACCAAGCTCCTCGAAGCCTTCATCAACAACCGCAAGACCTTCGGCACCATCATCTCCGACTTCTTCCGTTTTTAGAACAAAACAACAAAAGAACAAATTAACAAAATAACAAAACAACAAAAGAACACAACAACATGCTATCCCCAACCTCCAAGATATACATCGCTGGCCACAACGGCCTCGTAGGTTCCGCCATCTGGAACAATCTCAAATCCCGTGGTTACAACAACCTCGTTGGTCGCAGCCACAAAGAGTTAGACCTCACCGATCAGTATGCCGTCAAGAAGTTCTTCGACGAAGAGAAGCCAGATGCAGTCGTACTGGCCGCCGCTTTCGTAGGAGGCATCATGGCCAACAGCCTCTATCGTGCCGACTTCATGATGATGAACATGAAGATCCAGTGCAACGTCATCTCCGAGGCATACGCCCATGGCGTAGAGAAACTGCTCTTCCTGGGTTCCACCTGCATCTACCCAAAGAATGCACCACAGCCAATGAAGGAAGACTGCCTCCTGACCAGCGAATTGGAGTACACCAATGAAGAGTACGCCATCGCCAAGATTGCCGGCCTCAAGATGTGCGAGAGTTACAACCTCCAGTACGGCACCAACTACATTGCCGTCATGCCAACCAACCTCTATGGTCCTAACGACAACTTCCACCTCGAGAATAGCCACGTCATGCCCGCCATGATGCGCAAGATCTACCTCGCCAAGCTCCTCCACGAAGGAGAGTGGGACATGATCCGCAAGGATTTGAGCATCCGACCAGTAGGCGCCAACCTCCCTGCGGCTATTGTACAACAAATTAACAAAGCAACAAAAGAACAAAACAACGCTACAACTCGCGTAATCATCGATGAGACTTCCGACGAATCAACGATTAGAGCAGTTTTAGCCTTCTATGGCATCCAGAACAACAAAGTCACCCTTTGGGGCACAGGCAAGCCACTCCGTGAATTCCTCTGGAGTGAAGACATGGCAGACGCCAGTGTCCACATCCTCCTCAACGTCAACTTCTCCGACATCATCGGTATCGAGAAATACTCATCCGTCCACTACGGCAACAAGGCCGACGGCATAGTAGACCGCAACCATTCAACCGGTCGAGGAGGAGCCATCCCATCCCTCGGCGAGATCCGCAACTGCCACATCAACGTAGGCACTGGCAAGGAACTCACCATCCGCGAGCTCTCCGAACTCATCGTCAAGGCAGTCAACTTCACCGGCACCATCGAATTCGACTCCACCAAGCCAGACGGCACCATGCGCAAGCTCATCGACGTCAGCAAGCTCCACTCCCTCGGCTGGACTCACCGCATCGAAATCGAAGATGGCGTCCAGAAACTCTTCGACTGGTACAAGCAAAGCCTCGAATAATCAAGATGGTTCCTGAGCCTGTCGAATCCACAAAAAACATTTCCTTATGATACCATTTAACAAACTCGTTCGCAACATACAACAGCTACAGGAGGTTGACCCTATCCTCTGCAATCGCCTTCGCCAGACTGTATATGACATCGTAGGCTGCTGCATGGAAGTACATCGCGACATGGGACCATACGTCAACGAACTCATGTATCAGGATGCCCTAAACATCACCTTCGAAGAGCATGGCATCACAGGCGAAAACAAGAAGAAGGAATACTACTTCACCACCCAATACCATGGTGTTACCATCAGTCATCCGCACAAGGTAGATTTCTTCGTCAACAACCATGTATTCGTGGAATGCAAAGCCGTTGAAGCCCTTTGTAGCGAGCACAGGCAGCAACTTTGGAATTACATGCGCCTCACAGGAGTCCAGATAGGCATCCTATACAATTTCGCACCCTTCAAGGATCAATGCGAAAAATACTATCTCGACACCGAACGACAAGTCATGTTCATGTTCTAATGGTCGTAACTACAAAATCCATTCAAAACCCCTTTTCACTTCCATAATGTGGAAAGACCTCATTTGGAAAAAATGTTTTTAAGCGATAGCGCCGGTTTTCTGCCTTGTGATAGGGTCAAGTGGAGGAACACCACTGCTGATGTGAGTGCCTGAAATTATCTGGGAGTCCAGTTCACCCTGAGCTTGTCGAAGGGCTCACAAGGAATTTCAGACACTCATAGCAGCAAAGCCGATAGGCTTGACACTATCACAAGGGGTTTTAACAGGTTTTTGTCTTAACACACCCCAACAAACGTAACAAATAACAACAATAACAATTTTATACAAACCTATTATGTCAAAGAACATCGCATTAATCACCGGTGTAACCGGTCAGGACGGTTCCTACCTGTCAGAGTTCCTCCTCTCCAAAGGCTACGAAGTACACGGCATCATCCGTCGTTCATCTGTAGACTTCCGTGAGCGCATCGCCCACCTCGAGAATCTGGGCGAGAACTCCCCCTATAAGGGGGTTGGGGGGGCTTTCCACTTACACTACGCAGACATGGGCGACTCCATGAGCCTCGTCAAGCTCGTCGGCAAAGTCCAGCCAACCGAGATTTACAACCTCGCAGCACAGAGCCACGTACAGGTCAGCTTCGATGCCCCAGAGTTCACAGCCGATGTTGATGCAGTAGGCGTCCTCCGCATCCTCGAGGCTGTCCGCACCAACCACCTGGAGCAGACCTGTAAGATCTACCAGGCTTCTACTTCCGAGCTCTACGGTAAGGTAGAGGAGGTTCCTCAGAACGAGAAGACCCCATTCCACCCATACAGTCCATACGCAGTAGCCAAGCTCTACGGCTATTGGATCATCAAGGAATATCGTGAGGCCTACAACATGTTCTGCTGTTCAGGCATCCTGTTCAATCACGAATCAGAGCGTCGTGGCGAGACCTTCGTCACCCGCAAGATCACCCTGGCTGCAGCCCGCATTGCTCAGGGCAAGCAGGATTGCCTCTACCTTGGCAACCTCGACTCACTCCGCGACTGGGGTTATGCCAAAGACTACGTAGAGTGCATGTGGCTCATCCTTCAGCACAACAAACCTGAGGACTTCGTCATCGCCACTGGCGTTCAGCACTCCGTTCGTGAGTTCACAACCTTAGCCTTCCACCATGCCGGCATCGAACTCCGCTGGGAGGGCGAGGGTGTCAACGAAGTTGGTATTTGCGAATCGTGCATCGATAATCGCGCATCGCTAATCGGCAAAACGCTTGTTGCCGTATCCCCAGACTTCTACCGTCCAACCGACGTAGTCAACCTCTGGGGCGACCCGACCAAAGCCAAGAAAGAGCTCGGCTGGAATCCACAGACCACCTCATTCGAAGAGCTCGTCCGCATCATGGTCACCCACGACATGCAGAAAGTCGCAGCCGACCATGTTGCAGCCACCATGCGCACCAACCTTGCAGAGTACCTCGAAAAGGGCCTCGTAAAATAACCCCTGCCTGTATGGACGTAGCGAATATTCCATACAGGCCCAACCGTCAATCGCCAATCGTCTATCGTCCATCGCTCATCGCTCCTCGCTCCTCCATGCCAAACGATAACACCAACATACGCCCCCATCTCGTCCACACCCACGATGTGCAGCTCGATACCGACTATACACAATGGCTCGTGGAGCTCAAGGCACGCTACCGCTCAGCCCAGATTAAGGCAGCCGTACGTGTCAATGCCGAGAAGCTACTCTTTAATTGGCAGCTTGGCCGCGATCTTGTTATCAAAAAGGCTGAAAGTCGATGGGGCGAAGGAATCGTGGAGCAACTCTCGCTCGACCTCCAGGCAGAGTTCCCAAATGACAGAGGTTTCTCAGCTCGCAACCTTTGGGACATGAAGAAGTGGTATCTATACTATACCACAGCCGATGCAGCCGAAAAACTGCAACAGCTTGTCGCAGAATTCCCATACGTTTTCGCATTCCCACTAGCCCTTGCCACCTACAACGGCATCAAGGTGTCCGATGTCCTCCCATCCGAGGAACTTCTTCGCCAGCGCGTTCGTCAACTAGAACAAGAACTTCGTCTCTCCCGCAAGCTCATCCATAAACTTACGGAAGACGATGACAACACATAACATCCTTCCCTTCTTCTCGTGGAAATGTTTTTCAGGCCAAAGGCCGAGGTTTTTTGCCTTGCAGTGATTGATACCCGTAGGGTGGTGATAAGAATAGAATATCAGATAGGGGAGCTCGCTCACATAGCAGATAAGCTATTGGTAGCACCAGAAGCTCAGCTTCCAATCACAGCAAGGGGTTTTTCTGGTTTTTGTCATAGTTGTGACCCATAAATCTAATCTCATTTCAAGTTTCGCATTATTCCGTTCATTCCGCGTTCGCATAGAATTCCCTATCCTTCGTTTAGTGGCGCTATGTAGCAGTAAAGAGTCAATTCGCAAGAAAATTCGCTCTCTTGAACGATAACCTGCACGATTTAAAGAAATTATTCGTATCTTTGCACCCGAAAATGTTTCATTAGAATACGAATATCCATATGGCAAACGATAATAACAATTTCAAGATACAGCTCTTCGAAGGCCAAAAGGTACGAACCGCATGGTCAGAAGAAGAACAGCAATGGTACTTTTCCATCATTGACATCTGTTGGATTCTTACAGAGAGCAAAGACTATGATACCGCTCGAAAGTATTGGAACAAGCTCAAACAGCGTCTCATCGAAGAAGGAAATGAGTCGGTGACAAATTGTCACCAACTGAAACTCGTGTCTCCCAAAGATGGTAAACGTTACCTTACCGATGTCGCCACCCAGCCACAGCTCTTTCGTATCATCCAGTCCATCCCTTCCAAGAAGGCCGAACCCTTCAAACAATGGATGGCACAGGTCGCATCTGACCGTCTCGATCAGATGCAGGATCCAGAACTCAACTTCGAGCAGGCATATAATGACTATCGTCGACTTGGTTATTCTGACAAATGGATCAATCAACGACTCAAGTCAATTGAAATCCGCAGAGCTCTTA
>JAZQOK010000035.1:0-59091 GCA_045627865.1 Bacteroidales bacterium
AAAATAGTCACTATATTCGCCCTCGAAAAACAGCTCAATCGGGTGGCACATTTGAAATAGTTACAGGTGGCACATTTGAAAGTGTTTTTGCTGGCACATTTCAAACCGATACAAGTGGCACATTTATACCGCTATAATCAATTCTTCTTTGAGAACACAATAAAACGACTATGAAGAAAACATTCTTATTGATGCTGATGCTTGGCACAATGATGTGGAGCATGGCAAAAGATTACAGCACCCCGAACTTCGCCTTCCCCAAACAGGTGATAGCCGATGCTGAAAAAAGATACGAAGAGGCCATACGGAACAACGATGGCGAGGCTTTGGTCGATGCACTGATTCGTTGGGGATTGGCAAAGAGCGAGATCTCACAGGACTATCGAGATACCATCCTGGCACGTATCGATACGGTACGTGCCCACGAATCGCGTCCCGACATTCGCTGTCTGCTCGATATTCTCCACTACTATATCGTCAAGGAACGCCACATGCTTAATGCATCGAAAGCCTATCAGTTGGACTTCTCCGAGGTGGATTCACTCTGGCAATATCCGTTGTCGAACTACAAGCACCTGATCCGAGCCGAGAAGATTGATCTGATGCGAATACCAACTCTGGCGGACTTCCTTTGGTCGCAGGACACGAACCATGCCCCTTTGCGCACATCCGACAAAGAACTCCTGCCGTATCTGTGGCAGAAGAATCTATTCCGCTACAACAACGCAGAGCTCCTTGCCCTCTACGAACAGTACAAGAATCAGGCCGAAAGTGGAGAGATCCTTCAGTACACACAATCGGCAGACAGCCTTCTGTCTATCTACAAGGAGTACACGCAGAAGTTCCCGAAGAGCCTTTGGAAGAACAACATCCTGAACAAGATATCATCGATCGAAGCCAAAGAGATCTCTTGTAATTACCCTCAGTCAATACACAGCAACGATAGTCTTGTGGTACGCATCTCGAACCACAGGAACCTGAAGCAGTTCAAAATCCGTGTATATCGATGCACAAAGGACAAAAAGAGTTATGGGAAGATTGATGCGAAGGACTGTATTCTGTCCAAGACCTATACCATCGACCTACCTTGCGACTCGGTCTCATTAGCCCCTCTACATTATGGCCATTATTGTCTGCAGGCAGAATATACGGACGATTACGGCAATGTACAGAGAAGCGAAATGTACCGACATGAGATCGTTACCGTAACGGACGTCAAGCAGTTTGTCATCTGCTATGCCGACTCTGTCCGCAAATTCTGGGTAGATATGAACGACGGACATCCCGTGTCACGCCTTGCCAAGGGGGACCTCTACCCAGACACCATCACGACACATCGCATCTACAGAAACATAGATGTTGCACAACGCTCAGCCCGAATCTTCTCGGATCTGAACATCTACCGTCCAGGCGAAACGATGAAATATACCGTCATCTGTTACAGCAACAGTCTGCACGAGCGTAAACTGCTGTCCAACGAAAAGATTACCGTTACCCTGAACGATGCCTTCGGCAAAAAGGTCGAAGAAATGGCCATGGTCACCGACTCGATGGGTCAGTGCCAGGGTGCGTTTGTTCTGCCTACAGATCGCGCCAACGGTTATTTCTCTTTGCAGGTCAAAGAGACCGGCAATAAGAACAAATACAGCAGCCTGGGAAGCCTGCACTTCAATGTTTCAGAATACAAACTGCCGCACTTCTCTCTCCAGATGCAGAGTGACAAGTCATTGTTCAAGGAGAACGATACGCTCCACGTCACCGGACATGCCGAAACATACAATGGCGTCAAGATGTCGGGCTACCAGTTGCAGATGACGAGTCCGATTGATACCATTCTGACTACCGATGTAAACGGAGACTTCAAAATCTCGCTGGCAACGAAAGATGAATGGGGTATACAGTTCAATGTCTCTTTGACCGACGAGACAGGCGAAACACTGCAGGCTTCCTGCTATTGCCGCCGTACCTGGAACCACCCTCGCAACGAAAAGAATCTGCCAGAGATGGAACTGCGGGATGCAGGCATCGACAATCAGCATCGTGCCCAGATTGAGATCACGGTTCCGTGGGAGTCCTACATATTTTATATAGCGTGTGCTCGCGACTCCATCCTCGGACAAGGCTGGCTACACTATGATCAGGCAGGCAAATACACCTATCTGCAGCCACTTCCGACCCAGATGGACGAAGAGGTCTCGATCCGATTTGTCAGCATGCACAGGGGCAAGATAACTGACAAAAGCATTACGGTGCGCGATACACTCCTGCAACATAGCATACACCTGACCATGGATTGTTTCCGCGACAAGCTCCTCCCGGGTGGCAAGGAGCAATGGAACTTCCACTTGAGCGATGTACAGGGACAACCCGTCAAGGGACGAATGCTGATCGAAATGTATCAGCAGGCTTTGGAAGAGATGGCCACCAACCGTTGGCATTGGCAGGTTCCATTCGTCTCCCGTAACCTCTATTCCTATTATGGGAACGAAGTGTATTCTGTTGGTACCCATCTGTTCTGGCAGAGACCGGGCAAGAAAGGGCTCACCCCCACGCTGCTCGAACTCTATCACTACAACAGAGAGTTCTTCAATGCGTTCGACAATATCGTCGTTGGCTACGGTTTGACCAAAAGCAGTGTCCGTATACGTGGCGCAGCCAAGCAAATGAACTTGGTGATGGATGATGAAATAGAAGAAGAATGTATGGTTATGGACGAGGCCGTAAACAGCCAGGCCAGTGGAGCCGAAGCACCAGCAGCATCTCCATCGGAATTGGAAGAGGCCTTTGCCACCATTCCTCTGCGACAGATGCAGACCAAGGTAGCACTTTGGCAGCCTATGCTTACGACAGATGACGAAGGAAATATCTCGATTACCATCGACATCCCCGAGGACAATACCACCTGGCGCATGCAGGCGTTAGCCTTCAGCCAGCATCTGACAACCGACACTTTGACCCGCCAGATGATCGTGCAACGTCCGGTCATGGTTCTGCCATCGCTGCCACGCTTCCTCCGTCATGGCGACGAAACGGAACTCAAGGCCATGGTGCAGAACACCCAGAACCACGAGGTTTCGGCCGACGTTCTTCTGGAAATTTTCGATCCACGCACCGACAAAGTCCTGTCTTCAAGTATCCAGAAGCTCGGACTGAAGGGCAACGCACAGCAGGCTGTTTCAATCCGTTGCAACAAGAGCATCACCATGCAATCGCTGCCTTATATCGGATTCCGCATCAAGGCCAAGGCCGAAGGATGCAGCGATGGTGAGCAACAGATGATCCCTCTGCTGGAAGCCTCACAGCCGGTTATCGAGACCACTCCATTCTACCTGGATCCAGGGGGAAAGGAGCAGATACTTCGATTCGCAGGTAGCACGGAACGTAATTCGAAGGCGACAAGCCACGTACTCGAAATCTGCAACAACCCAACCTGGTATGCCATCATGGCGTTACCTTCGGTCCATGCCGAAACCGGATGTTCGTCACCAGCCTTGGGACACCAGCTCTATGCTCTTTCCCTGGCCGAAGGTATTGCGAATGCTCAGGTGAAGGGAATGAACAGGGCATTGGCCGAAAAGATCCGCACCTCTATTGAACAATGGGGCAAGGAGAAGGATTCTATTCTCGTCTCGCCACTGCTGAAGAATGCTGACCTCAAAATCGGCACGCTCAAAGCCTCGCCATGGCTCAATTCTGCCGAGCAGCAGACCCTCAGAATGCAGTCACTGCAGAAACTTTTTGATGCCAAAAGCAATGCCGACATCAAGAGCGAGATCTTCAAGAAACTCTCCGCTCTGCAAAACCGAGATGGTGGTCTGTCGTGGATTGATTATCCGAACCGTATGTCATCGCTATATGCCACGGGCGAAGTACTTGAACTGATCGGAGAATTACATCAGTTAGGGTTATCGACCAACTGGGTTGGCGAAGAACGCGCATTGGCCTACTACGATTCGATGCAGATTGTAGTACTCGAGGAACTCAGGAAAGAGCTTCAGTCCAAGGAGAAGATCAACTACAGCCGATGGTGTGATTACCTCTACATCCGCAGTATGTTTGAGGCACCATTGCCGAAAGCCAATCAATCCCTGATGCGGAAGGTCATCGAAGCTACCGAAAAGAACTGGAGAGAATGGAGTTTGCCAATCCGTGCCTACATCGCTCTCTCGTTGAAGCGCGCTGGACATACCGAAATGGCACAAACCATCGTTGCCAGTCTCAAGGAGTTTGCCTACAACGATGGCTCACGAGGCACCTATTGGGACAATATTCCATGGATGTGGTGTTGCAGAAGCCAATTGTCTGCCAATGCCTTGTTGCTCCAAACCCTCCATGAAGTGGCTCCAGGCACACAAGAGGAGGATGCGGTACGTCGCTATCTGCTGCTTAACAAGCAGAGCAACGATTGGGGTGATGCCTCGCTGGCTTCACAAGTTATCTACTCGCTGCTCTCGACGGGTAGTGACTGGCTATCCGGAACAGACTTGCAGTATACACGTCGAGAGTTGACCGCCAAGGAGATCTCTTCACGAAAGGTCAAGGTCGAGTCTGCACCCAACAATCCGGTATGGGGTGCCCTGTACGTGCAGCGAATGGCTCAAATGGATTCTATCAAAACCCATAACATCGAAGACTTGAAGATCCAGAAGGAGATTATCGGAGCCGACAGCATAGGAGCCAAAGCAATCGTTCGTATCACTATCGACAATCGACGAGACATGGAATATGTTACAATCAAGGATATACGTCCGGCGTGCCTTGAACCTGCAGACCGTGTTTCTGGTTATCGATGGAACCTGAACGCCTATTGCGAGACCAAGGATGCTGAAACCAACTTCTTCGTCCAATGGTTACCGAAAGGACATCACGTCTTTACCTACGAGGTTTATGTTTCTCAATCGGGAACATTCCATGCCGGTGCAAGTACCATCCAATGCCAATACGCACCACAGCTTACAGCACACTCCAACGGATCTGTAATCAAGATCAAATAACAAACAATACGAGCAGGCCCAACGGCTTGCTCGTATCACTTTTAAGGGAAGGTCATTTAAAAAGCGAAAGGTTCGTGAATCACTTCAAGAACCTTCCTTAAAAAAATTTACAACCACTTAAAATAAAAAATTACGTATATGATGATTATACGAAAATCAGTTTAAGACGTTTTCCGGAGTTACGCATCTCCTCATATCTCTCCTTATTCAAGGTATAGTAGATGTTGCGACCGGTGTGAGGCAGAGCCTCGAGAACACCTGAATCAATCACCTTACGTGAGAAATTACGACGGTCAAACTCCTTACCCAATACCTCCTCGTAGATATTCTGCAACTGAGTCATAGAGAACTTGTCTGGCAGAAGCGAGAATGCAATTGGTTCAAAACATATATCCTCCTTCAGGCGAGTATAAGCCTTACGGATAATATCATCATGATCGAATGCAAGGAAATGGAATCCCTTTGGCATGTGATCAATAACTTCAAGAATCTCGTGGAATGGAAGCCACTGTGCCTCCATAGCATCGTCACCGCCACGCACAGGAGCAGGAATTACCAATGCATAGAAAGCATCAGTAATAACAACACCACGTGGATCACGACCTGGGGTACTGAACGCGCCTAATTCCGCCATATAGCGGACCTTAAGGCCAGTCTCCTCCTCCAACTCACGCTGAGCACATTGCTCAAGGCTTTCGTTCAATTCATTAATGACGAATCCATCTTCGTCAACTTCGCTCTTTATCTGAATAAAACCGCCTGGCAATGCCATTTTGCCCTTAAAGGGATCGATTCCTCGTTCTACAACCAGGATTTTCAATATACCCTCTTTAACATCGAAACCAAAAATGACACTATCAGTAGTCACTGCTGGACGTGGGTACTTATATCCGAAGTTAGGCTTCATACGTTCAATATAATATGTGACAAATGGGTTCTATTTTATAGATGATTTTGCTTTATGTAGCTCGTAAAATCAACGCAAATATACGCTTTTCTTTGCGACGAGCAAGTGTTTTAAACTATTTTAACACTTAAAAACGAAAAATTTCGCAAAAAATCACTACTTTTGCACTGAAAAATGACAAAATTGTGCAAAAGAATACACAAAATTCAATAAAATATGGCAACAGTTGACGATAAAAAAATCATCTTCTCTCTGGTGAATTGCACTCACACAATTCCACAAACCCAGAAGACAGTTTTGAAGAACATCTATATCTCGTTCTTCTACGGAGCTAAAATCGGTATCATCGGTTTGAATGGTGCCGGTAAATCAACCCTGATGAAGATCATCGCCGGACTGATCCAGCCTTCGCAGGGCGAAGTTGTTTGGAGCCCTGGTTACAGCGTTGGATACCTCGAACAGGATCCAAAACTAGATGAGACAAAGACCGTCAAGGAGAACATCATGGAGGGTGTACAACACATCTATGATGCTTTAGCGGAATACGAAGAGGTGAACATGAAGTTCGCAGAGCCTGAATATCTTGAGGATCCAGACAAGATGGACCAGCTAATGAACCGCCAGGCTGAACTGCAGGATATCATCGACAGCACCGACGCATGGAATATTGATTCTGTTCTAGACCGTGCCATGGCTGCACTGAACTGTCCTGCTGGAAATCTGCCTGTCACCAACCTCTCTGGTGGTGAACGTCGTCGTGTGGCTCTGTGTCGTCTGCTTCTTTCGAAGCCAGATGTACTCCTCCTCGACGAGCCTACCAACCATTTGGATGCTGAGAGCATTGACTGGTTGGAACAGCACCTGCAGCAGTACGAAGGTACCGTTATCGCAGTTACCCACGACCGCTACTTCCTCGATGATGTTTCGGAGTGGATTCTGGAACTCGATCGTGGCGAGGGCATCCCATGGAAGGGTAACTACTCAAGCTGGTTGGATCAGAAGACCCAGCGTATGGCTCAAGAGGAGAAAACAGCCTCGAAGCGTCGCAAGACTCTCGAACGCGAGTTGGAATGGGTACGCATGGCACCAAAGGCTCGTCAGGCCAAGGGTAAGGCTCGTTTGAACTCTTACGACAAGATGATGAACGAGGAACAGAAAGAACGCGAAGAGAAACTCGAGATCTTTATTCCAAACGGTCCACGTCTCGGCAACAAGGTGATTGAAGCCATCAATGTACAGAAGGCCTTTGGCGACAAGGTTCTGATGAAGGATCTGAACTTCGTCCTCCCTCCTAACGGCATTGTCGGAATCATCGGTCCAAACGGTGCAGGTAAGACAACCCTCTTCCGTATGATTATGGGACTTGAGAAGCAGGACGCTGGCGAATTTACCGAAGGCGAAACCGTTAAGTTGGCCTACGTTGACCAGCAGCACAAGGATATCGACCCAAAGAAGTCTATCTTCGAGGTTGTGAGCGGCGGTAACGAACTGATGCGCATGGGTGGCAAGGATGTTAATGTTCGCGCATACCTGTCTCGCTTTAATTTCAGCGGTGCGGATCAAGGCAAGCTTTGTGGCGTCCTCTCGGGCGGTGAACGTAACCGTCTGCATCTGGCCATGGCACTGAAGGAGGAGGGCAACGTACTCTTGCTCGATGAGCCAACCAATGATATCGACGTGAATACCCTCCGAGCATTGGAAGAGGGTCTTGAGCAGTTTGCAGGCTGTGCCGTTGTCATCAGCCACGACCGTTGGTTCCTGGACCGTATCTGCACACACATTCTCGCCTTTGAGGGCAATGGAGAGGTCTTCTTCTTCGAAGGTTCATACACCGACTATGAGATCAACAAGGCCAAACGTCTCGGCATCGAAGAGCCGAAACGCGCACGCTATCGCAAGTTGATGGAATAATACAAAACAAGAACTGCTGTTAGTCACCCAACTAACAGCAGATTTTTTATGTGAGAATGAAGCCTACAAGACTTACAGGTCATTCTCATCTATAGGCTGGAAGAACGAACGGCACTCGTTTACTTCCCGTTTCATCGTCTTGACATTCTGGAAGCCACAAGCCATGGCAACACTCTCGTGCGGTTCATCAGGATACTGATGACTGTATCGACGATAATACTCTACACGCTGTACCATGACATATTCCTTGTAAGTGACATGATGAACCAATAGAATCAGACGATCCAATCCCTCTCGGCTCAAATCCAGACGACGACTCACACTGTAACGACTCATTCCTGGTTGCAGATAGCAGGCCTCTTCGCGCATCAGCACCTTCAATTCATGTCGCAGATTGAGGGTTCGGTAAGTTTCAGCCTCTTCGTCTTCAAGCTCGTTCGGGTCAGAACCCTTCTTGAATGGATTATGAACCTGAACTGGAAGATCATCATACAACGGCTGGCGATGCGGACGAATCAGATAGACACAAGGACTCTTGAACTTGAATGACAGGAACCCAAGCAATGTAAATAAGACGGCCTGCAATGCAAAGAGAAAACTGTAAAGATGGGCATGATTCTGAGCATACTGAGGATCGACACGCATACGAAGAATGGTAGTAGCCAGCACGCAGAGATACAGAAGGATAAATAGATGCAATGGACGCAATGGTCCCTTCTTGAATAGGAAACGAAGCACTACCATCGGTGTGAAATCGGTCTTGAAGAGCAGATAGATCTGATAAGACACTGTAATCAGCATACCAAGACCACAGGACGACAGATAGAGATCGCTTGTCAGGAATCGGAAGATATCATACTCTGCCTTCTCGTAATTAGACAATCCGGCAGGTGGCATGTTTCCATGGGCAAAATAATCGGCTGCAGCATCAAATCCAATCAGGCAATAACCCGCCATGACCAATACACCGGTGAAGGCAGGAACCAGCAGCAGGAAAAGGATATATTTATTGTAACGCTGCTGTTGGGTCGATAACGACCAGCTCAGTATCAGAACCGTGTATTGAAGTGTTGGTGCCACAAAGCCCAATCCGATAAAGGACCAGACCATTAAGTTCTCATCCACATAGGGGAAGTTGGTGAGAGCTACAAATGTGGAATACAGAAAAGATACGGCCATTACCCAGCCCAGATTGCGCAACGAAAGAGTCAGATTGGGTCTTGACCAAATCGTCACACAGACAATCAGACTGATTACCGCTGGCAACATCATAAATACAATTTCCATAATCAAAGGATTTTATTGTTTTACCGCATTGAGTTTGTCGGCACGCGAGAAAAACTGCTCACATTCGCGAATCTCATATTCCATCTGCTTGCGACTCACAAAGCCACACGCCATTGAAATAGCCACCTCCGACTCATTCGGGAACTGACGACGGTAACGTCGGAAATACTCGACGCGCTGCACCTCAACATAGTCAGCATAGGTAAGCTTGCAAAACGACATAAAAAGATGATCCAATGCCGAGCGATGCATACCCAAGATTTGGGCCACATAATAGCGCGACTGGCCAGGGAAGAGATAGCATTGCTGCTCACGCATAAGGCGCAGCATGTCCTCACGTTCATCGTCGGTAATATAAGTACATGACACTACAATATTCTTGTAATGAGAGAGTCTCTCTTCGTTTCCGTACTTTAGCAGATTTGACTCTATATCGGCTTCTGAGAGTTCAATAATCTTAACAGGCATATCCTCATATACAGGAATTTTGTACGGACGTTTGATAAAATAGAGACATGGTTTACGCAGCTGCAAACTAACATAGCCTAAACCTATCATGGCGAGTGATCCGAACAGATAAAGATTCAGTGCAACATCGGGATTATTGACTAGATATGGAGATGGATAATAGATGCGAAGTGTGGCAAAAATATAAACTAACATCAGATTCATCACCATAACATGTAGAACACGCAACGGGCCATGGCAGAAAATATATTTCAGCCATGTTTTAAGGTTATAGTCACTCTTTGCACACATGATGATTGCAAACACAAAGGATGTGACAAAGGTGATTGCGCAAACGAAGTTATAGACATCCTGAGCAAAGAACAGGAACATCGAGTAGATATGATAGAGAATCTTATCATTCTCACATTCTGCTGGGAATATGAAGTTATTATCATACAGTTCAGAAGCTCGTTCAAGACCAAACCCCACAAAGTTCATCAACTCGATAAGAAAGGTAATGAACGCAATCAGGTAAAAACTCTGATAAGGACGATGATATCTCTGTCGCGTAGAACTAAGACTCCAGCAAATGAAACAGATGGTAATACCCAAACAAGGTGCCAAAAAAGCATTGAAGATCAAACCGGTCATCTTGATTGGCGTATAGGCACTCGGAGAGATAGTATAACCATCAAAAAAGAAAAACAGACTGGCAACAACCAAGAACATCTGCATGAAATGCTCGGCCAATGTCTTGTTCTTACGGCAAGCCAATATGATGGAGAAAACAAATCCAATAATACTTGGCATTAGAATTATAATAGGTTCCATAAGGTACTAAATAAAGGTAAAACAGATTAAAATCTTTCGCCACGCTTCTTCATTTCGTCAAGAATCTTATCTATCTTTCGGAAATAAGCGCGACATTCTCGCCACTCGAACTGCATCTCCTCCAAGCTGACGAAACCGCAGGCCATCGAGATATCCACTTCAGACTCCTGAGAATATCGATCTCGATAACGACGGCAATACTCTACTCGCTGTACCATCGAATACTCCTCATAGGTGATATGATGAAGAATCTGCATGACGCGATCGAAAGAATCGCGACGCAATCCTAACATGCTCGAAACATAATAGCGCGATTGACCCGGGTAAAGAAAGCAGGCAGAGTCTCGCATCAAACGACGCATATCATCTCGGACATTCAAGGTGCGATAACTATCAGCTTCAACATCTGTATCGAACGAAGAGACCCCCTCCTCACCATCGATGTTTTTTCTTACCTGCATGCCCATGATATCTATAATTGGTACAGGCAAATCATCATACATTGGCATGCGATGCGGACGGATTAAATAAACACAAGGACGGCGGAATTTGAGGGAGATCCAACCAATGGACACAATGCCGATCAAAGCGACAATCGAATACATCCATAAAGAGGTCTCGGGATGCTTTACCAGATAATGCGAACCGTAATAGATGCGGAAAGCGGCGAAGACATAGGTGGCAATCAAAGATAGTGCCCAAACATGCAATACTCGTAATGGTCCGCGACGGAAGAGGAAGTTAAACAACGTCACCGGGCTAAAATTGGTAGTTACGCACACGTAGATCACAAAGAAAAGTGATATACAGAAACTGACCAAATTGATCAGATTGTAGAAATAGATGGCAAAGAACTCGAACATACCATACATGTGATAAAGAATGGTATCTGTCTCACACTCTGCAGGGAACTGACGGTCGTTCGTATAGTAATCGGCTGATCGATCGATGCCAAAACCGACATAGTTCAGCAACTCCGCAATAAATACCACGAAGGCAAAGAGATAGAATGCAAGGAACACACGACGATAGCGTTGCTTGACCGAGTACAAGCTCCAAGCAACAAAACAGATCGTGATTCCCATGCTCGGAACAAACATGGCATTACAGATCAGACACATGATCTTCAACGGCGGATAGGCATGCGGATAGACCGTGTAGGCGTCGAGCAAAAGGAATGCACTTAACAGTACCAACAACATAAGCGAAAATCGCTCTGCCAAAGTTCTGCATTTTCGCTGCGCCAGAAGAGCTGTAAATACAAATCCCGCAACGCCAGGTAATACCAATAATAGAATTTCCATGATAAAAAGGTATGATAATTATTAATTTGTCAAGTATTAGAAAAATGCTCTGGATTGAAGTTCTATGATTTCATCCAGTCGTTCAGATAGCTCCTGCATACTGTCAAGGACAATGTCTGCACCTGCATCCTTCAAAACAGAACGATTCAAAGGTCCGGTATTTACACCAACGGTAAATATGCCGGCTGCTTTGCCTGCCTGAACGCCCATAGGCGCATTCTCGATAACGATAGCTTCGTTAGCTTTCAAATCGCCAGCTCTCTGCAAACCCATCAGATAAGGATCTGGATGAGGTTTTCCATGTCCAATCGGGCAATCTTTACCCCAAACAATATGATCGGCATCGAACGCCCCCGGATAGGTAAGAGACAAACGATCGATAAGTGTGAGCTGACTACTTCCGGTTACAAGTACTCGGGTCAGCCCCTTGCCCATTACTTTCTGCAGAACCTCGCGTGCACCTGGCATCGGATCTGCTATACCCAACTGGACAAAGCATTGGGACTTTTCGGCATAGATCTTCTCGATTTCCTCTGGAGTGGCATGTCGACGACGCTGTTCGAGAAAGAGTGCGTCGATGGTTTGTGCTCCGGTAGAACCCTCATACATATAAAAATGTACGTGATCGCACACAAAGCCATAATGCTCTGCCATTGTCTGATACCACGCCTCTGCATGATTCTTCATGGAGTCAAAAAGGACTCCATCCATATCGAAAAGAAAAGCTTTTAGCACGTTCGGTTAAAAGTAAGAATTACAAATTGAAAACAAGTTTGCCATCGTTGACGGCTAAACCTGAAGTTTTTTCACCAACAGGTCGACCCTGCAGATCAACCATGGCATGACGGTGACGATGACGACGACCTTTCACCTGCTTGACATCCGTTGTGGATGGTGCCATATATTTCTGCAAGAAGTCATACATTTGCTTCAGCAACTCTGGCTTCTGCGGAACAGCATGACCTGTGCTGTAACCTGTGATGCTCTCATTATAAACACCAAGCGCATCCAGTTTATCCTTCATGTACTTGGCTTGAGTTGCATAGAGGCCCTCTGCATCTTTGTTACTATCCTTATAATAGTCATCCTGATTATGGAAGAACAAAACAGGAGCAGATGCTGCTGTCTGGATGGTAGAAAGCGCTCCCTGCATGCCCCATCCAAAATTGGGGAAAGCAGTGACGTAATTCTTCATTCCAGTACGTTCATTGGAGCCTTCAAGTGTGTGTTCATAATCGAACATACCAGGACCCAGAACAGCACACTGAACATGACTATCCTCTTCAGGAAAACGACCACGTGTGGCATTCTCAAAATCCGCCACGACCTGATCTCCAACTGCCAGAGCAGCCGCAGTCGATCCACGAGAAAAACCTGTAACTGCTATCTGTCCATTCAAACCGAATTGTTTGCCCAATCCGCGGACCGTACGAATGGCAGATTTGACTTTGCATACTGCATCTGGATTCACTTCGATGGAACCCAGTCCTTTGTTTGCGCCACCCTTCAGTTTGCCATTTCCCCAATCACAATACTTGGGATGATCGCAAACTGCCCAAGCCATACCGATGGCCGAGACTCCTTCGACAAAGCTATCATTGAATCCGCCCCAGAACCAAGGCAGATACATACGCTTGTGACGATTGCCATCCTTCGCATAACTGTTGCTATAAGAGAAGGTAACCAGCGTTGGCACATGAAGCGATGGATTGGCAGGATAAACGAGATCCATATAAAGGGAATCACCGGTTGTATAGCCATCTGGCCAGTTATAAACGGTAGGATCATCCCAATAGTAGGCAACATCGCGTTGGATACGATATCCCTCCATCAATATATAGGAGCGATCAACCGAAGTTGTACATCCACAGAAGCTTCCTTTGGAAAGTGCTGCATTGATCGCAATAATATCCAAATTCAGATTCGGAGAAACTGCTTTCTCACTTTTGGCATAATCAAGTTCAATCACCTGATAGCCCTGGCTACGAAGCCAGGCAACATCCTCGGCATTCGTGTTTTGTCCGAGTTTCTGGAAGCCGAGATTTTCCAGATAAACGATGGTCATCGGTTTGCCGCTGTAATCCTTAGCCTGGGTTCCAGTAGCTTTCGATGTAGTGTAATTCAAGGAAGAACCGGTTGCAGTACTGCTCCAGGTTCCTGTGCCTGCCATTGCTGCAGACGAAACTATCAATAAAGAGAGAGAGAGAAAATATCGCATATTTCTGCGCAAACAAAAAATATAATTTCTCAAGAAGAAAAGAAGTGAAGAAGAATCAACTTCCATTCTTCTTCTCTTCTTGAGATAAATGATTATTCAGCAAGACGAGCCTTGATAGCCTTGGTTGCCTCTTCGTAACCTGGCTTCTCGAGCAAAGCAAACATATTCTTCTTGTAAGCCTCAACGCCTGGCTGGTTGAATGGGTTAACGCCCAATACATAACCAGAGATACCACACGCGCGTTCGAAGAAATAAATGAGCTGACCGAGGTTGTACTCGTCAAGAACAGGAATAGTAACCTTAATGTTTGGTACACCGCCATCAACGTGAGCGATCTGGGTACCGAGCTCAGCCATCTTGTTGACATCATCAACACGCTTGCCAGCGAGGAAGTTCAAACCATCGAGGTTCTCCTCATCGAATGGGAAGAGGACAGTCTTGTTTGGCTTCTCGACAGAAACAACGGTCTCGAAGATAGTGCGCTCACCCTCCTGAATCCACTGACCCATTGAGTGAAGGTCGGTTGTGAAATCAACAGAAGCAGGATAGATACCCTTGTGATCCTTACCCTCAGACTCGCCGAAGAGCTGCTTCCACCACTCCATCATATAATGGAGCTTTGGCTGATAGTTCACCAAAATCTCAGTCTTCTTGCCATACTGATAGAGGGCATTACGGATAGCTGCATACTGTGCAGCTGGATTCTGCTCATAAGGAACATCTGCACCTGTAGCCTTCTCCATATCCTGAGCACCCTTAACGAGAGCCTTGATATCGTGACCAGCACAAGCGATAGCGAGGAGACCTACTGGAGTCAATACAGAGAAACGGCCACCTACATTATCAGGGATGACGAAAGTCTTGTAACCCTCCTTGGTTGCGAGCTTGCGAGCAGCACCCTTCTCCTTGTCTGTAACAGCAACGATAAGATCCTTAGCTACAGCCTTACCAACCTGAGCCTCGAGCTTGGTCTTCAACAGACGGAAAGCCAAAGCGGTCTCAGTAGTTGTACCAGACTTAGAGATATTGATGATAGCGAAGGTCTTGCCCTCGAGAAGCTCCATGAGCTCTGCGAGATAATCTTCGCCGATATTGTTACCAGCATAAACGATGCGTGGGTTGTTACCATTCAAACCGAAGGAATGATCCAAAGCCTCGTTGACGGCACGTGGACCGAGGTAGCTACCTCCGATACCTGCAACAACGATAATCTCAGCCTTTGAGCGGAGAAGATCAGCGGTAGCCTGTACCTCTGCGAGGAACTCTGCGGTAATGCTTGATGGAAGGTTTACCCAGCCCAAGAAATCATTGCCAGCGCCCTTACCAGACTCGAGCAACTCATTGCATGGTGCAGTCTGAGCTGCGATGGCAGCCAGCGAACCAGCAGGGACAAAACCCTGTGCTTTTTCAATAGAAAGTTTCATATTCAATTCGTTATTTAGTTGTTATATTATTGAAGCATATCACTCAAGAGCTTGATCTCGACGAATGGACTCATTCGCTTGTAAAGGATATTGTACATAGCATCAACGATCGGAATAGAGATTCCCAGATTCTGGTTAATCTCCTTGATGCACTTTGTACCGTAATAACCCTCTGCAACCATCTCCATTTCGAGCTGAGCAGACTTTACGCTATAACCCTTGCCAATCATCGTACCAAACATGTGGTTACGGCTAAATCGGCTGTAAGCTGTCACCAGGAGGTCGCCAGTATAGACGCTCTCACTGATATGACGTTCACCCTTCTCGACAGGATCGTATCCGTTGACAAATCGTTTCATCTCGCGGATAGCATTGGCAATGAGTACCGCCTGGAAATTATCGCCATACTTCAAGCCCGAACAGATGCCCGATGCGATGGCATAGATGTTCTTCAAGACGCCTGCCAACTGTACGCCCACGATATCCTTCGAAATAGTGGTATGTACATAATGGTTCTGGAAGAAGTCTGCAATAGACTGAGCTACATCTTCGTTCTTGCAACCAACAGTCAGGTAGGTCAATCGCTCGTAAGCAACCTCCTCGGCATGACTTGGACCGCTTAATGTGGCCACCTGATTATCATCGATCTTCAACTCACGCTTGAGGTAGTCGCTAATCAGGATATTTTCCTCCTGAACGATACCCTTAATGACCGAGATGACGATCTTGCCAGTGCAATCGCAGTTAATCTGCTCGACGTTCTGACGAAGATATGGAGATGGCATAGCAAAGATAACCATCTCACAGGCCTTGATTGCAGCATTGATATCTGTCGTAAAGTGAATCTTCTCGATATCGAATCTTACACTCGACAAATAGGCAGGATTATGACCCTTAGCCTTGAATTCCTCGATACGCTCCTGGCTACGCATATGCCAATACATAATCGCGCCATTCTGCTGGACAATCTTAGCAACAGCGGTTGCCCAACTGCCACTTCCGAGGATCGCAACTTTATCTGGAAAGTTCATTTTTCGCTAACCTTAAACCGTTAAACGTTAAACTTATTTCTCAGCAGCTTCAATCCAAGCAGCAACATCCTGCTGCGATGGGTTCTGAAGGTCAGACAAATAATCCTTATACTTCTTCTTGATATCGATCATCTCCTGGAAAAGCTTACCAGCCTTAACGCCAACCAAAGATGTAACGGTGGTATAACCAGCGCGCTGGATAACTGGAACCCATGCCTCTGGAACGCCCAAAGCGACATACTTCTCGACGCTATCCTTAGGAGTGACCTTCTCTGGCTTCATGGTTGGGAAGAGCAGAACCTCCTGAATGGTTGGCTGGCCAGTCATCAAGATACAGAGACGGTCAATACCGATACCGATACCAGATGTAGGAGGCATACCATACTCAAGTGCACGTACAAAGTCATGGTCAATAACCATAGCCTCGTCATCACCCTTATCAGCAAGCTTCATCTGGTCGACGAAACGGTTGTACTGATCGATTGGGTCATTCAACTCTGAATAAGCATTAGCCAACTCCTTACCGTTAACCATCAATTCGAAGCGCTCGGTGAGACCTGGCTTGCTACGATGCATCTTGGTAAGTGGAGACATCTCAACTGGGTAGTCGATGATGAAGGTAGGCTGGATGAATGAGCCCTCGCAAGTCTCGCCGAAGATCTCGTCGATCAACTTACCCTTGCCCATTACCTCGGTATCCTCAACGCCATACTTCTTGGCAACCTCGCGCATCTCCTCCTCGCTCATGGTCGAGAGATCATAACCGGTCTTCTCCTTGATTGCATCGAGAATTGGCAAACGACGGAATGGAGCCTTGAATGAAACGACATTATCACCAATCTTCACCTCGGTGGTACCATTGACTGCCAGACAGATCTTCTCCAAAAGGTTCTCGGTGAAGGTCATCATCCAGTTGTAATCCTTGTAGCTGACATAGAGCTCCATACAGGTGAACTCTGGATTGTGGCTGCGGTCCATACCCTCATTACGGAAGTTACGGCCAATCTCATAAACGCCCTCGAAACCACCCACAATCAGACGCTTCAGATAGAGCTCGGTTGCGATACGGAGGTAGAGGTCTACATCCAAAGCATTGTGGTGAGTGATGAATGGACGAGCGCTTGCACCACCAGCAATCTGCTGAAGGATTGGGGTCTCGACCTCAGTATAACCAGCCTCGTCAAATACCTGACGCATTGTACGGAGAATGGTAGCACGCTTCTCGAACACGCTCTTCACGCCATCATTAACGACCAGGTCAAGGTAACGCTGACGATAACGGAGCTCTGGATCATTGAAGCCATCATAAGCCACGCCATCCTTGTACTTAACGATTGGCAATGGACGGATAGACTTGCTCAATACGGTAAGAGAAGAAGCGTGAACAGAAATTTCACCAGTCTGGGTACGGAAAACGAAACCACTCACACCAACGAAATCGCCGATGTCAAGCAGCTTCTTGAATACTACGTTATAAAGATCGGTATTTTCAGGATCAGGGCAGATGCTATCGCGGCTGATATAAACCTGGATACGGCCCTTAGAGTCCTGCAACTCCATGAATGCAGCCTTGCCCATGATGCGGCGGCTCATAATACGGCCTGCGATGCTCACGTTGCGGCTGTTCTGTGCGCTGGCTGTGCCAGGCACCTCCTCTCCTGCCTCATTCTTCTCGGTAGGAAGATCCACAAAGTTCTCTCGGATTTCGGTAGAATAACCATTAACAACATACTCTGCTGCAGGATAAGGTTCGATGCCCATTCGACGCATCTCGTCCAACGAGTTACGGCGGATAATCTCCTGCTCAGACAAATCAAGAATTGACATAAATATTTAGTTTTGAATTATTATTTACACTTTCGAGCGCGAAAATACAAATAAAAATCCAAAACTACAAACTTTTCTCCGAAATTTCACCACTTGGGAAGGGTTTTCTCTCCTACATAACGTCGTAAGGCATATCTATCTGTCAATTTCAATACACCTTTTTCCATCTCCACACACTCTCTTCCTTCAAGCACTGCTACGCAGCGCCAGAAACTTGTAGCATCCAATCGGAGCAGGCTCAGCCATGATTCCTCCGAGGCTTCAACCGTTATTTGTGCCGCCTTACGATCCGAGAAAGCAAGCAGCCACGAAGCCAGACGAAGCGTCGGATCAGACAATCCGGTAAACTCCATAGCCACATGCTGCTTCTGGGCATTGGTCGAAAGCATATTGAGCACATTGACCAGCATGATGCTGTTCTGTTGCAACATTCTTAAGAAATGCGCTTTCTCGACATGCATCATGCCCACTTGGTCAACAGCTCTCAACTCGCTATTTGAGCGGGTTTCAGCACCAAAGAGGTAGTAAAAAGAGAGGGTGTGCGGACCCGTAAAGTCCTGCACGATATTGATTCTTCCACCAAAGGTTGGAGTTATCTGGCGCACGGTTCCACTTAACACAAACAACACTCCGTCGCACAAATCTCCCTGTCCATGAATTATTTCTCCGGCTGTATGACGGGAGAAGCTGAACGGTATCTTTTCGACAATTCCGGTCAACTGCTCGTAGCTCAACCCCTGGAAGATGGGGAGCTGAAGCATCAGGTCATACATCTTGTTCATTATTCCTCCTTCTCGGTAATAATTCTCAAGATCATTGAATCATTTTCGAGCATAGCATCACGGCCGATATTCGCCAGGTTGTCGATAGAACGATCCACGCTATCCTCAATAATGCCATCGGTCGATGGAACGCATATACCCTCGATGGCCATCATAGCAGCCTGGAAGGCACCGCTCACGGCACTACTCATACGGAGGGTACAACTTGGTTTCGCGCCATCACAAACCATACCGGTCAGGGAGGCTATTTCGTTCTTCGTTGCAGCACAAACTGCCTCGAAATCTCCGCCAAGCATATAAGCCAGCGCAGCCGCACTACCAGCAGCCGCAATCACGCAACTGCAATGGGATGACATATGGCCCAGCAACTGCTTGATGTAGATAATGGTCAGGTTGCTCAAGGCAAGACCACGCAGCAATTTAGCCTCCGTCACGCAAGTTTCTTCTGCAAATATAAGCAATGGCAATGTGCCGACAATGCCCTGATTGCCCGAACCGGAATTACAAAGCACCTTGACTCGGGATCCGCTCATACGGACGTCGCAAGCGGCACACGAATAGCAGACCATGCGAGGCATGGTATTCTGACCCACCATGCGAGCCTCGAAGCTACCCTTCAGCATCTTGCCAAGACCCAAACCGAACTTTCCGTCGAAAGCCATCTGTGCCACCTCCTTATTCAAGCGGGCACCCTCCAACAGAAACTTCAGATTCTCCAGAGGCACCTCCATGGCATAATCATAGATCATACGCATGTTCAGCCAGGACTCATGATTGCGGTTATACTCCTTAGCCAGATCCCAGCGTTCGTCGAGCAGTGTCTCTTCGTCGCGCTTTAATAATATATAATGAGTGGGCTGCTTAGCAATGATCACCTTAGCTTCGTGACCACCACCCTGAGCTTCTACTTCGACATAAATCAATTCAAACGAATGGGATGGCTTAACAATACAGCGACCTGCGGCAATGAATTCCTTTGCCTTAGGCAGCATATCGGGAGTCACATGATCCAGCACATTCAATTCCTCTGTAGTCTGACCATACAGAGCACCGAGTGCCATAGCATAAGGAATACCGACAGCACCCTCCATGCCATTCACATTCACACCAATCGAATTCTTGATAATTTTCGGACTCAGTTTGGCGACGACCTTCTCAGGTTGACAACCAATCAGTTCCGTGGCCTTAGCCACTGCAAGCGCGATAGCCATAGGTTCCGTTCCACCCACCGAAGGCTTCACCTCGGCTTGCAACAATTCTGTAATCTTGGTTATTTCAGTCTTCACTAGCATGGCGCAAAGATAGGCAATTTTATGATAAGATGTGCAATTTTGTTGAGAAAAAATCCATTTTCGTTCGTTTTTCCCCAAGAATGGATATTAGAGTTTCGCAAAAAACACCAAAAGGGTGGTGTTAGAGGCTTATTTAAGCACCAAACGGAACGCCTCTTCAACACGTTTCACAGGGCAAACCTCAATATTCAGCTTCTTGACATCGATGGATTTGAGGCTGAAATCAGGAATCAGGATACGATTAAAGCCTAATTTTTCTGCCTCCATGATGCGTTGTTCCAATCGGGAAACCGGACGGATCTCACCCGACAAGCCCACCTCTCCTGTCAGACAGGTATGACCATCGACGGCAATATCCATATTGCTCGACAGCACAGCCGAAATAACAGCCAGATCCATGGCTGGGTCGCTCACTTTCAGTCCTCCCGCGATATTCAGGAAGACATCCTTCTGGGCCAGCTTGAATCCTACTTTCTTCTCGAGCACAGCCAGCAGCATATTCAATCGACGGCCATCAAAACCGGTCGTACTTCGCATCGGAGTTGCATAAGCAGAGGTTGAAACCAGGCTCTGCGTCTCGATCAGGAATGGACGCATACCTTCGATAGCGGCAGCAATAGTGACGCCACTCAATCCTTGCTGGCAACCAGACAGAAGGAGCTCCGACGGATTTGAGACCTGACGCAGGCCTGAGCCCAGCATCTCGTAGATACCCAATTCAGAAGTGCTTCCAAAACGGTTTTTGGTAGCACGCAGAATTCGGTACATATAATGCTGGTCTCCCTCAAACTGAAGGACTGTATCCACAATGTGTTCAAGCACCTTCGGACCGGCCAGACTACCCTCTTTCGTAATATGTCCGACGAGGATGACCGGCGTGCCACTCTCCTTGGCAAACTTCAGCAATCGAGCCGCGCACTCACGAATCTGTCCGACGCTACCAGCCGAACTCTCCAGATCATCGGTCGCAATGGTTTGGATGGAATCCACAATCAGCAAATCGGGTTCGATATTGGCGACATTGACGAAGATATTATCCAGATTGGTTTCACAAGCCACATAGAGATTGTCGATCGAGTCGCTCGAGATGACCGAATCACGAGAGATTCCCTGCACCAATCGGTTTGCCCTCAGTTTCAGCTGATACGCACTCTCTTCACCGCTGCAATACAGCACTTTCTTATCCTTGATCTGCAAGACGGTCTGCAGCAAGAGGGTTGATTTTCCAATACCCGGATCACCACCCAGCAGCACCATCGAACCCTTTACCAGACCGCCACCCAACACACGGTTCAGTTCGCCATCATTCATATCGATGCGGCTCTCCTCGGTGGCTTCGATCTCGCTCAATCGATGTGGTTTCTCTTTCTGTCCAGGCAAGCCAAGGGCACCAGCATGACTCCATTGCACGCCGCCGCTACTCTTTGGCTTCTTGCCAATAGCGCCATCGGCCTGTACGATTTCCTCGACGCAGGTTCCCCACTCTCCGCATGACGGACACTTACCGAACCATTTGGGTTCTTCGCATCCGCAGCTATTACAAAAATAGGCTGTCTTTTGTTTTGCCATAGGATATGAAAGATTCAAAAGTGTGGCAAAAATAGGTCAAAATTCTTACATGACCAAATTTTTCACCGAGATTTTTTGCACGGTTCATAAATTTATTTTATATTTGCGCCAAAAATAAACGCAACAATTCATTTTATAACATGAAAAGAATTCTTCTCTCACTTCTGGCAGTAACAGCCACCCTGCTCTCTGCCCAGACCTCTCACACGTGGAATCCGAATCTCAAAGGTGGATACTATCAGAATCCAATCATTGATGCCGATTATTCTGACCCCGACGTATGCCGCGTCGGCAACGATTACTATATGACTTCATCTTCATTTGCCAACTTCCCTGGGTTGCAGATCCTTCACTCCACCGATCTGGTGAACTGGAAGATTATTGGCCATGCCCTCACCAACGAGTACGACGTACAGCCGGCCTTCGAGGGTACGGATCTGGATTGGCGCAAGAAGATTCAGCATGGCAACTATGTCTGGGCACCCTCCATCCGTTATCACGAGGGTTGGTTCTATATCTACTGCGGAGATCCTGATCAGGGTCTGTTCATGACCAAGACCCAGTATCCGGCAGGCACCTGGGAGCCTATGGTATGGGTCATGAAGGGCAAGGGTCTCATCGACTGCTGTCCTTTGTGGGACGAAGACGGCAAAGCTTACCTCAGCCATGGCTGCGCAGGTTCGCGTGCCGGAGTCAAGTCGGTTCTTTTCGTTGCTCCGATGAATGCAGAGGGCACTAAGGTCATCGGTCCATCGCGCATCGTTTACGACGGACATGAAGACCAGCCGACCATCGAAGGCACAAAATTCTACAAGCGCAACGGATATTATTATATTATGAGTCCTGCTGGAGGCGTAAAGTATGGCTGGCAGGTCGAGCTCCGCAGCAAGAATCCTTATGGCCCTTACGAGGAATATGTTGGTCTTGCGCAAGGCAAATCGAAAGTCAACGGCCCTCATCAGGGCGCTTGGGTTGACACCCAGAATGGCGAAGACTGGTTCATTCATTTCCAGGACAAGCATGCCTACGGACGTGTTATCCATCTGCAGCCGGCCAAGTGGGTCAACGACTGGCTTGTTATCGGCGACGATCAGGATGGCGACGGCTGTGGTGATGCTGTAGCCAAATGGAAGAAACCAAATCTCCCCTCTTCGGGAGAATTCCAACCAGCAGAGGATGATGAATTTGATTCCATCGACCTTGGATTGCAGTGGCAGTTCGAGGGTCCTTACAGCCACTACTGGTACTTCTGCGACGCCAACAAGAGCCGTCTGCGCCTCTATGGAGTTCAGGCTCCGGAAGGTTATAAGAACCTCTCGGATCTGCAGAATGTCATTGCCCAGAAATTCCCGACCGAGAACTTCACAGCCACAGCTAAAGTCAAGTTCATTCCTAATCCGCAGTATAAGAACAAAGGCGAGGAGGCAGGCCTGATTCTCAAGGGTCAGAACTATGCAGCCATCAAGCTGGTATCCACTTCTGAGGGCTGCGTGATGCGCTATGTAACCTGCAAGGACGCCTTCAAGGGCAAGGCAGAAACCCAGCAGGGCGAAGACATCCGCATTGAACTCACCCAGCAGCCTGCGCCATATACCCAGAAGTATGCGGTCGATGATATTCCTCAGCCTCGCTCTGCTACCCCTGACCTCTATCTGCGCGTCAAGGTACAAAGTTCCGGCACAGGCAACCAGATCAAGAGCAAAGCTCAGTTCTTCTACAGCTTCGACAACAAGAAGTTCCAGAAGATCGGTGAGCCTTTTGACGTACGCGAAGGCAAGTGGATTGGCGCCAAACTCGGATTCTTCAATTTCCGTCCTACCGTTTCGAACGACGGTGCCTTCTTCGACATCGATTGGATTCATTTCGACAAATAAATCCCACCCTATTCCAGGCCTATGGAAGCATTGATTATCATATTAATTCTGATTGCCGTCTTGATAGCATTAGTCGGAATCATTGGAGCCATTGTTCCTGCGATTCCGGGACCTCCATTGTGCTTTGCATCCTTAGTCATTGCCTATTTCACATCGCCTGGATATATCAGTGAGACCTTCCTGTTGGTCATGTTTGTAGTGACCCTTGCCGTTACGGTGTTGGACTACATTGCCCCGATCTGGCTAACCAAGTTAGGTGGAGGTTCCAAGCAAGCCATGTGGGGGGCCACTCTGGGGGTCTTCATCGGCCTGTTTTTCATGCCTTGGGGATTGATACTGGGTCCATTGGCAGGTGCTTTCGTTGGCGAGATGATGCACAACAACGACACCAGCAAAGCGACCAAAGTTGCTCTGATGTCATTTGTGGCCTTTCTGCTTACCACTGGCATCAAGTTAGTGGTCTCGCTCCTCATGACATTCTACACATTCAAAGCATTCTTCGATCAGATGGTCGACCTGTTCTAAATGAATCTCTTTTTCCCCAGTCACGACATTGCACTTGGCAATGGTGTCAAGCACTTCAATCCTCCTAAAGCAGCACAAATGCTTCAGGAGGATTTGGCATGGCTCGAAGAGATATTCTCCAATCCCCCGCTCACCCTTAATCCCTCACCCCTCCCTTGGGGCTGGGACTGGGATACCCGTCAGTTCCTGCACAAGGAGCATCATATTCCGCTCAAGCAATTACCCACCGACGAAGAGCTTGAGCAGTTGCGTCAGCTCTCGAACCGAAAGACAACCATCCAGATTCTAGAGGGGTTGCATTTCGATGGACAGATGCCAGAGCACCTGACCTCCACCGAAGAGGTCGATGCCTTTATTGAACGCGAAGACCTAGCCGGCCGTGAATTTGTGCTCAAGACACCTTGGAGCAGCAGCGGCCGTGGACTGATTCGCAGTTCGGTCACACCACGCGATATCATGCGCCAGCGAGCCATGGCTACCCTCCAGAAGATGGGCGGCATCATGGCCGAACACTGGTTCCCCAAACAGCAGGATTTTGCCATGCTTTTCTTTGTTGGACAGGAAGAGGTCTCTTTCCTGGGATATTCCTTGTTCGACAACGAAGAGAGCGGCACTTACCGTCAGGGATATCTCTTAAGCAACGAAGCCATCGAAGAACGTCTCGGACTGCAAGAGCAACTGCACACCCTGCGCGACCAGCTGACCGGCATCCTGACCCAGTTATTTCATCCTTTCTTCCACAAGCCCTGGCCTGTGGGTTATATCGGCATCGACATGATGGTGATCAACGATAACGATACGCTTCGCTACGATAACAAAAAACGAATCCATCCATGCGTCGAACTGAACCTCCGTTGCACCATGGGTGTGGTTGCCCGACTGTGGTCTGATCAGCATCTTTCAGCCGGACAATCCGGACATTTTACCATCTCGCCCATGGGGGAAGATGGACATTTCGAGGCAAGATTTGTTGTCGATTAACGCACACAATTAGTCCTTTTGCGCATCAACATTACCTATTTTATTGACAAAAACGTGTATTTCGTTGGATTTTTAATAAAAATTTACCTTTTGGGGCCTCTACTTTCTAAAAAATGTTTATATTTGCACCGTTTATAAATATATCAATGTTATGGAATTTACTGCCCAACAGATAGCCATGTTCCTCCGCGGTGAGGTCATCGGTGATCCAAATGTAAAAGTCAATGATTTAGCCAAAATCGAAGAGGGCCAGTCAGGCAAACTCTCTTTCCTCAGCAATCCAAAATATACAGAATATCTTTACACCACCCAGAGCAGCGTTGTTCTGATTGATGCAAGCATCGAACTTGAAGCAGGCAAGAGCTTTACTCCTACCCTCGTCAAGGTAGCCGATGCACGTGCTGCCATGGGTATGCTTCTCAACATGGTACAGGAGGCGCTCAATCCTCGCAAGAAGGGTATCGAGCAGCCAGCCTTCATTGCCGAAGGCGTTCAGGTTCCTGAAGATGCCTATGTTGGAGCCTTTGCCTACCTGGCCAAGGGTGTTACCGTTGGCGAAGGCACCCAGATCTATCCACAGGTATATTTGGGCGACAACGTCAAGGTTGGCAAGAACTGCCTCATCTATGCAGGCGTTAAGATCTATCATGATTGTGTGATCGGCGACAACTGTATCCTTCATAGCGGTTGCGTGATTGGTGCCGACGGCTTTGGCTTCGCTCCTGTCGATGGTCAGTTGCAAAAGATTTCACAGATCGGCAACGTCATCCTTGAGGGAGACAATGAGATTGGTGCCAACACCTGTATCGACCGCGCCGTCATGGGTCATACCATCATCGGACGTGGCACCAAGATGGACAATCTCGTTCAGATCGGTCACAACACCGTGACAGAACAGAACAACGTATTCTGTGCCCAGGTCGGCGTTGCAGGCACAACCAAGATCGGCAGCTGGAACACCTTCGCCGGACAAGTAGGTGTAGCAGGACAGCTCAGCATTGGCAACCAGAATATCTTTGGTGGCAAGACGGGAGTCCCCGGCAACATCAAGGACGGACAGATCCTCAATGGTAATCCAGCCATTCCTGCCAAGGATTGGGCTCGTCAGGCAGTCTATCTGAAACGTCTGCCAGGTCTGCTCGACGACGTAGCCGCCATCAAGAAAGAATTAAAGACAAAATAAACATATAATTTACAGAACTAAACATAAACGAAATACAATGGCACAAAAGCAACAGACACTTGCAGCCCCATTTACCCTCAGCGGTAAGGGTCTCCACACCGGATTGAACATCGACGTAACCTTCTCCCCAGCAGAGCCTAACACCGGCTACACCATCCAGCGAATTGATCTGGAGGGTCAGCCTGTCATCGAGGCAGTTGCCGACAACGTAGCCGCAACCAACCGTGGTACCGTTGTTAAGAAGGATGACATCGTCGTTAGTACCATCGAGCATGCTATGGCAGCTCTCTATTGCGCAGGTATCGACAACTGTGCAATTCAGGTCAATGCTCCTGAGTTCCCAATTCTGGATGGTTCAGCCCTTCCTTACGTTGAGGAGATTGAGAAGGCAGGTATTGTAGAGCAGGATGCTAAGCGCGACGTATTCCGCATCCAGAAGAAGTACACCATCGAGGATCCAGAGAACGACGTTAAGCTCGAGATTTATCCAGATGATCACTTCTCGGTTACAACCTTCGTTGATTACCCATCTCCTGTCTTGAACAACCAGTTCGCTGTGATGAACGATGTGAACGACTTCAAGAACAATATTGCAGCAGCCCGCACATTCGTATTTGTACGCGAAATCCAGCCACTCCTTGCCGCTAACCTTATCAAAGGTGGTGACCTCGACAATGCCATGGTTATCTACGACCAGAAAGTAGAGCAGGCAGAGCTTGACAAGATGGCTGCTGCCATCGGTTCAGAAGCACCATCGGCCGAGAAGTTGGGTTACATCCAGACCCGTCCACTCCAGTGGGACAACGAGCCAGCTCGTCACAAGTTGCTCGACATCCTGGGCGACATTGCCCTCATCGGCAAGTTCATTCAGGGTCGTATCATTGCAACCCGTCCTGGTCATGGCATGAACAACAAGCTCGCTCGTGCCGTTCGCAAGGACATGAAGCGCACCGAGGTACAGGCACCTGTATACGATCCAAATGCAGAGCCATACATGGACAACATCGGTATCAAGGCAGTCATGCCACACCGTTATCCAATGCAGTTGGTTGACAAGATCATGAGCGTTGAGCCAGGTGACTACATTGTTGGTATCAAGAACGTAACTGCCAACGAGCCTTTCTTCGTAGGCCACTTCCCAGAGGAGCCTGTAATGCCAGGCGTTCTTCAGGTTGAGGCTATGGCACAGTGTTCAGGTATCCTCGTATTGAGCTGTGTAGACGAGCCAGACCGCTACTCAACCTACTTCATGAAGATCAACAACGTGAAGTTCCGTCAGAAGGTTGTTCCAGGTGATACACTCATCTTCCGCGTTCAGTTCCTCTCTCCTCTCCGTCGTGGCATTGCCGAGATGAAGGGTTACGCATTCGTAGGCGACAAGATCGTCAGCGAGGCTGAGTTCATGGCACAGATCATCAAGAATAAGTAAAGACTCTCCCAAACCCTCTCGCATGGGAGGGTGAAGGTATTTAATAATTTAATATGGCAGAAAACTTAATTAGCCCATTAGCATACGTCGAAGAGGGCGCACAAATTGGCGAAAACGTCAAGATTGGCCCATTCTCTTGCATCTACAGTGACACCGTCATCGGCGATGGCACCATTATCGAAAACAATGTAACCATTTACCCTGGTGCTCGTATCGGCAAGAACGTACATATTTTCCCAGGCGCATGTGTTGCAACAACCCCACAGGACTTGAAGTTCAAGGGAGAATACACCACCGTCGAGATTGGCGATGGCACACACCTTCACGAGTGTGTTACCGTACACCGTGCAACCGCTTCTAAAGAGGTTACCAAGATTGGCAAGAACTGTTTGATTATGGCTTACTGTCACGTAGCACACGACTGTAACGTTGGCGACAACGTCATCATGTCAAACTGCGTTCAGATGGCAGGTGAGGTCGTTGTCGATCCATTTGCAGTCATTGGCGGTGGCACATTGATTCATCAGTTTACACACATTGGCAGCTATTGTATGATTCAGGGAGGTTCTGCTCTCACCAAGGATGTTCCTCCTTACACCATGGTTGGCCGTGCTCCAGCCAAGTACATGGGTCTTAATAGCGTTGGCCTCCGTCGTCGTGGCTTCACTGCCGAGCAGGTTCTTCAGATTCAGGAGATCTACCGCGCCATCTATATGAGCGGACTGAACACTACCCATGCTTGCGAAAAGGTAGAACAGGATTTCCCATCTTCACCTGAGCGTGACTACATCCTCCAGTTCATCAAGGGCAGTGATCGTGGCATCATTGCCGGCAACATGTAATTATAATTACGACTATGGTTTACAAATTTTGTGTACTCAGCGATGAAGTAGATAACTTCCGTCGCGAAATTGAGATCGATGCAGATGCAACTTTTCTTGACCTGAACAAAGTGCTTTTGAAGAGCTGCAGCTACAAGGGTGACTTGATGACTTCGTTCTTCATCTGCGACGAGTACTGGGACAAACAGCAGGAGATCACTGCCATGGACATGAACGATGATCCAAAGGCTGATCCTATCCCTTTGATGGAGAAGACTCACATTATCGACATGATTCCGCAGGCCGAGGCCGAGAACAAGGCCAAGATGCTTTTCCTGTTCGATACCATGTGCGATCGTTACCTCTTCATCCAGGTACGCGAAGTGACCGAGCACAAGCACCTTCTCGAACCTGTCATTGTGGTCAACAACGGCAAGGCACCTAAGCAGGAGGGCGACATCGATTCGATGTTCCAGGGACTTTCGGACGATGTCAACTCCATGTACGGCGACGATGACTACGATCCAGACGAGCTCGATATGGAGGGCTATCAGGATCTCGAGGATATTGAATCCGGAGGATATTAAAACAAGCAAGGGGCTGTGCTAAAACACAACCCCTCATTATTATATTATACAATGAACTGGAATATCACACATCCCACCAGCGAAGAAGAGGCAGCACAAATTGCCCAATTCCAAGTGGACATGGCCAAGGAATCCGAGAACCTCATTCTAGATCCCAATATCGTTATGCGTGGTGTATTGATGGCCATGGAGGATCCTTCGGGCAAAGGTCGTTACTACGTCGCAAAAACCACCGAGCCCTATACTGTTGAGGAGGGGTTGACTCTCCCTGCCGGAACCGTTGCCGGTAGTCTGTTCGTCACCCGAGAATGGAGTGATTGGCATGGTGAATGGTATTGGTGGGTACAATCAGTCTATATTCGTCCTACCTTCCGCCGCATGGGAGCCTATCGTTCCCTCTACGCCAAAGTTGTAGAAGAGGCCAAGCGTGCGAATATCCACGAAGTTCGTCTCTATGTGGATCGTGACAATACACAAGCACAGCAGACCTATCAGGCATTAGGCATGCAAGAGAGCCACTATCTGCTCTACGAACATGCTTTATAAAGTTAAAGCGAAGCAATATGCATTGCTACCACATACCCCATCGACCAGGCGGCTTGTAAATTAAATCCGCCGGTAATGGCATCAACATCCAGGACTTCGCCCGCCAGGTAGAGTCCTGGATGATTCTTTACTTCGAGCGTATTCAGATTCAGGTTCGAGAGAGCCACACCGCCACAGGTAACGAATTCCTCCTTGTGTCGGCTCTGTCCCTCGACAGCATAGACATCGGCCGTTAGGACAGCCACCAGACGGTTCATCTGTTTTCGTCCCACCTCACTCCATCGCTGATCGGCACGGATTCCTGCCCGTTCGATGAGCGCCTGCCACAATCTGGACGAAATCTCGGGCAGATGGGTATTTCCCACCTGTTTACCTCCTTGTTGCTTCTGCATCTGGTCGATGCGCTGACGTGTATCCTCCTCCGAGGCATCATCCAACCAGTTGACCAGCAGTTGTGCCTTGTAGCCACACTCCGACAGATGACGTGCAGCATGCGACGATAACTTCAGGATGGCAGGGCCACTCATCCCCCAATGCGTGAAGAGCAATGCTCCTGTCGCACGGAACTTCGTTCCTGCCAGACCCACAGTCACCGGATCAATCACGATTCCCATCCAGGGCGACATCCCCTGTATGTTGAACGAAAAGAGCGAAGGAACAGGTTGGGTCATCTGCAGTTGCAGCGGACTCAAGAACGACAATCCCTCCACTTTGGGACTACCACCCGTTGTCACAACCACCTTATCTGCAAACACCGTATTTCCATTGGCGAATTGAATACTATAATGACGGGTAAGGTCAACGTCTTCGTCAACGTCAATCTTCGTCACCTTGCAATTCAAGTGCAGACGTACACCTGCCCTCTCCAATCCATGCAGCAAAGTATGCACAATCTGCATCGCATCCTGACTTTGTGGGAACACGCATTGATCCGGTTGAGTAACCAGTCGGACCCCCTCCTGTTCCCACCATTGCATGGTAGCCTCGTTATCGAATTGGCAGAAGGCACGTTTCACCAGTTGTTCCCCGCGGGGATAGGCCTCCTTCAGATGACTGATTTCGGCAAAGCTATTGGTCAGATTGCATCGACCGCCACCCGTAATAGCCACCTTGGCCAATGCCTTTGAGCCGGCCTCAAAGAGGTCGACTTCCAGGTCCGGGCGATTACGTTTGAGGAGCAGAGCACAGAAGCAACCAGCCGCTCCAGCACCAATGATTGCGATTCTATTCATGTGGCAAAGATAGCAAATCTTCATTATATGGGCAAGATTTTGAATAAATTCATCGACAAAACTACCAACTTTGGCAGAATTTCTCTACTTTTGCAACCAGAAATAAGCGAGTAACGTGAATCCGAATCTATTAGGTCATCTATTAATTGCTATTGCAAGTGCAATCTGGGGATTGATGGCTCCCCTTGGGAAAGATGCGATGAATCATGGCATCACAGGTATTGATATGGTTCTATTCCGCGTCATTGGAGCCATGATCTGCTTCTGGACACTGAGTTGGCTGACACATAATCACGAGAAGATAACCTGGAAGGAGAAACTGATGTATGCTGGCGCTGGACTGTTCGGCATCGTCACCAACCAATGTTGCTTCATTATCGGATTGAGTCTAACCTCTCCGACCAATGCCAGCATCATGACCACCACCATGCCAATCTTTACGTTGATTCTTTCAGCGATTGTTTATCACGAGCATATCACCTGGCGCAAACTGTTGGGTATTGGGTTGGGCATCTCAGGTGCACTCATACTGATTATAGGAAGCAAATCGGCACTCGACAGTCGCCAGGGAGACATCCGTGGAGACCTGTTGGTCATCAGTGCACAATGCAGTTTTGCCCTCTATCTGACGCTCTTCAAGAAGTTGATTGCACGCCACAGCGTCGTAACCAACATGAAGTGGATGATGTTATGGGCCGTTATCATTGCAGCACCCTTCTCCTGTCATAATCTGGCAGAACTTCCTTGGGCCGATGTTCCAGTCAGTGCTTGGCTCGAAACATGTTTTGTTGTCTTTGTTGGCACCTTCATTGCCTACATCATGATGACCAAAGCGCAGAAGATCCTCCGTCCGACGGTGTTTGCCATGTACAATTACGTGCAGCCCATCGTCTCCTGTCTGGTAAGCGTTGCAGCAGGATTGGCCATCTTTGGTCTCTCCCAAGGAGCCGCGATCATTATGATCTTCACAGGTGTCTGGCTTGTCACCCAACATACAAAATCCCGGTAGTCTCACGACTCCGGGATTTTGCTTTGAGTTGATAATGCAATGTTATTCCTGAGCTACCTCCTTATCATGCTCGGCAATCAGTTTCTGCTGAATGTCGGCAGGACAGAGTTCGTAGCTTGCAAACTTCATAATGAAAGAGGCAGAGGATTGTGTCAATGCTGACAATGTGGTTGCATAGTCAGACATCTCCGAGAGAGGTACTTTAGCCTGAAGTTTCTGGTAGCCAGCCTCAGCGCTCATACCGATAATCATACCGCGATGATTCTGAACATCGCTCATGACATCTCCCAGACGTTCGCCTGGCACGAATACCTCAACGTCATAGATTGGCTCAAGAATCTTTGGTCCAGCCTGACGGAAGGCCTGGCTGAAGGCATTGCGGGCAGCAAGCATGAACGAAAGTTCGTTTGAATCTACTGGGTGCATCTTGCCGTCATATACAACTACGCGTACATCGCGAGCATAAGAACCAGTCAATGGGCCCTGTTCCAAACACTGCTGGATACCCTTGAGGATAGCAGGCATGAATCGGGTATCGATCGCACCACCGACCACAGAGTTGATGAAGACAAGCTTACCGCCCCATGGCAAATCTACCTCCTCCTTACCCTTCATGGTCACGCGGTATTCCTTGCCCTCGAGGTTGTAAACGGTAGGATCCTCCATACCATCCTGATAAGGTTCAACAATCAAGTGAACCTCGCCGAACTGGCCAGCACCACCCGACTGTTTCTTGTGTCGATAGTCGGCACGGGCAGCCTTAGTTATGGTCTCTCGATATGGGATACGCTGTGGCTCGAAATTCACTTGAATCTTATCGAGATTCTCCAGACGCCACTTGAGAGTACGCAGATGCAATTCGCCCTGACCATGCACCAGAATCTGGCGCAATTCCTTCGACTGTTCTACGATCCAGGTTGGATCTTCGAGACGCATACGGGTCAAAGCCTGCATCATCTTCTCGGTATCAGCTTGATTGGCGGCTGAGATGGCGCGAGTGAACTTAGAAGCCGGGAACTTAACAAAGTTAAACTTGCATTCATTATCGACCGCATTCAAGGTATTGCCCGTACGGACATCCTTCAGCTTGACGCTACAACCGATATCACCAGCCGAAAGCTGTTCAACCTTATCGCGATTAGCACCAGAACATACATAGAGGGCCGAAAGGTGTTCCTTTGTACCACGATCAGCATTGATCAGGTCATCACCCTCCTTAACGGTACCACTCATTACCTTGAAGTACTGAACTTCGCCGATGTGAGGTTCGACACCTGTCTTGAAGAAATAAAGGCTGGCTGGAGCAGCAGGATCAAGTTTAATCTCCTCGCCACGGGTATTGTGAACTGCAGGCATTTCATCTACGAATGGAACGACATTGCCCAGGAATTCCATCAAACGATCCACGCCCATGTTCTTTCCGGCGCAAACGCAGAAGACTGGGAAAATCGAACGGGTTACCATACCCTTGCGGATACCCTCACGCATTTCGTCCTCGGTGAGCTGCTCGGTCTCGAAGAACTTCTCCATCAAGCCCTCATCATTCTCGGCAGCAGCCTCAACGAGGTACTGATGCATCTCCTTAGCCTGCTCAATCTGGTCAGCAGGAATATCCTCAACGGTCAGTTTACCCTCAGCATCGTAGGTTAACTGCTTCATCAGGATGATATCAATCAACTGGTGGAAACCGTTGCCAGTCTCAACCGGATACTGCACAGGGATGACCTTGTCGCCATAGGTCAACTGCAGATCTTCGACAATGGTATTAAAATCACATTCAGGGCTATCCAACTGGTTGATCAGGAAGATAACTGGCTTATTGAGTTTCTCAGTATAACGGAAATGGTTCTGGGTACCAACTTCAGGACCGACAGCGCCATTGATAAGCAAAATTGTTGTATCGGTAACAGACATAGCGGTAATGGCCTGACCAACAAAATCATCCATACCTGGGCAGTCAATGATATTCAGTTTTTTACCATTCCATTCCGTATGGAAGATGGTACTGAAAACCGAATAACCATAATTCTTCTCTACTGGGAAGTAATCACTCACGGTAGTCTGTTGGGAAACTCTACCCTTGCGGGCAATCTGACCAGACACATACAACATAGTTTCGGTCAAGGTTGTCTTGCCCGATCCATCATTGCCAAGAAGGGCAATGTTCTTAATCTCTTTTGAACTGTAAACTTTCATAATGTATTAGATAATGTATTAGAGATATTTTCATTTGGCGCTACAAATGTATGGAGTTTTTTCAACACGAGCAAAATTTTGCACGAAGAAATTACCTTTTTTATGCTGAACAACATATTTTCAAAGCTATTTCGACCTACTTTTAACGACTTTTTACACACAAATTTGGTAATTTGCTCAGAAATTCCTATCTTTGCAGCGTAATAAAAACCCTATGTAAATTAAATCTCAACCCAAATGAAAAAGTTCTTACTTGGTTCAATTGCAGCAATGCTGCTTACCTGTATTTCATTCAATTTCTCCAGCTGTAATGAGGATACCGTCAAGAACATCTTGGCTGTACTTAATGACAGCAACTATGTATCAATCTTGGATCGTTTTCTAAGCAAAGATTCTACCAATAAAGGCAATATCTGGGATGTCATCAATGGTGGCAAAGATACATCTAATATCAAAGGCAAATTCTTGGCCGGTGTAATTGAGAACATCATCAGTCGCACTACCGAAGATTCTTCAGAATATGTGCTTGGTGTCTGGGCCTATGCTAGTAGTGATTTGACAGAAATCGATACACTGTGGTTCTACAACGATTCAACCATACTCGAGCATTACATCAGCACCGAAGATACTCTCGACATTCAGTACTCTGGTGGATATCTCTACTACTCATCGTTCAACCAGATGATTGTACAGATCAACTCCGTCTACAACTATTATACCAAGCGTAGTTTCGACTATGACGAATATCATATCTATGGTGTCAAGAAGCCATTCTTCCCAGCCATCTTCGGATCGACCATGCTGACCATGACAGACTTGAACACCGAAACCGGCGAGGTCATTTCGGAAATCTCATACACCTATGTCGGAAAGACTGAAGATAATTAAGGTTATGGGGTCTTACGATCCCAAATAACAAAATTTCTACGATTTCTCAATGAAAAAAATTCTCTCTATATTAGCCATCTTAATGATGGCTAATTTTGTTTCAGCGGATATTACCACTGCCCCATGGATTGCGATGCAGCCCGACGACACCATCATCGCGCCACTAGTACATTCGCCGTTTGTCAAGAAGACATTCGGCGACCAGAAGCCGGGCCTGTACACCCTGCCCATGATGCGTCGTGTATTCGAGCTTCCCAAGAAGAAAAGACTCGACTCTGCCACCCTCCAGGTGTGCGGATTGGGTCATTTCGAATGTTATCTCGATGGACAGAAGGTCGGAGATCATTTCCTCGATCCCGGTTGGTCCGATTATCGCAAGGAGGCGGAATACGTAGAGTTTCCGCTTAACGATAGCTTCAATGCCAAGAACAGGAAGCATGTACTTGGTGTGATGTTAGGCAATGGCTTCTACAATATTCCAAGAGAGAGATACATCAAGCTTTTAGGTTCCTTCGGTGCTCCCAAACTGAAGCTCTCTCTCATGCTCAACTTCTCCGATGGAACATCGCAAGAGATTCAGAGCGACACCACCTGGCAGGTTGCCCCCAGTCCAATTACATACTCAAGCATCTACGGAGGAGAAGACTACGATGCCTCGCTCGAACAAAAAGGATGGAATAGTAATCCGAAATTCGATGCCTCACACTGGCAACAGGCACTTGTTGTCGCTCCAGCCTTCGAAGTCTCGCTGCATAAACAGGCAGGGACCGAACTGGTAGTGATCGATACCCTTCAAGCGCTCTCTATCACTCCCAAGCGTGACAAGATGAAAGGCGAGACAGAAGAGAAAGATGTCTGGATTTATGATTTCGGACATAACCTTTCGGGCATTGTCGAACTGACCCTCAAGCAACCGTTACAACCAGGGCAGAACATTCGTATGCGTCCTGCAGAGTTGATCAAAGAGAATGGCACCCTCAACCAACGAGTGGCCCAACCCTATTTGTGGAACTATAAAGCAACAAAACAACAAAACAACAAAACAACACAACAACAAGCGAATTGGAGTCCCCAATTCACTTACTACGGCTTCCGTTATGTCGAGGTGCAAGGAATCCATCCTGACAGCATCGAACTCAAGATGCTGCACACATCGAGCACAACCTGCCGACAAGCTATTGGTTCATTCCGATGCTCCAACGACACTTTGAACCGGATTCACGACCTCATCGACCGAGCCATCCGCAGCAATCTGGCTTCGGTTCCTACCGATTGTCCGACGCGCGAGAAGTTAGGCTGGCTCGAACAAGACTACCTCATGCTTCCATCCATGCTTTGCCGTTACGATGTCAAGGCGCTCTATACCCGACTGATGCGACAGATGCGCGATGCCCAGCAGCCCGATGGCATGATGCCAACCATTGCTCCCTACTACACTTGGTTCGGCTATGGGTTCGACGATAGTCCGGAGTGGGGCGCTGCCTTTATTCTCTCTCCTTGGATTCTCTATCAGCACGATGGCGACGATTCGCTGATTCGCGAATACTACAGCGATATGCAACGCTATGCCTCCTATTTATATACACGTGCGCAAGCCGAAGTGGACAGTCTTGGAAACATTACCAAACCGCAACACATCATCAGCTATGGTCTGGGTGATTGGTATGACCTCGGACCCAAGGGGCCCGGTTACTCGCAACTCACGCCCAATGGTCTTACAGCAACAGCCATCTACTACGAAGAGATCCAGGCCATGCAGCAGATGGCTGCGGTCCTAAACCGATGTGATGATGCCCAATACTATGCTCTTCTTTGCGACAGTATTCGCGAGGCTTATCGCACCCAATTCGACACATGCCGAAGCCAGACCGCTTTGGCCATGGGTCTTTCGTTGGGACTCCTGCCCGACTCACTCCACACCTGGGCTCGCGAACAGCTCATCAATGATCTGGACACTCCGCACACTACCAGCGACAGCAAAGGCACGCAACATTGGAATACCCTGCTCACTGCGGGCGACATCGGCTTTGTCTATCTGGTTCGCACCATGGCCGACATGGGGCTCCATGCCGAGTTGATGCAACTCTGCACCAATCCTGACATTCCGGGCTATGGCATGCAACTCGCCAAAGGAGCCACCTCCCTCACCGAGTCCTGGCAAGCGCTGGACAATGTTTCGAACAATCACCTGATGCTCGGTCACATCATGGAGTGGCTCTACGGATATGTCGGTGGCATCCGCAAGATCGATGGACAATATGTGGTCGATCCTGCCCCTATTCCGGGCATCGATTGGTGCGATTGCACCTACATGACTGGTGAAGGTCCCATCCACGTCAAGTGGAAGAAAAATGCAAAAGGAAGAATCGTTATTGAGTAGATTATCGAGATTGCAATTATGTCAAACCTCCAAGACGATAGAATTTATGCTGATTTCTTTTCAAAGATTTGGAGATTCGAAATATTATTCCTATCTTTGCGACGTTAAATCTTACCAATAGAACTCAAATTATGAAGCAATATGGATTGATATTTCTCCTGACGTTGATGGCAGCATCGACCATAGCCGAGTCGCATGACTGGGAGGACCAGCACGTACTTCATCGTCACCGTCTGCCTGCTCGCGCCTCCTTCATTCCATATGCAAACACTCCCGGAGACTGCACCATCGACCTGAATGGCATCTGGCATTTCCGCTGGACGCCTACTCCCGGAACAGCTATCAAAGGCTTCGAAAAAAGCGATTACATCCCCGACGCCAACTGGGGAACGATTCGTGTGCCTGCCACTTGGGAGACATCTGGCTTTGGCACGCCTATCTATATCTCGGCCGGATTCCCATTCAAGATCGACCCACCTCGCATCATGACCGAACCCGATAAAAGCTGGACTACCTATGTCGAACGCAATCCTACAGGTCAATACATCCGCACCTTCACCGTGCCACAAAGCTGGCAGGAAGATGGAGGCGCAACAATGCTCCGACTGGAGGGTGTAGCCTCGGCTTTCTATGTCTGGGTCGATGGCGAGATGGTTGGCTATAGCCAAGGTTCAATGGAACCGGCAGAATTTCACCTTCAAGGGTTGACTGCCGGTCGTCATACCCTTGCCATCGAAGTCTATAAATATTGTGACGGCAGTTACCTCGAAGATCAGGACTTCTGGCGTCTGGCAGGCATCCACCGCGATGTCTATCTCTACCATACACCAGCCTTGCGACTCAACGACGTGACCGTTCGTACCTTGGCCAACGGAGACTATAATCATTGGACCCTACAGATTGACCCAGAACTGGTCAGCATCAACCAAGCTTCTGCTCAAGATTGCCAGATTCAGGCTACCCTATTGACCATGCAAGGAGATACCCTCAGCAGCATGAATTGCAGCGCGAGCGATGTATTGGATGCAGAACACAAGCCAGCCCTCATGAACGAATGGTTTCCGCAGCGAGGACCACGCAAATGGGGACGCATGGAGGCACAGATCGAGAACATCCAGCCCTGGAGCGTAGAACATCCGACCCTCTATCGGCTGAACCTCCAGTTGGTTGAAAAAAAGGGCAAAAAGAGCATCCTGCACCAGCAGGTAGATCTGAAAATAGGATTCCGCGAAATCAAGTCCGAAGGTGGACGACTGCTGGTGAATGGAAAAGCCATTAAGATTCAGGGAGTCAACCGCCACGAACATGATCCGCTGCTCGGTCGCGTCATGACCGAAGAGCGTATGTTGCAGGACATTCACTTGCTCAAGGAGGCAGGTTTCAATGCAGTTCGCACCAGTCACTACCCCAATTGTCCACGCTGGTATGATCTGTGCGACAGCCTGGGCCTATACGTCATGGACGAAGCAGACATCGAGAGCCACGGCCTTCGTGGTACCCTGGCCAGCGATCCTGATTGGGCTTCGGCCTTCATGGATCGCACCGTACGCATGGCCGAGCGTGACAAGAACCACCCATGTATCATCTTCTGGAGTTTGGGCAATGAGAGCGGTTTCGGTCCGAACTTCGCTGCCACATCTGCCTGGTTAAAGGAGTTTGATCCTACCCGACTGATCCATTACGAGGGAGCCCAGCGCGGCACTACCCTCGCCCACGATCCCTATTCGGTCGATGTGGTATCTCGCTTCTACCCCCGCGTCATGGCCGAATATTATAATCCTGGGCTGCCAACTGACAGCAAGGAGGAACGTGCTGAGAATGCACGATGGGAGCGCTTGGTGGAATTATCGACAATCGCAAAACAAGAACCGACCATCGATCATCGTCCCATCCTGACTGCCGAATATGCGCATGCCATGGGCAATGCTATGGGCAACTTCGAGCGATACTGGGAGGAATTTCGCGCCAACGATCAGTTAGCTGGAGGATTCATCTGGGACTGGGTAGATCAGGGCATCTTTGTGAACCGACGCGGCAAACCACTTCCATACGACCCATCGACCGGAGCCCCCAAAGTATGCTATGGTGGCGACTTCGGCGACAAGCCGAACTCCAAAGCCTTCTGTCTGAATGGCGTAGTTTTGGCCGACCGCACCCTTACACCGAAGTACAATCTCTGCAAAGCTGTTTTCAAAGCTGAGAGTGGAGAGATTAAAGCTGAGAGTGCGAAGCTGAGAGCTGAGAGTGGGAAGCTGAGAGCAGAGAGTGGGAAGACCAGAGATTTCGCTGCCAAAACTAATAAAAACAGACAAATAGATCTGTTGGATTTGGTAGAAGAGTCCAAGGTGAACTATACCCGTGCTGCCACCGACAATGACAAGGGCTTCGGCAATTGGATTGCCAAAGAGTGGAAAGATACATTCCCAACCCAAAATATCGAGGTCAAAAGACAGTGCATCGAGAACGAAGATGGCTCGGTCGATCTAACCATGACCTTCAAGGCGGTTGGTCCCGTGCCTACCATCGGCCGATTGGGCATTGCTATGACCTTACCTGCCAGATTAGGGCTGAACCGGGTCATGTGGCAAGGCCTCGGACCGGACGAAAGTTATCCGGACCGTTTGGCGGGTTGTTCCGAAGGCTATTGGAATCAAAGCATCGAACAGCAATACACCCACTATCCGCGTCCTCAGGATGGTGGCAATCATGTAGGTACACAAGTGCTTTGTCTGTCGAATGGCAAAGGTCATGGTCTGCGCGTGGAGAGTCTTACGCAACAGGGTTTTGTATTCCAAGCCCTACCCTATTCGCAGGAACAATTAGAGAAATGTTCACACGATTGCGAACTCACCTCCAACGGCACCGTCTATCTGAACCTGGACGCTGCCATACTGGGTATTGGCAACAGTTCCTGCGGACCAGGCGTCCTCAAGGAATACACCATCGATCCCGTTCAATTAGAGAAATACTCTCTACAACTTAAATTTGTTTGGTACTAACTCTTTCTATGAAGAAGATTATATTATCACTCCTCCTGAGCTCGGGTCTCTTCAGTCCATTGTGGGCTGTTGAAGACTATGTTTGGACCACACCGTCGCAAGACTGTTGTGGATCTATGCCTTTGGGCGGTGGTGATATCGGTATCAATGTCTGGGTAACTCCCGAAAACAACGACATCCATTGTCTGATTAGCCAATCCGGTTGCTTCGACGAGAACAACACCCTACTGAAATTCGGATACGTACACATTCACTTGCAGGATTCAACCGAGCAATTCAAAGAGCAGCGACTCTGCCTTGAGAAGGGCTCCATGCAACTTACCTTCGACCATACCACGGTCGAACTCTGGGTCGATGTATTCAAGCCTGTCATGCACATCGAGGCAAACCTGCCAATCTCTGTCGAATATGAGAACTGGCGAACCCAGGAACGTCATGTGAACAGATATGTTTGTCAACAGTGCTCGTGGAAGTGGGCTTTGCCTAAGAATGCCAAGACTACCACCCTACGCGACAGCATCCAGACTAACAATGATGGCTCCATCATCGCCTGGCACCAAAACAAGCACTTCAACGTACTGGCCACCACGATGGAGACAGAGAAGATGGGTCAGTTCATCGATTCTATCTACAATCCAATCAAGGACCGCATCTTTGGCGGACAGATTATGAAGCTGTCTGACAACAACCAATGGGCCATCGTGCTCTGCAATCAGCAGACATCGCTCGACGAATGGCAGAAACAACTGTCACACATCACCAAGTCGATTCATAGTACCAAAGACAAACGTGCTACACAAGATTGGTGGCATGACTATTGGCAACGCTCCTTCATCGAGAGTGACGGCAAGGCACAGGAGGCTCTCCGCAACTATACACTCTTCCGTTATATGCTGGGATGCAATGCCCATCCTGCCAAGACGGGCGAACGTTGGCCAACCAAGTTCAATGGCGGCCTTTTCACCTTCGATCCACTGAAATGCGACTCGATCCTCTACGAATATGATCAGGAAGATCCGGGTATCGTTACTCCTGATTACCGCAAATGGGGCGGAGGAACACACACGGCTCAAAACCAGCGACTGGTCTATTGGCCGATGCTCCAGACCGGAGACTTCGATGCCCTCCAAGCCCAACTCGATTTCTATATACGATTGTTGCCAACGGCAGAGCTGCGTACTCGTCATTACTGGCAACACAATGGTGCTTGCTTTACTGAACAGCTTGAGAACTTCGGCATGCCGAACATAGCCGAATACGGCAAACACCGTGATGGTGGAGATCCTGGAGTTGAGGACAACCGCTGGTTGGAATATGAGTGGGACACTGCGCTCGAATTTGCAGACATGTATTGTCTTTACCCTCACGAACAATCACCATACGGTAAGAAAAAATCTCAGGAAAATGCTCGCCGACTCATACTCTCCTGTCTACGATTCTTCGAAGAGCATTATACCGAAGTCGATTCACTCGATTATATGGCCATCTTCCCAGGTTCAGGCTGCGAAACATATAAGATGGCGCGTAATTCAGCATCAACAGTAGCAGGACTTATCCGACTATCGACCGACGCACTGAACTACCGCAAAGAATTAGACCTCTCGGACAAAGAGGTTGAATGGCTGCAAGAATTTCAGCACCAGTTGCCACTCATTCCAGTTTGTGAGTACAATGGCAAGACCTGCATAGCTCCTGCAGACAGTTGGGAGCGTATCCAGAACGTTGAGACACCCCAACTATACCCTGTCTGGCCATGGAGGATGGTCGACAAGGAGATTGCTTATAATACCTATTATAATGATAGTATTGCCCTCAAACACCGCACCTTTATTGGATGGAAACAGGACAATATCTGGGCAGCCTATATCGGGGATGCCGATGAAGCATGGAAACTCACCATGCAGAAACTGGTTGTCAAAGAGAAGGGTCCTAAGTGGGAGGTCTATCGCTTTCCTGCCTTCTGGGGCCCTGGCTACGATTGGATGCCAGATCACAACTGGGGAGGATCTGCCATGATTGGTCTCCATGCTATGTTGATGCAGGAAGACAACGATGGCAACATTATTCTATTACCTGCCTGGCCGAAAGATCAGAATGTACATTTCCGACTTTGGGCAAGCCGCCAACGTCAGGTAGAGGTTGAATACCGCGATGGTCAGATACTGCAATATACCATCAATGGCGAAGAACAGCCGGAATTAGGAAACAGCGAAAGGTAAATGTAAAATTTTAATCATTTAAATATTACAAAAGACAAAAACATTCCTTAAAATTTCAGGATTCCAAAAGGTAAAGTTATGCATTGTTATGCGTAGCTTGCTTTACATGCATAGCAAAAATGCTAAAAAATATACCAGATGCTAAAAATTGCAAAGATTTCGCAAAAAATGTATTAAACGACTAAATATTAGACCTATCTTTGCACACGATTATTGGTAATAGTACAGGATCTTTTTCATGAAACACATTGGAATGGTTCCAATACTATGACGTTTGGGAAAAATAAAAACAACTAAAAATCTTACCTAATGAACCAAAAAGACAACGAACGACGGGCACTTTTACATTTAAGTTATTGTCGTATATCTAGCCAATAGATATGCTATCTTATCGTCTAGTACTTTGTCTGAAATCCAACATCACAATTAAACAAATTTACCTAACATTCAAAACTATCTTTAATTCTATTCAAATGCAAAAGCAACTCCTAACAATGATGCTTGGCTTAGGCGCAATCGGAAGCTTCACGGCTATTCCAGCACCTGCTTATGCCGTTCAAGCACCTGCCAAGACCATCAAGGTCTCTGGCCAAGTTGTCGATCAGGATGGTGAACCACTGACTGGTGCCACCGTCAAGGTCAAAAACACAACAATTGGAACAATTACCGACATCGATGGTAATTACGAATTGTCAGTCAGCCCAACTGACATCCTCTTTATTAGCTATGTGGGCTACAAAAACCGAGAGATCGAAGTCAAAGGCCGTGCCGTAATCGGTGCAATCCAGCTCGAAATGGAAGATGCCATGCTCGAGCAGGTTGTAGTGGTTGGTTATGGTACCCAGAAGAAAGCCGACTTGACCGGTTCTGTTTCGGTCGTCAATGCCGACGAACTCAAGAAAACCTCTAACTCAAACATCTCGACCATGCTCGAGGGTAAAGTGCCTGGCGTACAGATTACCTCCGACGGTCAGCCTGGTGCCGATCCAACCGTCCGCATCCGTGGTATAGGCAGTTTCAACAGCACCGCACCACTTTACGTCATCGACGGTGTACCTATGGGCACCTCTATCCGCGACTTCTCTCCAAATGATATCGAAACCATCCAGATCTTGAAGGATGCAGCTGCAGGAGCCATCTATGGTTCCCGTGCTGCCAATGGTGTAGTCATCATTACCACCAAGAATGGCAAGAAGGAACAGCCCATGAAGGTTGACTACAAGGGGTACTTTGGTGCCGATGTCATTCCAAGCAATACCTACGATGTGATGAATGCCGACCAGTACAGCCAGTATCTTGGCGAGGCATGTGCCAATTCCGGCACCTTGCTGCCTGGTGGTTACTCTTTGGGCGCCGATGGCAAGTATCACTTCCAGGACAACACCAACACCAATTGGTTCAACGAGGTCTTCAAGACCGGTATCCGTCAGAACCACAACCTCAACATGAGTGGTGGTGGTGCCAACAATACTTATAACATTGCACTTGACTACTTCAACCAGAAGGGAACCCTCGAGGGCGCAGGACCGAACTACGAGCGTTACACTGCCCGTATCAACAACACCTTCGAGACCAAGTTCATCAAGTTCCGCACCGGTATCGTCTATGCACACTCTAATCAGGACGGCATGGGACTCTCGAATGCTTCGGAGTATGTGCAGGGTCTCTATGGCGACGTGACCAACGTCTTGCGTGGCACTCTGTTGATGCAGCCAACCATCAAGGCCTACGACATCAATTCCTGGTGTTTGGACGACAAGGTGGGTGCTGCCAATGGCTACGAGAACGATGCCTTCGGCTATGGTGTATATTATGATAATGTACACGGAGACATTGCAGCATCCAACCCATTGCTTGTTAACAGCATGTTGACCCGCAACACCCTGGTGGATCGCGTCAATGGAACCCTCTCGGCCAATGTTGACCTGCTCAAGATGATCGGCATTGAGAACAAGAACCACAAACTGAGCTACAACATCAATCTGGCCTACAACAAGACTTTTGTGACCGGCAAGACCTGGATTGCATCTTGGATTCAGTCCAACCGTGTTTACCTCGACAAGAGCAACGAGAAGCTCCAGATGAGCAAGAACACCTACACCGATGCCTTGATCGAGAACACAGTAACCTACGATGGCACAATCGGAGATCTGCACATCAATTTCGTGGGCGGTCAGTCGTACGAAGAGGAGCTCACCCAGAACATGTCAGCTTTGGCGACAGAATTATCTCGTCCTCTTTTCCTCCAGTTACAAAATGGTGCAACCCGCGATGCTGAGTCATACGAATATCCACATGCACTTGCCTCCTACTTTGGTCGTTTGAACATGGACTATGCCGGCAAGTATCTCTTGTCAGCCATCGTTCGTCGCGACGGTAGTTCCCGACTCTCCAAGGACAGACGATTTGAGATCTTCCCATCTGCATCGTTGGGCTGGCGTCTCGACAAGGAGGATTTCTTCCCAGTTGACGACGACATCATCAACATGGCCAAGATTCGTGCTAGCTACGGTGAACTTGGTAACGAGAATATCGGAGATTTCGCATTTCAGGCAACAATGTCACGTCTGAACATGTCCTACAGTTTCGGCAACACTCCTGTTTATGGTTCTGCCATCTCAACCTTCGTAAACGAGAATATCGCATGGGAAAGGAAAAAGACCTCCAACATTGGTCTCGACCTCGCCATGTTGAACAACCGCATCGAGTTCACTGCCGAATGGTACAAGAACATTTCGTGCGACCTGCTCTACTCGGCACCTGTTCCTGCCAATGGTGGTGCAGCCAACACCACCGTCACCATGAATGCAGCCGAAATGGAGAACAGCGGTCTCGAATTCAACCTCACCTATCGTGATCGCACCGCATTCGGTCTGAGCTACGAGATCAGCGCCAATATGAGCACCTTGAACAACAAGGTCACCTCACTTGGTTTCGGCACAGAGCAGTACACTACCGGCGCTTATCGTACTGAAGTCGGAAGCGAAGTCGGTAAGTTCTACGGCTACAAGTATCAGGGCATTGCCCGCACACAGGCCGACATCGACAACCACATCAATGCCAACGGCGTACAGATTGTTCAGGAGAATGCCAACATCGGTGACTGCCTCTACGAAGACTTGAACAATGATGGCGTGATCGACGACAATGACCGCACCATACTCGGCAGCGGTTTGGCCAAGGTTAACTTCGGTCTCTCTGCACACTTGGCCTACAGGGGCTTCGACCTCAATGTTTCGACCTTCGGTGCATTGAACTATCATGTTTCGGACGACATCTACAACAGCCTCAACTCTTGCTACGGTCCTGGCAACAAGGATGTACGCATGTTAGGAGCCAACAAGTGGAGCGACGATACCCACACCACCTATACCGGAAGCATTCCTCGCACCTACTACGAGTCAAAGGGTACCGCTTGGAACAACCTGTTCAGCGACCGTATGATCCAGAATGCTGCCTATTGGAAGATTGCCAACGTCGAGTTGGGTTATAACTTCCCCGACAAGTGGTTCAAGGGAGTCGTAAGTGGCGTTCGCGTCTATGCTTCGGCTCAGAACCTTGCCACCATCACCAAGTACGAGGGTTACAATGTTGACTTTGCCGGTGGCACCTTTACACCAGGCTACAACTTCTGTTCGTTCCCAACACCACGCACATTCATGGGCGGTGTCATGTTCTCTTTCTAATTATATATAATGAGCAAAATCGATATGAAACTATATAAGATTTCACTTGCCCTCGTATTGGGCATTGGCACGTTAGCATCGTGCGACGACAAGCTTGATATCATCAATCCAAACCAGCAGACCTCTGCCACCTTTGGCAAGACTGTTGCAGACTTGGAAGAGAGCATCATTGCTTGCTACAATCACACCCGCATGGAGGGCACCTACGCTCGTGTCGGCTATACCATCGACCTGTGCCGTGGCGACGAGGTCTGGAACTCCTCACAGGTCTGGTACCTGCCATTCGATGATCTGAATGTCGGCACCACCGACGAGATCGAACAGTGGTCATGGCGCGACTGGTACTATACCATCAACGTCTGCAACTTCGTGCTTTCACGCACCTCGGGCGACAATCTGTCGGAGGCCATGAAGCGCATCAAGGGTCAAGCGCTCTTCCTGCGCGGTCTCTCGTACTATAACCTCGCTGGTTATTATTTCAACCCAGCACTCGTCAACGACTACTCACAGTATTCATCGCTCGATGGTCTCTACTGCACCAACAAGCCTTCGGGCAACTACACCTATCAGTACGACTATGTTCTGGATCAGGTAGAGGCAGACTTCAAGGAGGCCATGCAGATTCTGCCTTCACGCAACGAGGGCGGCGAATGGGCAAAAGGCCGTGCAACATGCGGTTCAGCAGCCGGCTACTATGCCCGTACCCTTATGATCCGTCACAAGTACAACGACGCACTCGCCGTACTGAAGGAGATTATCAAGGGCACCTATGGTACCTACAAGTTGATGGACAACTACGGCGACAACTTCCGCGAGGGTCCTGCCTACGAGAACAACGACGAGAGCCTCTACGAAGTACAGTATCTCGACTACGGTTCACAAGGCACCGACGACGAGTGGACTCCAGTCAACACCAGCAAGAACGCAACCCAGGGACATGCCGTCGAGTCTAACTGTGGTCCTGGCGACTGCGGTGGTTGGGCAGACCTCTCGGCTTCTCCATGGCTCTATCAGCTCTTCAAGAGCGAGAAGACCACAGCCGGCAAGCTCGATCCACGACTCTACTGGACCATCGGCACCTACGAGGCTGATTGGGAGGGCTTCGAGTATGGCAATGTCTGCTACACCCGTGCCATTCCTGCCACTACCCCATTTGTTACCAACAACAACTATGGAGGCCTGCCAATTGCCAAGAACACCAACATGCGCATGGGACTCTACGAGAACGTTGTTACCGGTCTGCACTGTGGCATCAACATCCGTCTGATGCGCTACTCCGATGTCCTTCTCCGTGCTGCTGAGTGCGAGAACGAGATCAGTGGTCCTACCGACCAGGCTATCGACTGGATCAATCAGGTACGTCGCCGTGCCGGCTTGGCAGATCTCAAGAAGGCAGACTTCCCATCGGCCGATGCTCTCTTCGAGCAGATTGCCAATGTGGAGCGTCCAAAGGAGTTCGGTTGCGAGTTCGGTCGTGGTCTTGACCTCATCCGTTGGGGCTTCTTCTACACTGACGACCGCCTGGCACAGCTCAAGGAGCATGGTGCCTTCCTGAAGACATCAGAGAAGGAATTGGCAAAGACTCCAGTTGACTACAACAGCTTCGTTACTGATGACAATGGCAACAAGTTCATGGTCATCGATGGCGATTCAATCCCAGCCAAGAGTTCTTACGACAGCTACCTCCTCGGCCATGAGTTCCTCCCAATCTATCAGAGCACACTCAACGACAATGGTAACCTTGAGGGCAATTCAGCCAACACCAGTGCTGCCAACAGCGACACCAAGGACTATTTTACCAAGCAGGGTTGGACAGTTCGTCCTGTGGTTAAATAACAATCTTAATCAATCAAGTATCCTATGAAAAAAATAAATAAAATAGCCTCTCTGCTTTCCGTAGCTACCATGGGTCTGGTATCCATGACCGGTTGCGAAGGTGGCGATATCTATACAATTGATTCTCCAGATTGGCTAGCTTCGCGCATTGACTCCATTGCCAATGCCAACAAGGGCGGCGAAGAGGAGATCGAAGGCCTGATGGAGGATGTTTACACCATCGGCAACACCGACTACAGTTGCGGCTGGTGGGCACAGTTCTCAAAGTACTATGTCATTCCGAAGGGCCAGAAACTGGTTTGTCAGTTCAACTTGAACATCAACCCAGAAGCCACCAACACCTACAAGAACTTCGCCATGATTATCTGCAACGACGATAACCGTGGAGGTACAGACTACAAGGAGTATGGTGCCATCCGTTACGATCACCAGCCATCAGGCAACTCCGAGTGGGGCGATCTCTGGCTGGGTTCGCGTCGCGATTTGGTCAGCAGCACCTTGACCTTCGGCTCCGATACCGACAAAGGCGTTGACAAGCTGGGCGGCAAGGTGACAGTCACAGTCGATCGTGCCAACGATGGTCTCTACGTCGAAATGAACAACGGAACCGTTGTCAAGAAGTATGTGCAGGACGAGGTATTGGCCAACTTAAATACCGACACCAGCAACGAGAACATCCGTGTCTTCTTCGTACCAGAGGGTTCGTACATTGACTTCCTCGGCACTACCATCGAGCCAATCGGAGGCCTCACCTCTCGCGACGATAAGCAACCTTTGTCAATGACTCTCAAGGGAGTTCCAGGCAAAGTGCTGCAGGGCACATCTCTCGACTCGGCTATGGCGAGCGTCACCGCTATCGTTCAGTTCGAGCAGGAGGTTACCAAGACCATTCCAGCCTCTGAGCTCACCTTCGATGTCATCCCAGACATGGAGACTTTGGGTACCAAGACCTTGATAGCAGTCTATAACAAGACCTTCAAGGGCGAATCGACCAACCCAGTCATCGGCAAGGCTACCTTCCAGGTGGTTGACAAGCTCTACACCAGCGTCGGTGAGAGTGGCTGCACATCTGCTTTCTGGTCAGCACACTCTGCCAACATCAAGGTCGAGGCTGGCGAAACTTATGTCACCACCTTCACCAACTACACCAGCGGAGTCAGCAACTGGAACAATTTCGTTGTAGTGCTCGATAGCGAAGATGGCACAACCGAGTATGCCGTAGTTCGTGCCGACAACTACGGTTGGGGCAATGGCTACGCAGCTTGTACTGCAACCCGTTCTGAATCTGATTGGGCAACCTGGTTGGCTGCTATGGATGGTGCCAAGGTGACCCTCTATGTCACCAATGTGGGCGATGGTACTGCCAACATTCAGGCAGTAATCCTTGGCAACGATGGCGAGACCTACACGCAGGACTACATCGGCATCGACACCGTCGATCCAGAGAACTGCTACTTCAACCTGACGGTCGATGGCTCGTATCTCGTCTTCGACTATGTCTTGGGAGCCGAGGATAACTCTTCTGCCTGGTGGAGTGCTCACTCCGACAATCTCAAGGTTGCTCCTGGCACAACCCTGACTCAGTCGTTTGTCAACCATACCTCAGGTGCCAACAACTGGAATAACTTCGTCGTTGTGCTCGACAGCGAAGATACCACCACCGAATATGCCGTAGTTCGTTCCGACAACTATGGTTGGGGTGCTGGCTACGAAGGCATCTGCGTGAACAATGGTACACAAGGCGATTGGGCAACCTGGCTCGCAGCTATGGATGGCGCTATCGTCACCGTATCAGTTACCAACTATGGCGATGGTACTGCCGACATCAAGTGTATCATGCTGGGCAACAATGGCGAGACCTATTATCAGGACTACATCGGCATTGCTGTGAGCGATCCAGAAGACTGCTATGTTCGCCTCACCGTCGATGGCTGTCACATGATCTGGGACAATGTCGTTGCTCGTTAATCTCTAACAAATAATACAGAGAATAAACAGAAAAAAGTAACAGACTAAATAATAAAGTATTATTATTTCCGTTATATTTCTGTTTATTCTCTGTTGTATTTTAAAATTATAACCAATGATGAAGCACCTTTTCTACACCTCTCTCATTGTTGCTGCTTTTTCTGCCACATTGGAAGCACAAACTGTCAAGCGCATCGTTTGTCATGATCCATCAATCTTCATGGACTCCATAACAACTGGCACGCCACAGTCTCCAATCTATTACATCTATGGTTCCCACCTCGGCAACGGCAAAACTACCGCCGCCAAAAGCTACATCAGCTGGGATGCTTTTGCATCAGGCGAAGGAGCGACAGGCGTAAACAAGCTCTTTGTTGACGCCAATGGAAACAATTCCCTATATAGTAACGTCTATGGCATAGCTCACGACTGGCAATACACCGGATACTCAGTGCAAGGCAATCAGTGGGCTCCAGATGTAATCTGGAACAAGAAGATGAAGAAATGGTGCATGTACATGTCTCTCAATGGCGATCATTGGTGCTCAAGCATCGTACTGTTTACCTCCGATCGTCCGGATTATGGCTGGAAATTCGTCGGTCCGGTGGTCTTCTCTGGCTTCCAGGGCACCTATGCACACAATGGCTTTGCTGCTGCCAACGACTACAAACAGACCGACCTGGAGAAGGTGATTGGCACGCAGTCCTCTCTCCCATCCCGCTACAAAGTGGGCGATAAATGGGGAGAATATTGGCCCAATTGTATTGACCCTTGCGTCTTCTACGACGAAGAGGGCAAGCTTTGGATGTCCTATGGTTCGTGGAGTGGAGGCATCTTCATCTTCCAACTGGATGAATCAACCGGTCTGCGTGACTATTCCATCACTTACCCCTCTACCTGTTCCACTGCGGGAGACTATCGTACAGCAACCTCCGATCCCTATTTCGGCAAGAAGATTGCAGGCGGTTACTATGTTTCGGGCGAGGCGAGCTACATCCAGCACATCGGTAAGTACTATTACCTCTTCATGAGCTATGGTGGTTTGAGCGCTAATGGCGATTACTATGGTGTAGGCTATCAGATGCGTGTTTTCCGCAGCGAGAAACCTGATGGCCCCTACAAGGACTGTCTGTCGAGCAGTGGACAAAGCGCCATCTACTCCAGCTACTTCGTCAATTTCGGCAAGGATACCAAAGCCGATCGTGGAGTTCGTCTCATGTCCGCCTACAAATGGGATGAAATGTCAAAGGGCGAAATTGCCCAAGGTCACAACAGTGCAATCATCGACCACCTGGGACGAGCTCTTCTCGTTTATCATACCCGTCAAGTGGCAAGTGGCGAGGGTCATTCCGTGCGCGTTCATCAGCTTTTCCAGAATCAGGAGGGTTGGCTGGTAGCAGCACCTTTCGAGTTCTATGGCAATGCCATCACGCAGGAAGATATCGATAGTAAGCAACTCTACGATGCCTCGCTCGTAGCTGGCGATTATCAGATCATCGTACACAAGTACCGTCAGGATGCCGTGGGACAGGAATATGCAACACCAGAGACGATTACTCTCAACCCAGATGGTACCATAACAGGTAAGTACACCGGCAGTTGGGCTTTGACCGACAATACCGGATACATCCGCGTCAGTCTGAAGGGCCTCTTTGGCACAACAACTACGGTTGCCTTCAAGGGTGTCACCGTTGAGCAGACAATCAACACTTCGACCTCGACCAAGAAACGTGCACTCTGTTTTACGGCTATCAGTTCCAGCAGCGGATCAACTGGTGCCAATACAACGCGTGGTCTCTGTATCTGGGGCAAACAAACCGCTGTGGCTGTTGGCATCAACGAATTAGCGACTGACGAGGTAACCCCAGACGCTACTCCACGAGACCTCCTGGGTCGTCCTGCCTCATCGACCTACAAAGGCGTGATGATCTCTAACGGCAAGAAGATGATTGTCCGATAAACAGGTCTTCATAACGATAAAACAAGAGCGAGCCTCAAGTCTGACTTGAAGCTCGCTCTTGTTTTATTTATCTGCGGGTATTACCACCTTGTCCAGAACGTGAAGTCGAAGAGTTTGTTCTGCTTGACGTTGAAGGATTAGCCGGACGGTTGTTGCGGTTATTGATCTCCTGTGCATTCTTGTTACCGGAATTGTCCTTGTAGTACTTATTACCGGTGCGGTTTGAACTATTACCATTCTTGTAATTGTTCACCTTGTTGCCTTCGGTATTGTTACGTTCGCGAACATTGGTACCGAAGTCATGCTTCTGGATCTCTGTACGGCCATGACCGATGCTGATGTGAACATTTGGTTCATTGTAGCGATCCTTTTTCTGATGTTCATAGCGCTTGTGATAATAATCCTTGCTGCTATACTTATAGTGACTGTGCTCTCCTGCATAGGTCTTGTAATGGCGAGGTGCATCGTAGTAGAAGAACGTACGATTTGAATAGATTGTATAGATACGGAATGACCAAGTGCGACCTGTGCTGTAAATCGGACGGTAGAAATAGTTGGCATTGATGAACTTTCTGTACTGGCTGTTGGTAAGCACATAGCGGATATCATCGTTGCGATCATCAAGCAGATTATAGTAGCGATCGATGGCATCACGGTAACCATAAACTACATCATCCATGATACGGTCAGCCCAGAATACGAAATCGTAGTTAATCTCGTAAATATCGTCATACTGCATAGGACTAAGATCCAGTTCATAGGCCATGCGATCGGTCAGGAATCGTGCGTGATTACGTATAGAACTTGTACTGAGGGCAAACATCTGAGTCATACCCATGATTGTCAACGCGAGGGTTAAGATGTACTTCTTCATAGTTGTATATTATTATGGGTTATTAATTTGTTGCTTTATCTCGTTGTTTGTAGTTAAGACCATGACCCAATACAAAGGTTTAAATCAATAAATCGCTTCTATGTGGGAGCCGACGAAATAGTGTGACAGAATTTGCTGATAATTGAAGCCTTGCTGCGACATGTTGGCTGCACCAATCTGGCAAAGACCAACGCCATGGCCCCAACCCTTGCCTTTCAAGGTTATTATGTTCTCTTGATCTTTTGTTGATAGGCAGACATCGAAGGCAGAGCTGTAGAGATGAGACTCTGAGAAGGCTTTGCGAATGAGGAGCTCCTTGCCAATGTGGATTGAGGTCTTCTCCCCACCGATCAAACCTACCACTTCGAGATCATAGATGCGTCCAGAAGGGCCTCTCTTCACTGGAACAAGATCGGTAATCATATCGAATGGCTGGAAATCCGGGAACTCCGCCTGCATGCGCCTATTGAAGAGTTCTGTAATCTCCTCTTGGGTATAGGTGACCTCCCAATCGTGAAAATCCAAAGTACGTTGGTCGTAATCATTGAGCACGAGTCGAAGCACCTTCTCGTCGTGCGTATTGCACCATGGATCATCGACTGGCTGCAGATAATGGTAGTCCTTATCCTGCCAGCAGGAACTGAAGAGCTCCGACTTACCGCCACAGCACTTCGAGAATCGGGCATCACAGATCTCCCCATCCTTGTCCAGAAGAACCATACCTCGGGTCTCCTCAATGGCTTGAGCCACCAACGGCGATACCTGTCGGGTGATTCCCTGATAACGCTGACAATGATCGTCGGCACAGACATCATAGAGCTTGTGATCATGACCGTCCCAGATACGGACCCACCCCCTGCCCTCCCTCATAGGGAGGGAGCATGATGAATCTCCCGAAAGATGCTGGGCAGTTTCTTTTTCCTTTTTATCGGAGAGGGTCTTTAGCACCCAGCTTCTTGATATGATTGCATGGGTCTTGAGAAGTTCCAGGTTATTGGTTGCCGACATTTCTGAACTGATCACGGACTTCAGGTATTCCTCGACAGGAATGATATTGATAGCATGCAACTCCCCGTCGCGGGCAATAACTCGCAACGAACCCATAAAGCTCTGGTCCTCCTGTTGCTCCCAATGGAACTGCTTGCCGATGGTCACCCCTTCGAGTGTGAATGGTGTCGAAGTGGTAGTGTACTCCGATATCTCACGTTTCTCAGCACGGTTCGAACCATAGTCCATCACCTGCAGAATCTGGTCCTCTCCGACATAATTCAATGAATGGGTACGTTCTTCGGCCGAAAAACGGATCTGCTGTCCCTCCATGATACCGACGTGCAGCATCGGCTCCTGCCGACGGCATTGGCTCAAGATATCCTGCAGCAAGGAGGCATCCAGCTTGTCATAATCTTCCTTTCGAGCCATAGGTACAAGGCCACAGAACTCAAGCGAAGCAGGCGAAATCAAAAGACCCCCTCGGTCCCCCATAGAGGGGGATGACATGGTCTCTATAGCCTCAAAGTATTCTTTAGGGCGATGGCACTTGCGATCAATCACCAACCAATGGCAATCCTGTCCATCTGTCCAACAGATGATATTCTTATCATCCGAATCCTGGATATTCGTTGGCATAGAGGAAGTTACTCCCATATCCTGCCACTGTTCCCATGACCAATGGGTAAGTGGTACCAATTCCTTCGGTACCGCTTGAAAGTGCATGTGATCGGGAGCGGAAGCACCACTGCAGGCACCATTGAAGAAGATCAGATAATCGGGCAGCAAATCGGCCAGAAAAGCCATATCCCAATGACGACCCGCAAAACTCTGCGGCTCATGTTGGGTCGAAACTATGGTGAAGTGACGATCCGTGATTGGATAGGGATTGACCATGATGTTATACTCACGTCCACCCGGAATGGTTTTGACCGTTATCTTCTGCTGTTCTTTTGGCAATGCATCCGGACAGAGGAAACAAGGTCGATCGACCTTACCTCCCTCAACTTTGGCTGCAGCACTCTTCATGCGAGCAGGATTAAACATCACCTCGAACGTGCGACCCTCAATTTCCACCTCCTTTCGAAGTGAAGACTTCAGATCCTCGTATCTCTGCTTTACCTCTGGCCATACAGCCAACTGGTCTATAAAAAATTGTTCGATATTCATAATTACCATTAATAGAGATAAACTCCACCTGTTTAAATGATTTAATTATCACCATCATCCTTGGGTCATTCATAAAATCATTCTATGACTAACATCAATTACTGATTGATTTCAAATCCATTTCAATGGGTGGAGATTTCTTGGAATAGGTTCATGAATGATAATAGAATGATGGAGCATTAAATTAATCCTCTAACTGTATGGACGCAGAAATTCTGGCCTGCAACTCGATGGTACGAATACGGTCCTTGTAGAGGTTATTACGATTAATCTTCTCGGGCGAAAGGTTGGAATCGCTATTGCCGTTCCAACGGCGGCAATTGTAAAGCGAAGTATAAATGCGTCCAATACGATACTCACGTGAGATGCGGAGCATCGTAGCATAGTCCTCGCCATAGCTGGTGTTAGGCAACGGATGTCTCAGCAGCAACTCCCGGCTGAAGGCGCGAGGAGCACCCAAGCCATTGATGCGTAGTGCATTGTTCATGCCATTCTCTGGTGTCCACTCCTTGTGGTCAATCAATCCAGGTGGCAACGGATTCAGTTCGAAGTCGGTCAAAGAATAACTGCCCACAACTGCACCACATTTCTGCTCACGGAAGGCATTGATGATTGTCTGCAAAGTGTCTGGACCAGCATACATATCATCGCTATCCAGCTGGACGACATACCGTCCGCAATACTCCGATGATACCGCCTTGTTCCAGCAGCCGCCAATCATCAGGTTATCTTCAGTAGGAATCAGGTGAATCAGGTTAGCACATGCCAACTCTTCAATCGCGGCAGAAGTGCCATCGGTCGAATGGTTATCGACCACAATGACATTGAATGGGAAGTCGGTCTTTTGGCTCAAGGCAGAAGTAATGGCATCCTTGATCGTCTTCACACGATTGAAGACAGGAATCACCACACTGCAGACCCACCCCCTGCCCTCCCTCATAGGGAGGGAGCAATTACAGTCCTTTTCTTCCTCTGAAAAATCTGCGAAATCTGAGAGATCTGTGGGAGACACCAAGGCATCGAGGTCACGCAGATGCTGGGTCACAACCTGCTCGAACTCAATCTGCACAGCACGGTTGCGTGGATCAACGTAAGCGAACTGAGAGTTAGGGTTGCTCAAGCTACGTTTCGCGTCACCTTCGGAGTTAAGGTTAGGGTTAACGTTAGGGTTAACGTTAGCGTTAAAAAGGTATCCAAACTCATTCAAATGGAAAGGCAAAGCCCGTTGCGACAAAATTAGTCTCAACTGATACCAAGCCCCATATTGCAAATCAGCCTTGTAGCTGATGTCATCCTCTTCATCGACCCAATCTCCATGCACAAAGCCATCGGCCTCTAATACAGCACTTGCCTTGAGCAGGACCATAGGACCAAAATCGAAATCGTCACGCAACGATCCGAACTGGTAATCGATCAACAAACCATCCCCCTCCCTCAAAGGGAGGGATGGGGTGGGTCTGAAATCCGAATAGACCATCGTCGAATTCGTATCGATCAAGACATTCTGCAAACGAAGCAACTCCGTCTCGGTCATGGCGTACTCTCCATCACGCAACTGGAGTAACAGGAACTCAGCACCCGAAGCCTCCAGCTCCTGTGCCATCTGATGCAACTGCTCGGACGATGCCAACGATCCATGCAGGTTATAATAAAAAGTATTTTTCATTCTAAGAGAGTTTTGATCTTCGGCGATTGCTTCTGGCCACCGCCAGTCCATGATTGAGTTTAGCTATGACCTCTTAACAGTCGTGATTTTGTTTAATATAATGAATCCATGGAATTAATTAAAATCTGACAGCAAAAAATTTTGCAATTACTTTTAAGTATTCAAATCTACTTACAAAAAATTTTGCAACTACTTTTCAGTATTCAAACCTGCTTACAAAAAATTTTGCAACTACTTTTCAGTATTCAAACCTACTTACAAAAAAATTTGCAACTACTTTTCAGTGTTCAAACTTACTTGCAAAAAATTTTGCAACTTGATTCAAATCAGTTTCATTGCTTTCCGCTGCAAAGATACGAACATTCTGCGAATATCCAAAGAAAAAGGGGCAAAATCTTGCGATTCTGCCCCAATTATTATTCTTTGATTGCTAACATAGTAGATTACAATCTTTTCAACCAAGCAGCAAAGAACGGATCGTAAAGACGATAGGTTTGTTCTGATCTACATACCACATCGTCCTCTACAAGGCTCTTTAGTGCGGTAGATACAGAACTGGCGGCCTTTAGATTATAACGCTGTATAAAACCAGCACTATTAACCTCCTTTGCCACACCTTCAAGTGCCAGCGCCTTAAGAATGCGACGTATCGTTGGAGAATATCCATTATACGACATCTCATAGAAAGAACTATAAGACATCACTAATGTCCGGAAGGCAATCTCAAGCAAGCTCTTGTCTATTGGCTGGTAATACGAATAAAGTTCTTTGAGTAAAGCCTGCACATACCAAGTGTGGCCAAATACAGACGCATATAAAGAATGGAAGACATCGACCGACAACGGGCGTCCTTGCTTTTCAAAAAAATTAGAGGCAAACCGATAATATACATCTTCTGGTATATTTCCAAGCGAAGAACTGCGCGTACTTCGGTAGAATGGACGATTGCCATTGTTGAACATTTGTTCGAGCATGTGGCGCTGACTACCTGCAAAGATAAACTTCACGTTGGGCAGGAATTGAATCTGTCCACGAAGCAAAGCCTCTGCTCCATCCTCTGGATAATCGGCAATACGCTGAAACTCATCTATCGCAATATAGCAAGTCTTTTCACTCTGTCGCATGTATTCGCATATCTCTTTCAGAGTAGTTTCAGATTGGGCCACATCAACATTCAAACTGACAGAAGGAGCTCCACTTTGTTCATCAAAAGTAATCGTAGGACGACAGCTTTTGATTACTTCCGAAACGCGTCGGAATGCTTTCTGCCAATCAGAATCAAGTGTACCTAACACCGCATTGCCCAAAAGCGAAACAAAATCACCCATATTCTGTGTGCCCATTATATCTATATAATAGGTGTAAATCTCGGGGTGTTTCTCGTTAAGTAAATAAAAAGCATTCTTTATAAGCCCTGTCTTTCCAATACGACGAGGTGCTATCAATGTAACACTCCATCCATTTTCCAAGTTACGCAGCAGTTCTTCGGTTTCCTGCTGCCTATCACAGAAGTAATCTGGACTCAGGTATTCAGATATCAAAAATGGATTGTTTGGCTTGATCATATTTATTTATTTTTTAATGATGCAAAGATACAAACTCTCTCATAAGATTCCAAAATAGGGGGAAAAAATATATTGAAAATAAATAAAATAGATGACACAAAGATAATTTCGCAAACTACGTTACGCAATTTACGAAATCAATTAATAAAAAGAAAAGGGGCAAAATCTTGCGATTCTGCCCCAATTATATTTTATTGATTAAGTTGATTATTTAACAATCACCTTCTTGCCATTCTTAATGTAAAGCTGGCCAGGAACCATGCTGCGAACCTCACGACCCTGGAGGTCGAAGATGCGGTTAGCGTTAGGGTTAGCGTTAGCGTTGACAGCCTCGATACCAGTCAAGCCTTCGGTGGTCATGATGATAACATCGTAGAGCTGAGCCTTCGAAGTATTGCCGTACTGTGCAAGACGTACGAGATACTCTCCAACCTCAGCGAAATGTATCTTATGACGACGCCAGAAGCGCTGGTTCTCTGAGAGGGTGAGATCCTGGATTTTTGTCCACTCCTCGCCATCGGCAGAAACCTCAACAGCAATTGCGCAGTTGTTGTTGGTTGAACCATTGCCGAGGTAAGTCTCAACATAGAATGGAGCAGCCACCTTTTCAGCAGTCTGAACACGGAGGTTATACGAACAACCTGAAGCCTTTGCACCGAAGTCCATCAAGCCCTTACACTGAG
>JAZQOK010000036.1:0-11762 GCA_045627865.1 Bacteroidales bacterium
ATGCAACGTGAAGACGAACGTACACCCCTGTCATTAGTAACAAATAACCAAAAAGATATAACAACAGAAGAACAGAAAGAAGATGCTACTGTCGCTGCTGTTGCAATGATCAAGGAGGTACTGCTGCCGAAGAACCCGACACTCTGGCAACAGACCCTGCAGATGCAATCCCTCAAGCGTTGCAGCTTTTCCAGAAGTCTTCGTAAACGTTATAGTTTTCGTTATCGTTATCGTACGAAGTTCCCATCCGCCATAGCGGAGCTACTAAATTCGAGTTTTGCTCGAATCTAAAACTTCGGAAGCAGCGCGACGCAAGTTTTGCTCGAATCTAAAACTTCGGAAGCAGCGCGACGCAAGTTTTGCTCGTTCCGAAAACTTCGGAAGCAACGCAACGCAAGTTTTGCTCGTTCCGAAAACTTCGGAAGCAACGCGACGCAAGTTTTGCTCGTTCCGAAAACTTCGGAAGCAACGCAACGCAAGTTTTGTTCGTTCCGAAAACTTCGGAAGCAACGCAAGTTTTGTTCGTTCCGAAAACTTCGGAAGCAGCGCGACAAGTTTTCTATGCGAGTTATTATTTCCGTCAGTTCCATTAGTTTCCGTGGTTAAAATAAAATTCATGAACCATTCGTGAACTTATATTGCTCAAGCTTCGTTTCGCGCGAGCAAAGCTCGGAGCGTGATAATTTTTGTTTTAGAACATCCGCTTCATCCGCATCATCCGCGTTCAAACTTTCCGAGCAAAGTCCCGCAATCTCACGACTCCGGGACCTTTTAATTACAAAATTTAAAACCATGAATTTCCCATTGCAAGAATGGAACAATTCGATGTCTTGCTAGTCTTAAGAAAACATATTTTTTTAGAACTCATTTGTTGATTTCCTTCTCAAGCGAAGATGTCTTCAATCATCTTTGCCTGATCTCCCTCAAAGTAGCGTATGGGCGTGATGTGGGTTATAATCCCATCGGCTACATGATTGAGTTGCATGGCGATGAATCTACAGTCGTGAGAGATGCAAAGATCCAGACGGAAATTGGCAGAGTCTTCGCATTGGGTGTTGATGAGCGGAGATAGACTTTTCGTCAAGTCCTCATCCTTGCTGTCAATCAGCGTTTGGAACTGCTTTGCGGTTGTCTCATTATAATAATTGGAGTAACTCTCCATCGCACTTGAAGTCGGAGTGTATATGACTCGGCTGAACATGCCGAAGATTCCTTTTGTTTTCTTGATCAGAGGATGATGTGCTACCTCTTTAGCCATTTCTAATGCATAGAATTTTGCCATGATATTATATTGTTTAGTTCGACACTTAGCAATGATTGGTTGCAGGATTAACTGATTCTGTCCATGAACTTATATTCCTTGATGTTGCTATCCATCTTACCTTTTCGGACGTGGATGCCATCTCCATCAAGCCACACACTCTTACTATCTGAACGATACGTTCTGATTTTGTCCCAAACACATAGTGCAAGAAAGAACAGAATAACTACTGCGAAAAAGACTACAACTATCATAATCCGTTGATATTTTTGTTTGACGGCGCAAAGGTAGTGCAATTAATCTGTTTGGGAAATGAAAATTTATGGATAGTTTCGATATCTGCAATCGATGATAATTTCGTTTTGATAATAATAAAAGATAGCTGCTATCGAAAAAAATAATAGTATATGCTTGGCTGTATATTTAAAATGATGTACCTTTGCGTCCAAAATTTTGCAAATATGGAACTGCGTCAATTACGATATTTTGTAAAGGTCGCTGAACTGAAGAATTTTAGTGAGGCTGCCGTCCAATTGAATGTAACTCAAAGCACACTCTCTCAACAAATCCGTCAATTGGAGAATGAACTTGGTGTTGAATTGCTGATAAGAAACTCTCATCATGTGCGACTGAGTGATGTCGGTGAGGTTATTTTGCCCCAGGCGGCCAGAACGATTTCTGCAGCTCGGAATTGTTTGGATCGTGTTCAGGATGTACAGAAATTGGGTACCGGCGAATTGAACCTGGGTTCTACCTATTCGTTTCTGCCGCTTCTGAAGGAGACGGTCTTGCAATTCATGAAGCAGTACCCTGGCGTGAAGCTGAACATCTGTTGTCATTCGATGGAGACTCTCCTCAATATGCTGCACGAGGAGCGAATTGATATGGCGTTGAGCTATAAGCCATCGTCGGTTCATCCCGGCATCGATTCGCATATCCTGTTCGATAACCAATTGGCGGTTGCTGTAGCGGATACCCACCCTCTGGCTGAAAGGAGTGTGGTACGTTTGGCTGATTTGGAGAAGTTCCCTTTGGCGTTGCCTGCCAAGGGTTTACAGGCCCGTAATTCTTTCGATCGTATTATCGATGGGTTGGATTATCGGTTTGAGGTCCGTCTGGAGATTAATGAGGTGAATGTGTTGATTGACCTGGTTCGTGCCTCTGGACGACTTGTGACTGTGCTGAGCGAGGCCGCTTTGGTTCGTACGCCGGGCATCAAGGCTTTGACTCTCGATCAGCAGGGCACGCAGATGGAGGGCTCCTTCCATGTGCTGAAGGATGCCTATATGAAACGTACTACTAAGGAGTTTTTGCGTATTCTGTGCGAGAACCGTTCCTATGGAATGGCTCTGATGGATCTGCTTTAATCCCGATTCCGAAGGCCGATCGAGACCTTTTCTTCGCCGGTCATTGGGAAGTATCTGTAACCGTTGAACTGGGCAAGCTTGTCGTCGGCCAGGGTAATGGGGTAGGAGCTATTTGCATCGACTGTGAATGGGGTTGCATTGTGTGCGTCAAGAATCCATGCCAGATACGAATAATCCCAGTTTACGCGATGCTGATTGTGCGAGAAGTGTGCATAGCATGCCTGTCAATGTTGCACGAAGGGTTGGTGTCATGGCGTGTTTAGATTGTTGTTTAGATTGAGATTCCGTCTATTCGAAGCTGTTGGATGCCTGCAGGTACGTGTACCTCGACAATGTCGCCCGTCTTTTTGCCCATGATGGCTTCTGCAATAGGTGACTTGATCGAGATCTTGCCCTCTTTGATGTTTGCCTCGTGTGGATTGACGATGGTATAGGCCACGGTGGTGTTCCTGGCTATGTTGGTGATCTGAACTTTGCGGAACAGTCCCACGGTCTCGCTGTCGAGCTTGGTGGCATCCAGTACCTGTGCATTCTGCAGGACCGTAGTCTTGAAACGGATGGTACCCATCAGTTTCCTCAATGCACGTTTGGCTGCATGATATTCGAAGTTCTCGCTTAGGTCTCCTTTGGCGCGGGCTTCGGATAATTCGTCTTTGGCTTTAGGTAGTTCAACGGTTATTAGTTCGTTCAATTCTGCGACGAGATTATCGTAACATTCTTTCGAAAGATATTCCATAATTGATTGTTTGTTTTTTCGTTATCTTTCTTCTATAAAGATTTCTTCCAAACATGAACAATTTCACCGATGTAGGCTACGTGTACACCTATGCCACGTTCATCGTACCATTGCTGCTGTTCCAATGGCATTTTGTCCTTTTCGAATGGAGCTGCATAGATTTTTCGACATTCGATGGCCAGGTCTGCTTCTGCAAAGATTGGATTACCAAGTTCTGTAAATTCGGTGGTCAACCCAGCCCCTTTTACCTTGTCCTCGTTACGGCCGGATACAGAGCCAAGATATTGGAGCTCTTTTCGCATTGAGGATGGAAAGTGGGTAATGGTGAAATAATCGTTCTTCTCCATGAACTCGTTGGTGTAGCGGCTGGTGGATACATAGACAGTCACAATCGGCTTGTTCCAAAGTACGCCCAAGTTGCCCCATGCAATGGTCATGAGGTTCATGTCACCCTCTTTGCCTGCAGCCACCTCGAACCAATCGTCGGCGAATAAAGAGAAAGCATTGCCCTCTATCTCATTAGGAGAAATCTCCTGCCAACTCTTCTGCCGAAGGCTTTCGGCTGTCTCCTCGGTAGCCTTGGTGGTAGATTCTTGACTCTGGTTATGGCAGCAACCTGACAGCAGGGATGCCGATAGCAACATTGGGAAAATTTTCTTTATCATTTTGGTTGTCGTTTTTTTTCGCTGCAAATATAAGAATAAAAATCAATATTGGACAAATAGTAGGTGATAAAACAAGGTTTTTAGTGAACATTTGAGCGAAAATGCTCAAGAAAATAAGTAATTATGGATAATTATCAGCTTTTGATATTGTCTTTTCTAATTTTATTCGTATCTTTGGCCATCTCTTTATACAATGATTAACATGAAAAAGTTCTTGATTCTATTGTTGGCAATGTTGGCTGGATGCATGAGTGCATCGGCACAGCGAGTACGTCATAATGTCCCTTTGGACAGCATTCACTTGAGTGATCCGTTTGTCTTGGCAGACAAGGCATCCCACACCTATTATATGACCGGTACAGGAGGACTGCAATGGCGTAGTCAGGATTTGAAACTGTGGGATGGCCCTTATCGTGTGGCTGAAACAGATCCTGATTCCTGGATGGGGCCTCACCCCATGATCTGGGCAGCCGAGTTGCATCAGTACAAGGATAAATATTATTACTTCGCCACCTTCACCAATCGTGAACGTCATATTGGAAAGTATAAGGGGGAGGAGATTGAGCGCAGAGCCAGTCATGTGCTGGTGAGCGATCGTCCGGAGGGTCCTTATCGTCCGATGGCTGACAGTACCTATCTGCCTTGGAATAAGCCGACCCTGGATGGAACCTTTTGGGTAGATACCGATGGCAAACCCTATATGGTCTATTGCTGGGAGTGGTTGCAGAACTGGGATGGCACCATCGATAAGATTCAGCTCAAGGAGGATCTGAGCGGCAGCGTAGGAGAGGGCAAGATCCTTTTCCGTGCCAGCGACTCCCCATGGAGCAAGGAGAAGGACAAGAAGGGCAGGGTTCGTCCGAACAAGGTAACCGACGGCCCTTTCCTGTTCCGTACCTCTACCGGTCGATTGGGTATGCTGTGGACCAGTTGGATCTTTGACAAATACACCCAGGGCGTCGCCTATTCTGAAAGCGGTACGCTCGATGGCCCTTGGATTCAGGAGCCAGAACCTATTACCCCTCCCAACTATGGACACGGTATGATATTCGAGGATTTCGATGGGAACCTGCTGCTCTCTTGCCACAGTCACGAGAAGGTCGATGGCCGTACGGTACGTATTCCAAGATTCTTCCCAGTATCGTTGGAGGGTGATAAACTGAAGCTTTTGTCCGATCAGATGTAGGCAGCTCCAGATGTGTGTCGCTTTTCCAGTCAAGGAGATACTATGTCCATATTTAGTGCTCGAAATGGACGATGATATTGAAAACACGTTTGAATCGAGATAAAAAAAAGTTAATTTTTAAGTTGTTTGTTTGGCGCAAATAAAATATCTTCTTATCTTTGCATTCTCTAAAACAAAACTAAAGGAGCAACGTTGCTACAATATGAAGAACTATCATGCTATTCTCGTTTTTCTCGGTTTGTTGATTCCATCTTTCGTCTGCGGATGGCATAGTTATGGCCATACGAAAGAACAGCTGCTGAATGATATGGATCAGGCACTTGAAAAAACGTTGACGCTCCAGACTTCGGTCGAAATTACTCCTGATACGATTCAGACCTATTTGTCCAATCTGCAGATTTCGGACTTGAGAGATAATTCTTTTGTCTATTATGCGATGAGGGGAAAGCCGAGCGCAATTTGTGGAAAACGACAGCTGTGGAGTAATGGAAAGGAGGAGTGCGAGTACCAGAGCTATGCCTCTCTTTCGGTATTTGATATCTTCGGACTATCGGATCAACGCCTTTCGTTGTCACTTCTCTCATTGTCTCTGCTTTGGGGATTGTTGTCCATCATCTGGCTCCGTCGTTCCCCTGTTCTGGCAATAGTTTCTGTGGGTGGTATCTCCTTGATCGATGACCGTTTCTACAATCGTAACCGTCAGCAGATCCACCTTACTCCTATGCAGGAACAATTGCTCAAGATGTTCTTTGCTTCGAGCAATCACAGTTTGTCGAAACAAGAGATTTGCGATGCTCTTTGGCCAAAGAAACCAGATGCGAGCGACACGCTTTATACGCTGATCAAACGTCTCAAACCGATTCTTGAAGAGCATGGCAACCTGCATATCACTTCAGAGAGAGGTAAAGAATATACGTTGGAGTGATGGCTCCATAACAAAAGAAAAAGAGTCCGATTGCGGCTGATACAATGTTCAGCCAAAGTCGGACTCTCTTTCTGCCTTATGCCATGATTCCTATGATCATCAGCAAATATCCGAATAAACAAATGGTTGGGGCAACGGCTGTACGTAGTGTGCTGAAAACATCCGGGTTAAAATGCTCCATGGTGCACGATGGCCCAGCCATGAGACAAAACCCCAACACGATGAGACATGCGGAAAGAATCATGATGATATAGTTCTTTCGTTTCAAACAAGATATCATGTCAGGTGACTGCTTATGGGGAGCAGTCTGTATGTTAGATTTGCTTTTTGAATTGCTCATAATAGGAATTGAACTTAGATGAATAAGAATCGAAGAGATCATTGCTCCCATGCTTGCTCGTTTCCATCAAAACAGAATGAATGATGTAAAGCGAACGCCGGACGGTATCAGTACAGGTGAGTTGCTGTCCCTTGTTAAGGGAGGCAATCCAATGCAGATAATCGTCGGCCTGCATAAGCATCTCCTTGCTGATGGTTTCTGCTTCTTCCGCCTTTCCACATTCGTACAGGCAACGTATTATTGATAATGAGGAGGCATCGTGCGGAACATTGAAAGATGGCAGGACTTCTAGGCATCGTTCGGCTATGGTCAAGGCCCTTTCGTTGTCGCCTGACGATAGAAGCGCATCGATCAAACGGGCAAAAATCATTCGATGTGTGGAACACATGTTTAGACAAGTTTCGTCCAGATAGATTCCTGGAAGGTTGGCATTGCCCCAGCGGAACCGATTCATCAGGCAATCGTAGGTGCGTTCTATATCGACCGATCCAGGTCCTCCAGTCTTTATCGGCAACACTTGGTAGGCAAGTCCAACGGTTCGCAGATAAGGTGTCAGTTCCCGATATGCAGATGGCCCTACGGTACAAGCAAAATAGACGGGACGTTTCCACCCTTCTTTGGCGATGGTTTCGATCATGGACAGTTTGACAATGTCATTTCGTGTAAGATATCTCCTGTCATTGAGTGATATTTCCATGTTTGCAGGAATATCATCTCCCTCCTGCATGGTGATAACATCGGATTTTCTGATAGCATCTTCGTCCAGCGTAATCCTCTTTGTTGTGCTATCGACAGGTGCAAAATAGAGATTTGTGCCAGCATATTCTTTGCGACTGAATGGAATTGGAAGTGGCTTGGAGTCGTATGCTGGAGATTTCATCTGGTCGATATACCAATCTGTCTGCAGATACTCAAGGTTGCAGGCTCGAGTGTCGGTTCTGTATCCTTCGGTTTCAATGGCATACCAAAGTGGGAAGGTATCATTGTCTCCGCTGGTAAAGATAATACCATCGGAATCTAACGATGCCAGATAATTATGTCCAAAGTCCCGTGCCAGATATCGGTTTGATCGATCATGATCATCCCATGTTTGACCCACCATTTGAATCGGAATCATTATTCCCAAAATGACAGCAGTGATGGCTGCAAATTGAGGCCTCTTATGCTTGGCCAACTTATCGAGCAATGTCCATAGTCCTGCCACACCCATACCAATCCAGATGGAGAATGCATAGAAAGAACCAGCATAGGCATAGTCTCGTTCTCGGGGCTGATAAGGCGTCTGGTTCAGATAAACGACAATGGCAATACCTGTCATCAGGAAGAGCAAGAAGATGACAAGCCATTGCTGACGACCTTGTTTGCCTCTTTTCCATTGCCAAACAATTCCCCCAAGACCAAGGAGTAGCGGCAGCATATAATAGACGTTGTGGCCTTTGTTGTTTGTGATGCTATCAGGCATATCCTCCGAACTGCCTATCAGCCATCGGTCCACGCTGTTAAATCCTGTAATCCAATTACCTCGATCTGCTTCGCCATTGGATTTCAAATCATTTTGCCGGCCACAGAAGTTCCATAGGAAGTAACGCCAGTACATGTGGTTGAGCTGGTATCGGATGAAATAGGTCAGGTTCTCGCCCGATGTCGGTACTGTGATTGTTGTCTGTTTCCCATAGGCATTCTTTACTCTCACTTTCTTGCCTTTGAACCCAGACCATTGCTTGTAACCTGTAATGTGAAGGGGTTGCGAGCTATACATTCGTGGGAAGAATGTTGTGTAATCATATTCGTATTTTGTCGCTTTGTCGTAAATGTAATAGCGATCTGGGTCCTCCTTTGTTTCCTTGATGACCTTGGCATATAGCTCAGGGCCATTCCCTTTATACTTGTCTTTGATGACAGAGGAGGCGAATGTCTGTCCAAATGCCAACGGACTCTCGCCATACTGCTCTCGATTCAAGTATCGCGACAAGGAGAAGATGTTGTCGGGAGTATTCTCGTTCATTGGCAATCCTGCCGATGATCGGATCAAAATCTGGGCAAAGGTGGAGTATCCCACCAGTATCATCAGCAACGAGAACACGATGTTGGCTGCAACTCGAGACCCTTTTGCCCAAAAAAGGCGACGACGGCAGATGCCGATATACATGGCAATCAGCAGAACGACAATGCCGATGTAACTGGCCAAAGTCCCAGATTGATAGGGTAGGCCTAAGGTGTTCACCATCCATAGTTCGCAGCTTTTGGCCAACCAGACAACCCCAGGAATGATTCCATACAGGATGAATGCAATCAGTACAACCGAAAGGCATAGAACGGAAACAATTCCCCAGAAATTGGGTTGACGTTTATGGTGGAAATAATAAATCAGAACAATGGCTGGCAGACAAAGCAGGTTGAGCAGATGAACTCCGATTGATAATCCTATGATATAGGAGATCAGTATCAGGTATTTGTCGGACGATGGGTGATCTGCCTTCTGTTCCCATTTCAAAATGAGCCAAAAGGTCAAGGCTGTCATGAACGAAGAAAATGCATATACTTCTGCCTCTACTGCCGAGAACCAGAAGGTATCTGACCAAGTATAGGCCAATGCTCCAACGAGGCCACACCCAATAATGAGAATGGTTTGACTGAGGGTTGGCTGCTCTTCCCGATTAACGATTAACTTATGGGTGAGGGCTGTGATGCTCCAAAAGAGAAACAGGATGGTTCCAGCACTGAACAATGCGGACATGCGGTTAATACAGATGGCTACCTGCGACATGTCTCCTGCGGCGAAATTAGCGAAAAACCGTCCTGCTAATAGGAAAAGGGTATTGCCAGGCGGATGGCCTACTTCTCCTTTGGTGGCACATGTTACATACTCGGGACAATCCCAGAAACTGACACTTGGCTCTACCGTATTTAGGTATGTCCAAGCTGCTATGGCAAAGCAGATCCACCCTGCCATTTGCTCAATTCTTTCGAATTTGATCTTGTTCATTGTGATTCTATAGATAATTTTTTTCGTTTGCTGCCGCAAAGGTACTCACTATCGATAGATTCTCCAAAAAACGTAACTGACATTTGTCTGACATTGTATTTCTGTGCTTTGTCAGTTATTCTACAATGCTGATTGTCAGCGCTCTTGTTGTTGCCTCTCCAAAATATAAAATACGGGTGCAAATCATGACGATTTGCACCCGCTTCTTGTATTTGTTAAGAGTTTGCTAACTCTCCTCAACTCTTTACTGTGATTTTTCCGAGATTACTTCACCTCCTCGAATATCCGATAAGCTGATTTATAGTGCTTTGGCAATTGCCTTCGCAAACCTCGTTTTGATGCCTGAAAAGAAAGTAAAACGGGGTAGAAACTATCAATAAGAATCAACGTTTAGGACTATGCTGTTTTTGCTTATCTTTAGCGTGTGCAAAGATATTGCATTTTTGCAAATTCTCCAAATAATCGTTCTGCTTTTTTGTTATTTTACACATAAAAAAGAACTGAAAGTTATGTTCTTGAGCAGATTTACACAAGATATATGATAATATAGTTGGAGATTAGTAAAATATTTTATATATTTGCGCCCGAGTTAAATTTATTTACTATGGCAGACTTAAATCGTATCAAGGTAGTTCTTGTGGAGAAAAAGAAGAGCGGCAAGTGGCTTGCCGAACAGTTGGGCATCAGTACCTGCACAGTCAGTAAGTATTGTTCCAACACCGTTCAGCCCAACTTGCATACACTCGACCAGATTGCTAAAATCCTTGAGGTGGATCGTCGTACATTGTTGAATGAAGGTTATTAAACAGATATAACCGCCTACAGAGATATGACAATTGAAGAAATACAGACTCGTAAAGAGTGCCAGACATTTGACTGCAAGAGCATTCAAATAGATCCCAAAGCGTTGGCCGTACCCCTCGTGGCAATGGCTAATGCTGATGGGGGTGTGCTTGCTATTGGCGTATCTGACAAGACACGAAGAATAGAGGGTGTTGATGGAAATGAAGAACGACTCAATGAATTGCTTCGTGTTCCCTTTGATTTCTGCAATCCATCAGTAAAAGTTAAGTGCGAATATCTACCTTGTCAGGATTCCGAAGGTCGTGAGAATAGAATCCTTTTGATGCATATTCCTGCCAGTGGTCAGTTTCATACCAATCAAGCCGACGAATGCTTTATGCGTGTTGGAGACAAGAGTAAGAAACTCAACTTTGATGAGCGTATGCAGCTTCTTTACGACAAGGGCGAACGCTATTACGAGGATAAAGACGTCTATGGTGCCACTATCAATGATGTTGACATGAATCTTGTCAATGACTACATGAACGTCATTGGCTATAGAAAGTCTGCAATGGAATATCTTCGTGAGAATAATGATTTTGTCACAGAAGTGGATGGCCATCAGAAGATAAGCACAGCGTGCATTCTTCTCTTTGGTAAGAATCCACAACGCTTCTTCCCTCGCGCTCGCACTCGTTTCATCCGCTATGAGGGAACAGAAGAAAAGGTCGGAACAGAGATGAACGTCGTAAAGGATGTGACGTTCGAAGGAGCCATATTGCAGCAGGTGCAACGCACCATTGACTATCTTGAGACACAAGTACGCGAACACACTTATCTTGGACAAGATGGTCTCTTTGTAACCAATCGCAATTATCCAAAGTTCGCCATTCAAGAGATGGTGGTCAATAGCTGCTGTCATAGAGCATATAACATCAAGGGTACAGAGATCCAAATCAAGATGTTCGACGACCGCCTTGTATTCGAGACCCCTGGAGATCTCCCCGGACTTGTTCGTCCCGACAATATCCGTCATACCCACTTTTCCCGCAATCCTAAAATAGCTCAATACCTGAAGGCATATAAGTATGTCAAGGAGTTTGGCGAGGGCATTGATCGTATCTGCAACGAACTTGAAACAAGAGGTTCCGCAATCCCTTCATTCCATGCTGATGCATTTATCTTGAAAGCTACTTTGAAGGCAGAATGGGTGAATGAGAAAGATCTTACCTCTCTAAAAAATAACCAGAACGGTGATACGGTAAATGTCCCAGTAAATGATACGATAAACATATCGCAACTCACTGAAAGACAGAAAAGAATTTACGAGACAATAAAAAATGTCCCTGTAAATGTCCCAATAAATGTCCCAATAAATGTCCCGATAAATGTCCCGATAAATGCTTCTGGTCTTGCAACAATGTTAAATGTTTCCGAGAAAACAATCAAACGTGATCTCTACGTCCTTCGAGATTTGAATCTCATCAAGTATGTAGGTAGTAACAAAACCGGG
>JAZQOK010000037.1:0-107317 GCA_045627865.1 Bacteroidales bacterium
CATTGCCGAGGTAAGTCTCAACATAGAATGGAGCAGCCACCTTTTCAGCAGTCTGAACACGGAGGTTATACGAACAACCTGAAGCCTTTGCACCGAAGTCCATCAAGCCCTTACACTGAGGACCGCCAGTAATCATATCGATAGCAGATTCTGGACAACGGTCAGCAGCACCATTACCAATATAATAGGCAGGAGCAGACTTCTCGAAGGTAACAACCTGACCTTCTGAGAGAATCTCCCAACCTGGGTTCAATGGAGAAACCAGCTTGAAGCTGACAGAAGGATCAATCTTATAGGTTACCTTGGTTGAATCCTGTGTTGGATCAAGCAGGCTCTTGATGATATTGCCCTCCTCGTCGCGGATAGTATCGATGTGATCAATCTCAGTAGAGAGATTGCTGGTAGCACTCTTACCGAAGTTATAATATGCGCTGCTGCTGAGAACAGAGAGACCTGCAGCAACTGCCTCATTCCAACCACCGACAAGGGTATCGGCATGATACAGGATACTGCTATCGCCCCAACTGGTGACATTTGGCAGGAAGTGTGCAACGGTATCCTTAACGGCAGGAGCACCACCTACGACAAAATCCATGCTGGTAGTCTCTGACTGAACAGCAGTAGCCCACTCAGCGAAAGCATAAACGGTCGATGCATCGGTAACAACGATTGGACCGCTATAGACAGAAGCCTTAGACTTGTCTGTTACCTCGGTGAATGCGTAGTAGATGTTAGCCTCTTCGCCCTGGGCTGGCTCCATGGTAATGGTTGCATAACCCTCACCCTGCTGGATAGTAATAACAGGAACATTCAACTTCGAGAATACGCGGATATAAGCGCTGGCAGTATCAGATGTGTTGTAGCCATGAGCAACGGCAATGGCACGAACCAAGACACTATCCTGTTCGATCTTGAATGGCTCAGCATAGAGAGTGCTGGCAGTGGTAGGTGCACTACCATCGATAGTATAATAGATTGAAGAGCCAGCGGTACGGCAAGCGAGAGTTACCTCGGTATAGAGGTTTTCGTTCTTCTGTGCGATGGTTGGAGTTGCAGTCTTCTGCACATTAGACTTAGTCTTAGCCAAAACCGTGATTGCGTTATAAACGAGAGTCTGAGCATCGCCACTCAACATGTTCATGTTATCAGAAGAGATAGGAATCAACATGTAGCGGTTCTTGGTGCCATGAGCGTGGATAGCGTTAGCACCGCTAACGGTAGCGATAACCTCATCCTCTTCGAAGACAGAACCTGCAGCAGCAGTATAACCCTGAACAAGGTTTCCATTGATAGCAGTAACATCCTCAACTTCGAACAAGGTGATAAGACTATCTTCTGAAACAGTCACACCATCGAAGAGTGGATCCTCAGCATAATCAACAGCGACCTTGACTGCAGTTGCCTTAGGATTAGGATTAACACCTGCGCCGAAATTCCATACGGTATTCTTGTACATGAATGACTTAAGGTTGAGCACTGGAACCTTATTGATGATTTCCACAAGGCCCTTAGCCAAAGCATTGCTGCTGCTGACAGCTTCTCCAACTACGACAACATCGAACTTCATCAACGAGTCGTTCAACTCGGCAGAAGACAAACCAACGGTGCTGTAATCAATAGCAGTTGTCTCGAAGCTCTGAAGGACATTGTAAACAGGGTCCTCGTCCAAGCCGCCGTTAGCCAACCAGCCACATGGATTCTTGTCTGCATCCTTGGCGCCATTGTAGGTAGCATCGTAGAGATAAGCAACACGTGGAGTCTCCTCAATCTTCTCTTCCTCCTTATCGCCCTCGCCAATGATAATATAATAGATGTGGCAACCACCATTCTGTGTGGTCAGGGTCAAGGTTGATTCTGAGTCCTTGTTGCTATTGATGAGTTCTACCTCATGGATTGTCTGGTTATCTGGATCAGTCCACTTGGTTGCACCATTGGCATCAGCAAAGCCAGAGTTACAAGAATAACCACGGTCCTGAGCACCATGTGCGGTATAACCGAACTTGACATTCTCGCCAGCAGGAACCTTGACCGAGATAGCATCGCCCTTACCATTCATCCAGAAGCATGGAACATCGGCAAGACCGGAGCCTGTTGTACAAATCTGTACATGCTTAGCTTTGGCATTGTTTGAATTGACGGTAATACCAACCAACTCTGCGATAGGCTCCTTTTCGCCATCCACTACGACCCATGGAGTCTGGTTAGCAGTCTGAGCTGTAATGTTCTGGAAACCGGTACTCTGTACCTCCCAGTTTGTTGGATCGGCATTCAGTTTGTCGATAGTCTCCTGACTCCAACCTTTGGTGAAGTCCCAAGTACGACGATAAGTTACCTCATCGTCCTGAGCCAACACACTCATTGCAATACTTGCAAAGAATGCTGCTGTTGCAAAAATCTTTTTCATTTGTTTTTAAGATAGGTTATTAAATAATAGAAATGGTTATTTTACATTCAAATTCCAAGGCACATAGTAGCCCTGAATGCCATTGATCTTTGATTCAATCTTAGCGGCAATGGCAGAAGCCTGCTGGTCGTACTTTGGAGTGACACGCTTCGAAACGATGGTCGGATCGCTGTATCGCTCGGCAAAGCGAATCATGTTAGGATATGATTTACCCTCGCAAGCACATTCTAACATCCATTCATTGGCCAGAATCGAGTCATTGTGCTGACGAGCTTCAGCAGCTGTGTGTCCAGTCTCGTTCCAAAGATCTACGTTAGGCAATCCCATGGCGCCACGAATACCGAGGAACATACCTCCAGTCTTAGAATCGGTCCAATAAGGAGAGAAACCTTCGTAGTTGAGCGAATCGGAGGCGCTGACACTTTCGCCAGTATAAATATTTGTAAATAGCGTATTATAGTCAGAATTAAAGCCTGCATTCACGATACGCTCCATTGCCTCATAACGACCCAGATGATTGAATGCCTCAGCCAACCACAAATAGAGTTCAATCGAACGGAAGGTGTAGATATGCACATCATCCTGATAGGCATTGGCACGGACCGAAGAGTACATCGGACGATATTTGCCGACAAAGAACTGACCATTGTTTGTCTTGTTAAGCAGTTCCATGCGAGAATCCAGTGCATCTCGATGAGCTTTCGACAATTTATCGTACCAGCCACCCTCCTTGATTGTAGAAACAATCTGATTCATCACGTCAGCACTCTGTCCGATAGGATCAATCGAAACCAAATGGGCCATGCCAGCCTGACTTGGAGCCAGAAGATACTTGTTCGGATATTCATTCGAGAAGTGATAAAGCAGATGGTTGGTCTGATTCTTGGTATAATCGTAGATGATAGCTGAAACATTGTGCTCCGGATTGGGAGTTGCATAGTTCCAGATCTTGGAATAGTTACCAGACACACGAGCACCACGCTTCCAGTAGGTCACATTGCCCACGAAGGTATTGTGGAACATTTCGAGAATGGTCTTTGCGACAAACTTGTAGTCATCTTCAGCTGCAGCTGTATCGCCGGCTTTGTCCTGGAAGGCTGCATCCCACATCTTCAGGCGAACCATCAATGCCTTGTGCGATGGAGTCATCTGATCCCAATAGCGATATAGAGGATTTTCAATGGATGCAGCATGTTCCGGATCAATCCAATTCACCCATGAGAAATCGGCAGAAGGATCGATTGATTTGCCATTGCATGGATAAGAATCCTCCAAGAGTCCAATACAAGCAGCGACAACCTCGGCCGTATTCTTCAATTGGAAAACTGATGGATCGTTCACGTCCTTAATCGAGGTGATTGGGTCATCGAACCAGAGTGCTTGTCCATAGATCTCGGCCAAAGTCATGTAAGTCCAGACCTTCACACGGATAGCAGAGGCCAAAAGTCCCTCGAAGTAATCAGTCTCCTTGACCAATTCCGGATAATTCTTCTGGAAATCAACCATCTTCGAGATATAGTCATTGCAAGCAATAACCACATCATAATAACCTGCAGGATCGGCATACTCATTACCGGTCAGGTCATCCTCATAATTATAGATGGCAATGAGTGGTGCAATACTCTGTCCGGTTGGTTCCAGAACCTCACCACGCGTATCGGTCAGGAAGATTTCCTTGTCGCCCACAGCCTGCATCTTGGTCATAATGCCCAGATAGCCCGTTGACATCTCGGTCAGTGAAGACATATAGTCATCTCCAGACAGCGCATCGTCGGTCTTTGGCTCGAAGAAATCATCGCATGATGCCAGTGTGCCTGCACAAAGGATAAAGGAAACAGGAAAAAGGAAAAATTTATTCATCTTTTTCATATCTTTAGAATTTCAAATTAACACCCAGCTTGACACTCTTTGGCAGAGCCACCTTACCATAATCAACACCCATCATCGAGGCAGCATTGCTGTAGGCAAATTCAGGATCCACGCCCAAATAATCGGTAAAGGTAATCAGATTCTGACCACTCACATAGATAGTACCACTTTGGATGATGTTCCAGAGCTTCTTGTCCCAGGTATATGAGAAGGTGATGTCACGCAACTTCAGGTAAGAGGCATCCTCAACAAAGCGATCGCTCATATCGTTGTTTCCGATGGCATCGCCATAGTTGGCACGTGGCATGGTTGTGATATCGCCCTCATTCTGCCAGCGACGATTGACACTCTTCAACTGGTTGGCGAAATCCGATGAAGATTCTGAAACTCGACGCATTGCATTGTATGCCTCATTGCCTACGCTATAGGCAAAGTTCAGATCGAGAGCAAAGCCCTTGTACTCAAGGCTGGTCGAAATAGAACCATAGAAATCAGGAGTAGCAGAACCAAGCACCACCTTGTCTGCATCATTGATGATGTTATCTTCTTTATTATCGACATAGATTACATCACCTGCCTGATAGCCCAATCCATTGCGATTGGTCAACTTACCAGCGATTGCATCGGCAGTAGTGCTATACACACCTTTGGTTTGATAACCATAGAAAGCGTAAGGATCCTCTCCCACCATGCTGATGATCTCGCCACCATCGCTCAATAATGTGATCGATGACTTCAGGTTACCCAGCTTCTCGAGGGTATTCTTGGCATGCGAGATGTTGGCAACGATGCTCCAGGTCCAATCCTTGTTCTTGAAAGGAACTGCATTGACCGAAACCTCTACACCCTTGCTCGAAATCTCGCCTTCGTTGCAATAATAAGGCGAAGTTCCGAGTGCAGAACTGTTTTGACCAAGCATCAGGACATCGGTGGCTGTGGTATTGAAACCAACAACCTTCAAACCCAAACGATGCTGAAGGGCTGCCATCTCGACGCCGAACTGCAAAGTATTGTCGCGTTCTGGGACCAGATTGGTATTTGGCACATTAGCACGGACAATACCGGCAATGGTCTGATAAGGCTGTGAAGTATAATAGTATTTGCCATACTTCGACGAGAAGCGGCTGTTGCCCGTCACGCTGAAGTCTGCAAAGATATCGAGCTGGTCCAACCAAGACTTCTGCGACTCCATAAAGTCGAAGTTAGCCAACATGACTGCACCATTGACACCTGGATAGAATGCCAGACGGGTAGCGTCCGAACCGACAGAACTTGCACCATCGACAGAGGCTACGACACCAGCCTTAGCCAGATTGGCAAAAAGATAATTGGCCTGCACATAGCCATTCAGCCAGTTCCACTGGTTGTTGTAACCATCGAAATACTTACCAAGGCCCTCGGTATCACCCATGGTCTGATAGAAGTCGTTGGCGGTGTTACGGCCTGTGGCCATATCATATTCGGTCTTGCTCTTGAAGATCTGGAATCCGGCACGGGCATCCAAAGCATGCACCTTGTTCCAGGTGTGCTGGTAACGACCACTCACACCATAATAGAAGTTGAACACATTGGCCTGACCCACCTGTACAGAGTTTTCAATCTTGCCAAAAGAATCGAAACGAGGCACTACATCCTGATAGTTCTTGCCTGGCATGAAGAGCTTCTCCTTATCGTAGTTGATGTAGAGGCCCAAAGTTGCTGCCAACTGCAGATCATTGAATGGCTTATAGACAATCTGTGCACGGCTATTCATGTCGTACTGGCGGATGGATCCATCAACATTGTTGACAATGGAAACTGGATTGGAAACGATGAAGTCAGTATTCTGTACTGAGCCCAGATAGTAACTTGAATAGTCACGGATCAAAGCGAATGAGCCATCTTCCGAAGGAATCGTACTGCTCTTGTATGGGCTGAGCAGCGGACTGCGACGATAAGCAGCCATCAGCGGATTGGTCTCCTTGCTGTAGCCCTGCTCCTGGTAAGAACCATTCAGGTAAGCCAGATTGAGGTTTGCATTCAACTCGACCTTCTTGCTGACCAATACGTTGGCATTGATCTGGGTATGGAAACGATCACTCTTGCTGTTGGTCAGCACGCTCTGATCGCCCGTATAGCCCAAGGCAATATCATACTTAGCAATAGCATCGCCACCCTCCACACGGAAGAGGTAGTCGTTGGTCATCGAGTTGCTGTAGATCTCGTCCTGCCAATCGGTATCGAAAGCATAGAGATGTGCCATGTTGGCATTGGGTGTTGACATGAAGCCAAAATCACCAAAGAAGGAGCCCATATTGCCATAATAATCCATCGCAATATCGCTCAGGTATGACTTATACTGACTGGCGTTCATGAGTGGCAGCTTGTTGTTCTGCCAGTTGATGCCAGTGCTACCGGCAAAGGTTACTCGGGTGTTCAAGTCATCACTCTTGGCACCATCGGTCTCAATCAGCAGAACGCCATTGCTACCTAACGAACCCCAAGCCGAAGCCTCGGCTCCTGTCAACAGTGTAATGTTGGCAATATCCTGCGGATTGATGCTCTGGAAAAGACTACGGCTGTATCCCTGAATAAGCTGCGACTCTTTCTGGTCCGAGAGGTAAGGAACTCCATTGATAACAATCAGCGGATTGGTCTCGGCAATCAGGCTTCGCACACCGCGCAAACTGATATTCGATCCCTCGCCCGTCATACCACTCTTCTGTACCAACTGCAAACCGGTCAATTTGCCCTGCAAAGCTTTGTCGAAGGTGACAGCGCCCAAAGAGAGATCTTTCTTAGCTACATTCTGGATACCGAAACCATTCGAGACATGCTCACTGTTCTCGGCCATGCCATTGAGGAGCGTTTCATTGTAGTCTCGTTTGTCGGCATCGATCAGGAAAACAGACAGCTGGTCGGCATCGCTGACAACACGGAATTCCTTGTTGTAAAAGCCTTTGGCCTGCACTCTGACGGTAGTCCACTTATCGACATTCTTGAAAGAGAACTTACCTTCGGCATCGGTACGCACCAGACCATGTCCCGGACAGGTTACGATAGCGTCTGCCACAGGTTCTTTCTGATCATTCAGAATCACACCGCTCACAGAATACTTCTGTTCCTGAGCAAATGCGATGGTGGAGCAGAGAGCGGCACTACATAATATATATTTATATATGTTCATATCGATTACTTAACGATTTCTTGTAGAGAGGTTCTGATTAATAATTACTTGCCGTTGGGCGCAAGCACCAATGGTTGAAGGAGACGTTACCTGTATAGGTGGTTCCACTCTCGCCCCAGATACGAATCAGCAGACGAACAGGCGAACCATTACCAGCGAAATCAGGAATCACAACCTCGGGATAAACCTGCTCACCATCGGTCCAATAGTAGGAATTCTTGCTTCCTGCGGTATTACGTTCATCCTTGTAATCATAATACTCAGGCCACATGTTGCTCATATTGTGACCACGATCGTAGTTGAAGTTGGTACCTTTTGGCAAAGTGGTAGAGAAAACATCGCCCAAAGCAACAGGCTCACCATCCTTGTCTGGCACAGCAAAGAGCTGGATAGAGACATCGCACATGCTCTCCTTGAAGCCCATCGAGAAGCGATAGGCTCCAGGTGGTACCAACAAGGCTCCGACGTCGTAGCCGCCCTCGTTGTTTACACGACTATAGATTGGAGTGAAATCCATCTGCCAATGAGCCGTGGTGGCATCGGCAATCTTGCAATACAAAGGAGAATTGGCATGCAATGGCCAGATATTATCCAATGGTGTCCACTCTCCAACCTCATTGTTGGCAACCTTCGGCTCGGTGAGGTTCTCGCGCTTGAAGAACTCCAGTTTCTGGTCGGCATCGCACTGGGCAAAATAACGGAATTCCTCGTGCAGTCGATAAATGAGTCGGTTGTTCGGAATACGGAACGATTTGACCTCGTAGGCTATACCATTCGACAATTCAATGCCATTAGCCAGATCCAACACCTGAATATCGTTTCGCCAGATGATATCATAGATAGACTTGATCTCCTGCTGATACTGGCTCGATGCAGGATCCAACTCTGCAGCGCTGTATTTGTTGCGGAAGAAGGCAGCCTTAAGAATCCAGCCCTCGATGTCCTCCCACGAAGAATAGCCAACATAGACACTATCCTTCGAGCCATTGCGAAGCAGTTCGGTCTTGTGGTCATAGTTCCAGCGATGCAGACGCTCCTTAGCCTCGACCAAAGCCTGATTGATGACATCGTCGCTGACATAGAGCATGGTAGCAGTCAATGCCTCGTTCGACAGGTTGAAACCCTTGGCATCGAAGAAATCATTCGTATAAATGAAAACCGAGTCGTAGAGGGTGTTGCCTTGCGAATCGACACCAATGACCTTCGAGTTATTCTTGTCGAACAGCTTACCACCCGAAGAGAGTACCAAATCCTTAAAATGGCCGAACTTGGTATCATCCAGATCATTGATGAAGTCCTGCAGAGAGATTGGAGTGACAATCAAGTCGCTGATGACATAGACGAAACCATCCTCTGCCTTGATGACCTCCATCAGGGTTCCATTATTGAAGGTGGTATGTCCAATCAAGTCTCCCAACTGAGCCAACGAGTCCATGCGAACAGTCACATACTTATTGTGCCACATCTTGAGGGTTGATTTATCCGACAACTTGGATGGGGAGATACTGATGCTGGTCACATGACTGCGGGCCAAGGTATTCAATTCGGTCTCTTCCGGTTCATGATAATCATTATTAGCCACAACCAAGACGGTGTGAAGCTCGCCCGAGGTTTTCATCTCGGAATAGATTCCCTCCTTCTCAAAAAGAGCAGACATGCTTGACAAATCTGAACGAGACTTGATATACTGCTCTACAGTCTGTGAAGTTGATTTAATATCGCTATTTTCATTACGGACTCCGGCCTCTTTGAAGTAGTCATTCTCTGACAAGTCATTACAACTACCGAACGACAACGTTAGTCCGAACGCTAACAATAAAGTCTTATAACTATACTTATTCATAGTGGTAAATATTATTCAATAGGTGTAAAGGTGATGGCATCGAACTGCAAGCTGAACTTAGAGTTGGTCGTTGCAGCAGGATCCAGAACGACAATCTTGAACTCGTGATTACGAGTTTCTTTGAACTTTACTTCTTCGTACAAGGTAGCCTCATACATGCCGGAAAGATTCTTAGTGATGGTGGTGTAAGGAGCAGTCTCAATTACATTATCGCCATCGATGGAAACGCGCATCATACCGCCCTTGCATCCGGTCAAAGTACGGATGAAACTCAACTCAGGCAAATAAGCCATTGAAATGGATACACTGTATTTGCCCTTGACAAGCGTAGGTGTTGACATCGTAACGCTACCCATCTGACCCACATTGATAACCAGACGATCGTTGTTCAGACAATTCTTCAAATTGCTCTTACAGGTCACATAGCAAAGGGAACTATAAGTAGAATTGCTCTTTCCTGCTTCACCCACCTCAACCTTATAGCAAGGAAGACTGCTCAAGTCGTACTTGGCCTCGCTCGTGGCATACTTGGCAGGCTGAAAATCGAGACCTACATACTGACGGACCTCACTGTAAGCTGTCAGATCCCAGACAACGGTGGCCTGCTTAGGTTCATAAACAGGCATCCAACCCGTCAGGTTGTGTACCAGACCATTCTTAGCAATGATATTGCAAGACAGGGAATCAATCTCCTGATCGGCAATATCGTCGGTATTGAAAAGAATGCGACCAGCGTCACGGCTTACCATCAAAATCTGGTTCTTGGCCATTGTCTCACGGATATGAACGGTATCACCATCCAGGTTCAACAAGTCAGTGCTGTAAACAAGATCCTTGAAGATATGATACTCGACATACTGCTTGAGCAGAGAATCAGGATTGGCGGTCTTGTCACTCGAGTGGCTGACAATGGCATTCTTCAGATCCGACAACGAACGGATACCTGCTTCGGCATATGCCTGATCGTTCACATTGAGGAAGGTATATACACGCTCCGTGATCTGGCGTTTACCCAATACGTAGGTTGTATCAGCGATCGTGGCCAACTCTTTATCATAGCCGGTGGCCATGAGAGCTTCGACCATAATAGTTGAGTTGCCGGTATTAACTCGGTCAAAGACCGTCTCTACCAATGGCTCGAGCACACCTTCCACCTGATAAACAAATCCGTTGGTACACTTTATATAATTGCGTTCAACGTGAATGGACTTTTTGCCAGACAGATTAACCATAAGGAATCCACCCTTCTCTACATCGATAACGCAATAGACAGTCTCACCGGACTCACTATCCCAACCATACCCGTCGACCGTTGCAGTAAACTTCTCAGTCAGTTTGAGCGAGTCCTTGTCATAGGTCATGGTCTGAACCATAGCCTTGGCATAAGCTGCACCCAACTCCTCGATGCCGCTTACCTGCTTAGAGGCATAAAATGCCTGCAGGGCCTCATCGGTTGGTGCAAAATGGGTAAAGGCATGAAGCTTATTGTCGCCCGTGTACATGGAATTCAAAACTGAGTAGCTGCCTGAATAGTTGAGGACTTTCACCCATTCGTCGAACTCGCCCGAATTCTCGAGCATGGTCGAAATCGACTCAAACTCAGAGGGTGCATAGGCGCCCTTGTTCTCGTCCTCGAATTTCCAGAGGTCCGAGTCGCATGCTGTCATCGACAACATGCAGACACAAGATAAAAAATATATAAATTTGCTCTTCATAAGAATCAATTATAATAAGGGTTCTGCTTCAAATTCGCATTGCATTCAATATCATGCTGTGGCAATGGCAGATACCAGGCCCAGCTGTTATTCAATACAGATTCGAGCTGAGCTTTCGAGTTGGTCTGGTTGCTCTGGGTGATGATAGCCATGGCTTTCTCCTTATACTTGAAGTCGTCCAGACCGAAGCCCTGAGTTGCATAATGCTCCTGATCGATGCCAAAGGTCTCCTCGACAGTGCCATTTGGTGCAAAGTTCTTGTCATAGCGGGCCAGACGGAGCACATCATACCAGCGATGAGCCTCGCCCAGGAATTCCATCTCGCGCTGATCAAGCACCTCGGTCAACATCTGGTATTGATCCTGTGACTGGATCAAAGCATCGGCATCTGAGGCATCCAAATCAATGAACACAGGCAAAGCAGCACGAACACGAATTTTGTTGATCAGTTCGATGGCCGCACGCCAGGAACCCTCGCCCTTCATGACGAGTGCCTCTGCCTTCATCAACATGACATCTGCCACGCGATAGAGGATGAAGTTGGCATCCTTATGAACGCGTGGATTGGTGAGGTCATCGCCCTCCGAACCACGATACTTCCACAAACCTGGGCCAGACAAAGAGAATACTGATCCACTCAATTTTGCACTGGTTGCGGAATAGGTCACATTCAACATACGGCCAACACGGACATCAACCGTCAAAGCTGGGTTATTAACGAGGGCCGAGACGGTTTCCTTCATCATTTTATCAATAGCATACTGCGTAAAGTTGCAGACGCCATTGTCAGAACCAGTAATCAAACCTTTGTCAGAGAACTTACCGGTGAAATTATTATCACCATTCTCCGTATTGTAATCCCAATAGAGTTCGAAGATGCTCTCGTTCGACAACCCAGGATTGAACATCTCAAACCAACGGTTGGTCTCTGTCATGAATACAGGACGGAACGAATCGGTTGCATCGAGAATCATATTGGCATATTGAATACACTCATCGTAATCATGATTCCACAAACAGATATCTGCCATCAAGGCGTAAAGCGCCCACTTGGTGGCACGAGACTTGGTCTGCCATTCAACCTCGTAATGATCTTTGGCAGCTCCCAGATTGATGGCTGTCTTCACATCCTCCTTAATCTGCGCGATAATCTCGCTTTCACTGTTCTTTGGCACTTGCATCTCGGCTCTGTCGTTCACGTAGGCGCTGATTACAAGCGGAACCTCCTTGAAGTTCTTGACCAGAATACTATATGACCAAGCTCTCATGAAGTATGCCTCACAAAGGTGCGACTTCATCATGGCTTCGTAGTAGGTATTGTCCACGCCACGCACTTCTGGGGCATATTCAATGATGGAATTTGCCATAGAGATGACCTGATACAGGGTAAAATAGCTGCACAAATCGTTGGTAGGCAGCATATCGAACTCCTGCATCTTTGAGGCCTTAGCACCTGCTACCGAATTGTAGAAATCGCCACCTCGCAACTCGCCCCAGTTGATGAGCGAAGGAACGGAATTACGCATATAGACATAACCAGAGGCTACAACCTGCTCCACATCCTCCTTGCTCTGCCAATAGTTCTCGGTTACCTGCTCATTGTTTGGCAACAGGTTCAACCAATCGTTGCAGCTAGTCAAGCTACTGCCGACAACAATTGAGGCAGACAGGGCAGAAACTCGAACTATATACTTTAATTTACTTTTCATAATTCATTGTATCTATTTATCCACCTCCCCTCAACGGGGAGGCCGGGTGGGGTCTTAGAAATTGAGTGTTACACCACAAGCAAATCGTTTGCTGACAGGTGTGGTATTGCCGTCAGTCACCAACTTGGTTGGAGCAGATGGCAGTGCCACCTCTGGGTTCTGACCCTTATATCCGGTGAAGGTAAAGAGGTCGTAACCGGTCACGAAAATATTACAAGACTCCAAGCGGGCCTTGGTCATCCAGTTCTTTGGCATGGTCCATGCCAAAGAAATGGTCTTGATGCGGCAGTAAGAGGCATCCTCAACGAAACGATCGGAACCCAGGTAGTTGTAGCCCATGCCATAGAGGGCACGAGGAATGTCGGTCTGATCACCCTCCTTGCGCCAACGATGCAGAACCGCAGTACTCTGGTTGCCTGAACCATACATGCTCTCCAGATTCATACGAGCCGAGTTGATGACCTTCTGACCAATACGGAAGTTACAGTTCACCGTGAATGAGAACTGACCGAAATTGGTCTTGGTATTGCCATAACGGATATTGAAGTTACCGCCACCCACGAGGGTTGGGTTAGAATTGCCCAGATAAACAATATCCTGTTCGTTGATGACGCCATCGTGGTTCATATCCTCGTACTTGGCATCGCCCGGATAGACACGGGTATTACCATTACGCATCGATACCAGATCGCCATTGAAGTCTCGCATCAGGTTGCCATTGGCATCGCGTGCATAGGTATCTTCAACATTCTGGTAAACGCCCTTATACTTATAGCCATAGAAGGAACCGATTGGATCACCCTCCACGATACGTACGGCATATTTGCTATTACCAAAGGTATAGTTATCGATAATCCAGTTGCTCGGAATCTGCTCTACCTTGTTGATATTACGAGAGGCATTGAAACCCACCTTGGCATTCAACATCTTGCTCTTATAGACATCGACATCAAAGCGGAACTCCCAACCCTTGTTCGACATCTCGCCAGAGTTCAAGTATTTCAGCGAAGAGAAACCTGTAGTATAAGGAATACCGACTTTGGCCATCAAACAATCCTTGGTGTACTTGTCATAATAATCGATGGTTACGCCATAGCGGTCCAAGATGCGCAAATCGACACCCAAGTCCCACTCACGGCTACTCTCCCACTTCAGTTTGTCCAACTGCATGCGGTTTGGTGCAACTGCATTCATGCCGCCATACTGGCCCAAGTAGGAGTATGCACCCAGGTAGCTATAACCCGAAGTTGGCGCATTACCAGACCAACCCAAAGAGGCACGCAACTTACCGGTCGTAAACCATTCGTAATCTTCGATCCAATGTTCGCGTTCGATGTTCCATGAGGCACCGAACGAAGGGAAGACACCGAATCGTTCATCTCGACCCATGGCTGAGTTACCCTCCTGGGTGAAACCTGCCGTAAGGACATAACGGTTGTCGTAGGTATAGTTCAAGTTCTCGGTGAACTGTACGCGACGATTCTCCGACTCGCCCGAACCAGAAGAGGCAACAATCGAACCGACCACCGGGTCGCTCAGATTGATAGAGACATTGCCATAGGTGGCATTGCTTGCTGAGTTCGAATGCGAGGAAGTAATACGGCTGATGCCCGAAAGCACAAACGAGTGCTTCTCGGCAATGGTTGCAATATAGAGCAGTTTGTTATAGAGCTGCAGAGAGAAACCGTCGCTCGAAGCCTCGGTCGAACGGTTGGCCCAGGTATTGATCCAAAGCACACCGGTAGCAACCTGTGGCAGGAAGCTCTTGGTGGTCGAGGTCTTCATATTCATGTTGACATAGCCCTGATAGGTCAGATGCTGCCACTCCTTGCGCAGAGGTGCTTTGTATTCCCAGTTGATGGTAATCTTCTCGTTACGTTCGCGAGTATTCTTGTACGATTCATTGGCCATAGCCACTGGATTGAAGTTTCCTTTTGCAGAGTTGTCATCAATCTTTTCGAATGAGCCTTGAAAATTACTTTCAGGAGTAAAGTAGCTGCTGCTACGGATTCCATCGGCACTCATCAAATAAGGACTCTGATTTGGCATCATACCCTGTGCCTTACTACGCACATTATCCACGGCATTGGCATCCTTGTCGAAATCGGTATAGCTAAAGTCGGTGAAGACCTTGAACTGGTTCGAGAACTTGTAGGTAATCTTGGCACCGGCAGTGATACGACGGGCCTGTGTGCCACGCGTGGTACCGATATCGTTCAAAACACCGAACGACATACGATAGGTAGCCTTCTCGCCACCGCCATTCATGCTCAAGGAATTATCCCACTGCCAAGCGTTCTGACGAACCTCGTCCAACCAATCGGTATCGACATGATACTCACGATAATAACGATAGCTTGGGTCGAGAAGCAGCTCCTTGGTATTAAACAGCAACCCAAGTTCCGAAGAGGCATTCTCAAGGCCCTTGGCATTGGCAGCATTCCAGATTGCATCCTCGACCATCGAGATGTACTGATTGCCATTCAGCAAAGGAATAGTGGCAGGCTCCTGCTTGTAAGAGTACTTGGACTGGAACGAGAAACGGGTTTTACCCGTCTTGCCCTGTTTGGTATTGATAAGCAAAACGCCATTGGAACCTGCTGTACCGTAGATAGAGGTTGACGCAGCATCCTTCAACACCTCGATAGACTCAATGTCGGAAGGTGAAATATTCAAAAGTGCACCGAAGTCATCCTCGTTGGCAGACGAGAAGTCGAAATCATCACCAAACGAAGTGCTGGTTGGGATACCATCCACTACAACCAACGGCTCTGCATTGGCAGAAAGGGTACTGATACCACGGATACGAATGCTGGACTTGGCACCAGGATCGCCACCGAGCACGATATCCACACCTGCCATCTGGCCCTGCAAAGCCTCTTCGATCGAAGCAACAGGTGCAATTTCGGTCAACTCCTCCATCATCACCTTCTGGGTAGATGAGGTTTGCTGCAGTTCGGTAATACCTAATTCCGAACGATTGACAGCCTTCGTTACCACCTCAACGTCACCCAGCATCTTGCTATCGCTGGCCAAAGTAACATCGAGTTTGGTCTGACCCGTGTAATCAAAAGACTGGCTCTTTAAGCCAATAAATGAGAACTGAATACGCAGTCCCTTGCCGTCAGGAACATTCAAAACGTAATTACCATCGATATCGGTGGTTGTACCGGTCAAGGTACGGTTCTGCTGGTTGACCACTACGACGTTGGCACCGTAGATAGGTTCATTAAATCCCTCTTCGATGACAACACCTACAACAGTCTTGTTCTGCGCCATGGAAATCATAGGCAGAAGCATCAGCAATAGAGATAATATATATTTACTTATTTTCATATTCTAAAGTATATTTCCAGCCCTCTCCGCTCAGAGGGCCGGGGTGGGGTCATTTCAATACTTCATCAATCAACTGGAATGCTCCATCGCTGAATGCGAATGGAAGATAGAAGTACGTGTTCACAAGCTGAACTTCGTTGCCTTGTGGTGTATTAGCGCCACGCGAAACGAACTTAACACGAAGATCCGAACCATCGTCAGTGATATTGAGATCGTATGGACCTGCACTGCGAAGCTGACCCTTGCAAGAAGAACCTACATAAGGATAAGAGGTGAATGGCTGACGGTCGAATGTGACGAAATAGTTAAGCAGATAATCTGCCAGTTTGCCCTTGTCGGCCGTTGCAGGAGTTCCAGAAATGGCGTAGGTAGATTCGTTGATCGACAAAGAGCCACAGCCTGGGAGCTCCTTCAACGAAGCCTTGATGGCATCGTTGGTTGGAATAATGGCGAAGAAGCGGCAATCCGGCTCATAGAAGCGAATGGTCTTATCGCCAGCGAGGACAAAGGCTCCCTTATCAATCAAACCAGCTTTCTTCAAGAGCTGAACAAAGCAATAATAGGGATAGTTTCTATCATTGTTTTCAGACAACATCTTCTCGAGCGGTGTACCATTGGCTGGCATAAAGACGCCATTCTTGTAGTCGTAGGCATAGGCACGACCATTGCTCCAGGAGCCACCTGCTGTAGTAGGAGTAATCTCGTGAAGTTCTGCCCATACCTGACCAGAGAATCCTGGAGTCAGCTGTTCGTTGAAAAGATTGTTGGTGGTAATCTGACCATCGTGAATGTACCAGAAGTTGAATGGCACGTTGGGTTCAATGACCTGCGTTCCCTTACTCTTCAGTTCTGAAACGGCCATGGCAGTGTTCATGTTTGCCATATCCTCGATATAAGAATTGCTGATTGCAGCAAAATCACCAGCATTGTCGCTCCACTGCTGAAGTTCATACGGATTGCCCGTTGCATCCACTTTCTTGTACAAGCGCATGGCAGGATCGTGATGGGCAAACTGGAAGGTGTCTGGAATCAGGGTAACAAATTCAACCTCCTTCGATGATAAACCCAACAGCATTTTCGAACCGCTCAATGCATAGAGGTATGGAAGATACTTGACATCCTTGAATGCAGGACCAGCAACACTCGAGAATACACCTGGCATCTTCATCTTCGAAGAACCGAAGACAATACCATTGTTGCAGAACTTATGGAAGTCGAAGCTCGACAAATCGTTGTTGATTGGGTTTCCGAAACCAGAAATAGCCTTATCCTGACGAATGAAATCCGGATGGCTCATATATTGAATATTACGACTTCCCGCGATATCAATGGTGGCAGAGGTCTCCTGAATAAGAATCTGCTGAATCAATGGATTCAAATCCTCGACGCAAGTATAACCGCATCCTTCGCTCCAATATTCCTGGAACATCTGATCCAAAGCATCATCTGTAGGGATAAAGAGATTCCACGAACAGAAACTATTGGTTGAGAAATGCAGATAATTGCTACTTGGCCATTCTGCAGCAATGGCAGGCAGACCGGAATAGACCTTCTCATAAACCTTGAAACCGTAGTTCTGAGATTCGTCGGTCTCATGAATATAGGATCCATAAACATCATAAAGTCCCAAATACTTGTCGTAATTGCCATTGGCCTTCAACTCCTCGTAAATAGTGCCAGTTGGCTCCAGCACATGATCGATGTGATAAAGGAAACCATTGTCGGTCTCAATAGCAGCATCATCAAGCACGGCAGCATTCATCACATTGAAGCCATTGGCCAAGTGCTTAGGATTCCACTGGGTGTTTGGGAAGAAATAGTTATAGTTCGAGGCGGCATCAATACCCAAAGTGGCATAGAGTTTCTCGGAGAATACAGTTACATAACGATCTCTGTGAACCACAGGAATAATAGACTCCTCGGTAAGTGCCAGATCAGTATTAGGCTCGTAAGTAAGCGGAACCGCACAACGGGTACGGAATCGGTTATACATACCTGCCTGCATTGACTTTTCGAGCTCGGTTGCTCCATCGCCCTCGTTCGGACGGAAATTGGTCATCTTGTCCCAATCCATTGCATAATAAAGCAAATGATAGGTAATAACCTGTTGTGTATAGAGCGTGTCTGCACTATACATCTCTTCGATGCTGTTGTAGCCCTTCTCCTTTAGGAAGGAAGCAAAAGCATCGTCGTTTGGAGCCAGAACCGTGAGAATCTGGCTCTCCACAACATCTTTGTAGTTGATCAGTTCAATACCCTTGAGGAAAGTCTTGTGGTTACCTTCCTTCTGAAGAAACTCGTAAGCATTTCCATTCTGGGATTCGGGCTTCTTGTAATGTGGATCGTTGCTCAAATCCTCCTGCCCCTCCTGACAGGAGGCAAGCGATAACGACAGCGTTAACGCCAACGAACTATAAAGAATTCTTCCTTTACTCATATATATTATTTAATAATTATTTTCTTGCCATCGACCAAGTAGGTATTACCGGGCAACATTTTTCCTACACGTTTTCCCTGCATATCATAAATGCAGTTAAGGTTAGGGTTAAGGTTAGCGTTGATAGTCTCAATGCCTACCTCATCCTCATAATACTGAACGGTATAGACCAGCTTGGGAGCATTCGTCGAATTACCCTTGCCATAAATCTCTCCACCAGCTGCACCATTGGCATGAACAAACTGGATATAGTCCTGACCAGCTTTGGCCATGGTCTGGACAGCTTCGGTAGCGGTCATCTTCTTGGCGGCAAACGAACGCTTAATGTCGGAATAACTGGCCACCTGGGTGCCCACCTTGCCGGAAAGCGCTGGAATATCGCTTACGGTGTTGATGCGGGTTGTGCCAACTGGCATATAGCAAACGTCAAGAGCACGGCCATCCTTCGAACCGCCACAGTTCACCATAATGGTATATTCTGCCTTGACCACCTCTTCGTACTCCTTGATGTCAAGTTTGAACTGTGAGTAAGCCTGACCAGCCCATGCAGCACTACCCCAATTATTATAATAATGTGTAGTCTGATCGAGGAATGAGCCTGGGGTATTGGAACCACCCTGCACACTGGCAGTGTGTTCGAGCACAGCCTGACGCTCTTCGGTGATGAGCTTGCGAACGACGAATGTCTCGCCCTCCTTCTTAACTCTCAACAAACCATCGTCGAACAAGGTTGAGGTCTCCCACTCCAAGCTATCACCTGGAGTAGCAGGTACAATGGTAAAGCTGCCCATACCAGTCATGAGAGAATTGCGGAATACCGGAATGGCATCGCCGCTCTTGAACTGGAAGTCGCCAAGACGAACCATGTCCAAAGTCAGTTTTGCACCCTCTACGACCGAAACTGCACCTGTGACGGTTACGCTGTTTGCTACCAACTTGCCGTTAGCATCAACGGCCAATGGGATAATGAGTTCACTACCAGCTGCCATCGAGAGACCGCCCTTGAGACGGAGGTCGCTGCCATTGACCAGAGTATCGCCTGGGCAGAGAATAGCGCCATCGGCCAAAGCAACACGGCTGGCGATAGTACCCTTACCCATCAAAGTAGCCTCCTTCTTGACGTTGAATGCACCTGTACCGCTATGAGTACCATTCACAATCAAAGTACCAGCTGTAACGGTAGTAGAGCCTGAATAAGTATTGTTTCCAGTCAAACGCCAATCGCCAGTACCGACCTTATTGATGCTGGTTACACCATTGTAGGCAGAATTAAGACCCGCTGGAAGATCGTTGATTGCACCACGGAACTCTTCGTCGCTATTGGCAGAACCGACATTCCAGGTGGTAGCAGAACCCTTGGTTTGCTTGCTGGAACCAATCAACTGTGCAGAAGCATCGCCCGAAATACCACCGATGTTACCGGTACCATTTGTCCCCCAAACTGCCATACGGGCATTACCCTTCAGGTAAATCTGCGTGTTTGGCAGATTCCAGGTCGAACCTTCGCACATGAACATAGAACCAGACTCCGAACTGATACCATTGGCAACAATCTTACCGGTGAAGTTGGTCAGGTTCGCATTAAAATACTCACGGAGGTAAGGAATCTTGAATTCGATGGTACCTGCACCGGTCAAAGTATTCTTGATATAACAGTTACGGAAAGGTGCATAGTAACTGTAAGTACCCTCCATAGCCTCGATTGGGAAGGAATAGGTCTCGTAACCAGAGGTTTCGCCCTTGGTCGAAAGTGTACCACCTGCCAGAACGATCTTCGACGACTGACCGATACCTGCCTTAGCAGCCTCGACGGTCGAGAGATAGAGTTTGCCACGCAGGATGGTTGCACCCTTGTAGCCGAAGAACTTGGTGGTAGGAACAACCACGGTACCATTGCCATCGATGGTGAGATCACCATTGCCCTCGAAAGTACCGTTCAAAGTCAAAGATGCGCTCTTGACCTCCAAGGTAGAGGCACTCTTGACCTGTGCATTACGATCGGTTTCGGCATTGCCACCGGTGTAACGGTAAGTACCGCCATCGAAGATCCAGTTCTGTGCGAAGTTCTTCGATGCTCCAATAGCAGATGCTACGCCACCATTGGCGATGCTATTGAACTCAATCACACCATCGTACACAACGGTAGTACCTTCGTAGCTGTTTGTATTATTAAGAATGAGTGTACCCGATCCGGCCTTGTTCATCGAAGCCTCGCCACCAATAGAGCCATTGCCGCTCACGGTGATGACACCCTTGCCCGAAGCAACCACGCTGCTTGGCTTGATAACATCCTCCCACGCAAACGAAAGTGTCTCGTCGGTATGCCAGAGCAGAGACTCATTCTCCAGCACAACGGTACTGTTGGTTACATCTGGATCGTAAGAATCAATATCGACCAGATCAGCCTCCACAGGACGGGTGCTGACACGAGCGGTCGAATATTCGGAGTATTTCGACTCACCTTTGTATTGGGCGAAGGCACGTACGCGAACATTATAAAAAACACCACTCTTCAGGCCCTGAAGCACATAAGTGGTAGCATTGGCAGCCGTACGACCAGCCACAGTATAGTCAGAGGTGCCCTCCTCGGCATATTCGATTTCGAAACCGTCCTCCTCGAAGGTATAATCTCTCCAGGTGAGGGTGACTGTCGTGGTGGTCGATTTGCTCGAAGCTACAGTAATAGGCTGACGAAGGAAGTACTGACGATCATCGACAGTAATCGAGTTGATATAGTTTTCGATGTTCAGATAACCATTGGCAGCCACAACAGTAGCATCGGCCTTGCTCTTGTCGGTACCATTGGCCTCCTCCCAGGCATCAGGCATACCATCGCCATCGGTATCGAGAGGCTTGCTGCCCTTCCACCAGCTCCAGCTCGACGGAATACCGATAGCCAATGAGCCTTCGTCGCTGATCAAAGCACCCTGTTTGCCCAACGACATCAACTCATCGATCATATAGCAGTCGCTCTGATCACGATAAGGGAGTGATGCTCCTACGGTTGGGATATTCTTCTCGAGCAACTGATTGCCCGGATAGAGTTCCAGTTCTGGATAGGCATAAGGAGTAGCCTCACGGGTAGCTGCACTATAGTTGGTTACCTCCGATGGATTGTAGATACCATCCTTGTTGCTATCCTGCCAGTTGTCGATGCCATAGCAATGAAAGTCGGCATTGGCACCACCGAAGCAGTTTCCGCCACCGGCAGGGCCATTGATGAAGAGATTCGACTGAATATTGACATAGCTCTTGCCCTCGGAGTCACCACCCATGATGTAGCAACCATTCGACCAGTTATAGACGACATTGTTGGCATACTGGTTGATACCCTTGATCTTGTTATTTCGGGTAGAGTTATCGCAGTAGAAGTTACGATACAGAGTAATCTGGTCAGCTTGGATCAAACCACCTGCAGAGTGGGTCATGAGGCCCTGACCGAAGATACAGTTCTGCAACGTGATAGAACCGATAGCACCCTTACCATCTGGGTTGATGGAGAAGGTCTCGTCCTGGCCCCAAGAGAAAGAACAATGGTCAAAGATCATGTTTGTGCCACTGGCGATACCGGCACAGTCCTTGCCATTGGTTCCGCCTTTGCCCATACGGACACGCAAATAACGGCAAATGATATCGCTGGAATTCGAGAAGCTGACGCCATCGCCATAGACAGTTACGCCCTCACCTGGAGCGGTCTGACCGGCAACATAAAGATTCTTAGCAAAGACGATTCGGCTGCTGATCTTAATGACACCCGAAACATCGAAAACGACAATACGGTTTGGCTGGCTCACAGCATCGCGCAATGAACCTGTGCCAGAATCATTCAAGTTAGTGACATGATAAACGGTTGGAGTTGTGGTAGCACGAGCGCCTTTTGCGAAACGGCCCCAACCCTGAGCACCAGGGAATGCAATCTGGTCGGCGGCCATACCGGCAAAAGCCATAGCCGACACCAAGAGCGTCATCAATGTTTGTTTGACAAGCATAATATTTATATAAATTCAAAGTTAGTTAATAATTCCCAAACTTTAGTAAATTATCTTATTTTAAGTGCGCAAAAGTAATAAATAATTCGAATTTTCCCAAAGATATGATATTTTTTCTTAACATTTGAATGAAAATTCTCTCTTTTTGCGAAAATATTACCCATAAAAATACAAATTCAACACAATAAACAAAGGAAAAGTTCACTGCCGCATGCAATAATTATATAATGTGTACGTTCTAAGATTACATTTGCGCGAATACATGTCACGATACAGAAAGATCATATTGTCCGGACTCTCGTCGACGCTCCTGCTTGGGGGTGTCGCATTCGCGTATAACAACTCGGCTTACGCCTCGTACGAAGACGATAACGAAAACGAAAACAATAACGAAAACAAAGCTCGTTGGGAAGTGGCAAAGACCACGCCCAAAGATGTGAAAGAATTAGAAGAAAAACATCCGGGCGACCTGCGCAATCCAAAGAATGTGACAGAGTCCATCGAATACGACTGGAAAAACAACCGCTATCTGATCAAAACCAAGATTGGAGATCAGCAGATCGGCTACACAATCCCGATGTCGAAAAAGGAGTACATGAACTACACAGAACGTGCCGTTCGTGCCGCCTATTTCCGCGACCAGAACAACAAAGCGTTCGAAGAATATGAGGGAGGAACCGGCCTGGATCTGCTCGATATGACCTTTAGCCTGGGCCCTGCAGAGAAGATTTTCGGCAAGGGCGGCATCCGCGTCAAGACCCAAGGTAGTGCCTCGATGTCAATGGGATTGAAACGTAATAAGATTGACAATCCAACCCTTTCTCAACGTGCGCGCGACCAAAAGACCTTCGATTTCGACGAAGATATTCAGTTGAACATGACGGCCTCGGTCGGCAGTAAGATGTCGTTCAATCTGAACTACAATACGGAGGCAACCTTCGACTTCGATGCCAACCAGTTTAAACTGGCCTTCCAGGGCGACGAGGATGAGATCATCCAGGATCTGGAGGCTGGTAATGTCTCGATGACCACCGGTAATTCACTCATTACCGGTGGACAATCCCTGTTCGGTATCAAGAGCAAGCTGAAGTTCGGCAAATTGAACGTTACTGCCCTTCTGGCCAAACAGCAATCGAGCAGCAAGAGCGTATCGAGCAAGGGCGGTGCCACCAAACGCACCTACGAGATTCAGGCAGACCAGTACGATGAGAACCGTCACTTCTTCCTGGCGCAGTACTTCCGCGACACCTACGACCAGAACATGTCGCACCTGCCGCTCATCGCTTCGGGTATCGAAATCACCAAGATCGAGGTTTGGGCGACCAACAAACGTGGATCGTTCGACAATGCCCGTAACATCCTTGCCTTTATGGACTTGGGCGAAGGTCAGAAGATCGGCAATGCCTGCTGGAGCAGCCAGGGTTCTACCTACCCGGACAACAAGGCCAATGACCTCTATGCAACCATCACTGGCTCCTATAGCGGCATCCGCGACATCACCAATGTCACCACCACGATGTCGGCTCTCGAAATGCAGGGATGCACCGGTGGTACCGATTACGAAAAGATTGAGTCTGCCCGTCTGTTGTCCAGCAGCGAATATTCGCTGAACAGTAGCCTGGGTTACATCTCGCTCAAAACCAAGCTGGACGACGACATGGTACTTGCCGTTGCCTTCCAGTACACCAAGGGTGGCAAGACCTATCAGGTGGGCGAATTCAGTACCGACAACGCAGGCAATCCAACCCAGACCCTCGTGGTCAAGCTGCTGAAGGCAACGTCGGGCAATCCATCGACCCCACTTTGGGATCTGATGATGAAGAACATCTACTCGCTGGGCGTCACCAATCTGCAAAAGAACAATTTCACACTCCAGGTACAGTACCTGAGCGATACAGTCGGTGTCTATACAAACTTCATCAACGAAGGACCGATTGCCCAGCAACTGCTCATCAAAGTGATGAACCTGGATCGATTGAACGGTAATCAGGAAAGCCATTCGGATGGACAGTTCGACTTTGTGCAGGGTTATACGGTCAATCCATCAACGGGACGAATCATCTTCCCGGTTGTCGAGCCTTTTGGCAGCCATCTTGCCAAGATGCTTGGTAGCCAGGATCTGGCGAATCGTTATTGCTTCCAGGAACTCTATGACAGCACCTTGACCGTAGCTGAACAGGTGGCCGAAAAGAACAAGTTCCGTCTGAAAGGCGAATATGTTGCCTCGAGCGGTGCTGAGATTGACTTGGGCGCAACCAATGTAGCTCGGGGTTCGGTTGTCGTTACTGCCGGTGGTGCTACTCTGGTCGAGAACAGCGACTATACCGTGGACTACAACATGGGTATCGTAACCATTCTCAACGAAAACATCATCGAGAGTGGAACGGCCGTCAATGTCAGCCTGGAGGATCAGGACAATTACTCGCTGCAGCGCAAGACCATGATGGGTGTTGACCTGCAATATGAATACTCGAAGGACATTCAGTTTGGTGCTACCCTCCTCAATCTGCACGAGAAACCACTCACCAAGAAGGTTACCAATGCGGAAATTCCAATCAACAACACGATGTACGGTTTCAACTTCAAGTGGAACAAGGACTTCATGTGGTTGACCAATGCCGTTGGTGCAATTCCTTGGGTCAAGGCAACCGCCCCATCCAACTTCTCGATTCAGGGCGAATATGCGCAGTTGAGAGCAGGTCACAATGACCAGATCGGCAACGAGGGCAATGTCTATGTGGATGACTTTGAAAACTCCGAAACGGCACAAAGCATCGCCTCTGTCAGCCAGTGGCAATTGGCATCTACTCCTTACGAAGATGGAAATGCCCGCTTCCCAGAAGCCTCTCTTAGTAATAACATCGACTATGGAAAGAACCGTTCGCTCCTCTCCTGGTACACCATCGAGCGACTCTTTACCTCGCAGTCAAGCAGCATGACTCCAGGCCATATCAAAAATGACCTGGAACAACTTTCTGACCATCGTGTACGCCAGATAAACTTTGACGAAATCTATCCGAACAAGGAACTCACCTACGGCGAAACCGGCATTCTGGATGTACTTAACCTTACTTTCTATCCAAACGAGCGAGGTCCATACAATCTCGACACCAACGGCATGGATGAAACCGGACACCTGACCAATCCCGAAAAGCGCTGGGGCGGTATCATGCGTAAGATGGATGTCACGAACTTCGAGAACGCCAACTACGAGTATATTGAGTTCTGGCTGATGGATCCTGCCTTGACCTCCGGCCCTTCCCCATCATCCAGCACCACCGTGTCCGGCAGCTCCGTTGCAACCACCGTGTCCGGCAGCTCCGTTGCAGCCACCGTGTCCGGCAGCTCTGTTGCCGGATTCTCCGGAGGCGACCTCTACTTCAACCTCGGTGAAATCAGCGAGGATATTCTCAAGGATGGCATGAAGAGTTTCGAGAATGGTCTTGACGCAGAGGGAGACACACTTTATACCACGACTACCGTCTGGGGTCGTGTCAGCCGTCGTGCCTCGACCGTCTATGCATTCGACAACAACGCCTCTTCGCGCAAGAATCAGGACGTCGGTCTGGATGGTCTGAAGGATGAAGACGAACTCACTTTCAGTTCCTACGCCAACTATCGCGATGCCGTCTTGGGCATCATCAACGACTCGACCAAACAGGCGTGGGAGAATGATGCGTTCTCGCCTCTCAATGACCCTGCTGGCGATAACTTCCACTACTATCGTGGCTCGGATTACGACAAGATGCGCGCATCGATCCTCGAGCGTTATAAATATTATAATGGTACAGAGGGTAACAGCAAGAACACGAACGAGAGTGCGGAGCGTTATGCAACCTCTGCAACCAGCAAGCCTGACGTTGAGGATATCAATGGAGACAACACCCTCAACGAGTATGAACGCTATTTCCAATACCACATCTCCCTGCGTCCGGAAGATATGGTCGAGGGACGCAATCATATTACCAGCATTACCGAATCGTCGGTCAACCTGCGCAATGGCAAGAAAGAGACCGTAAGATGGTATCAGTTCCGCATCCCGATTTCGAATTACGACAAAAAGGTGGGTGCTATCCAGAACTTCAAATCCATTCGCTTCCTGCGTATGTATATGACAGGATGGAACAAGGAACAGACTCTCCGATTTGCGACACTTGAACTCGTTCGTAGCGACTGGCGCAACTACAATGCCAGCCGACTCACAGATCGTGGATATGCCGTGGCTGGTACCGGTTCGCTCTCAACCGGCACCGTCAATATCGAAGAGAATGCAGGCTCTGCTCCTGTCAACTATGTCCTGCCTCCAGGCATTGACCGTGTCGTCGACCCAGGTCAGAGTACCTCGACCCAGTTGAACGAACAGGCAATGCTCCTTGAGGTGTCGGACCTCGAACCACATGATGCCGTTGCGGTCTATAAGAATTCGGGCCTCGACATGCGCCAGTACGAAAAGATCCAACTTTTTGTACACGGCGAGGCACTGATGAACAACGACACTCAACTGAGCGACGGTGAACTAAGTCTGTTCATCCGTCTTGGCTCGGATTACAAAGACAATTACTATGAGTATGAGGTTCCTATCCACCTCACACCTGCTGGTCTTTACAACAATAACAGTTCGACCGATCGCATGAAAGTCTGGCCGGAGGGCAACATGATCAACCTTGCACTCTCCAAACTCACCACGCTCAAGAAACAGCGTAACACCGATAAGCAAGGCAACCTCTCGGAGGTGTCATACACCACCCTCTATAGCAAGTATGACGATGATGCCAAAGCAAACAAGATGACCGTAATCGGTAATCCTACCCTCTCGGATGTTTCGGTGATCATGATCGGTGTCCGCAACAACGGAAAATCGGTCAAGAGTGGCCGTGTCTGGGTCAACGAGCTCCGAATGAATGGCATCGACGAAGGTGGAGGCTGGGCTGCCCGTGGAAATGCAACTCTGCGTGTATCGGATCTTGCAACCCTGAATGCATCGGGCAATTACACCTCTGTGGGTTGGGGAAGCATCGACCAAAGTGCCGCCACTCGTTCTCTCAACGAGGATTGGGAGTACAATGTATCTGGACAAACGGACCTCGGTAAGTGGATTCCTCAGCAGGTCAAGCTCTCGGCTCCATTCTACTATAGCCGTGGCAAGTCTGTCACCTCGCCTAAGTATGATCCATACAACGAGGATCTCCTGCTCGAAGAGACCCTGCAAACCTATGATACGGAACGCGAAAAGGATTCGATCCGTGCCCTCGCCCAGACGGTCGAGAAGGCTACATCCATGTCTTTGACGGGCGTCAAATTCAACGTGAAGTCAAAGAAGGCCAAACCTTGGGATCCTGCCAATATCTCGATGTCTTATGCACAGAACCGAAAGGAGGCCTCGGACCCAACTACCGAATACGAGAAGGATGACACTTACCGTGCATCGATCAACTATCAGTACACCCCATACTTCAAGGCTTGGCAGCCATTCAATAATTCCGGGAAGTCCGGAAAATCCAAGCAGTCTGGAGAATCTGAAAATTCCGGTCAATCCGGCAAAACCGTAAAGCCTAACCAAAACACCAAATCCAAGTTCCTGTCTGACTTCCAGCTCAACTGGTTGCCAAACAGCATCAGTATGTCAAGCAATTGGAACCGCACCTACCACGAGGAGCAGTTACGCAATGTCGAGACTTACGAGTCTGATTATACAATTCCAGTTACCTACACCAAGACCTTCACCTGGATGCGACAGACTGCCATTGCCTGGGACTTGACCAAGACGCTCAAGTTCAACTTCAATTCGGCTACCAATGCGCGTATCGACGAACCGGATGCTCCGGTCAACCGTTATCTCTATCCTGACGAGTTCGAAGCTTGGAAGGATACCATCTCTATGCAGTTGTGGAAGCTGGGCACCCCGGTAGACTACAACCAGACCTTCGACGCTACCTGGAACATTCCGATCAACAAGATCAAAGCAACCGATTGGATTACCGCTTCGGCACGCTACAAGGGCACCTACGAGTGGAACAGAGGCACTCGCATCGATACGGATACCGAAACCGGCAGCTCGCTCCAGAATCAGAGCAGCTGGCAAGGTGAAGCGAAGTTCAATCTCGAGACGCTCTACAACAAGTCGAAGTTCCTGAAGAAAACCAACGATCGCTTCAAGACCAAGAGCACCCGTAACAACAAGAACAACAAAAAGACTCCTGCCAAGAAAAAGAAGGAGCCAAAGACCTTTACGAAAACAATCGAGTTGATGCCTGATAGCACCATCGAGATCAAGCACAACCTCAACACCAAGCGTTTCACACTCTCGGCCAAGGATGAGGATGGCAAGTCATACAAACTCGATTACAAGCGTAAGGATGCCAATACCATCCGCATCAAAGCGACCGATAGCCTCAAACTGGATCTCTCGATCAAGCCAGACAAACCGCTGGATGATGAGAACTGGTACAAGAATGCTCAGGCTGCTGCCCGTTTCCTGATGATGGTACGTAACGTCAGCATCTCGTACAGAGAGACTCGTGACACCTATCTCCCATCCTACAGACTGAACTCGGGCGATTTCTTCGGACAGAACAATTCCGGTTCAACCCTGGCTCCAGGTCTCGGTTTTGCCTTTGGCTTTGAGGGTGGCGAAGAGTTTACCCAGAAAGCCATCGATAACAACTGGCTGATCGTCAACGATTCGCTCACCACACCAGCCGCCTACAGTCTTACACGCGATCTCAATTATGGTGCGACTGTAGAGCCACTTCCTGGCTTCAAGATCAACCTGAACGGCACCTGGAAGCATACCGAGAAACAAGCCCATCAATTCATGTTCTCGGATCTCTGCATAACCAAATCTGGTTCATTCCAGATGACCACCATTGCTCTGGGTTCAAGTTTCGGTGTAGGTAAGAGCAAGGACAAATACAGCAGTCAGGCCTTTGACCAACTGATCAAGAACCGCGATATCATCTATCGTCGAATGTTGAATCGTTACAATGGAACCAACTACCCTACCGGTGGCTTCATGGCCGACCATGCACAGCAGGCGGGCACCCGTTTTGCCGGTAACCTGGGCGACAGCCGCATCAACTCGAGCGACGTGCTTGTTCCTGCCTTCATCTCGGCCTACATGAATGGCGGTGATGCCTCGTCGGTTAGCCTCTCGGCATTCCCTAAGATGTGGAAATCGTTGCCAAACTGGAAGGTGCAATATGAAGGTCTGCTCCAGCTCTTCCCGAAACTCTCCGATTACTTCAAGACCCTGACATTGAGCCATGGATACAATTGTACCTATGCCATTGGCAGTTATGCCAGCTATACCAATTATGCGGAGAATGCCGAAGGTCTGGGCTTCACGCTCGATGTTGCCAACGATGTACCTGTCCCATCGTCAGAGTTCAATATCTCGACAGTCACCCTGACCGAGAGCTTCGCTCCATTGATTGGTTTGAACGCAACCATGAACAATAGCGTCACTGCCCGTGCGGAATACAAACAGACCCGTTCGGTTTCACTCAACATGTCGGCTGCACAGATCGTCGAGAATATCTCCAAGGACATTACCTTCGGCACTGGCTATAAGATTGCCAATTTCAACACCAAGATCGGATTGCCGGCCGGAACTGGGGCAAAAGAGAAGAACGTGAGCCACGATCTGAACATGAAACTTGACGTTACATTCAAGAACCAGCTGGCTCTGCTCCGCAAGATTGAAGATCAATACAGTGAGGCTACCTCTGGCAATACGGCCATGAACATCAACTTCTCGGCAGACTATCAGTTCTCGAAAATGCTTAACCTCAAGTTCTATTGGCAGAAGCAGATCAACAAGCCTTTGATCTCGACCTCTTACCCAACAGTCAACACAGACTTCGGTTTGACATTAAGTTTTTCATTAACAAGATAGTTTTTTGGCATTTTATTTGGTCAATACAAGAAAAATCATTACCTTTGCGCGTTCAAATATTCATGCCCCAATTATTATTGTTTATTAAATGTTTAAGCTTAAATCGCTGGTATTGGCTGTTATGGCCATGTCCCTCTCCCTTTCTTGTTTTGCGCAGAAGGTCGTGTATAAGTTAAATGCATCGACCAACAGAATCACCTCACTTAGTATCGATGGAGACATGGACTTCATGGAATGGCTGGTCAAGACCGATAACACGCAATATAAATGGGTCGACAGCCAGTACGAGTGGGGAAATGTGGCCTATCTGGATGGTAGTGTAGTCAATGGCCTCAGCGTGAAAGTCAACCGCAAGATGGAGGGCAATGATCTCGTTGAGACCTACATCCTGCAGAATACCTCCCGACACACCATCGACCTCTCGCAAGTTCAGATCTACACCCCTTGGAACGATAATTATCCAGAGGCGGAAACTTGTCTTCGCGAGCGTTGTCATGCTCATATCTGGCCGGGCGATCGCGCTGCCTATACCTATGCCATCCGCATGAGCGGTAAGGGACCACACCTCGGCATGATGCTTGAAGAGGGTTCGATCGTCAACTACACGATCAACCAGCGTGGCAGCGACAAGGGCGGCAGCAACACACGCGGCATCATTGGACTGATTCCTGAGAAATTCATCCTCCAACCGAACCGATTCTACCTTCTCCGCTGGAGAATCTTCACCCATCAGGGCGAAGAGGATTTCTTCAACAAGATGGTCGAAAAAGGTGGCGTCTACGTCAAGGCAGACCGCTATGCAGCCACATTGGGAGATACCATCAATATCGATATCATTACGAAGGCCCAATCTGCAACTCAACGCTACGCCGTACAGCAGACTGGCGAACTACGCGTCCCTATCTCCTACGGCAAAGGCAAGCCAACCCATGTTGAAGTCTTAGGTCTGCTGGGCATTGACCGCATATTGGATGCCCGTGCTAACTTCATCTTCGAGGAACAGCAGGTCAAGGACGAAAGCAGTCCTGTGTATGGCGCCTATCTGCCTTACGACAACAAGAACAGAGCCATGATCCAGAACTGGCAGAATTCCCGCCAGCGCACCGATCTGAACGAAGGCCGTGAACGTCTCGGTATGGGTGTTTTCATGGCTCAGTATGCCGAATATGTGAATCAGCATCCAAATTCGTCGAGCATCAATCGCCGTTACCTCGAAGTCTCTCTGCAGCTCTATGCCAACTTCGTCCATAAACTCCAGGACAGTGATTACAAAACCTGGGGAACGGTTAAACACAACGACAAGCATCGTCTCTATAACTACCCTTGGGTAGCTCATTTCTATGCCTCGATGTTCGAACATACACACAAGAAACAGTTCCTCATCGATGCCTATCGCACCCAGCGCGCCCAGTATGCGAATGGTGGTTATAGCTTCTATGCCATTGGTGTTCCGGTGCGCAAGCTGCTGACTCTGCTACGCGAGAACCGCATGAACGCGGAGGCAGACTCGCTCCTGGGAGATTTCACCAAGGTGGCAACCTACTATGTCAACGCGGGACTGCATTTCCCTAAGTCGGAAGTAAACTACGAACAGAGCATCGTTGCTCCTTGTGTTGAATTCCTCTGCGAAATGTACCTCGAAACGAAGAATGAGGAATATCTGGAATGCATCAAGCGTATGATGCCTGCTCTCGAAGCCTTCAACGGACATCAGCCGTCGTACCACTTGAATGAGATTGCCATCCGTCACTGGGATGGTTACTGGTTCGGTATTCCGCAGATCTGGGGAGATACCTTCCCTCATTACTGGACATGCATCACCGCTCAGGCATTTGCGCTCTATGCACAGATTACAGGCGACGACAGCTATCGCCAACGTGCCAAGGCTATCCTGCTGGCCAACCTCTCGAGCTACGACTCACAAGGCCACGGATCGGCAGCCTACCACTACCCGGGTTACGTTGATGCCCAACCGGCCCGCTGCTCGAATCAATGTTCCAACGATCAGGACTGGGCACTGGTTTATCTGATGCAGCTTCGCGACATAGTCGAATAAAACAAAAGAATCCTACGCTAACGTGTAGGATTCATTTTTATATCTTCGGCTCAAAAACATTACAGCGGATTCAGACCATAAGCCTTGCTCACTTCGTTGTAACGGCGGATAAGCGGCTTAGGATTCCGGCACTTCGGGCTCTGGAATCTTTTATAGAGGATCGTACGGATGGCAGAGGCAATGCTCTCGTCCTTGCGGTCCTTATCATTTTCAAATGCCTTATTATAATAAGGTAGAGCCTCCTCGTAGAGTGGAACAGCCACCGTGTAGATCTTATCGAACAGACGAGCCTCGACCAGATCATTCTCAGCCTCGATGGCACGATTGAAATAGATACGGCCCATCGAAGAGTAGCTGACTACCAGCGTTGAATCCATATTGATGGCTGTCATGAAGGCAATGATCGCACCATCCAGATCGCCAGCCTCATCCAGAAGCTGCCCCTTGAGTTCAAGTGTACGGGCATTGCGGGGAGAGAGTTCAATGACTCGATCAATGATAGACAGGGCCTGAGCATGACGATTACGGGCCAGATACAGGTTCAGGAGATTCTCCGGATACCAAGGCTCTTTCGGAAGCAGATTGGTTGCTTCGAGCAAAGCACGTTCATAGCCAGCGGTGTCCTTGAGTGCCAGATACTCCTTACAGAGCTGCTGACGGATACGATTGGGTTCTATACCGCTGAATTTGGCCACTTCGAGTTCCTGGACAGCCAATTCGTGGTCCTTCATCTGTACCGCAGTCACGGCACATGCATAAAGCAGTCGCTGACGGATTGAATCGGAACAGAACTTATCGAAGTCTAACTTAACTGCATAATTCGAACGGGCATAGTCACGAAGGATCTCACTATCCATGGCACTCAGGGCCATCTTATAGTAGACATGAGCCTGCTTCCAGTCTTTCTGCTTGGCATAGTAACCTGCCGTTGCACGGAATCCCTGTGTGCAGCGATAGAGGTCGTAAGCATTGCTACGCATCTGCAGATATGCCTTAGCATTGGGCTGTTGTATGGTAGTTCCCTTGGCGGGATGGCGATACATCTGATAGGCCTGGCAATAGTAATTAAAGCCTGTGGCAGTAGAGGCATAGATGATCTTTTCGTCCATCTTACCTCCATTGGCCGGACGATTTCGTTCGGTCTGGAAACATTGGTATTCAGTATGAGCCGCCTGCAGAATCACTTCGGGATTATTCTTGCCATAAGGATTCTGAAGGGCATGTTCAAGGTAACGGCGAGCTTCGCCGAAATTCGGTTTGGATTTGTCGTTGGTATTGAATCGGGCCTCACGTAAATCGCGTTTCAACGAATCTCGGTAGGCTTTCTGTTCTTTGGGTGACAGTCTGTCAACTGGTGCCACTTCGGCCACAGTAACCTGAGTACCCAATATACCCAACAAGAAAGAAAGTATAGAAATCTGAAGAGAACGGAGCATAAGTTCGTGTAGTCGGAAAGAAAAAGTAAGCAGCCAAGAAATACAAAGATGCGTTTCCTGGCTGCTATATTATTAGGTTGGGTTAATTATTCGAAACCGTAAGCAGCACTTACCTCAGCACGCTTAGCTGCAATCTCCTTACCCTTAGCTGAAGAGGCACCAGCCTTAGCAACCATACGACCATAAAGCATACGGAGAGCAACAGCGATGTTCTTGTCCTTACGCTCTGTATCGAAAGCATAAGCTGCCTCGTAGTATGGAAGAGCCTTCTCGTAGAATGGCTGAGCCTGACGGTCGCCCTCATCGAACTTCTTCTTGGTGTAGTACTCCTCCTCAACATTCTGAGCCTGGTTGTAGTAGTAACGGCCAAGGCTTGAGTTAACAGATGCAGATGATGGATCAAGTGCAAGAGCCTTCTCATAGTAGGTCAAAGCCTCAGTTACATTACCCTGCTGCTCGAGGAGCAAGCCCTTGGTGTTAACGAGCTGTGCATTGTTTGGATCACCAGCGATAGCCTTATCGAGGAAGTCGCTTGCTGAATTCAAATCGTTACGGTTGATGTAAACGTTGATCAGGTTGGTGATGTACCACTGCTCTGCTGGCAACTTCTGAACGCCCTCTTTCAAGGTAGCCTCGAACTTAACGGTATCGTCCAAAGCATAGTAATCAAGTGCCAAAGACTGGAGTACCTGATTGAGCTGAGTCTCGTCGGTAGCGCGATCCTTGAGGAATACAAGCTCCTTGATAGCCTCGACAGTATCATTCATCATGTACTGAGCCACTGAGAAGCAGTTCAAGCTGAGGTTATTGATGGTAGAGTCTGCAGTGCAACGGTCGATCTCAAGCTTAACCAATGGATTGCTTGCCTGGCTGGCAATAACTGGCTCCTGAGCAGCAACCATTGCGAAGCGGAAAGCTGCGAGACACTTGCCAAACTCCTTCTCCTGATAGTATACGTTACCGATCATTGAGAGACCTGAGGTCTGACGGAAAAGCTCGAAAGCACCCTGCTGTGCAGCAGTGATGATCTTGGCATTTGGCTTAGCAGCACTTGAAGCAGCCTCATAAGCCTTCTTATAATAGTCGAAGCCAGCGCTTGCTGCAGCAGCATAACCTGGATAGTCAGACTTCTGTGCAGCCTCGTTGAAAGCACAGGTCTCAACCTGTCCTGCCAACAGATAGAACTCTGCATTGCCCTCTGACAATGGAGACTTAGCAGCACCAGCAATAGCCTCGCGTGCAGCTGGCACGTTTGGAGGAGTAGTTACAGCTTCTCCAGTCTGAGAGTTCTTCTTAGCCAGTTTCATGAAGCCATCGAACTCCTTCTTAAGAGCCTTCTGAGCAGCGGCCTCAGCCTTAAGCTGCTCCTTGGTCTTCTCCTGAGCATTAACATCAACACAGCATGCACCTACAAGAATCAGTGACAATGCTGAAAGAATGATCTTTTTCATTGTTTTGTGTTTTTGGGTTTGTTATTTTTTATTTTCTAAGAAATGTCATTGCGATCTTTTACTCATTAGACGGAGCCTCGGCCTCAAGGTTTAATCCCTCATCCGATGGAAGGGTATCCTCGGCAGCCTCGATGCCCTCCTCTTCCTGCTCACTGATTACGCGGCAGACGCTGGCAATAGCATCGTTCTTCTTGGTGAGGTCGATAAGCTTGACACCAGAGGCAGCACGGCCCATGACGCGCAAGCCCTGACCAGCCTCCTGATCATACAGACAGTGCAGACGGATAGCGATACCAGACTTGTTGATGATCATCAGATCGTCCTCGTCGTTGATTGTCATGAGTGCGATAACCGGACCGGTCTTCTCGGTGAGGTTCAAAGTCTTCACGCCCTTACCGCCACGCTTGGTGATACGATAACCGGTGATGTAGCTACGCTTACCATAGCCCTTCTCGCTGACAACAAGCACGGAGTTGTTGAGTGGGTTCTCTGCATCGTTCTCTACGTTTTCGGTATCGTTCTCATTTTCGTTAACGTTATCCTCAACATCGAACATGTTCTCGAGAGTCATCTCGTTCTCATTCTCGTTATCATTGTCGTTATCGTTTTCGTCGCCGATTGGAGCGCCTGGGTAAGGCAATGCTACCATGCCGACAATCTTATCCTGACCATCGTCGTCGAGACGCATACCACGAACACCGGTAGCAACACGACCCATCAGACGGACATTGGTCTCAGGGAAGGTGATGGCACGACCATTGCGGTTTGCCAAAACGATGTGCTGCTTGCCATCGGTCATAACAACGCTTACTACGCGATCATCCTCTGCCAGGTTGATGGCGTTGATACCATTGGCACGTGGACGGCTATAGGCAGCCAACTTGGTCTTCTTGACGATACCACGCTCAGTAACGAACATGAGGTAGTGTGTATCGTTGAAGTCTGCATCGGCAAAGCTCTCAACCTTGAGGAAGGCAGTAACCTTGTTGCTGTCGTTGGTATTGAGCATATTTTGGATGGCACGACCCTTCTGGTTTTTGGCGAACTCTGGGATATCGTAAACCTTCATCCAGAAGGCCTGGCCCTGCTCCGTGAAGAACATCAACCAGTTATGGTTCTTGGCAGCGTACATGTACTCGATGAAGTCGCTGTCGCGGGTACCTGCACCCTTCGAACCTACACCGCCACGAGCTTGAGCCTTGAAGTCGGACAACTTGGTACGCTTGATATAGCCCATGTGGCTGATGGTAATAACCACGTCATCGTTAGGAATGAAGTCCTCCGCATTGAGCTGAGCGCCACAATAATCAATCTCGGTACGGCGTTCGTCGCCATACTTCTCCTTGATCTCAATGAGCTCGTCCTTGACAACCTTCATACAGAGGGCGTCGTCGGCAAGAATCTGCTTGAAGTAGTCGATCAACTTCATCAGGTCATCGTACTGCTGCTTCAACTCCTCGATACGAAGACCGGTGAGCTGAGAGAGACGCATATCAACGATAGCCTTTGACTGAAGTTCGTCAATACCGAAACGCTCCTCCAAGCCCTTCTGTGCATCACCAGGGGTACGGCTTGCACGGATGATTTTGATAACCTCATCGATGTTATCACAAGCGATAATCAAGCCCTCAAGGATGTGTGCCTTCTTCTCGGCCTCAGCCAAATCAAACTTGGTACGACGGATTACAACATTGTGACGGTGATCAACAAAGTAACGAACCAAATCCTTCAGGTTGAGAAGTTTTGGCATACCTAAGGCGTTAGGTGCCTCTGGGATTGGGACAAGGGCAATATTATTGACACTGAAGTTGCTCTGCAACTCAGTCATCTTATAGAGTTTGTTAAGAATGATGTTTGCATTAACATCCTTCTTAAGTTCAACTACGATACGCATACCGGTACGATCCGACTCGTCGTTGGCATTGGCGATACCCTCGATCTTCTTCTCGTCGGCCAACTGTGCAATATGCTTGATGAGTTCTGCCTTGTTGACACCATAAGGGATCTCAGTTACAACGATGTTGCAGTGCTGACCTTCAGACTCGATCTCAGCCTTAGCACGAACTACGATACGACCACGGCCCGTCTCGTAAGCCTCCTTGACACCCTCATAACCGTAGATGATACCACCGGTTGGGAAATCAGGAGCCTTGATATATTGCATGAGTCCTTCAACATCGATCTCTGGATTGTCAATGTATGCACAGATACCATCAATACACTCTGAGAGGTTGTGGGTTGGCATATTGGTAGCCATACCTACGGCAATACCATTAGCACCATTCACCAAGAGAGTTGGAATACGGGTTGGCAATACCTTTGGCTCCTTGAGAGTAGCATCGAAGTTGTCCATCATATCGACGGTATCCTTCTCGATATCGCGAAGCATCTCTTCTGAGATCTTGCTGAGTCGGGCCTCAGTATAACGCATAGCAGCTGGGCTATCGCCATCGACCGAACCGAAGTTACCCTGACCATCTACCTGCAGGTAGCGGAGGTTCCATGGCTGGGCCATACGGGCCAAGGCACCATAGACTGAGCTATCGCCGTGTGGGTGATACTTACCAAGAACTTCACCGACGATACGGGCGCACTTCTTGGTAGGCTTATCGTAAGTGTTGCCGATCTGGTCCATACCATAAAGCACACGACGATGTACAGGCTTGAAGCCATCACGCACATCCGGCAAGGCACGAGCCACAATGACAGACATCGAATAGTCGATGTACGACTTGCGCATTTCTTGTTCAATGTTCACATTGATGATGCGATCACTATTCTGAACGTTTTCTTCCATTATTGTGTTTTAGTATATGTTATAATCTTTTTTATGCGCGCAAATATACATATTATATTTAATATGACCAAAGAAAAAGCCCAAAAACTTCGTTTTGGGCTCAATTTTTCACATTATTTATATCGGATGCGCTGTCCGATGCTCAAAGTCTTATTTTTGCGTATTCCGTTAAGTTTGCACAACCTCTCGACCGAAGTGTGATATTTACGGGCAATGACACCCAGAGTATCTCCCTTACGGACGCGATGATAGGCAGCCTCTCCATCGCCAGCCAGACCCTCTCGAACCAGCTCTGCATGCTTCTTCTTGAAGAGATAGAGGTTCTGTTTCGGCGTCATGGTCTTGTAGTCAAGCAACTCGGCCGGATCAAGGTCTATGCCGAGGAAACGGAACTCCAGATGAAGGTGTGGACCGGAACTTCGACCCGTATTGCCACCCAGGCCAATTACCTGTCCGGCCTTGACCGAATCACCCTGCTGGACAATATGCTTCGACAAGTGACCATAGACAGTTTCCAAGCCATTCGGATGACGAATCACATAGTAGTTGCCATAACCCTTGCGTCGGCCTTGATTCTTACGGATACGAACACGGCCATCCCATGCGGAACGGATTGAATCTCCCACCTTCAGTCGAAAATCCACACCACGGTGCATACGGCGTCGACGCCAGCCATAATTCGACGTGACAATATGACGCTCCGGATTCAGACTATCCTGATCCAAAGGATGCACATAACCACGGAAGCTGATATACTGCGAATCAGGGATCAACCAACCGGTCTTTCCGCGGGTTGGATCGACATGGGCATCATCCCAGTCCGCATAGATATCCAACATTCCATAAGGATCCTCTCCCTCATCGACCATCTCCGAGCCACAATTATTGGTCAGAGAGTCAGCTATCGCCTGGAATGCAACGGCGTTTTCCTGTTCCTTCATGCACTGCTGATGGCGCAATTTATGGATGTCCGCCATCAGGTCGGCCGACACCGCAGTTGGAACCATCGCAAGGAACAATAGGAGTATTTTGGTATTCATTACGTTCTTTTTGCAAAAATTCGGCGCAAAGTTACTTATTTTTTCCCAAAATACCAAACAAATTACGAAATTTTAGTATCTTTGCAGCGTAATAACATTTTACCCCATTATGAAAACAATAGATTATATCACTCAAGGCACATGTTCCAAGATGATACATGTGGAAATGGATGACAACAACATCATCGAGAATGTCCAGTTTTTAGGCGGCTGTCATGGCAATACCCAGGGCATCTGCGCATTGGTCAAGGGACAGAATGCCAAGGACGTCATCGCTCGCGTACGTGGCATCCAGTGCGGTGCTCGTCCAACCTCTTGTCCGGATCAGCTAAGCTACGCATTGGAGCAGTGCATGATGAAGGATGGTGAGTAATGAGTAGTGAGTAACGAGTAATGAGAAAAGGCTTCCGGATTTCGGAAGCCTTTTCTGCTTGTATAGAGTATACTACTATTAGTCTGGAATAACTACGTCGATGTTCATCCAACCAGGAATATGGTAGGTAGAACCTGACTGCATACCCTTCATGAAGAGCTGGCTCTTCTCAGGATAAGCCTTCTTGTACGCCTGGATCATTGAGTTGATTTCAGGAGCGCGAGATGGCTCTGCAGCCTTTGCCTTCTGAAGCTCCTCAACAGCAGCCATGAAGCAAGTAGAACGAACTACAGCATCCTCACCAGGGAATACCATTTCGCCTGACTGACGGTACATATCAGCAATGAAGATATATGGATCAGCCTGAGTGCGATCGAGAGCGATACTCTGACGGCAGAGGTCACGACCCTTGGTGAAGTTCTTCTTGTGCTTGTAATATACGTTAGCCTCATAAACAAGGATCTCGGCCTTATCTTCTGGCTGAACTGCGAATGAGAGAGCCTCCTCGAGATACTTGACTGCGCTATCCCAATCCTCGTTCTTCATAGCGAGCTGAGACATACCCTTGGCAGAAGCCAACGATGGTGCAAGTGCATAAGAGTACTCTGACACCTTGAAGTAAAGATCGGTCTCCTTACCTGCCTTGCTACGACCGAGAAGCTTAGAGACGTTGTTCAGGAACTGAGCATCATCCTTCTTGCTCTCAACCTGTGGCTCGAACACCTCTACGAGGGTTGGAACGTCAGCAGCACCAGAATTTGCGAAACCACCAGTCAAAGCGGTCTTTTGAGTCTTGATGAAGTTGATGAATGACTGACAGGTTGTGGTATCCTTAGCAGCCTTAGCATTGCTTGCATCAGCCTCAAGAGCCTTCAAGTCGGTATCCAAACGCTTGTACCAGATATCCAAAGAGCCATCGATATACTCAGAACCCTTCATGTAATTAGCGATATAATCGGTCTTGAAAGCAGCATCCTTCTTGAACTTCTTCAAAGAGACGTTCACCCACTGTACAAGTACCTTAGCATCAGCCTCCTCCTTCAGGGACTCTACGCTTGAACCCAACCAGGTGTAAGCGGTATCGATATCAGCAGCACCACCATTGAACTGGAGATAGTAAATAGCCTTGTTACCCAAAATCTTGGCAGCAGGAGTCTTAGCATCCTCACCGAAGAACTTGATACGGTTGTCCATCATGGTCATGAGCTGAGCAACCATAGCCTTACGTGCCTCTACATCCTTTGCCTTGATGGCTGCGTTCACCTTCTGAACCAGAATCTTCTCACCCATGATGTAAAGATCCTTGTTGTAATCAGGAGCAGCCTCATAGAGAGGAAGCCAGAATTCATATGCCTCATTCCAGCTCTTCTGCTTGGCATATTCGTAATAAAGCGAATTGTTCTCAAGACAGGTATTGCCGTTTGAACATTGTTTCTCATCATTTGGGTTAGGAGTCTGAGCCATCATTGTCGATGCACTCAACGCCAAAGCTGCCCCAAACAGGAACTTAACTGATGTTTTCATAGATGTAAAAATATTTTAAAGTTAATATTGTTCGTTTGTCCTTAAGACTTGCACCACCACGATGGGTTTAAATTAGCGCAAGCGGCTACGATAGAACATCATCTCGTTGAAGGTAATTCCCAAGGTCAGATGGAGGTAGTTTTCTGACAACGATGCATTACCTGCGTTAAGATGGGTATAAGATGCTGAGACATTGAAAGTACTACGTTTGCCGGCTGGGAAGCCTACACCGCAGGTGGCTGTCAATTCACGTTGTTTTCCAAATGTTTTCACATACGAATCCTTCATAGAGAGGCCTGCACGATAGGTACAAACCTGAAGGTAATTCTGCGCATAAGTCTTTGGGCGATATTCAGCACCGGCCGAAATACGGCTGATATTCTGATAAACGTCTTCCGATCTGCTCAGGTTAGCATCCAAACCGGCCACCTTTGCCCAGTTTTCGAAAGAATACTCACCTGTGATCACTAACTTACGATCAATCTGGTAGCTCAGACCTGCGCCGAACTTCATCGGAGCAGAGAGATTGAGACGGTTGGTGATATTTTCACCCACCGAGTCACGGCCACTATACTTGACGACCTTCGAATCACAGCTGATATGAGTGCGTGGCGAGAAGGTTGCGCCCAAGGTCATGTGACGGCTTGGAGATAGCTGACGTGAGAACTGTGTACCCAGCAACAAGTCCCAACCCATGCAAGAGTATTGACGAGAAATATAGGTACTGGTACTCTGTCCGCTGGTTACAGACATATAACCGGCATGATCAACAGCGCCACAGATATAACCTGCCGTTGCACCGAAATTCAGCGAAGCAGTACGGGTCTTGATTGGATTCCATGCCATCGAAAGCTGGAAATGCTGCAGACCGCCATTGCCGGTATAGGTATTGGAATATACCAGTGTATCGTTTCTGGTCAAGGCATTCTCGATTGGCATCTTATCCACATTGCCATACTCATAACCTACCATAGAATAAGGGGTATAGGCAATCGCACCTGCGAAACGGTTCCAAAGCGGGAAATGGAATGACATATAGCTGAAACCTGCGTTCCAGTCCGACTCGCGGACATCATTCTCCTTCATGGTAAACCACTCTGCATCGACAGCAACGTCAAACAGCATGGTCAACGTATCGATCGCTGTAAGGGATGCCGGATTGTAGAGATTGGTGAACTGGTTTGTACGCAAAGCGATGCCCACATCACCCATAGCACGGGTGGAGGCATTACCTACAGTACCCAACTTACCAAAACCATAGCGGGTATAAGGAGATGAGGTCAAGTTGCTCGGATTGCTATCCTGCGCAAAAGCCACAGTAGAAAAGGTAGCCATTGCGATTGTCAGAACAGACAGAACGAGGTTCTTATTTAGAATCATTTTGTTATTATCGTGCAATTAGAACGCGCAAAAATAGCGATTTTCGCGGACAATTCCAAACTTTTTAATAAAAATTAACCTAGCATTATAATAAAAAGAATCCGAAACCCCGAATTCACGAGGTTTCGAATTCATTATCTCAGAAAGGGGACTTAACTTTTATTACTCCCACTCGATTGTTGCCGGCGGTTTTGACGAGATATCATAGCATACGCGGTTTACGCCCTTTACCTTGTTGATGATATCGTTCGAAACCTTGGCCATGAAGTCGTATGGCAGATGAGCCCAGTCGGCAGTCATGGCATCGCTCGAGGTTACTGCTCGCAGTGCAACTGGATTCTCATAAGTACGCTCATCACCCATGACACCAACGCTACGAACTTCCGACAGAAGGATAGCACCAGCCTGCCAGATCTGATCGTAAAGGCTTACCTCGATCTCGCCATTCTCCATGTTGGCAGGAACACCTGCAGCAAGCACGCGACGAGCCTCCTCGCCAGAGAGCTTTACCTTATACTCACGGAGACCGCGGATGTAGATATCATCGGCATCCTGAAGGATACGGACCTTCTCACGGGTGATGTCGCCCAAGATACGGACTGCAAGTCCTGGGCCAGGGAAAGGATGACGGGTGATGAGGTGCTCTGGCATACCCATTGAACGACCTACACGACGAACCTCGTCCTTGAAGAGCCACTTCAATGGCTCGCAGAGGCTCAGATTCATCTCCTCTGGCAGACCACCTACGTTGTGGTGAGACTTGATGACCTTACCGGTGATGTTCAGCGACTCAATACGGTCTGGATAGATGGTACCCTGAGCCAGCCACTTCACCTCGCCTGCATCTGAACCCTTGCTCTCGGCAATGATTCGCTTAGCCTCAGCATCGAACACCTCGACGAAGTCACGACCGATGATCTTACGCTTCTTCTCTGGTTCCTTGACGCCAGCCAGGTCGCCTAGGAACTTCTCTGAGGCATCAACACCGATTACGTTCAGTCCGAGGCACTCGTAGTCCTTCATTACATCAACGAACTCATTCTTGCGCAACATACCATGATCAACGAAGATACAGGTCAGCTGCTTGCCGATAGCCTTGTTGAGCAATACGGCAGCAACAGAACTATCGACACCACCCGAAAGACCGAGGATAACGCGATCGTTACCGACCTGCTCCTTGAGCTCCTTGACGGTCATCTCGACGAATGCATCTGCGCTCCAATCCTGACGGCTGCCGCAGACATCAACGACGAAGTTCTTGAGCAGCAAGGTACCCTGCAATGAGTGGAAAACCTCAGGATGGAACTGTGTTCCGAAGATTGGCTTGCCATTGAGGTCTGGATTCTGTGCTGGATCCAGATAATAAGCTGCGTTTTGTACTGTCTCGGTCGATGCTACAACATGCGCACCCTCTGGTATGCGTGTAATAGAGTCGCCATGGCTCATCCAAACCTGCGAGTTTGGTTCAAAGCCCCTGAAAAGCGGACACTCTGTATCGACCATCTGCAAATTCTGACGGCCATACTCACGGGTACCTGCACTTTCTACCTTACCGCCATAAATATGGCTCATGTACTGTGCACCATAGCAGATGCCAAGAATTGGCAGACGTCCACGGATCTTTGAGAGATCAACATGGAATGCGTCATCAGCATAAACACTGAGTGGTGAGCCCGAGAGGATCACGCCAATAACCGACGGATCATCATGCGGGAACTTGTTGTAAGGCAGAATCTCACAGAAGGTATCGAGTTCGCGCACACGTCGGCCAATGAGCTGTGTGGTCTGCGAACCGAAATCAAGGATGATGATTTTCTGTTGCATAATATATAATTATTGTGTTATATGTTATTCTTGCGCTTTTTTGAGGACTGAATAGGCCTGAGCCAAGCCCAACTCTCCCGCCTTCGAGAGGTCTGCCATACCCGCCCTTGTCTTACCAAGTCGGAGCTGAACCAATCCGCGGTTATAATAAGCTTCGGCAAAGTTCGGATAGATCTGAATTGCTTTGGTCAAATCCTCCAAAGCCACATCGAAGTTATTGAGTTTTGCCGAGATGAAAGCTCGATTGTAATAGGCATAGACGAACTGTGGATCGAGCTCAATCACCTTGTCAAGATCTCGCATCGCCAGCTCACATTCAACCTGGCGGATACGGGCCTGTCGTTCTGATTCCATACGGGCACGTTCCTGCGATGTCATCGTACCCTGATTGATGCGGATAATGCCACTGCCCTGTACCGAAGCTGCCTGCTGGCTACCGACAGCCATCAAGGCGGCATCCTTCAGATCCTCGCCACCCTCGCTGTTGCGGACGCCTGCCAGACCCGCCTTCTCTTCCACCTCCAACTGTCGGAAACGGAGAACGGCACGATTGAAGTAGGCCAGGATGAAATTATCTTTACGAAGGAGGACATCATTCAGATCATTCAGTGCACTCTGGTAATCCTGCACCAGCATGAAGTCCAGACTGCGGCCGAAGAAGGAGATGATATTACCGCCATTCAAACCGATGAAGCGACTATAATCGTCGATGCTTGCAAAGTGAGCCTTGGCCTGTGCCTGAGTCAGCATCGGTTCCTGGCAAACACATTTCAGTCGACGGCTCAGCAAGCCGGCACGGTTGAAGTCGCTCAGATTCTTCTCGAAAAAGATCAGCTGACGAGTTTCATCGACCTTCTCGTAATAAGAGAGCACAAACAATGGTTGCATCTCTACGCCATGGTTCTTATCCTGCACACGACCACGCAACTCGCTGCTATAACGCTGACTCTCGTCGCCGACATTGCTTGCCATCAGACGATTGAACTTGCGGATATTCTTCTCGCTCTCCTTACGGGTCTTTTCGTCGTCGGTCAACTCGGCATCGTCGCTATCGTCTTCTTTTTCGTTATCGTTATCGTTTTCGTACGAAGTCTTCTTCTTCGCCTCGTGCTCTGCCTTGACTCGGTTCTGGACAGCAAAAGCGAGTTTATAGTCTTCGTCGCTTCGCTTGTTCTGTCCCAACTTACGACGGGCCTCGCTTCTGGCATAGAGTACCGGGAAATAGTTCGGATGCTGTTCGTATACCAATGTATAATCCTCGATGGCTCCCTCCAGCTCTCCCACTTCATCGCGCAGAATGGCTCGGTTATAAATGGCGAAAGTGTTGTCTGGTTCCTTGGCGATTACAGCCGTGAAATCCTCGATGGCACGGTTGCGATCACCCACCTGAGCACGAAGCAGACCTCGATTGTAATGACCGACCGTACTATTCGGATCGAGTTCCAAGGCCTGATCATAATCGCGGATAGCTGCATTGTAATCATCCTGGCTGTACTTGATCAGAGCACGATTGACGTAGAAGGAGGGCTGTTCCGGATCCAGCTTGATGGCCATATTCATATCCGTCAATGCATCGTCGTGACGATCCTGCTGCTCGAACAGCATACTACGCAAGGCGAACGAATAGGCAGAACTCTTATCCAACTGGATGGCCTTATTCAACAGATCCAAAGCGGCCAGACTATCTCCTAACTCCATCTTCATCTGAGCGCGATTCAAATAGGCAGTCGGCTCGTTCGGACAAAGATCGACGAAATGCTGAAAACAACTATCTGCCTTGGAATACTCCTTCTTCAGGGCATAAGTAACAGCCAAGGCTCGCAGAAAGGTTCTGTTCTCTGGCTGATCTTTCAATCCAGCCTCGAAGTCCAGAATGGCGGCATCATACTCGCGCATGTTCTGTCGGGCAATGCCTCGCACCTGATAAGCGGTCGTGATGAATGGATTACGCTCCAGACAAGCGGTAGCATCCTGTGCCGCACCCATATAGTCATCCAAGTAGATCTTGGCAATACTACGATAGAGGTAGGGTTCCGGCAGATAAGGCTTCACACCAATCACTTCGTTGAAGTACTGGATTGAGAGAACATAATCTTCGAAATAGAGCGCATTTCGGCCAATGGAGAGCACACGGTCGGTATTGATCTGCGAAAGAGCACAGGTCAGCGTCAACCAGCAACACAACAGAATAGTCGAAATACGCCTCATTTAATCTTTATTTTCGGGCGCAAAGATAGTAAAAAAAGGGCAAACACACAAAAATCAATGCTGAAAGTTTGCATCTTTTGGCAACTTTTGCTACATTTGCGCCGAAATACAATACTTTTTCACACAATGCAACACAAATTATCAACGTGGAGTTGGGTACTTAGCGCCAACTTCTGCGAAGGGTTACCTTATACCATCATTAACGTCATGCTCGTGGCTCTTTTGGCCGATATGGGGTGCAGCAACGGTATTGCTGCCCTTATTCCATCACTACTTGCTCTGCCATGGATGTGGAAGTTCCTTTGGGCACCATTTGTGGACACAGTCAGCACCAAACGTCGCTGGATGATCCGAATGCAAGGCGTGATGGGATTAGTTTTTCTGATTGCAGCCACCTGTCTGCACACTCCATTCTGGCTCTCTGCCATCATCGCATTGAGCATAGTTGCAGCCATGGCATCTGCTACTTACGACATTGCTTGCGACGGCTACTACATGCTCTCGCTCGACCAACAGCAACAGGCCTTCTTTGTTGGCATCCGAAACACAGCCTATCGTTTGGGCATGCTTTTTGCCTCGGGATTCCTGATTATTCTGGCTAAGGAAGGATCTGCTTCCGATTGGAGTTTCACACTCTTCGTAGCAGCCGGGTTGATGCTCCTCCTGATGCTTCTGAACATCATCCTGACCCGCAAGGTTGTTGCTCAAACGGACAATGCACTTAATAGCACGAGCGAGAAACGTTCTTTTGTCGAAACCGTCAAGTCTTTTTACGCGCTGCACGCAGGCAAGGACCTGCTTTTCATGCTCTGTTTCATACTCTTCTACCGACTAGGCGAGGCCTTTCTGAGCAAGGTTACCATTCTGTTTCTGAAGGATTCGGTCGAAAATGGTGGTATGGGGCTCAACAACGAGCAATATGGCATCATCTATGGCACCTTTGGCATACTTGCGCTAGTCATTGGTGGCATCATTGGAGGCATCTGCATCAGTCGCTGGGGATTGCGTCGCTGTCTCATCCCCATGGTTCTGATGCTCGACCTTCCCGACCTGCTTTATGTCTGGCTCTCTACTGCCTCTCACCTCTCAGCTCTCAGCCCCCACCTCATCTCCTCTTGCGTTGCCATCGAACAATTCGGTTACGGCTTTGGATTCACCGCCTTCACCGTCTATCTGTTGGAATGCGCCAAGGGTCCCTACCAGACGGCACACTACGCCTTCTTGACTGCCCTCATGGCTTTCGGTCTGATGATTCCCTCTACCCTCTCCGGCTATGTTCAGGAGGCGATGCAAAGCTACACCTCCTACTTCATCTTAGCTTGCCTTCTCACCATCCCAGGCATTCTCCTCAGCATCTGGTATGTGATCAAAACGAAGAAAGCAGAAAACTAACTTTGGCTTGATTCCATCAGCAAATTGAATACTGCATCGTTGGCCTTCTGTTTGAAACGGCTGCGACGTTTGCGCAAGGTCGCCTCAGAGGTCTTTGTCAGTATAGAGATGACCGCATTATTGCATCCCACGAAACAGAGAACGGCGTACAAACATTCGTCCGGTGTCAGTTCCGGGAATTTGGTTCGGAGGTTCTGCAGCGGATCAATAAACACCTCGGTTACGGCATCAATAATCGGCAGACGCTCTTGGTCCGAGAGATAGTTCTTGTCGGTATGGAATCTGAGTTGGTTCAATCGGGTGCCAACAGGACGTGAGCGAAACAGATCTCGTGCCACCAGGAACTGCTGCCTGTAAAGTTGCGAAAGATTCTCGTTCTCGGCCGATGGTTCTATTTGCTCCACCTCGCGGCTAATCTGGAACTTCAGGTTCTCCATCTTCTGTTGTAGGTGGAGGACTTTTCTTTTGTTCCGATACATCATGATTACAAACAGGATGAGGGCCAGGAATACAACATTCACAACTGCCAGCAGCCAGTGACTGCGCTGCAGTTTTAGTTCTGTCTCGAACTTTTCGCGTTGGTACTGCTCCGTCAAGTCCTTCAATTCATCTCGTCTGCGAACCACGAACAGAGAATCCGTCAGGAGGAAAGAAGAATCGGCACATGCACAGGCATCTTCGAATTTACCCAGATGTTTCTTGCATATATATAGCCGGGAATACAATTTGCTCAAGCCCTCCAGATCATTACTTTTCGTATAACGCATGCATTCCTGAATCTCATGCATACAATCCTCCCATCGCCCCATCTGTTGGAACACACGCGAACAATTGTAATGATAATAATAATTGTCTTTGTCGCGCTTGCGTGAATAAATCCGTGACTGTTCGAAATATTCCAATGCCTTCTCCGGACAGGTGAGTTTGCTCAGATACACCGCTCCCATGTTATTGCACGCATTATTGGCCATAATGGAATCTTGGGCAGCTACCGATTCTTCAAACAGCATCTTGTAATAGAAAATGGCCGAATCATTATGGTGTGGCAGAAGATAATAGCACGAGGCGACACGATTGATGAGGTTCAGTCGCTGAGGATATGTTTCGTCCAACGATTCCGAAGTCGACAGACTTTTAAGCGCATAATCCAATGCCTTTCGTGGAAAATCCTGATGCCAATATATCTGACTCAGGTAATAATAAGTACGTACCAGCTGAGTGGTAGGAATCTGTTCATCCTGCATCGAAAGGGCATGGAGCATTATTGCGGCTGCCTCATTCCGGCCTTTGTCATCAGCCATCAGTCGGACGCCCTCCTGAATATAGTCCTCCGGATCTTGCGACGAACCGGAACAGGCACAATGTACCAGTATCGACAACGACAGAATTATGTAGAAAAAGCCTCTCATTAAAAACTTGTTTATGTTGTTTCTTGTTCAGATCTCAATATTTTCGGCGCAAAGATAACGCTTTTTCTCGGAATATCCATTATTTTTGTAATATTTTTTGTAAAAAACGCACGCATTTTGTGACGAATCCGTGACTTTGAAATTAGTCACGCCCCAGTCATGCCAAAACTTTTGCAGCCTGAACAAATAGAGCTATCTTTGCACCGTCAAACTTAAAACAGAAACAAGATGGAAACTATCATTATTCAGATTGTCGTGCTGCTCATCATCATAGCGGTGGTGATATACCTCCTGCATGACAAAGATAAATGAGACCTTTCAAAACAGAAAACAAAAACATCATCAACCACAACTTCAAAAAGATTATTAACAATTGTATTATGGAAAGAATTATTTTAATGCTGCCATCCATCGGATTGGGCATGACAGTTGGACTCGTTTGCCTCATTGTTACAACTGTCGATCCGTTCAGGAATCTCAAAGAAGAGATCGAAAAGGAGATTAGTGAAATCGACTTCGAATCAGTTTTTACAACATCAAATACATCTAACAAAATCGAGAAATGAAAAAACTTATTAACGCAGTATTTATTACTTTGTTGCTCTGTACAGAATCAATCATGGCAGCCGTGCCTGTTACTGCAGAATCTCCGGTTCCGGCAACTGCACCATTATCGCAAACGATACGCGGAACCGTCAAAGATGCCGTAACAGGCTCCCCCATTGAGTTCGCCTCGGTTGCCGTATCAAGTCTCAATGGCGTAGGTACCATTACAGACAGTCTCGGACAGTTCGTGCTCCGAAACATTCCACTGGGACGACACAACATACGATGCCAGTATGTAGGCTACGAACCCACTGTAATCTCTGAGATTCTTGTAACTTCGGCCAAAGAAAGCCGTTTGGAGATTCAGATGCGTGAGAGTGCCACCACGCTCAATGGGGTTGTTATCCGCGCTCAGGTCATCAAGGACCGTCCGCTCAATACAATGGTCACTACCGGTGGACGTATGCTCTCGGTCGAGGAGGCAGCACGATATGCCGGCGGTTTCGATGATCCGGCACGACTGGCAAGCAGTTTTGCCGGAGTCTCGCTGACTGGTGCTACCAACGGCATTTCTATTCATGGTAATGCTCCGCACCTCTTGCAATGGAAAGTGGAGGATATAGAAGTTCCGAATCCGAACCATTTCTCAGACGTTACGGTTCTGGGAGGTGGTATTTTCTCCTCTCTCAGTTCGCAGGTGATTGGCAATTCGGATTTTCTGACCTCTGCCTTTCCTGCCGAATATGGCAACGCTGTTTCAGGCGTATTCGACATGAAGATGCGTCCGGGCAACGACGAAAAGTATGAGCACCAATTCCAGATTGGCGTAGCGGGTGTAGAGGCGGCTTCGGAAGGTCCTATCGGACATAATGGTGCTTCTTATTTGGTCAACTATCGCTACTCAATGACGGGTCTTTGCAAGCAACTTGGTTTATTGGATATGCCAGATCAAACGCTCGACTACCAGGACCTGAACTTCAAGGTCCAGATTCCGACGCGACATGCTGGCACATTCAGTTGGTGGGGTACCGGGCTGATCGACAACTATATGATGAAAGTGGATTCAGCCGATTGGAAATGCCTGAGCGATCAAGACCGCACCGACAGCAAACAGGTGATGGGCACCACAGGTCTGTCGCACCAGATTACCATTGGACGCAGCGGACAGATTCGCACCTCACTTGCCACCTCCTATAGTCTGACCGATGCCACACAGTCACAGTACGACGAACAGATGAAGACCTATCCTGCCTCAGACATCAAGATCGAGAACAACAATCTAATCGCCAAAAGCACGTTCCAATACAGAGTCAACCCAGCCTGGGTATTGCAGGCAGGCATCAGCTACACTCACATGTTCTACGATTTGGACATGAGTTTCTCTCGCCATTATCTCTCTCCTCTGGAGCCCTGCTTTAAGGGCGAAGGTAATACGGGATTGCTGATGATTTTTACCTCTCATTCGGTCAATTTGTCCAATCGCTGGAAGCTGAATGCCGGATTGAATATCAATCATCTTTCGCTCAATGGCGAAACCGTAGTTGAACCGAGACTGGGCACTACATACAAACTCACTTCAAGTCAGAGCCTCTCTTGGGCATATGGACTCCATAGTCGTGCCGAGAAGACGGATGTCTATTTCGTCAAAGTCGATGACAGATATGTGAATCGCGATCTCGGTTTTACCAAGAGTCACCATTTGATGATGACTTACGCCTGGAAGATGAACGACAATCTGAATTTCAAGATTGAGCCATATGCCCAATACCTATACGACGTACCTGTAGAGGCCAATGGTTCCTATTCGGTATTGAACCGCAACACCTTTTATATCGACAAGGCATTGGTTAACGAAGGCAAAGGTTACAACTATGGCGTAGATGTCACCTTCGAACGCTATCTCGCCGATGGTTGGTATGGCATGATTACCGCTTCTCTGTTTGATTCCCGATATTGTGGAGGTGATGGCAAGTGGCATAATACCATCAACAATCGCCATTATATTCTCAATGGTTTGATTGGCAAAGAATGGATGTTGGGCAACGACAAGACCAAAGTACTCAGCGCCAACATCAAGTGTACCTTCCAGGGCGGTAATCGATATACACCGGTTGATTTGGATGGCACTTTGGCCGATCAGGACAACAAGGTTCAGTACTTTGAGGATAAGGCTTACGAACTTGAGCATAAGCCAATGGTGATTATTCACTATACTGTCAGCTACCGCATCAATCGTCCAAAGGTAAGCCATGAGTTCGCTGTGAAGCATATCAATGCCTCCTATACGAAGAACGAATACGACGAGCACTACTACAACTACAAGACAGGCAAGATTGAGCCCTACGAGTTCAGCTTCTCTCTGCCAAACGTCTCATACAAAGTAGAATTCTAAGATGCAAAAACCCGAGGCGAATGCCTCGGGTTAGTGTGTTTAATATAGATGGTTGGGATTTGTTACCTATAAAATATTATTTCGATATAGAACGGCAAATTATTTTACTTGCCATTGATTGCGAAAAAAATTGGATTAGCGAAGTTTGAATTCATCTTGTAATCATCCGAAAGGAAGAATTCAACAAACACATCCTCATCTTCCTGCCAAAGGATCTTGTAGGTCTGGTGTGCTGTATTGCCACCGCTGCAGTCTACCATGTGAGCGAGCTGCTCGCAACGGAGCTTATAGTTAGCAACCTTCGATGCATTGTTACCTGCAATCTGACGAAGTGACTTGTATGCGAAAGCGTTAGCAGCAAGACTGATTGGGTGACGCTCAAGAGCCTTCTCGCAGATAGCAAGACACTCCTCGTACTTGCCCTCATCATAGAGAGACTGTGCTGCATTGTTCTCAGCCCAAAGTGGAGTGCAACCACGCTTGGTAGTAGCATGACCGAAGTAGATGATGCTCAACTCCTCGAGAGTAAGATCAGGATCACCAGCCTTGAAACGATCGGTAAGCTCTGCAATAGCTTTAGGGTTCTTCTTTGCAAAAGCCTCGATAGCATCGAAGTTAACATCTACAGTCTCGTGTGCATAACGGAGTTGCTTAGCCTGCTGGATAAAGTTGAGGTTACCAGAAGCCTCCATGATGTTACACATCTCATTCATCTTGTCGATATCCAGGTGAGAAGCGTAGAGGTTAGCCATCTTGTTGACGAAAGTAAGATCAGTTACATAATCGCTAACAATTGAGCAGTAGATGGTGTAAGCATCATTCTCCTTCTTGTTATCATAGAGGTAATCAGCCATGAACATCTTGAAAGAGCTCTCCTGTGGATAAGAAGCAACCAACTTGTTGATCAGAGCCACAGCATAACCGTTCTGACCACGCTGGATCAGCGTAGAGATGCGATTGGTTACAGTCTTGAAAGCAGGGAAACCAACTTCGCCGAATGGAACATTGTTGCGATCCACCCAAGCATTGTTGTTGTTCTTTGACACTTCGATGAGTCGGTTAGCGGTTACGAAAACAGCTTCGTAATTCTTCTTGCTCAACATAGCGTCCATTTTGCCCAAGTACAAATCCAAACGGTTTGGATTCTGAGCGATCAGCAGATCCAGGTTGTTGATGCCCTGATAGAAAGTGCTGTCACATGTTACATCCAGTACCAAAGCATCTGCCTCGGCTGGCTCGTTTGCGAGTCCCTTTGCTGGCATAAGAGCCAACATGGCGCTCATTACGATAATAAGGTTACGTCCCATAGAAATGTAATTTGTTTTAATAATAGTGGTCCTTTAATAAAAAGTTGCCTTAAGATAGAAAAATGCCATAATTTATAAACTCCTTTCTTCCTTAATTTACCTTAATATTAAATGCCTCAATAATAATGTTACCCAAAATGTGCTGCAAAGATAGGGGGAAAATTTTATTCCACCAAATAAATCGTTCAAAAAATGATTATTTTTTATAATATTTGTCAAGAAAGTATAATAGTTTGCTATTTAAAGACAGCTAAATCGGTAAAATCGTCAAAATAAACGATTTGAAAATTGGAATACCGCCAAGAAATAGTTATCTTTGCGCAGCGAAAACAAAAAGACAAGAGATATGATCAACATTAACACGCAGCGTCTGCTTCACATACTTGAAGTCACACCTGCCAGCCAGAACATCCTGCTGGTAGGAAGACATGGCATCGGCAAGTCAGAGATTCTGACCCATTTCTTCGAACAGAAGGAACAGAAAGTGGTTACACTCTTCCTCGGCCAGATGGCTGATCCTGGTGACCTGATTGGTCTACCGGCATCAGTAGAAGTATCACAGCAAGCAACTCGCACTCAGTTCATTCCTCCTTTCTGGTGGCCTATGGACAATACTCCGATTGTTCTCTTCCTCGACGAATTGAACCGAGCCCGTCCGGAGCTACTGCAAACAGTCATGGATCTGGTATTGAACCGCACCTTAGCGGGCAAGAAACTGCCTGAGGGAAGCCGTGTCATCGCTGCGGTCAATGAGGGAGATGAGTATCAATTGACACATCTGGATCCAGCACTGGTATCCCGTTTCAATATCTATCAGTTCTGTCCGACCGTACAGGAATGGCTGCAATGGGCAGAACAGGCAGAAGTGGATCCCCGAGTCATCCGTTTCCTCTCGCTCGAAGGACATTGGCTGGACGGAGCCGAGGGACAGCAAGGCATCGACACCGGATTAGAGAAAACGCCAGATCGTCGTGCCTGGAAACGAGTATCTGATGGCATCAAGGGACTTCCGGACCTCAACGAAGAGGATCTGGACTGGTTGGCGGGCATCGTTGGCGCTCAAGCTGCGTCCCGATTCATGGGCAGCCTTAGCGGACATGCCATTCTGACCGGTGCCGAAGTACTGCAAAACTTCGATGACTGTGAGCCTAAGCTAAGAAAGTATCTGCTGCACCAATTGGCCATGGTCAACGAATCGATATTCAGACACTTGGAAGTTGCGGGCAAAGAGGCACCTCTCGCGTACGCGCGTAATTTAAATAGGTATTACACTTTGCTCGAAGAGATGGAATCGAACGAAGCCATCGCCCATCTGGCCAATCTGCTCGAAAGTGGCAGCTATCCACAAGCCACCCTCTTCCTGGCAGAGCAAACACCTGAGATCTCAAGCAGATTATTCTCATTCATCGCCAACCTTTGAAAATCATCAAGGAAATAGCCGAAAACTGGTTCCTCGAGGAACCTGCCTTCTACTCGTTGTACTGCCTCCAGAAACTGCAGGAAAACGAGCGGATGGATTGCGCTGTGCGTGTAGGCGAAGGAAGATTAGAGTACAACCCCCTGCATCTTGCCCACAAGAATTACAAGGAGGTCGAACTTCTGCTTCGGATTGAAATGATCCGCCTGTTCCTCAAACATCCCTACGAACGACGTCCAGAAGGCTGTAGCGGAGAGGTTATTGCATTAGGCTCTGATTGTACCATTGCCGATGGCTATTGTCTGCTCAAAGAGGGAGGTGCGCTCAAAGGTCCAGGTGCCTACCATCTCCCCATTGGTCAATGCTACGAATGGTATTGCAAGGCAATTTCGGCGAAAAACGATGACGAGGGAACACAACAACAAAACAACACAAGAACAAAACAACAAAACAACGCACTCAGTGCCTTATGGCACGATGATTCGCTCCGACAGACGCAGATCAACGAACTGATTGAACGCACCACGGATTGGGGTTCGTTGTCTGGTGACATTGTCGAACAGATCAAAGCTTCGACGAAAGCACGGCTGAACTCGAGCATGGTCTTCCAAGGCTTCAAGAGCAATCTACTCTCAGCGCACAGACGACTGACTCGCATGCGTCCCAACCGAAGGACAGGCTTCTTGCAAATGGGCAGCCTCCGCGAGATTCAGGCCCGCGTTCTGATTGCCGTCGATTGCTCGGGCAGCATCGACGAGGAAACCCTCTGCCGATTCTTCTCTTTACTCAACCGTCTCTTCCGCGATGGAGACTTCGAACTGGAACTTCTGGAATTCGACGCCCAGATTCTTTCGATTGAACCAATGGGGCAAATCCGTCCTATAGTCAACGTCATGGGACGAGGCGGCACGAACTTCCAACCCGTCATTGACCATTTCCTCTCCCACTCGCGCCAGTACGACGGACTTATGATCATTACCGACGGAGAGGCTCCGCCTCCTACCCTGCCACAACACCATGCCCCTATCCTCTGGGTTTGTTCCAAAGAAGAGGCGTACAAACAGCATCACCTTTGGATGGAAAAACAAGGACGAGCCTGCTGGATTTGAAGCTACTCCGGCAATACAGAAGTCCAAATCTAAAACTTCGGAAAGCAGCGAAACTATAACGAAAGCAGACTCTTGATCTTCTCCGCCTCACCAGCCAGGATAAGCAGATCCCCCTCGTTGAGGATGACGCTGGCATCTGGATTCATTATTGTTTCGCCCTCATGCTCAATACCGAGCACCGCACACTGGGCTATTTCTCGTATTTTAGATTCCGCCAAGGATTTGCCACAGAACGGCATCTCGGACATAACGACAAGTTGCTCGAGCGACACAGCCGTGCGACGGGTGTCCATGCCTTGACGGGCAATCTGCGCCTCTCCCTCGTTATCCGCATTGTCAAGTTGCTGTTGGAAGAGTCGGATCTGTTCGTCGGAGCCTGCCACTACGATTCGATCATGCGGATAAAGGCGTTCCCGTCCACCAGGGATATTCACATTCAATCCGCCACGAATGATACGAACCACATTCACACCACAAGTGCGACGCAGGTCCAGCTCCATGAGCATCTTTCCGCAATAAACAGACGATGGACTCAGTTCGAAGTCTGCCAAATGCAGGTCATAGCTCAACAGAGCCACCTCCAGTTCACGTTTGACAGCGCGATTCTTATCCCTTTCACGTTCTCGGGCCGAGAGGTTGGTCATGAACTTCGTCTCAATATACTTGGACTGACGATGAATCTTCTTCGAGAAGAGCATCATCAACACAGTCAGCAAAGCAATGCCAATCAGGAAGCCCGTTGTCAGAGTGAAATATCGGGCAATGCAGAATACGACAAAGCCCATACCCAAGAGTAATCGTGCCACGAAGAGTGCAATCAGCGATGCACGACGATAGGAGCCATCATTCCACAATTTGCGAGATTCGGCAGAACGAAGGTGCTTAGAAACGATCTTATAAATAAACGATCCCAATACCAGCAGAAGCATCAACAAGGCGGTCAGACGTCCCACCCACGAGAATCCATCCGGCAGAAGTGCATTCACACCCTCAACGATCCAATTGGAAAGCAACTGGAAATAGAAGGTAATGATGAATATGCAGACTATCGAATAAATCGAAACAGTAATGGCGACCTTCTTCAGCAACACCTGCATCAAGGTCTGCTGCGAAAGGGTACTCTTACCCTCGGACAGTCGATCCAATAACGTCCGTACACGCAAAGGCATCTTCTTCTCCACCCATTCGTAGGCAGGAGCAGCCAATCGCAAGGTATAAGGAGTCAGGAACGTGGTAATGACCGACACAGCCACTACCACCGGATAGAGGAACTTCTCGGTCACACCAATTGACTCACCAAACTGGGCAATAATAAAGGCAAACTCTCCCACCTGCGTCAAGGCAAATGCTGACTGCATAGCTACCTTCAAGGGCTGACCCGAAAGGACAATACCCAACGAGGCGAACAGGATCTGACCCAGGATCACAGTCAAGGTCAGCAGAGTGATCGGAAGCCAGTATTCCGCCAAGGTTGCTGGCGAAATCATCATGCCTACCGACACAAAGAAGATCGCACCGAACAGGTTCTTGATTGGGGACATCAGATGCTCGATACGTTCACAATCGACCGTCTCGGCCAGAATAGAACCCATAACGAAGGCACCCAAAGCCTCACTGAATCCCGCACCTTTGGCCAACAGAACCATGCCCAGACAGAGGCCCAATGCCACAATGGTCATGGTCTCATCGTTCAGGAAGCGTTTGCTTCGACGCAGCAAAGTAGGAATCAGCATGATACCGGCCACGAACCAGAAGAGCAGATAGCCCGCCAATTTGGCTACCTGCCAAAGCATCTCCTGTCCATCGAACTGCTGTTTGACTGCAATTGAAGCCAGCAACACCATCAAAACAACCGCAAACAGATCTTCGACAACAAGAATACCGAAACAGATACCGGCAAATTTCTGCTGACGAAGGCCCAGATCATCCAAAGCCTTGAAGACAATGGTGGTAGATGACATACAGAGCATACCTCCCAGGAAGAGGGCATTCATCTCATTCCATCCCATCAGACGTCCGAGCAGGAAGCCCACACTCATCATGCCTACCACAATGGTGATGCAGCCGATGAAGGCCGTCGAGCCCATCTGGAGCAGTTTCTTGAACGAGAACTCCAAACCCAACGAGAACAGAAGGAAGATTACACCGACCTGGCCCCAGGTCTCGGCACTCTCGACATCAACCCAAGAGCTGCCACAGACATAGGGACCGGCCAGCAGTCCGGCTACGATGTAACCGAGCACCACTGGCTGTTTCATCCATTTACAGAGCAGGCTAATCGCGCCTGCCACCAGCATGATGATTCCTAAATCCTGCAACATATCGTCTTAGCGATTAACCCATTCCCCCTAAAGGGGGCCAGGGGGTCTAATAAAGCTTCTTCGGATTCTTCACCTTTTCAGGCAGGAGTGCAAACTCAAGCACATCCTTCACATCGCGAACATAGTGGAACGACAGACCCGACAGGTATTCCTGCTTGATCTCCTCGACATCCTTGCGATTGTCGACACAGAGCACGAGGTCTGTAATGCCTGCTCGTTTGGCAGCAAGAATCTTCTCCTTGACACCGCCAATCGGGATAACACGGCCACGCAGTGTTATCTCTCCTGTCATAGCGATGTTCGCACGAATCTTACGCTGTGTGAACGATGATGCCAACGAAGTGACCATCGTAATGCCTGCTGAAGGGCCATCCTTTGGAATGGCACCCTCGGGGCAGTGAATATGCACAGCATAGTTGTTGAATACCTCCTCTGGAATCTCCAGATAGTCGGCATTCGACTTGATCCACTGCAAAGCCAACGAGGCAGACTCCTTCATCACATCGCCCAAATTACCGGTCAAGGTCAGTTTCTCGCCCTTGCTCTTGCTGAGTGAAGACTCGACCATCAGAATGGTTCCTCCGACAGAAGTCCATGCCAAGCCAGTTACGACACCGGCATAGTCATTGCCTTCGTACTTGTCTGGATCATAATCCGGCTGACCGAGATACTCTTTCAGATCCTCGATCTTCAGACGGGCAGGAACCTCTTCGTTATTAGCCACCTTCCAGGCAACCTTGCGCATGATCTTTGCCAGACGCTTATCCAATAGACGAACGCCACTCTCGCGGGTATAGCGGTCGATGATTGCCTCCATGGTGTTGCGAGGAATAGAGAACTTCACCTCCTCCAAACCATGTTCCTCTCGCTGCTTTGGCAACAGGTGACGCTGACCTATCTCGACTTTCTCCTCAAGGATATAACCCGATAGGTCGATAATCTCCATACGGTCACGCAGTGGAGGTGCAATGGTTCCCAAATCATTGGCCGTAGCAATGAAGAGCACCTTCGAGAGGTCATAATCTACATCCAAATAGTTGTCGTGGAAGGCAGAATTCTGTTCTGGGTCCAACACCTCGAGCAATGCAGATGACGGATCGCCTCGGAAATCGCCAGAAATCTTGTCAATCTCATCCAACACGAATACCGGATTATCGGAACCTGCCTTCAACAAGCCGGAAATGATACGGCCTGGCATAGCTCCAATATAAGTCTTGCGATGACCGCGGATCTCTGCCTCATCGTGCAGACCGCCAAACGACACACGCACATACTTACGCTTCAAAGCCTTGGCGATGCTGCGACCCAAGCTGGTCTTGCCCACACCTGGAGGGCCAAACAGGCAGAGGATTGGCGACTTCATATCACCACGCATCTTCAATACTGCCAGATGTTCCAGGATACGCTCCTTGACCTTTTCCAAACCATAATGATCCTGGTCGAGCACGCGCTTGGCACGTTTCATGTCATGACTATCGGATGTCAGTTCACCCCAAGGCAGATCGACCATCGTCTGCAGATAATTGAACTGCATTGAATAATCCGGGCTCTGCTCCTGCATACGCTGCAGCTTATTGATTTCCTTCTTGAACGTATCCTGTACCTGCTGGCCCCAGTGCTTTTTGTTAGCACGCATCAAGAGGTTATCAATGTCATCCTGCTGGCTTTCACCCAATGCCTCCTGGATGGTATGGATCTGATTATGCAGATAAGCCTGACGCTGCTGCTCATTAATGTTTGCCTGTGTCTGCTCGTGCAGCTTGCTCTTCAACTGGGCGAACTGCAGTTCCTGGTTGATGACACCCGCCAGATGAACGGCACGTTCGTACATATCGACATGTTCGAGCAAAGCCTGACGACGAGAGACCTTCATTGGGAATACCGAACAAAGGAAATTAATCAGGAAGGTATTGTCGCGGAAATTCTTGATCGCAAACGAGACCTCGCCCGGCAGATTGTTATCAATCAGCTTGGCAAAGCTATTCAAATCCTCCTTAATGTTACTCATCAGAGCACGCAACTGCTGATCGCCCTTGATGAGAGGGGTTTCGATGACTGTGTGAATGCTGGCAGTCAGGATGGGCTGTGTCTGCAGCAACTGATCAATGCGGAACATTCTGCGACCCTGCAGGAAAACATTGAGCGTACCATCAGGCATCTCCAGACTCTTCATTACCTCAGCAATACAGCCCACATGATACAGATCGCTCTCGGTCGGTTCATCTACAGCCGAGTTGATCTGGGCCACAACACCCACATAACGCTTGTTCTTTTCTGCCTCCTTGGCCACACGGATCGACATCTGTCGGCCCAGCACAATCGGCATGGTCATACCTGGGAACAGAATCATGTCGCGAGTGGCAATCAATGGCATCTCCTCCAAATCAGCCATCTCTTCCTTGAAAGATGCCTCAGGTTCACCCTCTGGGAACAATGGCAAAACTGCCGATCCCTCTAATCGATGGTCTGTCAGACCTTCTATTTCTAACTTTATCTTGTTCATTCTAAAAATATAGTTCTTCTTGAATCTTTTTTTCAATTATAATGTCCGTTTCGGATATAATGTCTCCCACCAGGTTGGATCATCCTTCAGGCAACGAGCAAACCAAGCCATTGTAGCGTTGTGCCACAGCAGACGGTGGCTCGGTTTCATGATGCCATGGTTCTCACCTTTGATGCTGACCATTGCAACATCCTGTCCAAGCAGCTTCAATGCGGTGTACATCTGCACGGAATTGTTGTAAGGCACATTGGTATCGTCTGTACCATGCAGGAAGAGCATCGAAGACTTGATCTTGTCTGCATTATAGAGCGGAGAACGATCCACATAGAGATCCTTGCGGCTCCACGGATAGGTATTGGCCATCGACACCTCGCTGTAGGTGTACCCCCAGTAGCCATAGCCCCAATAGTTCGAATGATCGGAGATACCGGCATGACTGACGGCACAACGGAAGATGTCAGTTACCGTCTGCAGATACTGGGTCATAAAACCGCCATACGAGGCACCGATACAGCCCAATTTCTCGCGGTTCACGAATGCATGTTCGTCGCAGAAAGTCTTGGTGGCTTCGATAATGTCGCGAGCAGGATCTACACCTGCAGTATTCACGTGACGGGCAGCCCATTCCTGTCCAAATCCGGTAGCACCACTTGGCTCAACTACCAGAACCACATAACCCTGTGCGGCCCATACGGTCCAAGGGTAATGGCTCTCGAAAGTTCGACTTACCGGAGAACATCCTCCGTAATAATAGACAATCATCGGATATTTGGCATTGGCATCAAAACCGTTTGGCAAGTAATAACGACAGGTCACATCGTCACCAATGCTATTCTTGCACACCCAAGCATTAGCTCCCGACACCTCGACATCCTTATAGACATCGTCGTTCAACACCTCGAGACATTTGGCCGGCTTCTGCTTCTTGCCGATTTCGAGCGAATAGAGTCGCCAACTGTGGTTATTGCTTTCGCCCGTAAAGATGACAATCGGAGCCTTGTCGGCCACAGCCATACGGCCAGTGTATTCCTCTGGGTGCTGAATCATCTCGATCTTGTCATTGACCGGATCCAGACGGTACATGCTCATGCTGTCCTTATTCTCTGCAACCAGATAGATCTTACTATCATACTTGGACCAGATGAAACGGTCCACACTCGGATTGAAGTCTTTCGTCAAAGGGGTAATCTTCTTATCCGACAGGTTCATCAGGAAAAGTTCATGCTCAATCATCGAAGGAGTCATTCCCTCTGGCACTACGTTTCCGATGCCATTCAATGCCTCAGGAGTTCCCATCAGGGCCACCTGCTTGCCATCTGGCGAATAGCTGGCATCTGACAAGAAACCATCACGGTTCACCAGGGTATCGAGCTGCATGGTCTCGAGATTGAGCTCGTAGAGGCTCATCAAAGAGGTAGGACGAGCGGTGAGGCGTGACTCTGACTTGATCAGCAAGATACGTTTGCCATCGCTGGCAATGTCTGTATTCCAAAGATTGTTGTAGCCAAAAGTGAGCTGCTGCATCAGTCCGCTCTTGATATCATAGACTGCCAAAGAATTACGATCACGCCAACCTGGCTGACGGTCATCAGGATGAACAAATTCAAATGCTTCTGGATTCAGTTCCGTAGGTCCAGACTGACGCACATTCATCAGGAGTTTGTCCTCTGTCGGGAAAACGGTAAAATAATCTTCAGGCAGATCCTCCACCCAAACTTCCTCCTGCAATGTAGCCGGATCAATCACGACCATCTTGCTCTCGTTGTCAATATGACGGATCTGATAAAAGCGATTCGTCTTGGGCAACCAGTGGGAGTTCTGGGTCAGCTTGATCTTCTTGCCTGTCTGACGGTCCCAAAGATAGAAGTCATGGTCTGTCCAATCCTCGCGAGCACGGCTCACACCAGTAATGATCCAACGGCCATCGGCAGAAACATCGACCGTTGAGTAACGACGGGATTGCAGCATCAGTTCGATGCTCATCAGTTGCTTTGCCTCCTGTGCATCGCCCAACTGAAGTTCTGAAGCACCATAATGAGCCGTGCTGTCGCTCAAGAAGGCACAAGACAAACTATCCTTCTGATCTGGCTGACTCATATACTTCAACACCAGTGTATGCGTACCTGGCAGAAGTGTCATAGCCCCAGCAGCACTCTCTTTACCATCCAGAAAGAGTTTGTAATCCTTAGGTGCTTTATCCAATTTAAGTGTGCCCTTGAAATAATGGCCGGCACTTACCTGAAATCCCAACAGATGCATAGCAGGGGTCTCGGTTGCACCAGGCAATTCCTCTCCCTTCCAGACCTCTCCTTTTTTAACAAGATTGAGGTTGAGATCACAATCCAGAAGGGACTTGGCATCGTACTTCTTTGCATTTACATCGGTGCTATCCAGCTGCACGGGCTGACGCAATACAAATGGACCCACATGACGGAAGGTCTCTACATTCAACGTGTCCGAAGCCATTGCGGACACCATTTGACTGGCAATTGCCAATATCAAATAATTTCGTTTATTCATTTACTGTTAGTTGTTCATCGTTTTGTCATCATTCTGCCCAACGGCGCAAGAGACGGATCTCTTCTGCCCAAATCGATTCGTCGGGAGTCTCCAGGATAATCGGCATATCATCGAAACGAGGATCCTGCATGAAACGGCGGAAGAAAGGTTCACCGAGAGTACCCTTTCCGATCGACTCATGGCGGTCAACACGACTGCCGCATCCCTTCTTGCTATCGTTCATGTGAATACCCTTCAGATAATCGAAGCCTACAATCCGGCCAAACGACTCGAAGGTCTCTTCATAACCAGCCTCTGTGCTCAAGTCATAGCCAGCGGCAAAAGTATGGCAGGTATCTATGCAGACGCCGACGCGGCTCTTATCGTTCACACCGGCAATAATACGTGCAATCTGCTCAAAGGTATGACCGAGGTTCGATCCCTGGCCAGCCGTATTCTCGATCACGGCCACTGCAGTGCTGGTTTCGGCCAATGCCAGATTGATACTTTCTGCAATCAGATCCAAACAGGCTTCTGGAGCAATCTGATTGAGGTGCGAACCTGGATGGAAATTCACCCAAGTCAAGCCCAACTGCTCGGCACGCTGCATCTCGTCGAGAAAGGCGGTACGGCTTTTGGACAATCCCTCTTCGGTTGGATTACCGAGATTGATCAGATAGCTGTCATGAGGCAGGACATACTTCGGCTCGATGCCTGCTTTCTGCAAGGCATCCTTGAAGGCGTTGATGTTCTTTGGATCGAGCGGTTTGCTCACCCACGACTTCTGATTACGGGTAAAAAGGGCCAGTGCCTGAGCGCCAATGCTGACAGCCTCGGCAACTGCGTTTTCGACTCCTCCAGCCGACGATGTATGTGCTCCAATGTATTTCATACTGTACAAATAGGGATTATTTAGACAAATCCGCGCGCAAAGTTAATCAAAAATTTGGAGTTTTCCAACAAAATGCATAAATTTGCGCCACATTTTAAATATAATAAAGATGGAAAAGCATTTGGAAGTGCCAAATCTTGACAAGAAAACCCAGGCCTGGCAGCGCGCTTTAGGCGTGATGCAGACCCTTCGTCGTGACTGTCCGTGGGATGCGAAACAGAACAATCAGTCCATCCGACAGAACAGCATCGAGGAGATGTACGAACTTGCCGAAGCGCTCGTCAAAGGCGATCCGGCCGAGATCAAAAAGGAGTGCGGCGACGTGATGGAGCAGCTCTTCTTCTACACCATGTTCGCCGAAGAGGATGGTCAGTTTGATATGGGCGATATGCTCAATTCAATGTGCGACAAACTCGTGTATCGTCATCCGCATGTATTCAATCCCGACGGTACTCTGGTGTCGGCAGAAGGCGTTAAGGCAGACCTTCCGGGCATGGCAGGCAAGACCAAACTCTCCGCTGAGGAGGTAAGCCAACTCTGGGAAATCGTCAAGCAGAAGGAGAAAGATGGCAACGAGACCATTCTTTCGGGTATTCCATCGTCACTTCCAGCCCTGATCAAGGCCTACCGCATGCAGGACAAAGCCCGCAATGCAGGATTTGACTGGGAGAAACGCGAGGATGTCTGGAGCAAAGTCAAGGAGGAGATCAGCGAATTCGAAGCCGAAGTAGCCAACATGAACAAAGAGGAGGCTGAACAGGAATTCGGAGACCTGCTTTTCTCGCTCATCAATGCGGCACGACTCTACAAAATCAAACCAGACAATGCGCTCGAGAAGACCAACCAGAAGTTCCAGCGTCGATTTACCTACGTTGAACTCAAGGCTCGCGAACAAGGCCGCATGCTCAACGATCTCACCCTGGCCGAGATGGATGCTCTGTGGGACGAAGCCAAGGAGAAGGGGATGTAGTTTTCAGTTTTGAGTTTATACTTATTAGAAATATTTATTAAACAAATGAAAAAGATTCTCATGATGGCAATTTCTGCCACCTTGCTCGCTGCCTGTTCACAAAAGCAGCCTGAGCTCCAGAGCGGAGTCGAAGTAAGCAATCTGGACACTACTGCCCGTCCAGGCGACGACTTCTGCAAGTTTTCAACCGGCAACTGGATTAACAACAACCCTCAGCCAGCAGCTTACCCACGTTGGGGCAGCTTCACCAAGTTGGGCGATGACAATGTCAACCAGATTGCAGAACTGATCCAGAGCATTGCTGCCGACACTACCAACCAGTCAGGTTCTATCCGTCAGAAGATCGGTGACCTGTACAACATGTATATGGACTCTGTGCGCCGCGAAGAACTGGGTGCTGCCCCTATCCTCCCTTATCTGGAGAAAATCAACAACTGCAAGACCCGCGAAGAGTTGATCCAATATGCAGCTTCAGAGCATGATGGCATCCTCTTCGGTCTGTACTGCGGTGCTGATGCCAAAAATTCTTCGATGAACATCGTTGGTATCGGACAGGGCGGTTTGAACCTCGGCAATCGCGACTATTACCTCAGCAAGGACGAGCGCACCACCGCTGTTCGCGAGTCATACAAGCTCCACATCGTAAACCTCTACAAACTCATCGGCTTGAGCGAGAAGGAGGCACAAAAGAAGATGGAGACCATCCTTAAATACGAGACTCAGATTGCAGAGGTTAGCTACAGCCTCCAGCAGCAGCGCGATCCTGAGGCTAATTACCACAAGATGAGCGTTGACGAGCTCAAGGAGCAGACCAACGGTTTCGACTGGGCACAGTTCCTCGTATGGTACGGCTACGACGCTACCACCGAGGTGGATCTCGGCCAGCCAGAGCCAGTTGCTTTCTGCTGCAAGCTGATGCAGACCATGCCACTTGAGGATCTCAAGACTATCTACGAGTTCCAGTCTCTCTCTTACGGTTCTTCTTACCTGAGCGATGCTTTCGGCGACGAGAACTTCCGTTTCCGTCAGAGCATGACCGGTGCCAAGGAGCAGCAGCCACGTTGGAAGCGCGGTGTAAACCTCATCAACGGCACCCTCGGCCAGGCCGTAGGCCAGATGTATGTTGAGAAGTATTTCCCAGCTGAGAACAAAGAGCGTATGCTTAACCTCGTCAAGAACCTCCAGGAGAGCCTTGGCGAACGTATCATGGCACAGGAATGGATGAGCGACAGCACCAAGCAGGTAGCTCTCGAGAAGCTCTCTACCTTCTATGTCAAGATCGGTTATCCAGACAAGTGGGATGACTATTCTCCACTCGTAATTGATCCAGCCAAGAACCTGCTCGACAATATGTACGAAGCCAGCATGTTCCGTTGGAACCTGAACAAGGAGAAGACTTACAACAAGCCAGTTGATCGTGACGAGTGGCACATGACCCCGCAGACCGTCAATGCTTACTACAATCCAACCACCAACGAGATCTGCTTCCCTGCAGGTATCCTCCAGCCACCATTCTTCAACATGGCTGCTGACGACGCTATGAACTATGGCGCTATTGGTGTGGTTATTGGCCACGAGATGACTCACGGCTTCGATGATCAGGGTCGTCAGTTCGACAAGGACGGCAACCTCCGTCAGTGGTGGTCAGATGCCGACGTTGAGGCCTTCAAGATCCCTGCAGAGCAGTTGGCTGTATATTTCGACAGTCTCTATGTTCTTCCAGGCGTTCACGCTAATGGTCATCAGTGCCTTGGCGAGAACCTCGCAGACCATGGTGGTTTGAACATTGCATTCCAGGCTCTCCAGAAGGCTATGCAGACCAACCCATTGGCCGACAAGGATGGCTTTACTCCTGCACAGCGTTTCTTCTTGGCTTATGCCAACGTCTGGGCTGGCGTCAACACCCCAGAGGGCATCATGGCACTCAACACTACCGATGTTCACGCTCAGTCATTCCACCGCATCAATGGTGCACTGCCACACATCGACGCATGGTATGAGGCCTTCAACATCCAGCCAGGCGACAGCCTTTACCTCGCTCCTGAGGCACGTGTCAAGATCTGGTAATCTACACAACATAATCAATGGTGCGTCAAGGGTAGCCTTCGACGCACCATTATTGCATCACAAAACATTCTACAATGAACGTATTCAGATTTCAGCAGTTTGATATCATTCAGGAACATGCAGCCATGAAGGTGGGCACAGACAGTGACCTGCTCGGCTCGCTGGGGCAAGGAGGTCGCAGGATTCTGGACATCGGAACAGGTACCGGTGTGCTATCACTCATGATGGCACAACGATATCCGGAGGCTCAGATTACTGCGGTCGAGATTGATGACAATGCCGTACTGGATGCTAAGAAGAATTTCGAAGAATCGAAGTTCGCAGCGCGGATCACTCTGTATCACGTTTCATTTCAAGAGTATCTGGAGCAATGGAGATCGGAGGGGAAACGGTTCGATAGCGTCATCTGTAATCCTCCCTATTTTGACAAGAGTCTGGAATGTCCGGAGTTGGGCAGAAGCCGCGCACGCCATTCAGCCAGTCTGCCGTTCGACGTTTTGGCTCGCGGTGCCTACGAAGTATTAGACAATGGAGGCACTTTCTCTGTGTGTATTCCTCCAGAAGTATTGGAGAGTTTTTCGGCCGAATGCCAGTTTGCCGGATTCGCATTAAAAGACAACTTTCAGATACAGTCGTTGCCCAACAAACCGGCAAAACGATATGTGCTGGTATTCCAGAAAGGAGTCGTTCCTGTGCCACAGAACTACACCTTCTGCATGCGGAATGAAGACCATTCGCGATCCTCGTGGTACAAAGAACAAATGAAGGATTTCTTGCTGAACAAATGATTACAATAATCAAATTGACGAATAGTGCAGTCGAGACAAAAGGCACAAAAGCGTAAAAATATGGGGAATTCTGTACAAAAAAAGGTGGAAAATCGTCCGTGAGCAAATTTTTTACCTAAAATTCTCCCTATAAGATATCAAATTGCCCTACCTTTGCGGCGTTTAGTTAAGACTGCCTTTTTCTCATGAAGTTTTGATTATTGGTAAAAAATGAAAAAAGAAAAATAATAAATGTTTTCAAAAATAAGGTTTGTAAAGAACGAAGGGTCACGCGTGAGCGCAACCCTTTGTGTTTTTAAGATTGTGAAGTACCAAACAAAGCCTCTTTGTCAGATACCGTAAATGCCTCGAATGCGGCACCCAGCGCATATCTTGCAAGGCCGCCTAACACACCTTCTCCCAAAGCGAAGCCCAGAAAGCCACCAATCCATTTATACTAAATCAAAAGTTATTAGTTATAACGCGGGCAAAGATACGCACTATTTCTGAATTCTCCAAATAAACATTGAAGGGTTGGAAGAAACAGTCATAAAACGTATAATAAAAACATTAGTTGTTTTACCACCAAACCTGCTTACCGTTCTCGTAGGTAAAGATGCGTTCTTCTTTGCCTTTGGTAAGATTACGCAGGCGGAAGAGTGCATTACGAGGACAAAGGTCAAACCGAAGGTATTGGCGATCATCGCCATATTGCTCCTCGATGGTATTCCAACGTCCTTTGTCCCAGTATTGAAGCTGGTAGAGTTCTCCTTTGCGGATGAAGTTGTCATCATTGTGAGGGAGGATCTGAATCTCCGTGATTGGCTGGTTGCTTCCTAAGTCGATACCGAGCCAAGTATCTTTTCCATTGTTGGTTTTGGCGTATGTCAGAACATCATTGTCAAATGCAGAACTGATTGGATAGCGCTTGTCCCAATCAGTTGACCCAATAGGGGTACCTTTCAGTTCTTTCTCCTCTATACCAAATACCTTGAAATCTGCGACTTCACCACCACACTTGTCTTCTCTTGGTACGAAGCGGATAAAGCGGCATGCATAAGGTTGTTTTAATCGGATGTGATGGAAATTCACACCGATAGAATCCGGGAAGTGATACAAAACCGTTGGATTAAGGAAAGATTTGTTATCTGCCACCTCTACACGTCCCCCTTCAAAGAGATGGCTATACCTGCGGATAGTTTCACTTTCGGTAAACTTTCTATGAAGGACCAATGTCTGTAGATGCAGTATATCTGGATGAATCTGTTCCGTCCTACCATTTTTGTGAACGATGATAGGCACTGATACAGGTTTCACCATATGGTTTTCATACTTACATGGCAGATACACGATACCTCCACCTACGTTAGGGAAAGTGATCTTCCTCCATTTCCTTTCAGTCCAAGCGATTGGCCTCCAGGTTTCATTGTCAAACGAGCAGAGATAGTAGAACTCATGATTTCGATCTTTGCTATCCAAATCTACGGACACTTCATTCTTCAATCCATAATCAGCAGAGACATCCTTGACGAACATGGATTCGAACTCATGGGGTATCTCTTCATCTCCATGTATTACTGCCAACGATTCCTTCTGCCTACTGAAAGTATTTCGATAGACCTTTGTCGGCAGGTTGGGATTGCTTGACAAATACTGCCCCAATGGTTTGGGGGCAGCAGAGAAGCTATAGTCCAATGCACACGTCGTATCGATTACCGCAGGATTGATTAATAAGGCATTCCAATCGTGTCCCATACTCCGATTACCCCACAAGGGTGTATAATCTAGCGACATGGGGATACCTATTGAACGAAACAGAAAACAAGAAAGTAAGGCGTAATCCGTACATGTTCCTCTCTTTATTGAGGCTATTTGGTGTGGCTTATATCCATAGATATATTTGCCGTGGTATTCGATGTCTATACGATAGTCCGTTTTCATCCGATCTAATATGATATAGAGAGAATCTGACAAGGATTTTGCATAATGGAAAGCTTTGTGTGCTCTTTCCTTGACTCTTTCTTGATAGAATCTCGGCCATTCAAAGTCTAATTCTTCTTTGTCCACTCTATAGGGTAAAAGAAATTCACAAAAATCTTCAAAAGGGATGTCTCGACACCACATTGCACTATCATACAAGACAAAACGCTCGTCTATATGACGAATAAGTTGTACTGAAGAAACCGCTTGGATGTCATATACTTTAGAAGCATTTATTCTTTGGGGTCGTTTTAATAGATTATATAAAGAATCCTGTTGGCGGCTGACACTCCATCTAGTTGGCGTCAGTCTATTGATAGAATCAAATGTTGCATAGTAAACGCTCCACTCGGGCGAACCCTCAGAATAATGATACTGCATATTACGTATCAAAAAGTGTGCGGCTCTATATTTTAAGCTGTCATCTACTGCAGAATAATGAGTCAACACTCTTTCTAATTCACACCGATTTTCACCAGCCTGTTGTAACGCTGATTGTAATTCCTGTTCTTCAATATTATGGCAAGCACATAAGTTAAGAAATAAAGCACAGATTATAATAAGGCTCTGCAATGAGTTTTTGATTTGCATAATGTATGGTTATTGACGATATTCTCTAACTGTCGCTTTCATATGTTTGATCTGATTGGATTCTATTTTTATTGGCTTAGTGAGCAATCTCTCTGCGCAGAGTTTGGCTTGAATAGAATCCCCCAATTCGCAATAAATTTCAAATTGCCGATATACAGGTGTTGCATAGGCTGGCAACATAGACTCTGCCCTCTCATAGCACAATAATGCATTCGGCCAATTACTTTCCTCTAAATAGCAGTCTCCCATGTTTATAAAAGTTTTCCCTAAGGGATTTAGTTGAATCGTTTTCTGATAATAATCTACGGCTTTTTCATATAATCCCATCTTGAAATAGGTATCAGCTACGAAGTAGTTCCATCGTGCATTGTTGGATAATAGTACAGACACCGAATCAACGTCTCTCGCTTTCCTTGGTGAAGCGGTGATATAAAAATGATTCAGGCGATGATATGATGTTGTATTTGCACATATTAATATAGCGGATAAGATGATTGGCACTGATGATAACCATGGTAGGCCAAAGTGGATTTCAGAATACTTTTTGCTTGGACTCATACAAAGTCCAAGCAAAAAAGGGAACAGAAGATATAGCGGAAGGACAGTTTCTGGATATGAAAAGCAAGAGAATATACACAAAGTCAGTATTCCACAAGTTGTTCTATGTGTGTGATTTTTGTAAAGGGTTCCATATAGAACCAAAAGGATAGCCAAAATCCCCACTAGTCCGTAATTGACTCCAAAATGCAGGAAGGAATTGAACACATATCCATTATCACCTGCTAGGAGTAACTCATTTGTAGGTCGTAAGGTCTGTTTGAAATAATCTCCTTGCCACATCATATAGTTCTGTCTAAATCCGTTTACTCCATATCCAAACAACCAATGATCTTTCATGTTTAGGCAACAAATTTTCCATATTAGAAGCCTGCCATTTGCAGAAAGCGGACGTACATAATAGAGAACGCCAAGCAATAGAGGCAATAGAGGTAATGCATAGAGTGATATACTCTTGAAATGTCTGCGTTTATTGGAGAGTATATACCCAACACCGACAAGACAAGCCAATAAAGACGCCCTTGACTGTGTGACAATTAATGCGGTCAGTATTATTGGAAGTATATAGAGTAGTTCCCATAAGAATCTTCTCTCCCTTTGGATTAGAAACGTTTCAGACAAAAGAACGATTCCGACTGAAAGATATCCAGCCAAAGGTCCAGGATTAATAAAACTCCCAGAGACCAGGAACTGGACGTTGTTGGGTTGCAACAGATGTCCCCATTGTAGTAAGGAATAGCCAGATTGAATAACGCATGATAACGATAGCGCATGTGTCAATTGTTTTTTTTCTGTTTCGTTTCTTGTTGCCACCAACAAAAGCATAGGGAACCACATTGTAACAGACAATACTTGCTCTGTATCTATATTTTTACTTGCAATTGAACGCATGAATTGAGCTAAAAGAAGAAAGACCGCAGGGATTACAATATGTATGTGAAAAATCGAATGCGAACGTATAGACTCAACAAAAAGAAGTAGCCACAGCAATAACGATGAATACAAAACTGGTTGATAGCTTCTTTCTAAATCGAAGTATTCACAAACAAAGGGCAACAGGACAATGTAGAATGACAAAACTAAACTGGTCATAACACTTTTTCTATGTGTACAACTTTGCCTGGGAAGGTAACGCCCTCGATGATCAATCGACGGGGAGTTGTCGGATGGTCACTCTCGTAATACCGGATGGTTGTATTACCCTGCTTGTCAGTTTGAACTGAAGGATTCCAATAGAGTGTCTTACGGAAATCTGGTAAGGGATTATGAAGTTCTTCCGTCTCATAAATGGGATGATAGAAATCAACAGGTAACGAATAACCAAAAGTCTGATAGGTACGACGGCGGCGATCAATGGTTTTGAACTCAAATTCATATCCTTCACGAAGTGCAATACGAATGTCCATAATAAGACCACCTCGACCTAAAGTTATTCTTCCTGTAGATACGGTTGCGCTGATACTCTGAACTTTATCAGCAGGAATCCTTATCAGAAAATCTTCAATATCAAGGCTGTCGCTTACCCATAATTTTTTTCCATCATCTTGTATTATCCTAAATCTTCGACTAGCATGATTATATTTCCACCAATCTTCATTTATCGACTTTTGCACAACGTCGTATGTATTATTGAACACATTCAAATCATACTTTTTAGCCAAATCTGCAGCCGTATTAACGCCCTTGAATAGTATTTTTCCTCCAGTATGGTCAGTGGTATCTCTTCGATTGTGGGTTACCTCTACCTTATCCAGCATTTTCACTCGATCTCCATATAAGAGGTTTATATCAATAGTAGGCATATCTATTGAGAGTTGTTTCCTATAATACGCTTCTTGAGGTGCATAAGTTGCAAAGTCAGGAAAGGTTGGTTCATCGAACTTGTAATAGGGCTTCTTGCTCCATGAAAGGACACGGATTTCGAGTGGTGCCTCATCGGGATAGTTCAAGTCGCCAATAAAGAAGTGACCGAGAGAATCAATTTTACCCATACCCAAAGACTTGCCCATAGGGTCATAAACTGAAATGGCAAGATTTTCGCCCAAATCTTTCTTCCTTAGATTATACACCTCGCCCGACAACCATTCACATTGCTCCAAAGGATGAGGGAATTCCATGCGAGGAAGAACAGTCATACTATCTGTCGAAAAACGGCACCATCCATGTGTAAGCATCAGGAGGTCCAATTCTGCCTCGTGAGTTTTTCCTTCGGCAAAATACCAACCTGGAAGATGGATAAAACCCTTCAAGTCGCTTGTCAGGAGCAAATGGCTTTGGATATTATCTTCATATTGGAAACGTTCGCCCGAGACATAACCATCGTCTGTAATACTTACCGAAAAATCTCCCCATGCTGCATGATTGGGCAAGTCCTCGAGGTGCAATTGCATCTCGACCAACGAACGAGCCTTTGTGGTTTGAGTTGTACTTACAACTGGGTTTGCATTGGAATGCTCCTCGCACTTGAACAAAAGACGACGAGAGAGACCTATGCCATCTTGCGTAGCCACCACCATATGATTGATACCCGTACGGCAGCGAGCTAGGTCTATATCAAAATCTTGATTGACAACGACCTTCTTTTGTTCGATCAATTGACTACCACTATGCAATATCAGAAGCAAAGAGTCAGTTCTTGACCCCAAAACTCTTCCCTGGCTTCCTTTCACTTGAAGTGCTACAGACATGGTGTCTTGACAAGGTATGGGTAGGTCAATCGTCTTGGTGTAAGGCATGCCATATTTGTCAACGTATCCACGTAGGGAGAAGCGTGCCTGTCTGGGCTGTTTTTCCGCATCGTAGATTAAAGAGCCCATGCCATCATGTAGTGAAGCTAAATGTTCAATTGCTTTGCCAGAAGCTGATAACAATTCTCCATCTACGTCGATGGGGTAACCATCGTTAGCGATGGCAGAGAAGGCAATACGCTGTGGTACATTGGCCGAAGCTAACACGGTTCCACCTTCGGGGAAGAACTGAACCACGAAATCCAATTCTTTCTGCAACAGAGAATCTTCTCCGATTTCTATATCATCGGGGTTATAGATTCGTATTTTGCGATTATAGAAAAAGTTTGGTTCAAAATTACGCATCCATGAAGTATAGCTAATCAGCACATATTCTCCACTTGGCAATGTTTGTTCCAACGGGAGACAATGATTGAAATGTAAACCGGAACGAGCAACCTTACGACGTAATACCAGATCCCCTTGATTGCTATATAATTCCACCGTAATATAATTGGATTTGATCATATAGCTCAAGTTGTCTGCATTGACCAAGGTTCCACGAAACCAAATTGTATCGCCCGCCTCATAGTAGGGGCGGTCGAGTGTCAGATGCAGTTTTTCTTGTCCGCAGTCTCGCAGGTAAAGAAAATAATCAGATATGGTATTGGATTTCGCAATTTGAAAACCAAAGAATAGTAGAAAGAATATAGTAAAGACAGCCCTCATATGTATTATTAATTTGATGCAAAGGTACAAATAAATAATAAAAAATCAATAATTATTACATGGGAAGTGCATTGTAGCAAGTTAATACATTATGAATCTTGAAACTGTAACCTCTGCATTTCACAGAGGTCACAGTTGCTTCAATTAAGAGGTGGCTCTATGTATTGTTAATTAATGGTATAAATATATCATGCGGAGCTTTTTAATTCTCGTTCGCTAACGAATGAATCCCAAATCCTGTATAACCGGCATTACCTTCTCCCGGGTTAGAAGGAACAGGAGGGCAAGTGCATTCTGGCTTCTTATTTCCGCAATTGACACATATTTCACATCTGCAAGGATCACTACTGCAATATTCGCACCCTGTATTTGGTTCGCATTCACAATCAGCCATGCGTTCTTGACATGTTGGACATCGTGTGCATTCGCAATTGTCTAATGGTTGAACGCAACCATCACAAAAAGTAACAAAACTATTTTCTCCATAGTCGTATCCCTCAAAATTAGCTCTAGTATTGGCCAAATTTAAGAATAATATAGAAAACATATTGCTGCCATTTCTTTGAACCAAGCATTTTGTGCTAAAGTGTTCGATATTTTCCGGTTGTATTGTCCAAGTCTTTTTTCCATTAAAATAGATTGCGCCTCCGATGATTGTACCATCAAGGTCTGACTCAAATACTGTACCTGAATACTTTTCGTGCATAGGCAGCTGAGTTTTGCAAACTTCTTCGTCCAATTCGTAGTTCTGCAAGAAACGCGCATCTGGACCATACGAAACAACAGAGATGCTTGAATCTCCCTTATGAGAACATAAATAAGACCAAAGTGGAGAATAAACGGTCTTTCCATTGTTCTCTTTCTTTACCCAACGACGTACCATTAGATTAGCCGCAACATTTAGCGGATAATATTGGTTCCCATCTACTTCAAACGAGTTACCGGACATAGAGACATAACCGTTTTCAGATGAATAGAACTCAGTGCACTCCGTTGTTGTTCCCAAAGTCTTCTCGATAGAAGGAAGGGTGATGGATTGATTGTTCAGGATGGACTGAACAGAAAACTTGCTATCATCTTGTATGTCGTTATTAGACGTACAAGATGAAAACAACAGTAGCATACAAAATGCCACAAATAAGAATTGTGATTTTCTCATTGTTAATAAAATAAAATGGTTAATATAAATAGTCAATAAAGGCTTTTCTCTTATTACGAATGAATTAATTGGTATATACAAGAAAAGCACTTGGAATATAGGCTATGGTGCCAATACCGTCGAGGAAAATGCCTACACGTTGTTGGCCATGCCAGCGGGCGATACTACCTGAAACACACTTAAAGGTGCCAGCGATGATGCGGATTGATTTTCCCACCTTGAAGCTGTCAACTCTGTCTGGTACAAGTAGTGTATCGGAAGATTGAGACTCACAGAGGATGCGCAGGCACTCTATCTGCTGCTTAGGAACGATGAGTAGTTCCTTTGTCCCATCATGGTGCCGGTTATAGAATAACCGTAGAAAAGGCAGGGTTGCATCTTCGTATGCAAATAATTTGGCATCTTCATAGGTAGCGTAAATAAAAATAATGTTTTGAAGTAAACTCTTCTTTTGAAGATATATGTCTCCATTTATTGAGATTTTTTTCGGAAGAAATGATTGTTTAGTGTTCCATTTTACACATTTCTAATGGACACCCCATCGCCAATGGATTTTGGGGGTGCACTGGTTATTATACCAATGCTAACAGGAAGGCTAGATCTTCCTTTGGAGTTGTCATTAGACAATGTGTTCTTGATAATAAGGGATAGCCCGCCAAATGTGTTTCAACTATGCCCTCAGATGTTTAAAATGAAAGACGTGGAGGCTGTACTTGCTCGATACAGTTTCATCAAGCCTAGACTTTCTTTCCTTCTGAGACAAAATCGAACACAGTAAACGTCTTTCCGTACAATTATAATTATATAGTTACACTACTGATGTAACAAATATCGCCCAAAGAAACTATTACAGTATAATCTCCGGCAGTAAGTTCAAGATCAAGAACAGCTGCACCATTATTTAAAGGAATAGTATACGAATGTGTTTCGGAAGATGACTCTTCTATCAAAGTTAACAATACTACTTCATTCCCAAAATCTGAAACGAAAACGATAAGGCCATCCTCTGTGTAAGATAGAACAAAGGGGTTAGGCCGAGATGGAGATCGACGAATAGGAACATTGTCTTTATCTCTACCATTGCCATTGTTGTCTTCGTTTGCATACAATGGACAGAGACATAAAAAGGTGAATAAGAATAATAGATAATTCTTCATTGTATTAATAAAATTAAATTTTGGTTAGTTGGTTTTGTGTGGCAAAGATAATAAAAACTCAGGAATTATCCTCTATAAAACATCTCGCAAAAACTCTCAATTTATGATGCGAGTTTTTGCGAGATGCGCAACCTATTACATATTAACAAGATTCGATCAACTAAATGGAGTGTAGATAATTTATCCACTCCTTTGCACCGCCATCGGTTTGATGTATTTTTTTATAAAGTCTAGCACTGGTGGAAGATATCGTATTTGGAGCTCTGTTGACAAGTACACCTATTTCGTTAGTGGAAAAATCAAGCTTTTGCAATTGGCAAATTCTCCACTCGGTTTCTGAAAGGAGCGAATGTTCTTTTAACCTGATTTCAAAGTCTGGAATCATTTCATTAAAAACTGCGTGAAGATCTTGCCAGTCTTTATCTCGAAGTTTAAAGGTACCTCCTAACGACTCCTTCAAGTGAAGGACTGGCTCTGTTTGTTTAATGCAATATATTAATTGCTGCTTATTTTCATCTTTTAATCGGTATACTTCCTTAAGTTGACTGATAATTTGGTTCTTTTGCTTTTTGTAAACATAGAATGCGCTAATTGTTACTACAAATAGTAAAGATAAAGAAGCTATTAAATAAGAAAGTAAGTAAACTCTATTCTCTGATTGATCTAATTGTCCCTTAACAAAATCTCGTTGTTCAACAAGGACGGAATGCTTGAGCATACTAAAACTGATTGAATCATATATTTGATGATACTGTTTATATGCAAGGTAAGCATTCGAATCATCATGAAGCCAATGATAGATTTTGGATTTTGTAAAATAATGAGATCTAGTCTCATGAGGCAATCGCATACAATTTTCTGCAGAATCAAGACAACAAATGGCTTTGTCTTTATCTCCACAATATGCGTAGATCATTGCCAATATGTCGTAATCGCTAGTATTATAGTTCCAGCCAAATTCATCCCTTGCCTGGACCATATGTACTTTTGCCGAATCAAACATATTCAGCACGACCTCAACTTCAGCCAAAAAACGATTACACTTAATCAATTCAAAAGTATCTTTCTTTAGAATAGATTCTTTCCTAGCCTCTTGCAATTGTTCAAAACTTTCCTGATTTCTATCACTATGCATAAGAGCAATGCCTCGATTTACTTTTGCATCTAGTATGTAGAGCGGATTGTCCATTTGTTCATAATGGTAGAGTGCCAAATCAGCATATCGCAATACATCAAAATCTCTGGATTCCATACAGATTAGGAATAGTTGTGTGTAGGTCTGTCCAAGCAGATAATGATTATTAGGATTTATTGACTTTGCTGCTTTTTGCAATAATGTGCAAGCATCGCCATTCTTGTTTGCTTTATTAAGGATACTACCATGAAGGAAATACGACACGCCACTGTACTCCTCATTTTCATGCTTTGAATAGTAATTTGAAGCAATAGCAATAAGAGAATCATTACAACCCTCTTCTGCACGTCTATATTTACCATATGTATCCAATAAGATAAAACGAGCCATTAGAGCCTCGGTATCAAGACAATCAATAGGAATGGAGTCGAGTATATGTCGAGCTGTTTCATTATCTTTGGTTATTAATTCCTCCGCATTGTCAAGAATTCCATCAATAATATCTTCCTCGCTACAAGAACAAAGGAAGAGAATGATTAGCGCAAAGTATTTCAACATGATCTTATCTATATTTTATTTATTTCACCCCTATTGAATCAGAACAGAGCTATGTTCCACAGATTACGGCGCAAAGATACATATTTTGAGAGACATAAACAAATTTTCAATCAACTATCGTCAAGTTTTTACAAAACACGAAAATGCGAACCCCATTAATGAAGAATAGTCAACCAATGTAAGAAGAGAATGATTTGAAGGAAGCAGCCCTAAAAATATGAGCGGTCAATGAGCGGAGACAGAGCGGTCTCGGAGCGAAGTCTCATCGGGACCTCATCGAGACCTCATCGGGACCTCATCGAGACCTCATCATAATCCTATAGAAGAGAAAACGCAGCAAAATTAATGAGGCGGAAATTTGGAGAATCAGAAAATAGTGCGTATCTTTGCGCTATGGAAAATATATTTCACTTCAAACAATTCGACGTAGCTCAAGATCGATGCGCGATGAAGATCGGCACCGATGGGGTCCTGCTCGGTGCTTTGGCTGAGCTTGACTCCATAATCCCTCACCCCTCATCCCTCACCCCTCACCGAATATTGGATATCGGTACCGGAACGGGACTGGTAGCCCTGATGATTGCACAGAGATTGAGCAACGCTGGCGTACAGGATTTCCACATTGATGCTGTCGAAATCGATCACAATGCAGCCGAACAGGCCCAAGAGAATGTTGCCAAGAGTCCGTGGAGTGAAAAGATCGAGGTACATGCCATGGCTTTGGAGGTGTTTATGGCGGTCAGGGATGAGAGGTTTGCGATTTCCGGTAACAAATACAATCTGATTGTAAGCAATCCGCCTTTCTACAATGCAACCCTAAAACCCGAGGACGAGGCAAGAGCCGTCGCAAGACACAAAGATTCCTTACCGCTGAAACAGATTATGGAATGCGCCCGAACAGGTCTGTCGGAACAGGGAAGACTCGTTTTGATCCACCCGATGAACTACGATCAGGAGGTGATGACAGAGGCCGTTCTCGCAGGACTCTCTCCTATTCACCTATGGAATATCCTGACGAAGGTTGGGAAGCCTTGCAAACGTCGCATCACAACCTTTGCGTTGCCAAGTGGAGCCACTCCACTCATTGCCGAAACGCTCTCACTTCGCGACGAGAACAATGACTATTCGAGCGAGTATCGAACACTCACGGGCCCCTTCTATATTAGCCTGAAATAGACAGTAAGGGTAAAAAAAGTATCAAAAAACAGGCAAAATTGTGGGTTTTCTCTCATTATTTATATTATATAAGCAAAATAACTGCTAAAAATTAGGCAGATTCAAAAAATTATTCGTATCTTCGCACGCAGAAACAAACTCACAAAGTAACTCACACGTTATACAGATGAAGAACTATGTATGCGCCGTTGATTTCGGCGCCACCAGCGGCAGAATGATCATCAGCCGCATCAACGAGCAAGGCCTTCTGGAGACAGAAGAGGTTCGTCGCTTCCCAAATGCGATTCAGGAGAAAGATCATGATGGCAAATTCTACTGGAACATGACCGCACTGATCGGTGAGGTCGTTGCAGGTTTGAAGGATTTGGCAGCTCGCAAAGATATCAAGATCGAAGGTATCGGTGTCGATACCTGGGGCGTTGATGTGGTCTTTGTTGACAAGGAGGGCAAGATGATCGAGGAGCCACGCGCTTACCGCGATCCTTACTCTGTCGCAGCTATGGAGGAATATATCCAGAAGGTTGGAAAGGAGAAGATCTATCAGAAGACAGGTATCCAGTTCATGAACTTCAACACCCTGTTCCAGCTTTTTGCTTGCCACAAGGAGAACTTCAAGCCATTCGAACAGGCCGACAAGTATCTCTTCATTCCAGACTACGTCAGCTTCTATCTCTCAGGCAAGGCAGTCTGCGAATACACCATCTGTTCGACCGCAGAATTTCTCGATCCTCGTACCAAGCAGATTGATGCCGAGCTGATTGAGGCTGCAGGCGCAGACATCAAGAAGTTCCCACCAATGACCATGCCTGGCCAGATTATCGGCAACCTCAAGAAGGAGGTCGTTGATTTCGGGTACGACGTTCCTGTCATCGCCATCGCAGGCCACGATACCGGCTCTGCAGTTGCTGCGGTTCCTGCCAAGGACGAAAAGTTTGCATACCTCTCATCTGGCACCTGGAGCTTGATGGGTATCGAATCGAAGGATGCTATCATCAACAACCGTTCGTACGAACTCAACTTCACCAACGAAGGTGGCGTAGAGGGAACTACACGTTTCCTCAAGAACATCACCGGTATGTGGATTCTGGAGCAGTGTCGTAAGGAATGGAAAGCCATGGGCAAAGACTATGATTTCGTTCAACTGGCCAAGATGGAACAGGAGGCTCCTGCCTTCCGCAGTTTCATCAATCCGGATGACGCCAGTTTCGCCAATCCACCATCAATGCTGAAGGCAATCGACGAGTTCTGTGAAAAGACCGGACAGCAGAAGCCAGAGGATGACAGTCAGGTAGCCCGTTTGATCATGGAGTCGTTGGCTCTGCGTTACCGCACCGTATTCGGCTGGTTAAAGGAGTTGGCAGATTTCCCACTCGAAGTTCTCCACATCATCGGTGGTGGCGGACAGAATGCCCTCCTCGCCCAATGGACAGCCAACAGTCTTGGTGTACCAGTACTCACCGGACCTACCGAAGCAACTGCCATCGGCAACATCATGATGCAGTTCAAGGCACTCGGCAAGGTCAAGGACATTCAGGAGATGCGTGCTCTTATCGCCAAAGCAATCGAACTCAAGCACTATGAGCCAAAAGATCAGCAGGCTTGGAGCGAAGCATACGAGCGCTACTCGAAAATCGAAGGATAAACTTATTTCAAATTCTCTATTAAAATACTAACCCGTAAACAATAACAAACAACATGAAATCAGAAATGATCGAACAGGCATATCAGTTGGCTAAGGCCCGTTATGCAGAAATTGGTGTCGATACCGACAAGGTTCTCGAACAGTTGCAGAATTTCCATCTTTCTCTCCACTGCTGGCAGGCAGATGACGTTAAGGGTTTTGAGGTACAGGCTGGTGCTATGTCTGGTGGTATCCAGTCAACAGGTGACTTCCCTGGTGCTGCTCGCAACATCGATGAACTCCGTGCCGATATCCTCAAGGCTAAGAGCCTCATCCCAGGTAATCACCGCTTGAACCTCCACGAGATCTATGGTGACTTCCAGGGCAAGGTCGTAGACCGTGACGAAGTAACCATTGAATACTTCCAGAGCTGGATCGATTGGGCAAAGCAGAACAATACCCTCCTCGACTTCAACTCATCTTCATTCTCTCATCCAAAGTCAGGAAGTCTCACTCTCTCAAACCCAGATGAGTCAATCCGCAAGTTCTGGGTTGAGCACACCAAGCGTTGCCGCGATATTGCCAACGAAATGGGTAAGGCTCAGAACGATCCTTGTATCATGAACCTTTGGGTACATGACGGTTGCAAGGATGTCAGCGTAAATCACGCTCTCTACCGTAACACCTTGAAGAAGTCTCTTGACGAGATCTTCGAGAAGGAACAGCCAATGATGAAGGATTGTATCGAAGGCAAGGTATTCGGTATCGGTCTCGAGTCATTCACCGTAGGTAGCCACGATTTCTATACAGCTTATGCAGCACAGCACAACAAGCTCCTCACCATCGATACAGGTCACTATCACCCAACCGAGTCTCCAGCAGACAAGGTTTCGGCAGTGCTTCCATTCCTCCCAGAGTTGATGCTCCACGTTTCTCGTCCAGTACGTTGGGACTCAGACCACGTTACTATCATGGACGACCAGACCCAGGAGCTCTTCTTCGAAATTGTTCGCGCTGGTGCCTTGGATCGTGTTCACTATGGCTTGGACTTCTTCGATGGTTCAATCAACCGTATCGGTGCTTATGTTATCGGTTCTCGTGCAGCACAGAAGTGTATGCTTCGTGCCCTTCTCGAACCAAAAGAGGCTATCAGCAAGCTCGAACTCGCTGGCGAAGGCTACAAGGTTCTCGCCCTCATCGAGGAGCAGAAGGCTATGCCATGGCAGGCTGTTTACGACATGTTCTGCTTGAAGAATGATGTTCCTGTTGGTCAGGAGTTCATCGCTGATATCGACAAGTACGTTGCAAACGTAACCAGCAAGCGTTAATACGAAATGGCAAGTAATAGCAGTTTGAAGAGTACCATTGCGGTATCTCTCAACAATTATCTGGATGCCGGCGCGATTGTCGCCGGCGCCAGTGGTTTGTCCTTGTGGCAAAAATATCTCGGCTTGAGCGAGGTAGAGCTCGGATGGCTGAACTTCATCAGCGCAAACTGTCTGGGTGCTGCCATCGGTGCTATTATCGGTGGTTTCCTGGCAGACAAGTATGGTCGTAAGTTCATCTTCACCTACAATCTGCTTGTTTACATGTTCGGCGTATTGCTCGTCATGTTTGCCACCAACTTCCCAATGCTGCTGGCAGGTTTTCTCTTTACTGGCATCTCGGTCGGTATCGGTGTACCTGCATCGTGGACTTACATCTCTGAAAGTTCCGACAACAACAACCGAGGACGAAACATCTGTATCTCGCAGATGTCATGGGGCATTGGCCCTATGTTCATCCTGCTCTTTGGTATGTTGTTTGCCCCAAGCGACGACAACCTGTTCTTCATCATCAAGGACTTTGCCGCCCTTTGTGGCGTAACCGCATCGAACAACCATGGTATGGTTTCCGGATTCATGTATAACGTGAGTGAGAATGGTGCAGATGCAGTTGCTGTCTTCAGTTCCCGCGTTGTATTCTTCACCCTGTTCGTCGTTGCACTTGTAGCTTGGTGTCTGCAACGCAATCTGGAAGAGAGTGCAGAATTCGAGGCTCAGAAGGAAGAGGGCAAGAAAACAAGTCTTATGGACAACATCAAGATGCTCTTTACCAATATGACAGCAGTTAAGACCGCAGCCTTCCTGGCTTGTATCTATCTCACCTGGAATCTGGTTGCATCTGTCATGGGCTTCTTCCAGCCTCATATCTATGAATCTGCTGGTGGAGTATCGAACGAACAGTCGAACCTGATGAACTTCCTGCAGTGGTTCATTATCGTGGGTGTTACCTACATTGCATCTCTCTTGATCGACAAAATCAGTCACCGTATTATCTACGTGCTTGGTCTGCTGTTTGCAATCAGCGCCTGGCTCATCATTGTAACCATCGGTGTCAATGGTCAGGTGGGTCTTTGGTTATTCGCAATCCTTTGGGGTATCGAAGGCGGTCTTTCTGTTCAGATCTTCTACGCATTGTGGGGTTCTGAGCTCTTCCCTGCCAAGTTCCGTGCGGGAGCACAGGGTCTCATGTTCTTCGTCGTTCGTGGATTGTCAGCAGTTTGGGGCATCGTCTTCACTCTCATCTATGGAGAAAATGGCGAAGGCTTCACCATCGCAGCATGGTGCATGCTCGGTCTTTTGGCTATTTCGCTTATCGTTGGTTTGATTGGCATGCCAAACACTCGTGGCAAGTCTCTCGACCAGATTACTCGCGAGCGCTATGGTGAGAACATCTAACTTATAACTTTTAACTAATAACTTATATTGATATATGAGTAGTATTCTCGATGGTCGTCCAGGACTAAAGGCCGTGGTCGATCAGATTGCAGAGGTAACAGGCTACCTCTGGCAGAAGGGATGGGCAGAGCGTAACGGCGGCAACATCACTGTCAATGTAACTGAGTTTATGGACGATGAGTGCAAGGCTATGAAGGCCATTGCCCCTGTTAAGCAGATTGGCATGGTTTTGCCACAGCTCAAGGGCAAGTACTTCTATTGCAAGGGTACAGGCAAGCGTATGCGCGATCTGGCTAAAGAGCCAATGCAGAATGGTTCAATCATCCGTATCTGTGACGACTGCGCCTCTTACGAGATTATCGCAGATTGCCCAGTTGCTCCTACTTCAGAGCTCCCAACCCACTTGGCACTGCAGAACTATCTCCTTGAGACCGGTTCTTGCTACAAGGCAACTCTCCACACCCACCCAATTGAGCTCGTAGCTATGAGCCACATCCAGCGTTTCCTGAAGGGTGACGAGATGACCAAGGTACTTTGGAGCATGATTCCTGAGACTCTCGCATTTGCGCCACTGGGCATTGGCATTGTTCCTTACGCTATGCCTTCAGGCATCGAGTTGGCAGAATCAACCCTCGAGCAGATCAAGAAGCATGACGTTGTCCTCTGGGAGAAGCATGGTACTGTAGCTGTTGGCCAGGACATTATGGATGCTTTCGATCAGACCGATGTACTCTGCAAGGCTGCAAACATTTACATGTGCGCTCGTAACATGGGCAGCGAACCAGATGGCATGACAGAGGCTGCAATGAAGGAGGTTCAGGATGTCTTTAATCTTCCAAAAACACGTCCTTGCTAAATCTCGAAATTATCCCCCCCACAATCTGGGGGGATTTTCATATCTATTATACGAACGCGAAAAGATCAAAATAAACAAAATAATATATTATACAAAAAAAGAATTTCGCTTGTTTCGTTTATTTCGCGTTCGTCAAAGAAATTACAAGCCGCTTCGTTTATGCAAAAAAAATGAGAGTCCCAACTCTCGCGAGCTAGGACTATCTGTGTTATTCTTATATGGAAAATTTAAGATTATAAAGATGGTTTCTCTAATTAAGTTTTGCAAAACATTAGAAAAGTAAATTTCTTCTGTTTTAGCGATGCAAAGTTAACAATATTTTGCAAGATTGACAAATTTTAAGCTAAGAAAATAGCAAAAACGTGTTGCACAACATATATTTTTACAAGAATTGTACAAAATTAGCCAAAATTTAGACAATATTTGCAACCGATTGAACATAAGCACAGATATATGGGAATGGAAATTGAGCGCAAGTTTCTGGTCAAATCTGACCGATTCAAGCAAGAAGCAGCCAAGGCCAAAGGCATGGACGGAGATGCAGGCACCTACTACAGACAGGGTTACATTCCAACCCTGAATGGAATGACCGTACGTGTTCGCATTGCAGGAGAACAAGGCTACCTGACGATGAAGGACAAAGCGGTCGGATTCTCCCGTCACGAATTTGAATACAAGATTCCCAAGGAGGAGGCGGCACAGATGCTCGAACTGATGTGTACCAAGCCTCAGATCGAGAAGTACCGATATGTTGTACCAGCGGGTGAGTTAAAATGGGAAATAGATGTCTTTCTGGGCGAAAACGAAGGACTTGTCGTTGCCGAGATTGAAGTTCCTAGCGAAGAGACAAAAATAGACCTCCCCGACTGGATAGCCGAAGAGGTCACAGGTGATAAGCGATATTACAATTCCCACTTGATTGGTAATCCATTCTCCAAATGGGGGAAATAACAAGACCGCTTACAATCTTTATAACATACCTTTAGAGGATGGCAATTCAAAATGATGGATATCGCGATTGATTGCCATCTTGAGCGAACGAGCGAGTGCCTTAAAGATCCCTTCGATCTTATGGTGCTCGTTTTCGCCTTCTGCCTTGATGTTTAAATTAATCTTGGCAGCATCACTGAACGACTTGAAGAAGTGCAGGAACATCTCGGTAGGCATATCTCCTACCTTTTCGCGATGGAACTCCGCATCCCATACCAACCAAGGACGGCCAGAGAAATCCAGAGCCACCTGACACAGACAGTCATCCATTGGCAGACAGAAGCCATAGCGGCCAATACCTCGCTTGTTGCCTAAAGCCTTAGCAATACATTCGCCCAGTGCAATGCCTGTATCTTCGATGGTGTGATGTTCATCGACCTCAAGATCACCCTTCACATGAATGGTCAGGTCCATGCCAGAATGCTTACCGATCTGCTCAAGCATGTGGTCGAAAAAGCCCAACCCAGTTGAGATATCACAACGTCCGGTTCCATCCAGATCGAGAGCAATATGGATGTCGGTCTCTTTGGTCGTACGGGTGACCTCAGCCTTGCGATCGCCAGCGAAGAGGAATGCAGCAATATCATCCCAACCCTCAGCAATGAGCGCACAATCATTCATCAAGCCATCCTCCTGCAACCATTCGCGACATTCGTCTGGATCTCCATTCTGAGCCAGAAGAATACCCTTACATCCGAGATTCTTAGCCAATCGGACATCCGTCAATCGATCACCGATCACAAAGCTGTTTGCCAGATCATATTCGGTACCATTGCCCTCGATGAACTTGGTCAACATACCGGTGCCAGGTTTACGGTTCGGATGGTTATCGGACGAAGAGTGCTCATCAAAGTACATCTCGTCGAACTCTACCCCCTCGGTACGGAACACACGCAGCATCAGATCATTGATGGCAGTGAAACGATCCAAAGGATTAGCGGGTGTACCCAGTCCATCCTGATTGCTGACAATCACGAAATCATAATCCAGTTTATGACGGATGAACGAGAGATTCTGAATCACTCTCGGCAAGAATTCCAACTGCTCAAACGAGTCAACCTGTTCGGTCACTGGCGGTTCTACGATCAGTGTTCCGTCTCTATCGATGAAAAGGACCTTTTTCATAATTTCTTCAGCGCTTCAAAAGTTTCAGCATTCTCGGTTGGAGTACCCACGGTAATACGCAAACAATTGTGACAGAGCTGTACCTTATGGCGATTGCGGACAATGATGCCCTGCTCCTGCAGATACTTGTAGGTTGCATTCGCATCCTTCACGCGTACCAAGAGGAAGTTGGCATCCGATGGATAAACCTTCTCTACACAAGGCACCGATTCCAGCAGGTTCTTCAGAATCTCGCGCTGGGCAAGTATTTCTTCAACCTGACGCTCCTTCTTCTTGACATCCTTCAACACCTTGATTGCCTGCTGCTGTGTCAACTCATTGACGTTGTATGGATACTTGACATTGTTGAAGTAATAAATAATCTCCTCCGATGCCATAGCAATGCCCAGACGCATAGCTGCATGACCCCAAGCCTTCGAGAAAGTCTGAAGAACAATCAGATTGTCGTACTCTGCCAGCATAGTTGTCATCGAAGGAATCGAAGAGAAGTCGATGTAAGCCTCGTCGATCACAACAATCTGGTTGGCAAAACGCTTCAGGATAGAGACAAGCTCCTCCTGGCTGTAAGCATTACCCGAAGGGTTGTTTGGAGAGCATACCCAGATAACCTTGGTATGATCATCAACCTGCTTGGCCATCGCCTCAATATCGAGAGCGTAGGTCTCAGGCACCATCGGTACGGCACGATACTCCACATCGTTGATCTCGGCACAAACCTGATACATACCATAGGTTGGTGCAGGAGCAACAACATTGTCGACACCCGGACGGCAGAAGATACGATACACCAGATCAATGGCCTCATCCGAACCATTGCCCAAGAAGATCTGTTCCTTGCGAACGCCCTTCATCGGAGCCAGCAACTCCTTAACCTGCCACTGACGTGGATCCGGATAACGGTTCAGTCCGTTCTGATAAGGACTCTCGTTAGCATCGATATAGACACTTGCCTCACCCTTAAACTCATCGCGTGCGCAAGAGTAAGGTGCAAGTGCCAATATATTGGGTCTTAAAAGATTCTTTAATTCCATAAAATTGATTTCCAATTGATTTCAACTGTTGGAGATTATAAGTTCTTAAGGCGAACGCTGACGGCATTCTTATGCGCATCCAGCTGCTCATTCTGAGCCATCACCTCAATGATTGGACCCAACGAACGGAGACCATCTGCCGAAAGTTCCTGGAAGGTAACCTTGCGCATATAGCTATCGAGGTTCACGCCATTGTATGCCTTGGCATAACCATTGGTCGGAAGGGTATGATTGGTTCCCGATGCATAATCGCCGGCAGACTCCGGACTGAATGGACCCAAAAAGACAGAGCCTGCATTTCGTACCTGCTCGGCCAATTCCATATAGTTCGAGGTGTTCAGAATAAGATGCTCAGGGGCATATTCATTAACCAGTTCCATTACCTCCTGCTGATTACGCAACACAATGACCTTGCTATGCTCAAGCGATTTGCGGGTCAGCTCCTGACGTTTCAGCAATGCCAGCTGTTCGTCCATGACAACCTCAAAACGCTTTGCCAGATCTTCACTGTCAGTAACCAGAATAGCCTGACTGTCGGCACCATGCTCAGCCTGCGAGAGGAAGTCCGATGCCACATAAGCAGGATCAGCCTCCTTGTCGGCAACTACACATACCTCCGAAGGACCGGCAGGCATATCAATAGCAACGTCGCGCAAGGAAACCAACTGCTTGGCCATCTGTACGAACTGGTTGCCAGGACCGAAGATCTTATAGACATTAGGCACGGATTCTGTTCCGTATGCCATCGCTCCGATGGCCTGAACACCACCTACCTTGTAGACCTTGGTAACACCTGCTACGGTTGCAGCATACAGGATGGCTGGATTTACCTTACCCTCAGCATTCGGAGGAGTACAGAGCACGATCTCACGACAACCTGCGATCTTGGCAGGAATAGCCAGCATCAGCACGGTACTGAAGAGAGGGGCTGTACCACCAGGCACATAAAGGCCCACCTTATCGATCGGGATGCTCTTCTGCCAGCACACGACACCAGGCTGTGTTACCACCTTTTGACCTTCGAACTTCTGCGATGCATGGAAGGCTGCGATATTGTGATAAGCATTGTCGATGGCCTGGGCCAATTCTGGTGCGATCAGCTTCTTGGCCTCATCGAATTCCGCTGCGCTCACCTGCAAATCCAGCAACTGGCAGTGATCGAATTTAGCCTCCAGTTCACGAAGGACCTTGTCGCCTCCCTCACGAATCTGTTGCAAGAGACCTGCTACCAGATCCCGGAGCTGTGAATTATCGAAAGTGGGACGTTTAACAATGTCGCGCCACTCCTTACGATCTGGATATAGAAAAGTTTTCATACTTCAAAGAGTAATGTGTAAAGAGTAATGTGTAAAGTAGAATCTCCCGCCCCAAAGGGAGGGCTGGGAAGGGTCCTACAATACCATCTTCTCAATGTTCAAAGCCAGAATGCCCTCTGCACCACAAGCCTTGAGTTTGCCTACCAACTCCCAGAAAGTCTTCTCCTTGATAACAGTATGGATGCTGTGCCAGCCTGTGGTAGCCAATGGAATAACAGTTGGAGCCTTCGATGCAGGAAGGAGAGCCAGAACTGCCTCGATCGAAGCATCAGGAACATTCATCATGACATATTTCTTGTCCTCGGCCGAACGAACAGCATCGAAACGGAACATCAGTTCATCAAGAACCTCGAGCTTCTCGGCTTCCAGATTGTTGTTGGCAATCAGCACAGCCTGGCTTTCAACGACAACCTCAACCTCCTTTAAACGGTTGCTGACGAGGGTTGAACCCGAAGAGACAATATCAAAGATTGCATCGCCCAAGCCGATGTTAGGAGAAATCTCTACCGAACCGGTAATCACATGGATGTCAGCCTTGAGGTTGTTCTGATCCAACCACTCACGCAAGATACCAGGATAGCTGGTAGCGATTTTCTTTCCATTGAACCACTCAATACCTGGATAGTCAATGAGCTGTGGAATAGCCAACGAAAGACGGCACTTTGAGAAACCGAGTTCTTTCACGATCTTGGCATCCTTCTGACGCTCCTTGAACTCATTGAGACCTACGATACCGATATCAGCAACACCATTGGCAACGCACTCTGGAATATCGTCATCGCGCAAGTAAAGCACCTCGATCGGGAAGTTGCTTGATGGGATGAGAAGGGTACGCTTGGCATTGCTCAACTTGATGCCAGACTCTTTGAGCAGATCCATGCAGTCCTCGAACAGACGGCCTTTGGATTGAATTGCAATTCTTAACATTGTTCAGTAAATATTATTTGTGATTATTATTTATCAAAGTTCTTAGGCATTGCCATCGGTTTCTCCATGCCGGAGATGATCAGCTGTGCCAGATTATATTTTGAGGCAGCCTCGTTGTCACGGGAGTTACACTGCATAGCCATCGCGAAATTCTCCATGGCCTCCGTATAGAAGCGGGTTACCTCCTTGGTCTTCTTCTGTTTTGAACCGAGGTACTTCTCGTAGCCTAAAGCCCACAAACAGTTACCGATATACTTATAACAGTAGCCAAGATCCACCTGATGTCGACGGGCATCGTGGGTTTTATCTACAAGCACCATCTGGAGTACAGCACGGTCCATCTCGAGTGCCTTCTGGATATTTCCTTCGGCGTAATAGAGCGAAGCCATATTGAAATAGAGGTTCTGATAGTTCTCGACGTTCTGACCCGGAGATTCCTCTTCGAGTTTCTGCAATACTTCGTCAGCCTTCATGAAGAAAGTACGGGCCTCCTCGATCTTTCCGACGCGATAGCAAGCCAAGCCTCGCAGACGGAGTGAATTGAAGAGGAACTGGTTCTGTTTTGCCTCACTACCTTCGAAGAGCCAGCTGCCCAGTTCGTCGATTTCCGTATAGATGGAATCGGCCAGGAAGAATGCTCCCTGATCGGTTGCCAATGGAGCCAGGTTATAAAGTGTACGCAGACGCTCGGTCAGACAGCCGCCATTCACGCGTTCCGACTCTTTGGCATAGCAATCGCGACAGGCACGGATATGAGCCACACTGGCACCCTGATTCTCCATGCGGTAGTAGATACGGCTCAATGCCTGATGCACACGGGCTTTGTTCAACAGCTGATAATAAGGATTATTGGTCACGCGCGTCAAACTATCGTACATGGCAATTGCACTACGGGCAAAAGTCAATGATTCGTTCGGACGGTTTCGACGGTTCAGCACCAGCGAACGCCATCCATAAATTTCAGCGATCTTCTTGGCATCACCCTGAGCTCGTTCCTGATAAAGGGTCAGATACTCATCGGCCATATTATGCAGACGCAGATCCACGCACAATCCCACCAGCACTCTCAATGGAGCCATTGAGGCAGTATCGCGCTCACAGATAGAACGCAGCACATCCAGTCCTCGCATCGAGTTGGAACGTACACCCGACAACTGCAACAGCATCACATAACGCTCCACGCAATCAAAAGGAATAGCATCGCTGGAATATTCCTTGACCATCTCGTGGGTCTCATAGCGTTCAATCGCATCTGTGAAACGCCCCTCCTTGACCATATCCATGATGGTAAGCTCCCAATCCGGAAGCGATGTGAAATCCTGGCTGGCGAAGAAGTCTATATAGGCATCGACCGAACTCATGACCGTATTGAAACGGTGCTCCTGTCCGGCCATCAACTGAGCGAAGTAGGTACGGGCGCCTGTCAAGAACTGCTGATGATTGGCATGAACGTCCTCTTCCGAAACGAACACGCTTTCGGAACGGGCTCCGGTTGCAAGAACCAGGCTTGCCATGCAGCTTATGCAGATCAACAAAAGTTTTTTCATGTTGTATATTTTGACGTCAAATACTTTTTACTAATTAGAACAAGTGTGTGCAAAGATAATTAATTTGTCCGAGAAATCCGTTCTTTTTGTGACAAAAAATGTATTTTTGGAGAAAAATCAACGAAATATGCAGAAAAACCTTCGAAAATACTTACACACTTGGCAAAAATGTCCTATCTTTGCACGCATGAACAAAGCCAAATATACTCAAAGAGCCAAGCGAAGCGAAGAAGTCCACATGGATTTCGACGACAAAGTGCGCGCTAAAAAGAACCTCGGGCAGCACTTCCTGACCGATCTTTCCATTGCCGAAAAGATCGCAGATACTGTACGTGAATATTGTCTTCCGGGCGAGCAGCAGATCCCCTGTCTGGAGATTGGTCCGGGCATGGGTGTACTCACCCAATTCCTGATCGAAAAGCAGTACAATCTGAAGGTCGTGGAGCTGGATGGTGAATCCGTTTCATACCTCCGACTGCACTACCCTTCGACCCTGGACAAGCGCATCATCGAGGCAGATTTCCTCAAGCTGGACCTGGCATCGGACGAGGTATTTGGCAACAGACCTTTCTGTCTCATCGGAAACTACCCGTACAACATCTCGAGCCAGATTTTCTTCAAAGTGGTTGACTACCGCGACCAGATTCCTTGTTGCAGTGGCATGATACAGAAGGAGGTCGCAGAGCGTATGTCGGCCAAGCCAGGATCGAAAGCATACGGCATCCTTTCCGTACTTGTTCAGGTATGGTATGACATCGAGTATTGCTTTACTGTGGGCAACCACGTCTTCAATCCACCGCCGAAGGTTCAGAGTGCCGTCATCAAGATGGTACGCAACAACGTCAAGGAACTACCTTGCGCCGAAAAGGATTTGCGCACACTCGTCAAGAATGCCTTTGGTATGCGTCGCAAAACGCTACGCAACTGTCTCCGCCTGCTCATTCACGAATGGCAACCGGAGCAGGCAGACGCCATCCTGGCAGAACCCTTCTTCGACAAACGTGCCGAGCAGGTTTCGGTACAGGAGTTTATTGACCTCACGGTGAGACTCAAAGCCCCTAACCCTTTCCCCGGTCCGGGGCAAGGGAGTATATAGAAACAAGCAGCCAACCTGCTTTCTCAAAAATAGCAACAATACATAATTTTCGTTCTCCTTTTGTAAACACTCCCTTGCCCCGGACCGGGGAAAGGGTTTGGGGAAAGGGGCTTCTAATATGATTGATCAGCAGACCATAGATAAGATCCGCGACACCGCCCAGATTCTGGATGTGGTGTCGGACTTCGTTTCATTGCGCAGACGTGGACAAAACTATGTTGGCCTTTGTCCGTTCCACTCCGACAAGAACCCATCTTTCTATGTCTCGCCCGCCAAGAATGTCTGCAAGTGCTTCTCCTGCAACGAAGGTGGAGATCCGATTGGTTTCATCATGAAACACGAGCAGATCGGTTATCTGGAAGCGCTCCGTTGGGTTGCCAAGAAATATGGCATCGAAATCCAGGAGAAAGAGATGACCGATGCCGAAAAAGCCAATATGGCGGCTCGCGAGGAGATGCTTCACCTCAATGAGTTTGCCATGGCAACCTTCGAGGAGGATCTCTACAATACGGCAGAGGGACGAAATGTAGGTCTCACCTATTTCTACGAACGCGGTCTGCAGGATGCCACCATCAAACGCTTCCATCTGGGCTACGCGCTCGAGTCGAAGACGAACTTTGCCGAACGGGCCATCAAGGCGGGCCATAAGCGCAGCCTCCTGCTCGATCCGACGGCTGAGGTCAAAGAGGGTGTCGGTCTATGCTATGGCGATGACCCATCGCGCACACCAACCTGCCGTTTTTCTGGTCGAGTCATCTTCCCATTCATCTCGTTATCAGGCAAGCCTGTCGCCTTTGGTGGACGAATCTTGCAGCGTGTCGACCATGCCTTCAAGAAGTATGTCAACTCGCCGGAGTCGACCATCTACCACAAGGGCAACATGCTGTATGGAATTTATCAGGCCAAGAAGGAGATTGCCAACCGCGACAAATGCTATATCGTCGAAGGCAACGTGGATGTGATCAGTATGTCGCAAGCCGGCTTCGAAAATGTAGTTGCATCGGCAGGTACAGCCTTGACCACGAACCAGATTCGTATCATTCAGCGATTCACCAAGAATGTCACTCTGATGTTCGATGGCGACGAAGCCGGTATCCGTGCCTCGCTCAAGAGCATCGACCTTCTGTTGCTCGAAGGTCTGAAGGTCAAGCTTCTGCTCTTCCCGGACGGGGATGATCCGGACAGTTTCTGCCGCAAACACACCACCGAAGAGTTGCAGCAGTTCTTCGACACACACGAACAGGACTTCATCGATTATAAGGCCAAGATGCTGCTACGGGATGCACACGGTGACCCTCAAAAGAAATCCTGGGTTCTCCAGAACATCGTGCAGAGTATTGCACTTATCGACGACACCATCCTTTCGGGCGTTTATCAGCGCGAGATTGCACAACTGCTCAATGTTCCTGAGATAAACATCCTGCAGGCCATCCAGCAGCAGCGCAACAGCAACTACGCCAACGAACTGCGTCGCATGGAGATCGAAGCCAAGCGCGAAGAGGCAAGAGCGAACGCCAACGAAGAAGAAGGAACAGAACCAGTGGCCGAAGCTACGGATTCCGATTCCCTTCAACCCTCTCCTGCACCATCGGCGCCCGCACCTGCTCCTTCCCCTCTCACCAACACCTACCAAGGTCTACCGACCGATCGCTTCGAACGCAATCTGATCCGTTATCTGGTACGTTATGGTGGAGAATATTTCCCATTCTCGTACGTCGACGAGAACGGACTGAAACAGGAAGAATCCTGGCGTGTCGTAGACTTCATCGGTTCCGATCTGTCGCAAGAGGGAATCGAGTTCCACCATCCGCTTTATGCCAGAATGCTGCAATTAGCCTACGAAGGCTCTTCTGATCCAGAAGCAGAGTTTAACAGCATCCGATTCTTTACCTCGCAAACCGACCCAGATGTCAACAAGACAGCCTTGGATCTGGCAGAAGATCGGAACGAAGCACTCGGAATAGCCAGGAACGAAGAGGAACTGAAAGATGCCGTTCCCCGCGCCCTGCTCGAACTCAAGGAGTGTATTCTCCGCATGCAGATTGAAGATCTCCAGCAACAGCTACGCATACCTGGATGTTCGATTGAAGTAATGCAAGAGCTCACCCGACTTACCGAGATCAAACGCCTGTTCGACAAAGAACTTGGCGAAAGAATCATCACAGGTTGATATATACAGAACAAGAAAGCTCCCGTCGGGGAGCTTTCTTTGTTTTAGTTCTGATCCTGGTATTTAATACACCTCAAGACATTCGTCGAGGGCCTGGATAATAGCCTTCTTATCCATGTGCTGACCGATGAAGACGATCTTCTGCATACGGTCACCATAGGTCTCATCCCAGTCACGCTGCAACTGCTGATCGACGGCCAACTGAGCTTCAAGTTCTGCCTGTGGCATGGTTGCATACCATCGTCCTGCATTACGCAGATTGACCTGACGTCCTGCCTGTTCGAACACATAACAGGTATCACGCTCATCACTGAAATAGCACATACCCTTGCAACGGATGACGGACTTCGGCCACTTGCGGGCAACGAACTCATCAAAGCGGCTCAGGTTCAAAGGCTCGCGACGCATGTAGACAAAGGTACCGATGCCATATTCCTCGGCTTCGCCCTCCTCTTCATTACCGTGGTGATGATGGTGGTGATGATGGCAACCGCAATGACATTCCTCGCCATGGTGATGATGGTGGTGGCACTCTGGGCACTCCTCGTCTTCGTCATCGTCATGGTCATCGTCTTCGTCTTCGTCATGGTGGTGGTGATGATGTTCATGCTCATCTTCGTCATCGTCATCATCCTCGTCGTCATGACCATCATAATTCTCTACCTCCTGTATCCATTTGGCTGAAGTTGCAACAGCATCGAAATCAAACATACGGGTATTGATGATCGTGTCGAGATCCACCTCACAATAGTCTGTCTCGATGATCTTAGCCTTTGGCTGGATCTCGGCAATAATCTTTCGGATACGGGTCAATTCCTCTTTGGTGACTTCGCTTGCCTTATTCAGGAGAATCATATTACAGAACTCAATCTGCTGGATTACCAGATTCTCGAGATCTTCCTCGCCGAGATTCTTATCCATCAGGTTATGACCGCAACCGAACTCGTCCTTCAGGCGAAGGGCATCGACCACAGTCACAATGCAATCCAACACAGGCAAACCTGCCTCGGTTACCTTCTCTGGCACTACCTGAGGAATGCTATAGATGGTCTGTGCGATTGGTCCTGGCTCGCAGATACCCGAAGCCTCGATCACAATATAATCGAAACGGCCCTGGTTGGTAATATCCATCAGCTGCTGAACCAAATCCATCTTCAATGTACAGCAGATGCAGCCATTCTGAAGGGCAACAAGACTATCGTCGCTCTGACCAACAACGCCACCTTTCTGGATGAGGCTGGCATCGATGTTCACCTCACCGATATCATTAACGATAACTGCGAATTTGATACCTCTTTTGTTCGAGAGAATCTTGTTGACCAAAGTGGTTTTTCCACTACCCAGATAACCGGTGAGCAGCAATACAGGAATAGACAGTTTCATATCTTAATTTTTTATAAGCTTCAATATATAATCTACAAATTTGACTGCAAAGATAATCAAAAAATCCGAAAATGGCCAACTATTCCACCTAAAAATGAACTTTTTTGAAAAATTATTTGGATAAATCCCCCAAATATACTATCTTTGCGCCGTTTTTCGGGTCAAGTATCCCTACTTCCCGACGAATGGTTTGGTCCGATAGCTCAGCTGGATAGAGCAACTGCCTTCTAAGCAGTCGGTCTGCGGTTCGAATCCGCATCGGATCACAAAGACCAACGCCCTTAAAGTACAACGATTTAAGTTGTTCCTTGAGGGCGTTTCTTCGTTTTAAATCCTCTTTCACGCATTAGTTTGAACTCTCATAATCATTATCTGCCACCATTCGATCTGGGAGATCCTCTAACTTATATTTCTTAGGTTGGATGGCTGGAGAATCATCCTCACTATCGAAGAAACTGCGAGTGATGGAGAAATACTTGTCGAAGAAGTCCTTCAGGCGGCGCAGTACATTGTCTTTCTTCGCGGCACGCTCTCCACCCTTTGAGAACAGTGGCATCGGAGGTAGAATCTTCGTGATGTCTGTGCCAGACTCCTTGATCTCACCCTCTTCGAAGCAGGTACGGACAAACTCGTAGGTCTGTTCCGGTTTCAGTCGCTCATCGCTGATAATCTGGTCAAGCTCCTCCTTGCGCTTCTGCTCTGCATATTGCTGCCAGGCGGTGGTCACCTCGTCGTTCGGATTGAGATCGTCGATGAACTTCTCAATCAGTTCCTTCTTGTTGCGGAGGTCCGGGCTCGACTCAATAGACTTGCGAATCTTGATGATTAACTCGCCATCCTTCGTATTCTTATCGTGCAACTGAGCAATCAGGAAAAGGATGTAGTCGATGTTCACCTCAATCTGGCGCACCAGTTCCATCTCAAACTCGATGTCATCATTCACGTTGGTTGACTCGCCATTGTTCTGTCCACGATACTTCTCATACAGGCGGTTGTAGATGCTCAGATAGTCCTGGAAATCGCGGTCAGCAAGGTGCTCGACAGTCTCAAACTGGTCGAAGGTCGTAAGCAGATTCGTGGCACGGAGTATGGCACCGAACAGACGGATAAACTCCTTCTCTCGGCTCTCGCCCACGATCTCCTTGCCCAGCGGGAACTTGTCGAGCAGTTCCTGCATCAGTTCCAGATAGCCCTTTACCCATTCGCCACCTTCATCCTCATAACCCTTGTAATAATCCTCGAAGGTATGAATGACGATCGTGCCGCCAGCCTCCTTGTCGCCAAACAGGGCAATGGCATCGTTGGTGGCCTTCTCCAGATTACGGAAACAGATGATGTTACCGAATGTCTTGATGCTATTCAGAATGCGGTTAGTGCGCGAATAGGCCTGCAGAAGTCCGTGCATACGCAGGTTCTTATCCACCCAAAGCGTATTGAGCGTAGTGGCATCGAAGCCTGTGAGGAACATATTGACTACGATCAGCAGGTCAATCTCGCGGTTCTTCATGCGCAGCGAGACATCCTTGTAGTAGTTCTGGAATTTCTCGGAGCTGGTATCGTAGTTTGTGCCGAACATCTGGTTGTAGTCAGCGATGGCCTGCTCCAGGAAATCGCGACTTGACTGATCGAGACCTGAGGTGTCGTCAGAGTTCTCATCATCAAAGCCTCCCATGTCATCCACATCCTCGTTGGCGCCATAGCTGTAAATGGTAGCGATACGCAGACGTTGATCGGGAACCAGCGCAGCCATCTGCTTCTGGAACTCCAGATAGTATTGCTTGGCCACAGGAATGCTTGCCACGGCGAAGATACTGTTGAAGCCCGACAGACGCACCTTGTTCTTCTTCTCGGTCTTGTCGCTCTTTGTCTTCGCCATCTCTGCGATGTTCTGCAGCTTGTTGAAGACGTATGCCTTGCCGTTGCGCTTGGTCTTCTGGTTGAAGTGCTCCAGAATATAGCTGACCACCTTCTCGATGCGTTCCGTCGAAGCGAAAGCCTTTTCGCGGTCGATGTTGAAGACCTTCTCGTCGGCAATCTCCTTCTCATTCTTCATCGTGGTGACATAGTCGATGCGGAAAGGCAGGACATTCTCGTCGCGAATGGCATCGACGATGGTGTAGATGTGCAGACGGTCGCCAAAAGCCTGCTCGGTGGTGACGAGGTTCGGGTTCTTGGCAGTACCGGCATTGGCTGGGAAGATCGGTGTGCCTGTGAATCCGAAGATGTGATACCGTTTGAACTTCTTCGTGATGGCCATGTGCATCTCGCCGAACTGACTGCGGTGGCACTCGTCGAAGATCATGACCACATGTTTCTGATAGACCTCATGCTCCTTGTTCTTCTTGATGAAGGTAGAGAGCTTCTGGATGGTGGTGATGATGATGCGCGAATTTGGGTCGCCCAGCTGTTTGGCCAGTACGGTGGTCGAACGGTTCGAGTTGGCAGCACCTTTCTCGAAGCGGTCATACTCCTTCATGGTCTGATAGTCCAGGTCCTTGCGATCCACCACAAACAGCACCTTGTCGATGTATGGCAGATTGCTGGCCAGACGAGCCGACTTGAACGACGTCAGGGTCTTGCCCGAGCCTGTGGTGTGCCACACATAGCCACCAGCCTTCAGCGTGCCGTAGTCCTTGTAGTTGGTCGAGATGTCGATGCGGCTGATGATCGATTCGGTGGCAGCAATCTGATACGGACGCATCACGAGCAGCAGTTTCTCGCTCGTAAAGATGCAATATTTGGTCAGTACATTCAGGATAGTGTGCTTGGCAAAGAAGGTAGCGGTGAAATCCACCAGATCGCGAATGGTCTTGTTCTCGCGATCTGCCCAATAGGAAGTGAACTCAAAGCTGTGCGATGTCTGCTGCTTGCCAGCCTTGGCATTCTTCTTGGCCTCGTTGACATGGGCATCGCGCGTAGTGTTGCTATAATACTTTGTCTCTGTACCGTTGCTGATGACGAAAATCTGCGCGAACTCATAGAGTCCGCAACCTGCCCAGAACGATTCGCGGTTGTAGCGGTTGATCTGATTGAATGCCTCTTTCAGACTCACTCCTCTCCTCTTCAGTTCGATGTGGACCAAAGGAAGACCATTGACCAAGATAGTCACATCGTATCTATGTTGGCGGGTACTATCTTCCCCCTTTAAGGGGGATGAGAGGGGGGCCTGGGATAAGAGGGGGTCTTGGTCATTATACTGATTGATTACCTGCAGCGAATTATTATGCACATTGTCCTTGTCAATGAACTTGATGTTCTTGACCGTGCCGTTGTCAAGCGTCAGGTTCTGCACATGATCCTCCTGAATGATGCGAGTCTTCTCTGTAATGCCATCCTTGCCGTTGGCAATGCAGGTAGTAAACAAGCGCTTCCACTCATCATCCGACATCTGATATTGGTTCAGCTTCTCCAGCTGAGTGCGGAGGTTCTGAATCAGCTCCTGCTCGGTGTGTATCTGCAGATATTCATAGCCCTGTGCCTCCAGCTGCCTGATGAAAGCAGCCTCCAGCTCAGCCTCGCTCTGATAAGACGTACTCTGCCGTGGCTGCGGTTTGTAAGCAGTCACAACAGTTGAGTTGACATTCTCAATGATGAGTTTATATCTTTCGTCGATCATAATTATCTGTTTTTTTATGGGGGGATATGGATTGCTATGGATTACTATGGATTTCCATGGTTATCCATCGCCATCCATTGCCATCCATGGTTATCCATTGCCATCCATCGCTATCCATCGCTATCCAGCTTTTGCTGGAGCTCGCCAATCTTGGTTAGGGCGCGCTGTTTCAGATCCTCGTAGGCGGCTTGCCACTGTCGGTTGGCTTCGAGGGCATCAGATAGTTGCTGCTTGAGTTGGGCATTCTCAGCCTCCAATTGCTTAAGGTGCTCCTCTTGCTCCTTTCGATAACCGGTGCGGGCTGCATACATTCGCTCCTTGATGCCACCCTCGGTTACGAAGCGCTCCTGCAGCAGTTTCAGATAGCGATTGAGCATCGTATCCATCTGATAGCAAAGCGTGAGGCCTATATTGCCCATCTCTTCGGCACTCCAGGTCTGTGCTTGAGGCTCGTAGTCTTTCCACTCCAGATAGCTCTTGGTGAAGGTCTGAATCTCCTGATATTGGGTTTGCGAAGCATCCCATACAGAGAGGTTATGAGCTATGAGATAGTCCTTGTAATCTTCTCTCAGCTCACCGATGCTGGCTCTGGCCACATTGATGAGTTTCAGTTCCATTTCGGTCGATGTCTTGCCATCCTCAGAGCCCTCTACGATATTCTGTTTGCCCGATCGTGCTGCCTGCACCATCTGATCGACGGTACGGTCGCCGTAGGGAGGTAGGAACCTATGGCAAAAGACCACGGTAAACTGATACAGCGTATCTGACTTCTTGTAGAGTCTCAGATCCTGCCATCGAGCTCCCGCTTTTAGTACTTTATGATCCTCTATGGCCATATGGGTCTATTTTTGTTTTTAATTTTTTCTATTACTATTGCCTTCTATAGCCATATTGTTTACGACTTTTTATCAAAGGTCAATAACTTGTTGCGATTGTTATTCGAGTTGACATTCTCTACGATGAGTTTATAGCGTTCGTCGATCATTGGAAGATTTCATCAATCTAATATAATGCTGTTTATTATATTTTCGGAATCGAGACGAGAAAAGAAGTCTGCCATCCATTCTGCATCTTTCGGATCTTTCCCATCTGTACAAATAATTCGGAAGCAATTATTTTGATAGAGACTAGAAAGCGTGTTTTGACCATTCATCTTTCTAATTTGTCTTAATATATCGATTCTTGATTCATCATTGAATGTAAATATAGTAATTATCACGCTATCCTCTTGGCGTAAGTTCAGACTGCTTTGAGTCTTAAAGAAATCCTGAAAATAATGATAATCTACATTTCCTAATGAATGACCAAAGAATACCACTTCGTTTGCATCTTGAAGTGCAAATTTAATTGGTACTGAAGGATAGTTTTTATCGAATGTTTTATATAAAAAGTCGTAATCAGAAATAACTTCATGTTCTTTATGGTCATCTATGCCTAAAATGATATCATTATTTTCGATAGACCCGTGAACATAATTAACAGAAATCTCAGAGCATTCTAATTTACGGCAAATGGAATTCAAATCAGTATAATTAAAAGAATAGAAATCATTAAAAAATCCATTTGAAATAACAGCAGACAATACTTTGGCTGCAGGGGAATCTTCTTTTATCTGTTCACTCTGCTGACTTTTCAAATATGAGAATAATTTTTCTTTTAATAATCTAAAGTCTTTTTTATCACCGTCTGTATTGGTTGTCAATATTGATGGTAAATCATTATTTCTTTTTGAATGCGCATATTTAAACAATTCGTTTTCAATATCCAGCCACTTTTCCGTGTTTTTTGCATGATACAAATGATTTGCTAACGAGGAATCTAAATCAACAGAGGTTGCAAACGGCCAAAACACACTTGCTGCAAAATCAGAATATTTAGTTTTCCAACCAAGCGAGAGGTCAAAACCATTTCCGATGATAAATACTTTCTTGTCTTTCATATTAAGATTAAAGCTAATTGATTTACTTCTTCTTTGGTGTCACTACTCCTGGGGTATGATTTGTGGCTTCGCCTAAGGTCTGGCCTTGGTTATTCTTCCAATCAGCCCAACCATTAGAACTGCGACCTTGTACAAAGACAGAAGCAGCACTAGGTGAATCAAATTCAATATTAGACTGGACTTCCCAACGAGTTGGGTTTATCTTTTTGACCTGTTTAGCGATAATTGCAGTTCGGCTTTTCTGCGCGTATGGCTGAATAGAGGGTGCAGTATCAGGACTGATTAGACTACCAGCATGAAGGATGTACTTTGAACCAACTATCTCAAGCGATGCATCTACATGCTTTGTATCACTTTTGATGTGATAAAGATTCATTGGAAGAGAAACTAATTTCTTAGGTGTATCAAAGGCTTCACAACCAAAGAATCTTGCAATGAATTGTATCTCTTCAAAGAAGAGTTCCATATCATCTTTGGTAGATTGTGGTACACTTGGTTCAAGAATAGGTTTTGAATTTTCTACCTGATAGTTTTTAGCATCAGTCACAGATTTCCATCCGAGATATTCAAGGAAGGAGACCTCACTTTGATAAATGGCGTGAGCCTTAGACACAAACACAAGTGCAGTATCCCAAAATTCTTTTTTGACCTTATGGTCTATTACTCGATTTGTGAAGTCATTGGTCTGGCCAACATATACAGCATTTTTACCATTTATCTTGCCAAGCAACATATAGTAAGCATAGCTTTTTAACGCATCGTGGCTTTTGACAATATCTGCTATTGAACTATCTCTTGGAATCACAAAACACTGGCATGTTTTTGTAGATCCCATATCAATGATACGAGGTCCATCCAGTGTTTGATTCAATAATTTAGTGGTGACGGTCAATATTGCCATATTTTCAGAAGGTTAAAAGTTTATTTCTATAGTACTCGTATTGCTCTTTGACTGCTGCAATCTCAGCTGGAAGACCTTGACTCAAGTCATTTACCAATGCCTCGAATTTGTCAAGGATGCTGACAATGCGGGCTTGCTCGGAGAGAGAAGGAAGTGGAATAGGATAAGCGTATAGCATTGGTTTTCGAACAGAAGTCACAGATGAAGAAACAGAACTTTTCATTATATAATCATAGAAGAAATTCTTCATGTGAAAATATAAATATCTAGGCAATAATTTTGATTCGTTTGCAACAATTCTATATGCTCTTTGATGTAATGCATATTTACCTGAGGCGAAATGTATAGTTTTTCCGACTCCTGCACCATCACCTGCAGTTATTATTGCGGTTTCATTAAAATCATAGTTGTCAAGACGAAGAACTTCAAGTCCTCTAGTATAAAATGGATATTCTCCTTCAGTTTGCCCATCTTGCGTGTTTCGTGAGCCTGTTCCAATCTCGCAAAGCTCGCCTAATGAATATTCTGTAACCGGCTGGTCAGGAGCGAAGCGAGTGAGCAGTTGGTTGCGGTAATATTCATATTGCTGCTTACGTGCTTGCAGCTCCGCTTGCAGCTCCGCTGACAAGCGGTCGAACTTGTCGAGAATATCGGCGATAGCCTCTTGAATGGGAAGAGGTGGAAGAGGAAACTTCAAATCATTTAGAGTAGAAACTGCCAATCCAGGCTGTGCCCCCTGTGATTTATATTGATTTAGATTTGCTTCCTCGAATAGATAATATAAAAAACGTGCTGAGGAATTTGCTTTGGGAGTACAAACTACAGCATGTTCTGTTGCATAAAAAGGTCCTTCTGCCCAATTCACGCAACCACACAAAGCTCCTTGTCTACCTATTATTGGATAGGAGTTAGAATGAGAATGCTTTGAAATGTAGCCCCTTATTCCATTTCCTCCGAAACAAGGATAGGAATGCATCTCATCTTTTGTTGGGGATAACTCTTCTGCTTTTATTGCTTTTCCTGCCTTTAAATCAACAAAATCAGAAACAAAAGCTATTTTCACCCCTTCTGGGCACATCTCAGCCACCATTCTTTCAATTCTCCCCATTATGGGGGAGATGCCGCCTTGTGCGGCAGAGAGGGTCTTCTCAATCTTTCCCATATTCAATCCTCCTTTTGTAATTCGAAAATCAGCTTTTGCTGCTCGATTTCTCTGATCAGCTCCTCTTTGGTTGGAAGGTAGGTAAGATATTTCGCTTGGAAGATCTGTTCGTTTCCATTCAGAACGCTATATCTTGCCATGTCCTCGCTGGTTTCAGAACACAGAAGGAGTCCGATGGTTGGGTTATCACCCTCTGTTCTCTGCAATTTATCATACATACGCACATACATGTCCATTTGACCAACGTCCTGATGTGTGATCTGCTCTGTTTTGAGGTCGATAAGGAAGAAGCATTTGAGTATATAATTGTAGAAAACGAGGTCGATATAGAAATCACCCATATCGGTGCGCAGATGTTTTTGACGAGCGACGAAAGCAAAACCTTTACCCATCTCCATAACAAAGTTCTGGAGGTGTCCGATGATGCTCTTTTCCAAATCGGACTCCGTAAAGTCCGTATTCTGACCCAAGCCAAGGAACTCTGCCACTACAGGATTTTTGATAAATTCCAGTTTGTCCTGCAGCGGAGCTGTCAGTTGCTGCATTTCGGCTTCGACCTTATCCTTGGCAGAAGACTGCATGAGGCGATAGTAATACTGAGACGCAATGTTGCGATGCAGGGTTTTCACAGACCACTGTTCACGTGCAGTTTCTTTCAAATACCATAGTCTTGCATTTTTGTCTTCTTCTCGAATCAATCGTTCATAGTGGCTCCATGAAACATTTGGATAAAAAGGAGTTTTAGATTGGGCAGACGGCATCTGCCCAATTAGATCTTCCGGCAATTGCAATTGGGCAGATGCCGTCTGCCCAATTGGCAACTCATTGAAAACTGTATAAAACTTAACAAAGCTTTTTACATTTGTAATAGAGTAACCTTTGCCATAATCTTCAGTTAATGCCTCTGATGCAAGTTTTATAACATAGGCGCCATATTCAGCACGTTTTTGTCCATGCTTTTCTAGTTCAACTATACGTCTGCCTATAAGCCAATTTATTACAACTTGTGCAATATTTATCGACTTAAAAGCATAGTCCTTTCCGACCTTTACTATTGTTTTGAGGTCATTGACGAATTGGATTTCTTCAGAAGATAAAATGCTTCCCATGTCTTGTAACTTACAGCGATTTAATGATTTCACGGATCTGCGCACGGAGTTCATTCTCGTGAGCAACAATCTGCTCGATGCGGGCATTGAGTTCGTCGATGTTCGTTTCGACCTTGGTATCTTCCTGCTCGACATAGCTGTTGACAGAGATATTGTAGTCATTCTCTCGGATCTCCTCATAAGATGCAAGACGGGCGAAGTGCGGCACATCCTCGCGGCTGATATGTTCCTGAAGCACCTTTTGGATATGTTCGGGGAGGAGTTTGTTCTTGTTGCCCTCGTGGATGAACTCGTTGCTGGCATCGATGAAGAGCACACGGTTGTCGCGCTTGTTCTTCTTCAGGACGATGATACAGGTGGCGATAGAGACACCGAAGAAGAGGTTGGCAGGAAGCTGAATGACGGTATCGACATAGTTGTTATCGACCAGCCAGGCACGGATCTTCTGCTCCGCGCCGCCTCGATAGAGCACGCCCGGGAACTCGACGATGGCGGCTGTACCATCGGTAGCAAGCCAATGGAGCATGTGCATGGTAAAGGCGAGGTCGGCCTTCGACTTTGGAGCCAATACACCGGCAGGCGAGAAACGAGGGTCGTTGATCAGGACCGGATTGTCGTCGCCCTCCCACTTGATGGAATAAGGCGGATTTGAGACAATGGCATCGAAAGGCTGATCGTCCCAATGCTTCGGGTCGAGCAGCGTATCGCCGTAGGCAATGTCGAACTTCTCGTAGTTGATGTCGTGCAGGAACATATTGATGCGGCAGAGGTTGTGGGTGGTCTTGTTGATCTCCTGACCATAGAAACCGTTGCGCACATGCTCCTTGCCCAACACCTTGGCCATCTGCAGCAAGAGAGAACCCGATCCGCACGCAGGGTCATAGACGCGGCGCACGTCGGTCTTGCCGGCTGCCACGATGCGTGCCAAAAGCTCAGAGACCTCCTGAGGGGTGAAGAACTCGCCGCCCGACTTGCCTGCGTTGCCGGCATACATGGTCATCAGGAACTCGTAGGCATCGCCAAAGGCATCGATGTCATGATCCTGAGGGTTGCCTAAGTTGAGCGAAGCAATGGTCTCGAGAATCTTGACGAGCTTGGCATTTCGCTTTGCCACTGTATCGCCCAACTTCGAGCTGTTGACATCGAGGTCATCGAACAGGCCCTTGATGTCATCTTCGCTCTCGGTACCGACGGCAGAGTTCTCGAAATCGCGGAAGATGCGAGCCAGCGTCTCGTTGAGGTTCGGATCGTTCTTGGCACCAGCCACCACATTGCAGAAGAGTTCAGAGGGGAGGATGAAGAAACCCTTCTCCTTCACGATCTGCTCCTTGGCATACTGCGCCTCTTCGTCGCTGAAACGGGTATAGTCGAAATCATCGACACCTGCATCCTTCTGGAGTGCGTTGATGTAGTTGGTGATATTCTCCGAAATATAGCGATAGAAGAGCATACCAAGCACATATTGCTTGAAGTCCCATCCATCGACAGCGCCGCGCAGGTCGTTGGCAATCGACCAGATGGTCTTGAATAACTCTTGTTTCTGTTGGGTTGAAGTAGCCATAAAATTATTGCTTTGCCAAGAGAATGGCATTAAGATTTGGTCCTTTGTCGAGACTTCGCGTGGGCGAATGCATTATGCACGCACACGAAATGCAGTGCAAATATACGATTATTTTTCCGAAAAAGCAAATTTATCTAGAATTATTTTAAAAAAATAAGAATAGTCTCTATGCTTGCGATTATTTTCGACAGCATTGAACACACCCCCCCCATGAAGAATCTGGGAATCTAAAACTTCGGAAGTAGCGCGACGCAAGTTTTGTTCGTTCCGAAAACTTCGGAAGCAACGCGACACGAGTTTTGCTCGTTCCGAAAACTTCGGAAGCAACGCGACGCAAGTTTTGCTCGTTCCGAAAACTTCGGAAGCAACGCGACGCAAGTTTTGTTCGTTCCGAAAACTTCGGAAGCAACGCGACAAGTTTTCTATGCGAGTTATT
>JAZQOK010000038.1:0-135863 GCA_045627865.1 Bacteroidales bacterium
CGTTGTATCAGGATTGGAAAAATCTAATACCTGAAAACACCGAGGGGTTTGGGGGCGAGAAGCCCCCATCTGCAAACCATGTGTTGCAAACTACATCAGTAGTGACTTATTTTTACAAAATTTTTATTACAGTTCATATCTTATTATGTTTTCAAAGTTACACAGTTCAATCATACCACTCTCCGCATAGGGATATTGCCTATTTCTTCTCCTCATACACCACCATGACGGTCCAACTCTTCCACACGGTGTTGTTAGGATTAGGAGTCATCGTATCGTAATGAATCTCACGAACAATGATTTCGCCGTCGTTCTGCTCAAGGAATGAGTTTACCTTCTGCTCTACCTCCTCCACCGAAGGAGTAGAATCCACATTAAATAACTTAATCTTTACCATAATTCTCTATATTTTTAAAATTTTTCACCAAGATAGCTACAACCAAAAAAAATTTCGAAAATCGGAGCCACAAAGACCCCGATTTTTTCGTAGAAAGCGCTTGAAATGACATAGAATAAAAACGCTGTTATCCCTAACCAACAAAAGGCATTCTCAACAGGGTTCAATCTTCTTCATTCATCACACACGCTACCGACATATCATCACCGATGCCTATGAGGCTGTAGTAATCCAGAATCTCAGGCATCAGCAGCCTGATACTTTCCAAGCCCTTCGTCTCATCACAAATATCATCCTGCAGATGCTGATAGAGAGCACACAGGTCTTTATCTTCGAAGGTATTGTCGAGGCCATCGGTTGTCAGCCAAACACTCTTGGCCACACCCGATTCAAGACTGGAGGCAAAGCGAAACTCACCGGCAGCCAGTTCGTCGCACATCGAGGTGGTCATATTCAGGAAGCAACGATCATCCCACGGTATAGGACGGCTCCATTGTCCTTCCTCTGTCTGCACCACGAAGCTTCCGTCACCAATCTGCAATGCCAGCCATTCACGTCCCTTCTGCACATAGGCTATCAGCGTACAACCATAGGTCTGCAACTCCTGTTCTCCACGTTCGGCATCGACCGACGTTCTCCATCGGGTGACAATACAACTGGACAAATGCCTCAATGCCTCTGGTCGGGTTATTTCAGTCAATGAGAAATGCTCATCCCTTACCAGTTCCTGCAGAACCTCCAGAGCCGTCTGACAAGCCAGCACTGACCCTCTGGCACTATTCACATACCGTTCGCCACCATGACCATCACTCACCACAGCAATCGTAACATTCTCCTCATCGCTGTGCCAGGTCAGCGAGGCATCCTGACACTCCTTGCCAATGTCAATATGCCTTGCTCCTGTTATTGTTGTATTGAAGCACTTCACCATATCAATCGAAAGCATCTACATCCAACGAATCGAACATTGATTGGTCGCCCACATCTATACCATCTGTACTCGTCAGTTCATCCTGGATCAAGGCAGCTGTCTGTTGTGCTTTGGAAGCTGGTGCAGAGCCATTGCCGGAGGTGGTGATAGTTCCCGGATTAGCATTTGTCCCTATCAAGGCAACAGACGAACTCTGGCTGCTTACCATCGACGAAGATATCACCAGCACTCTGATGGCAGTCTTCAATGCATCAATGTTGTGAACACGGAACACCATCTCAATATTGCCTGTGAATTCCTTCAGCACATCAATATTCGCATCGTTGCCGATAGCAACAGCCAGCCTGGTGGCATGCTTGAACCACGCATTGCCGTTTAAAACATTTATCCCACCTGCAAAATCGTCAGTCGGTCCACCATCAGACAACAAAATGACTACTGGTGCATACGATCCCGAAGCGGATTTGAGGAATCCGTGTTTGTGCGAGAGCTTGTCATTCAGGTCCTGACAGGCTTGTCCCAGTGCAGTCCAGCCATCAGCCACCTGATCCTGCCATTGGAAATCAGACGCAGATACAGGCTGAGAGGTAAGCCATTTTATACCAGAGCTGAATGTCAAGGCTGAAATCTTGATTTCTGCATCTGGATTATTTGCTCCTATCTCATTAATGATAGGAATTACATTGCGAATTGCATCATTCACAGCGGCAATCTTCTCGCCTTGCATTGAAGTTGATACATCAATCATCAGAAAAAGGTTCAAGACTCGACGTGAAGCGGGTACTAATTCTACATAATCATTCAAGTTTGCCATAATTATTAAGTATTTATTTGTGAATAAAATTTTCAATCTTTACCTCAAGTGTTCCCGAAGATATTGGCACGTTCAATGCCAATCCCGCCTTGACGGGAACCAGACCTTTCGGCTCTACCGTGATATCCTTTCCCGAGGGAGTATATACATGCCATGACTCTGTCGTCAGGTTCTGGAGCAACAGAAGGTTTGTGTCTGGCTTTAGGACTACTCGGGCCATAACCTCGCTGTTGTTTCCCAGGCTCAACTGCTGGCCATCCTGTAGCGGCAGGCTCCATTGAGGCGATACCAGACAGAACTGGCCTCGAACCTCATGCTTGCATCGAGGATTCATACACTGACCTTCGATAAAGATCTCTGCACCACAATGAGGACATCGCACCAGACGATTACGGCATCGGAGCAGGATATTGATCCATTGCATCTCGGTAAGACGGTTTTCCGGGTGGTTCAACTTTTCCGAACCAAACTCCGACTGGAAAGTTTCTCTCAATTCCTGAGGCAACAGAGGCCACATGACAAGAGCATTGTGATGCACACCCCGAACTGGACGATTGCTGTTATTGTCAGGATCATAAATAAAACAGATATGCTCGCCGAATAGCTTACGTTCGAGTTCCTCAGTAAGACATGGACATCTTAGTACATTCCCTCCTTCGAATGGATGATCGATACAGAAGAACATAAAGAGAATCAATGCCATACTAAAACGGTCTGAATAGCTGTTTGGCATATTCTTGCCCAGAACCACTTCTGGGGCCATGTATCGTGCTTTGCCCAAGACACCAGAGGAGTCGCCATGGGGAAAGACATTGTCACAGTCGCAGATCTTTACATGACCAGTTACCGGATGAACAAAGAAACCTCCATCATTCAGATCCTGATACGAAAGCCCTTTGGCATGCAGGATCTTGAATGCCTCACAGGTCTCGATGGCCGCAGTCAGTATCGCTCTGAACGACGCGAAATGGACCTTACCCAGACGAAATCTGCTGAATTCCTCATACCCTTCCGGTTTGAGGGGCATCAGGTAACCGGTACTGCCGAATCGCGTTTTCGACACAGCCTCTGGCCAAAGGAACAAAGAAGAAGGAGATCCCTCCTCCACATTTTTGGAGAGGTTTTTCAAAAAATCCTCTGATGGCATTTTCTTATACCACTTGAGTGCTTTTCTCACTCCCTCGACATTGACCAGATAGACAGTGCCCTGTCCACCAGTGCCGAGTTCCTGATCAATAATGGCATTCTTTCCGTTGGTGAAACGGATACTTGCACCTACTGCAAATGTATTGCTCATATTTAATAGAGATTAAATTTATCCGACATATCTTGCCACATCTGATGGGTGAAATATTCTAGGCATCAGGTATCCATTGCGAATCCGCCCCATATCGTCGGTATATACAATTAGATGTCCTCGTCCCTTATTTCTGGCAATAGCCTGCAGCTTGCGGTTCTTCTCTTTCTTGCCGAATGATCTTGCCGCAGCAATGCCTAATAAGAGGTTACTTGTGACAATATAGGCTTTTTCGGTGGTGGTCTTCGATGTCATGGCATCCCAATGCTGAATGTCCACATTCTTCAGGACATCGTACATGAACCCGTATCGAGTCTGCTGCTGGATTGTCTGCAATTTGCCCTCTTCCGTGAGCGGAATGTCGAGACGGACACGACTGTCATTGACCGCGAAGACAGCCTTGATGTTTGAGCGTGTGGGTTTTGTCCCAACCATGCGGAATCCCAGGAAAATGCCTACCGAGACGTAGTTGACCATGTGTTCGTCATCGATAGCCCCATCGGGGAGCAAAGACAATGGAATACCGACAGGCTGGCCCGGTTTGAAAGACCTTAACAGATTGCGCAATAAAAGAGAAGATTCCTGTACCTTTTGCAACTGAGACTCTTTGGCGGAATCATTATCAGCACGCTCCTTGAGCTGCTCGATACGACTTGGAGTATAGTGTGCAGCCCCGGGCAAAAGCGTCGCCTGCAGTTGAGCTTGTGCCTCCTGTTTCAGATGCTGGTAATAGGATTCGATCAGGCACATCTTGTTCTGACACTCATTCTCGACACTGGTTATGATAGAATCAACATCGTTTAGAGAACCTTGTAGATGGATAATCTGAGAAGCCGCCAATGGCTTGCGTAATACGTCCACCTCTACCTCATCCAACATGGCATCACAGCCAAAGGGGCTGTTGGAATTCTTGCGTCCGTTGACAAAAACGGATCGTTTCAGCAGACGGGCTTTTAGCGGTAACACCTGACTCTTCAGTTCGTTTTCTCCTACCTCGTCGAGATATTGAATCAATTCCTTGTATCGGTTCAATAGATCGGTGAGAATCTCTTCTTGTTCCCTGCAGGAAAGCAGACCGAGGATACGCATGAATTCTCCCATGAATTTATGCTTTTCTTCACTTGTACAGGCATCCATATTAAGGATATCGGAAAACAGCTCCATCTTCTCTGGATTCTCTTTCAAATACTCCAATGCAACCTTAGCACCATAGGGATTAAGCATGTCTTCAACCATCGCCTCGGAGGTAAATTGGTTAGCCTCTACATTGGCATTCAGCGAACGCAGTTTCCGCTCTTGCATCATCAGGAAACGCTTTTCGGCTGGGATGGGCGAAGACAGGATTCTAAAAGCACAATGAGACATCTGCCCGGTACGGTCTGCTCGGCCATCGAATTGCGTTTGCCTGTCCGCCGAATCCTGTTGTTCCCACGTGATAACAACGCGCTGGCGTTGGTCACGAAAGGAGGCTGAACTATGCAGAGAGATGCCAGAAGCCATCGTACGGTTGCCAACCAGTACATCTATACTACCATCGTTGAATGCCGCTGCCACTTTCTTCTTATCTATACGTTTGATTGGCATTCCAACTAAACCTGCATCGACAGAAAGAGAGACATCATACCGCAAACTTAGTTTACGATGGGTCAATTCGCCGACTTTGTAACCCTCTTTCTCTATGCGTTGGATGAAATAGTCCAATGGACTGATAGGTAATTGGGTTCTGGCAGCCCGTATCTTTGCCGTCAAGAATCTGTAACCATTCTCTGCTTCAGCATTCCCTGGATGAGCCCTCAAATCTTTCAAATCAAAAGAGACAGAACAACGATATTGACGTGTTGCACCCTTGCGACCAGTCTGAGTGACACCCTCTACATTGTAATGGAACATCCCCTCAATGCAAGTCAGCAGCAGCAATGCAAAGTCAGATGACTTGCAGAGTTCCCCCTTGTTGTAGAGGCCGATATAGTTGCTCTCCATTGTACGATTGAGCTGAATAATAGGTTTGCGACCCGCTTTCAATTCCCTAAGAGTTTCCTGAATAGCATCTTCGGTCTTGATGGCAAATAGCAACTGGCGGATCACTGGGGTCATACGGGAAGAGAACCTGCAATAAGAGACATGCGTCTTTCTGGCGATAAACTTCTCTCCTTTTCCCACCTTGCACTGCGTTCTGAGAATCGCTTCTGCATCCTGGATTCCGAGATAAGGGGTAATGAAACGCTCCTGCCAATCGTGGATATCCCGGATGAGTTCAATAACCTTATCGTATCGCTGACGGTTTTCGGATATATATATGGGATCTTCATTTACATGGAGAACGCGTTCCACCTCACGCATATCTCTTTGCCGACGTATCATGGAACCAGATTCTACCAATCCCTTAGCCATCACCTCCTGCAGGATCGGCCCACCATGCTCAATGATCTCTATAAGCTGATCTGAGCGAATATTGGCCTCTGCCATGGCAGTCTTCATCGCATAGATAGGCATGCTGCTTGGATACTTCGCATAGGTTGCAGAGGCAAAGCATACACCACAAGACACCTTGACAGCTTCGCGAAAGAAAGTTCCAATATTACTATCTTCACCACTGGCATTGTGGCTCTCATCCAGGAAAAGGAATGAGTTCTTACATGCATCCAAGACCGCTTCCCATTTCCAGTTCTTGTCCTTCTCCCGGCTTAGCTGAGAGTAGGTCAGCAACAAGAAATCATAACCGGCGGGGAGCTGATGCGTAGTCTTGAAATCTTCAATCTCATCCGGCGATGGAAGTCCATGCACCAGAACTCCGGTCGAATCACAGATACGAGCCTCTGCATCCTTGTTGAGGATAAATGGAACCAGATTGCCACACCCTATGTCCATCATATCACGATACAGGTCTGAGAAGAGGACAGATCTCTCGGTCACAAAGACCGGGTGATCACCCTGCAGTACGGCCCACTGAAGGAGCATTGCCAGCTGACGCCCTTTGCCAATACCTGTCATATCCCCCAGGATGAATCCTCGTCCCTGTCGCATCTGACGGATGGCCATTGCCACACCATCTATCTGTTCACCACTGATTTTCGACTCCAGTTCATCCAGGCTGCCTATGTTCAGTTCTTCCATCAGGAAATCTGCCACACCCCCCTCCTCATTAGCAATGATATTGAGCTGATTGTGTACTGGCTGAGCCATAGAGGCAGGGATCAATGTGCCAATGCATTTGTTCGAACCATGGGCGATATATTTGACAGCGGTTGCTGTCAGTCCTACCTGTTGCTCAATGTTCTCCTGATTGGAGTTGAATGCCATAGAACTTTCAATCTCCTTTTTCCACCCTAAGGCATAGGCTATGCTCTCCAGGGCATAATGGATGTCTGCCGGACCTTGGTAGAACGTCTGAACCTGATTCTTCAGGTCATCAATGCTATCGTCCTTCCATTGTCCCATATCCATTAGTTGTGAAAGGACTCCCATCTTGCACATCTTTCGGAACAAAGGCAAATAGCATTTGTTTTCCACACCACGAAAGACAAGACGGTCCATCATCATTCCCACAATCTGGGGATTTCTGATTGTATCAGCACCATACTGCTTGACAAAGTCGTAAATCAAATTATGTAATTCCATATCAGATGATGATTATTCTTAACATACCTCTTCCCAGCCTTTCTTCACATTGGATTCGATCATTTGTTGGCACAGTTCCATGATCTGATCTTCACTGTCAGAGACACGGATGTCCCGTTTCAGCGCCTCTAAGCGTGATGGGCTGTAATCTGTGAAATGAAGTATGTAGGCGGGGAAGTTTCCAGCCGATTCCTTGTTGGTCTTCCAGACCAGGTATTTCTGCAGCATCCGCTTTCCTCCCGACTCCTTGACAAATACACGTCGAATCAGTTTCTGGCTTTTAGGCAAAACACCCTGACTCCCGACTTCTTTAACCTGGAAGGCACAGAGGTCGGTGAGCTGAGAGAGACGGACATCGCTCTCATTGCAACCCTTGTCCTCTCGGAAGCGCACAAAGACGGGACTATGAACGGAACAACCTACCGTTTGGGCGACAACCTTGTAACCTTCTGCCTCTCCAAATTGAAGCAGCATGTTCAGTTTAGCCTCACCTGCCGCATTCTCTGTAACGAAGTCGATACCGCTCATTTCCACAACCACCTCTGGTCGAACCATCTGGAAAGCGACATTGCGAGAGTCGGTCTCAATGTATTCAGATTCTGCCTTCATCTGCTCCAGACGCGAGAAAAGCGATGCTCTTTCCTGTTCTGTCAGACCATTTCCGGTTGATGCAAATTGCTGCAATACCCCATCTGGACGCATCACAGCCAGAAGCATATCTCGCACCATGCCTGCATGATCAGCCTCTCCTTCCGTATAACCGATGATGACGGCATCAATACCATGACGAGGCTTGACCTTATAGACAATTCCCAGTTCGTTGTGCACTACCAGACCTTCCGAACCGCCTTCGACCACCCATTCGTCAAAGATCTGTTTCACCTCCTGCTTGGAAGCAGCCTGACGTCCATCCACATGCCTGACCAATGATCCTTTGCCGAACAACCGGCTCAACAGATTCCATTTCTCCCGATAGTGGTACATTTCGCAGGTTACGCCCTCCTGATCAATAATATCAAATGGAGCAAGATGCAGTGCGCCTCGAAGTGCAGGATCGGCAGCCGCCTTTTTCACATCACAAACACGTTCTCGTCCATCTTCGCGGATAGTGGCATAGAGCTCCGCTCCCAAAGTGATGTTACGGATACCAGCATCTGACAGAATGGATTTCAACTCCTGATAGCAAGGCAGAGAAGATGGAATCTCTTTTCCGTGCGAGGTATAGGCGCTTACCTCTCCATCGCGCACAAAGACCACCTGCATGATGCCATCCATCTTGCGCGTTACCCAATAGTCCTCGCCATTCAGTCGCTCTGCGATCTTGACACCCTCCACCAGCATGAAGGTGCCTGCCCAGGTACGTTTGTACTGTTTGGCAATATTTGCATATTCGTTATTCATCTTTTTTGATTGATTTAAGTTCGAGATTGGTCAAATGCATAATCAGCATATATTTATCACCCTGTATTCTTCCCTCCAAGAAAGCTCTGTAGGGAGTTCCACCCCCCGCCATAACCACCGGTCCGACACCCTTGGGTCCTGTGCCCAAAAGCATTACGGCTTGTTGGTCATATAACTGCTTGGCCATGTCGTAGAGGAAATCGAATGTCAGACCATTGATATGCTTGATCTGATATCCCTTCGTGAAGGCGAACATACGGACAGCTTTCTCTTTGGGAATGAATTTGCCGGTCCATCGGAGGGGAAGGTCGGCATTGATGTTTGACTCAGTGGTATGGTAAGGACGCACCTCTTTCTGCTCACCTTCGGGAGAATAGAAAATCTGCCGACGACGCACAGCATAAGCGACTTTCCCCTCATCGGTGATAAATATCTTCTTCACCTTGTTAAGTCGCATCCCGACATGCTCCACATCCACTTCAGGGTCCTGTTGGAGCAGGGCGTCCATCAGATTATCTTCCCCGAACTGCTGCTCCAGTACATCAATAGTGGTTAGAGTAGTACTCTTCAAAAAACGCATGTTACGATACTCCTGTCCGTCCTCTCGTTGCATACGGATTGTCGGTTTATCCGTTGCTTTCTGCTCGAAACCCACCTGGGCATTTCTTGCTTTTGAATTCGATATATTGATTGCTCTCATAAAAATAGAAGAAGTGAAGTGTTAGAAATTGAAGTCGAGTTCATCCTCATCCATGATCTCTTCCTCTACAGTATCGATCATACCATGCTCCTCCAGTCCTACATATTCATAGTCACCTGGAGTGCTCGAAAGGATGAAGACATCTGCCCCATTGGCAAGGACAAAGGCCGGAGAAGGCTCATAACTGCTCAAATAATTGAAAGTACAGCGATAAATATCCTGACCAATGCGCGAAGCAAGTATCAAAGACTCATCTCCCGTCAACTGATAGATGGAGGTGATATTGTGATCCAGTAGCTCATCTACAGAACATTTCTCGGTCAGTTCGATGCCATCGTCAAAAGAACTTGGAACCTTTTCTACCTGCTTTCCGTTTTGACCGACTGCGACAAGTTCAGCACGCTCCATCCATTTGCCATCAGCACAAAGCATTCCTGTCTTGGTTCCTCCTGCGGGAATGATTGTGACGCCATCACTATTCAATCCAGCCTGAGTACAATGCAGTCCTTGTGGAGTATCCACCTCAAGTTCATTCCATCCATAGAGTTTGCGACGTTCCACCTTAGTGGGTTGGATGTTGAAGGATTGTCCTCCTACACGTACAATAAGATTCTTTGCCATATTCTGTTTTTTTAAGATACCATACTACAATCCGAAGATCCCATATAGCAGATGTCATCCTGAGCTAAAAGTTCTTCTGAAACATATGACATAAACGACTCTGGATCATATCCATTCTCTGTTACATACTGATGGGATTGATTCTCTGATACTAATCGTGAATAACGGGTATTTGCCATAGCTCAATAGTTTTAAGTATTCATACTAGTGTTTCATACACGATCATTATAGTCCAACTCTTCCATAGGGTGTTGTTGGGATTGGGAGTCATGGTATCGTGTCTGATTTCTTTGACCTCGATCTTTCCTTCGTTCTCCTGGAGGAATTCGTTCACCATTCTTTCCAGTCCTTCAGGTGAAGGAGTGGACTTTTCATTAAATAGCTTGATCTGTACCATAAAATAGTGATTTATTAACTTTCGACAGCACAAAGGTAGGGCCTTTTCTATAGATGGACAAGGATTTCATTTTCAGTATTTTAATTCCATCGTGAGAACTGGTCAAAATGGAATAGAATGAAAATGGACACATCCCTATATAGCAAAATATAGAGCTACACAATAGAGTCATAGGGTAAATGCACAAGGCGCACAAACAAGGCAAAAAAGAGTGGTGCAACTACTTGGTTTTCGTAGTTACACCACCTTTGATTGGGGTACTCATATCGAGCTATGGCAATGCGTCGAAATTGGCTTTTTAACTCATACAGTATCTCTATTGTACTCCAAGCTCTTTCAACAGCTCCTTCATTCCTTCGGTCGCAGGCAGGTTGAAGACATGAAGCGTAGGATCCAATTCTTCAAGCATATCTTTGGGTGCAGCAGGATCGATGATATAGTTCTGCTCGGCACGCGAATACATGACAAGCGAAGCAGCAGGATTCACTTCCAGCGATGTCCCGACAACCACAAAGATATCGGCTTGCTGCACCACATTGCAGGCATCTTGAATGCGCGTGACATCTTCTCCGAACCATACGATATAGGGGCGTAACTGGCTTCCGTCTTCTGCTTTATCACCAAGACGGATTGGCTCTTTGAGTGGCAACTCGTGCACACAGCTCTCTTTGTTGGCCGACGAACATACTTTCTTAAGTTCCCCATGCAGGTGAAGCACCAGTTTTGTTCCGGCACGCTCATGCAAGTCATCCACATTCTGCGTAAGGACTACCACACGATATTCCTCTTGCAGTTTCGTAATGGCCTTGTGTGCATCATTGGGCTCTACTTTCAGCAGATCAGCTCTGCGCTGGTTGTAGAAGTCCAATACCAGTTTCGGATTGCGCTTCCAACCCTCGACACTTGCCACATCCTCCACATTATAGTTGTTCCACAATCCATTACTGTCACGGAATGTCGATATTCCACTTTCGGCACTGATACCAGCGCCTGTAAGGAAAACGATTGTTTTCATATTCTTGTTCATTTAGTTGCAATTATTCTTTCTGATATGCTGCAAGAACATCCTCGTATGCTACTTGTTCAGAATCCTTATAGAAAGTAGCCTTATAGCCATGAGCAGGATCCCAGTCGATATTGATACTATAGACTTCGTTGGCTTCTGCTTCAACATAGTCAAACGGACGACTAATCTCGTTGCCCTCTTCATCATAATAAACAGATGGAGTTTGGCTTATGGTGCCTCTACATTTCCTCTATCTCATCGAAAACGAATGAGAGGTCTTCTGCATCGCAGTATTCTTGGATTTTCTCCACTGTGTCGTAATCTTCTGAAAGATTGTACTGCTTGCGAACATGAGCAAGAGCTTCCTCTTCGGTGACGAAATAGACATGATCGTCGTCCTCTTCGGTATAGACACGGTAACGTCCGGGAAAGTATTTGCCTTCGTAGTCGTTCGTCTGATGTACTCCGATTTCAAACAATTCAACCAGCATGTAGATATTTGGCTCTGGTTCACCAAGTTCCTCCAGCACCCAGTCGATTACATCAACATGCTCCCAAGGATATGCCTGAGTGAAGAACAGCACGCTCACGCCATCATGCTCTTCAACCCGTGCACCGGTCTCCCATTCTGCCCGAGGGGAATACCCATCGACCTTCAATCCGAGGTTCTTAATGGAGTTCTTCATCCAGACATCGCCTCGGTTGATGGCATCAGCAACTCGCTCGAGGATTTCCTTTTTGCCCTCAATTGCATACTTTGTAAAACAGTAATTTGCCATAGTTCTTTTTAGGTGCAACCGACAAATGTCGATTTTGATATTAAACAAAAATTTTACACTATAATAAAAGGTTATACATTAATTGGTATTACCCCTTCCGACGAAACGGTTCTAATGTTGACACTGTGGTAATCTCTGCATTGTCAAGTCTTTTAGCTTTTCGCATCTGGATGTCATGCTCGATGACCTTCGTGACATACTCCTCCTCTTCGGGTGTGAGCTTACGAGCCTGTGCCAGAAGATTGTAGGCAGGAATACGCATATTGTCATGGAGGAAGTACTCGTAGGCGCCATGCTCATCGGCAGTCAGGAAGACATTGAGGTTAATTCTCTCAACCGTTTCTCCTGTACCAACTACATCAATGGCCAGTTCCTTCCCGAAACGGCTCTTGATGTAGAACAGTTTCTGCCTCCTCTGAATAGGAAAATAAGCTCTCGACATCTGAAATTTCTGAATCTTTTCCATAATCTTTTCTATTTTAAGTTCGTTTTCGAAACAAATATAGAATCAAAAGGTAAAAAGTTCAGAAAACAGCATGCCAAAGAGCCTATTTTTATAGTGAAATACGGCTGAAATGGAACAGAATGAAAAAAGTGCAATCCTGACTTCTACACTTCATAGTTTTCTTTGATAAATTTAGACAGTTCCTTGCGTCTGACCATGATCTCTATTTTTCTGTTCATAAGATCTTCGAGTTGCTGATTAATTTCGTCCAACTCAGCTCCAAGTCGCATAAATTCTAAATCTTCTTTCTGGAATTTTCTTTTTTGTAACATATCTTCTTCGTTGTTATTGGTTAATTCTGTATCATTCACGTCTATCTCAATCTGGAGGAATGCCACCCCCATATCCGAAAAATCTGGATTGATAGAGAATCCCTTTGAAGCATCATCTACCGTCATTGTATTGAAGCCATAGGCACTACTATGTCCTGGTTGGATGGCTTGCGCATACTTCTTTAGTGCCTCTCGGGGTAGGGAGAGTTCAAAAGGTTCGCCCCATGCATCCTTGAGAATCAAAAGGCTTTTGTCAGTATCGACTGTATCGATAGCGCTCATCTTCACCAGATACGAATGACTGAAGCGGGCATCGACAGAGCGATTGGGCTGATTGTTGACCACATCATCCACCTTATTGATCAGCATGTTTTTCTCGGTGTATTTCTGCAGATTCATAAAGACGATGGTCGAACTCTTCCGTGCATCCGCATAATCCTTATGAGTAGAGGCAAAGAGCACATCATCCAACGAGAAGTAAAGTGACTCTGCCTTAGTCTCCAGACATTTCTTGTCGGGCATGGCTTGTCTCATCTTTTGTCGCAGTTTAGCCAGGCTTGTCTCCGGCAAGTTCATAATATCCTCATGGAAATCGCCAGACACACATACAATCTTGCCCAATGGCTTGTATTCACGATCATAGGATAATGTCACAACGCCTTCACTCGAATTGATGCGAACAATTCGATCAAGATTGATGTACAGATAACGGCTCAACATATAGTAAAGTCCATCCTTCAGATATTCCGGTACCTTCGAGATACCTTCAGTCACATGCAATTCCTCATGTCGCACAGTCATGACAATACACTGGCCTGGACCATCACTCTGAATATAGGCAATGTCCTTTGCATGTAGAAACGTGTCATTGAATAAAAGTTTACTCATAGTTGCACTAAGTTCAAGACGAATTTTACAATTGGATTGATGTTATTCGCATCGGTAATATTTACTCTATTTCATAACCATCAATCGTTAACTGAATCTCATCAACAGAGAGACCAGCCTCCTCAGCTTGCTCTTTGAGTTCCTGTGCCTTGGACTCAGAACTAATCTTTTTGACTGAGAATAACAATGACTGATGGCTCTTGATAAACACCTGCAGCACATTTAGCATTTATTCAATGCTGCTTCTAACAGAGAGGTTCTGCCAAGAATGAATGTACGGAAGTCCGATACACGATCTGGCAAATCCCCCAAGAAATGAGAATCACGCATTTTTCGTGCGTCAGCAGCAGGCATGCTGCCAAGCTAGGTGGCAAGTTCCTGCTTGTTTTTCGAACGGTTGGTACTTGAATCAAGAAGTTCAAGATTCACAACAGTATCGAATGTCACGCCATCGCTTGCCAAAGCCAGATCTTCCTTTGTTGTGAACTTGATATTGGACACATTGGAGAACTGCTGCTTGGGGTGGATATGATCAACGTCATAATCAGTATTTGGCGATATGCAGCAATTGGTTAGGCCATTGTCATAGCCAATTGCATAGGCAATGTTTAAGATCGGGAACGACTGGGACTTCTTCGTTGACAAGGCCTTCTGAATGTCAGAAGGTAGTAGCATCAGTTTGTAACAGAACGAACCTCCACCCTGCTGAAGTTGTTTGCGGATGTCGGCAAGCGTATTGTCAGTACTGCTTTCATACAGATTTACAAGGATGGCACGGAACAGGTACATGCGCATGTCATTAAAGATTGTCTGCTGCCCGTTGGTCGAAAGGATGGCGCTATTCCAAAGATTGTTCTTATAAATAAAATACACAATCGGAATAACTGCCAACTTGGTGCTCAAGCCCTTTTCGTGCATGTGCCAGTCACTCACAAGTTCAAAGGCTTTCTTAATGCTTGCTCGAACCTCTGCTTTGTTGTTATAAATCTCATCAGGAGCAGAGCCAGACATAAATGCACCTACGCTCGAGTTAAGTGGTTCATCAGTCAACATCAAGAAGCACTTGAGCACCCAATCCTTATCTGCCTTATATCCAATTCGCTTGATGTCTTCGATGATTTCTTCAACATAGCTTCTGGCATTCACAGCTGGAGTCTTTGAAGACCAATGTGCTGTAAGGGCAGAGAGCAGGAGGTCACCCTTCGTCAAAGTCCATCCACCACTATTGGCACGGACAAAGATATCAAGTACAGTATCGATGTCATTTGCCGTAATGTTGTAGTAGTTTATAATATCAGCATTATTGAACAATGCCATCAACTTCTTCAAAGTAATCTGAGCCCATTCATTATCCTGAAGACCAAGCTGATTAATGTAGTGCACAAGATTAAATGCTGGATGGAAAGCCTCCTTGACAAGGAACCATATCTCACCATTTTTCTGCTTAACAGAGAGTTGTCGGACATTCATAAACTTGAAATCATACTTCCCATCAGGGTTTGTGCCAGGCTGGTCCAAACGGAGATATAGTTCCTGCGGAAGTTGTGCATTAGGAGTCTTCTTCTTATAAGATCCACACAATGCAATGTAAAGACTGGTGATGCGCTGCTGACCGTCGATCACAACCTTATAGTTTTGAGTCTCAGGACAAGCCGCAGTCACGAATGGCTGATTCAAGTCTCCTTCTGTATAATCTGGATTAAGAAACTGATAGAAACCAATGGGCTGAGAAGGAAGGTTGCATGTATCCCAAAACATCATGGTATTGATTGGATACTCTTGCATCAAAGAATCGAACAGTTGTGCTATGTCATTACTTTTCCATACATACTCACGCTGTAAAGCTGGCAGAATCAACTCCTGATTAACTTTACTCAAAATGTCTCGAATTGACAAATGTTGAATTGGGTAACTCATAGTTTAAGAATTATTATAGTTTGCCTACCTCTTTTTAAGCGAATCGGCACCTCTTTTTATATAATATAGTATCAAAATGGAAAAATTTCAAAAAAACGACGAAAAAAATTAAAATTTAGGGCTTACAAAGCGATCTCATTCCTTTAATCATTTTATTCAATGTATAACTAATTGATTCTTTCTGATGATACTCAGTTACATAAAAATAACCGGAATCTTTGTTTTGATAAGAATGGATTTTTTTTGTGTTTGAGTCTAACGAAACAAGTAAGTTTATGCCCACAGATTCAAATAGCTTTTTCACTTTATTGTCCCAATCTGTACGGTTATTCTTTTTTTCAGTCTTGGTTGCTCCGGTCCCTTCGGCTTCGACACCTACGCAATATATTCCTCCCTGAATCTGTAGACACACTCTCGAGGTTCGATTTATTGCATACTTTATTTCTAACAAAGCCTGTCCATGCAGAAAATTGACGCCAATATAAAGCGTTTTGTTTCCATTTTTATATGTTTCTATTATGTGTTTCTTCGAAGAATCAAAATCGATGGTATAATCTTTTAAGTAATCATCTGATTTAATTTTTTTTGCCAAAAAACCTGCACATTTATGCATAGCATTTTTTTGAAATATATCTCCACACCGAATAGAATCAAATGTGGAGGCTTCTCTCTTTAATTCTTCCCAAGTAATATCTTCATTAATATTTATTACACTCCCATTCAGCATATCTGAAAAAGTGCCAATAAAAGCAGCATATTCATTAATGATTTGTTGTGAAAAAGAAAGGCAACCAGAGGACGAAGTTTTCTGCAGAGAATTTGAGAGCTTTGCATAATCAGCAATTTTCCAAGACATACCCTTCACAGTCACAACTGACTTGCCTTTCGTAATTGAAACACAATCGTTCGCCATACCATTAATAGCCTCTTTTTCCGCAAATTCTTTTACCATAGATAGCAACATGCATTTGGGCAGGCGATTCTGGTCTATTTTAATATCTTTCAGTCTTTTCACGCCACAATCCATTTTATAATAGGGCAAATTATGCTCTAATATCTTTTGATTATATCCAACCAACTGCTGTTTCGTGCAAATGCTTTTCACCTTATTTTCGATGACAAAAAGTATTTCTCCCGCCTTATCTCTATCTAATTCATCAACATCTGTATTTGTATCATCATCTAGCATATAATCATTCCCATTATCTTTCTCTTTTACCTTCTTACAGATACAAAAATCAAGATTCTTGAATTCTCTAAGAACTACACATTCATCTAAGCCCACATGGTTATCTCCAACACAAATACACCATCCATCTGGTTTTTCGACGAATATTTCTGGACGATATAAACTATTCATTGCTCCACAAAAAACAGGACGCAATTGCTCTGTTGTTGCCATCCAATATAAGAAATTGCTATGAAACAATTCCTTAGAAGATAATGACAACTGAAACAAAGGGTTATTTTTCAGGTTATTTTTCAAATCTATAATATTCTCCATAAAAGTCATAGAATTTAGTTTACTTAATATAGTATCAAAATGGAAAAATTACAAAAATCAGCATGCAAGACAGCAATTATTTTTGCGAAATGCGGCTGAAATGGAACAGAATTACAATAATGCACCATTTATTCACTCACCTCCACCAGTTTCTGCCAAACCTTGACCATGGCGAAAGTATCGAGGCCACAGTACTCGAGAAGGGACTGTCGGGTTGCTTGTCGTTCGGAAGGCGTCATTGAAGCCATACGAGGATAGATGCTCATAGCCTCACCTCCATTGTGGACAGTGCCCGGGAGGTTGTGGTAATCGAGGGCAGGATCATCGGGGAAGAGTGCCGGAAGCACCTTCTTGATAGAGAATGAACCATCCATAGGAGGTGCATAGTAGTACCCTTCCTGGAACGGATCGAGCAGATCTACAATATGATCGGCAATGTTGCGGAGATGGTAGGCCAGATCGGGAAAGGCATCGGCCATCTCACGCAGACGGCCACACTCGAAGCCCTTGTTGTAGGCCGTAGTGCAGACATTGAGCGGAATATCACGACAAATCTGTTCGGCCAAAGCTCGACGAGGATCATCCACTCCATTGCCCAGGAACTCCGTGTGCTTCAGTTCTCCACCTTCCTCTTCGATCCAATGCAGAGAATACTGGAACGGAATCTGCTGGTAGGGTCTCGTACCCTGATACTTAGGCAATACCGGTTGCTCTGTCTCGAAGTCAAGGAAATAAAGCGGAAAGCGGATCTGAGTCAAGAACTCCCGAATACCTTGTTTGTCAATATAGACGCCATTGGACAACGTACTGGCAACTTGCAACTGCTGCTTGTCGGGCAATGGTTTCTTCCACTGGGCCTTAGCCACATCCTCAAACGAGATAATTCCCTGCTTGTAGTATTTCAAGGCTGTGCGGAACTGAATGCGATAGAGCTTGAATACCGAATTGACGGGGACGTGACGTGAACAATACTCCCAGAAGGCACAAGGATAGGGCTTGTGGCAACAGGTATCGAGGTCATAGAGAGGTTCTTCGGCAGACTCAAGTACAGCCTTGGCTTTACGGACATTACCCTCCACCATAAGACTTTCCTGAGCTACCAGCTCAGCCATATCGGTGATGTGGAACAGCTGCTGGATATCGAGTTCTCCATCGAGCACATACTCATTATTGATACGCACCAGATAGGTACCCATCACCTTCACTCCACATTGCTCCAGCACCCATTTCTGATAGGCGATATCACGAGCATACTTCTCCAGATCGGCAGGCTTGTTCTTCTCTTCCGAGTCATTGCCTGTGCTGCTCTTCACCTCATAGATGGCATAGCCATCGTCCTGTCGGCGGAGGATATCGACAGCACAGTAGTTGCTACCCAAGTCGGGAGTTGAGAAAGAAAAGGAGGCTTCGCAGATGTTCTCGACACCCTGGCGGATACACTCATGCGTCTTCTGGATCATGGCACTGAGGTCCAATCCTCCATCAGCACGGAGTGTAGTAACCTCGACAAAGTCACCAAAGAGCCCCATTGCCAGATCACCCACTACATTGCCGGCAGCAAAACGAGCCTCGACCGAGGGATCCTCTACGGCTTCCTCAGGCTTATTAACCCGGAGCCACAATGCTTTCGCACATTGACGGAAAGTGGTATATTTAGATTTAGACAATCCCATACAGCATAGATTTAATGTAGGAACAATGTTTTTCGTTATCGCAGAGGACTGCAGACCTTTGCGGCGCAAAGGTAGTTAAATTTTTATAACTCTCCAAATAAAAAAAGAAAAATAAGCAGATAGCAGCAGTCCTCTTTTCTTATTCCTCAATATTATATATAACAGGTAGCAAATGAGACCTTGAAATCCGAAAGTAAGAAAGGCATGTCTAAGCCGACAATCAGGCTCATGACATGCCCATATTGGAGTTAATACTTATGTATAGGCAGATTGATAAGGTTGCGGCAATTACAGCAGATGATCTGCGTCACACCTCGGGTCTTCACATAACCCATGGTAGTACCGCAATTATCACACTTGATATGACGCAACTTCTTGGAGCCACAACAGATTGGTCTCATATTCTCAACTTTTTTTAAAATTAATAATTCTCTTTTTCTTTTTTCACACTCAATATAGGCACATTCTACAGAATTACTAAAATCAGCCGGAATCTGCATCATTTTTTTTTGCAGAACCTAGCTGAAATGGAACAGAATAAAATGGCCGTCATCGACACATGGCAATACGACAAGGATGGGTGAGGTGAACCTACTTCTCTACATCATACCAACTGCCAAAGGCAGCTTGACTTACATCGGTGGTAAAATCTCCGTTGTAAGTCACCCACCCCCAAACATCTTCGAGCAGAACCTGGCAGTACTCTTCGGAATTGATGATTACCTCCTTGAATATCGCATCGGCTATGGCATCATAACAAGGATGATACAAGCCCCAAAGACCGTCCCGTATGAAAGGGGTGACACCATCGGCATCAGATTGCTCAAAGATTTCATCCTGTATGCAAGGTATTACCTCAATGCCATATCGATTGACCACACCTTTCTTCCCATCACGCTCACATACATATAGTGGAGGATCTGACCACATAAATCTATACACATGGTCATATCCCTTGGATAAGATCGCTTCCGGAATCTGCTCATCGGCATATTCGGCTCCGAACTGTTCAAATCGTTGCTTGGCAGTTATCATGTGTTGGGGTTTTATTAAATTTCCTTTCTTATCTTCTTTTATAATTTTTGTTTGTAAAGTTTGAAAATCTATTATATCATTAGCATAATTATAATTTCTCCGGAAAATCCAAATCCCTATTCTCGAGCAGTTTCTTATATCTGTCAGCTGCCATTGGATAGACATTATGTTCGACAAGACGATTGACCAATGTCTCAAGCTCCTTCTGATAAATCTCCGATGCACTCGGCTTAGGAGTCTTATTAGTTAAGAGTGAATAGACAATGTCGGCCTCCTCTTCAAAGCAGGTTTCATCATTATCAGTATAGACGAAGCCTATTTTAATACCGATTTGGTTAATGGTCTTCATCAGCAGGTTCTTCCATGATGGTTCCGACATGCTTTCCATGAGAGGCCGCATTGATCGATGGATTATGTAGGCAATCTCCACATAAGTGTAATACATTGCCACTCTTGCCTCCTCTTCTAGGTCATAATCGCCACCATACCTGACATTGACACAGCCCGAGATGAGGTCCTGATCATCCATACGCTCTGCCAACAAGGCTGCTGTCTGAATCAGAAGGTTCTTTTCTTTCTCTTCCATAAGTTCAAATCGTGTTATATATTATCACATACTTTATTTTACTTCATTGAAACGAATGTCAAGACCATTCTTGAAACATCCGCTATTTTTCAGTGCACATGTTTTGCAATGGTGCACCGTCATCAGCTTTATGGCTTCTTTCTCTGCCATTCTGTTTGCTTTCTTCGTTTCAATGCCTTCTTCGCGAAAAGACTTGGCGATACCAGACTTCTTGTCCCTGAACTTAGCTATGCTTATTTGATATGGGCAATTTCCAGAACCGTCATACACAACTGTTGAGAATTTGATTTGTTTGATTTGATGGGTGCAAAATTACATCTTTTTGCAAAGATATTTACTTGAATTCATATCGGTAAAACAAGATTCGTATGTCGGCTTTTCACATATCTTCTGTCATTTCCATTCATTCCGTGGTTAATATATATAGGATGTACTTATGCAGTTTTTCTGCCTGTTCTGACAAAAGGCTTCATGTCCGACACCGTGGTGATCTCGGCATTGTCCAGCCCCTTGGCCTTACGCATCTCGATATCGTGCTCTATTACTTTGGTCACGTATTCTTCCTCCTCGGGAGAGAGCTTGATTTCTTTGATCTGATTGTAGGCAGGGATACGCATACCATCATAGAGGAAGTACTCGTAGGCTCCGTGCTCATCGGCTGTCAGTGAGACGTTGAGCAGAAGTTCCTCGGCTATGACACCTGCTTTGACAACAGAGATCAGCAACTCTTTGCCGAAACGGGCCTTAATGCGAAAAAGGCCTGATCTCCTCTGTACTGGGTAATAAGAACTACGCATCTGAAATTTCTTGATTGCTTCCATATTCTATACTATTTTTTAAAATTATTAATTATTTCCCCTTTTCACTGGTGCAAAGATAAGGACAAAACTCCAGAGTCTTACTATAAGGACATCCCGGAAGTGACGGTTCTTCGTACAAACCGGTTGAAATGGAACAGAATAAAAATGCAACTACTCTCACTTGACAAAAATGGTGCAAATGGAACGAAAAAATCCCCAACCCTCAGCACTTAGCTTTAGGTTGGGGATTCACATGCATTGTCAGATTAAAAGGCAACCCCATCTTACGACCAATCGTTTTCAACGAAGTCTTCACCGGAGTATTCTTGTTCATTCTCATTCGACGCAACTCTCTTTCGTCGTCAATATCAAAATCATCTGGCAAGAGTCCACAAAAGGACGTTTCGGGCAACATTTTCCCTAAAACGTCCTTTTGCTAACAGCCTCTTTTTAAGGCTTTTTATGGTATTTTACCGCTCAATATTCCTCCTCGTTGAAGAAGAAATCGTCTTTACTTGGATAGTCTGGCCAAAGGTCTTCAATCGATTCGTAAACATCGCCCTCGTCTTCCATCTCCTGGAGGTTTTCGATTACCTCGAGTGGAGCACCGGAACGATTAGCGTAATCAAGAAGTTCATCACGGGTAGCAGGCCATGGAGCATCCTCGAGCTTTGAGGCCAATTCAAGAGTCCAATACATGTTAGATTTTAGATTATAGTTTAATGATTATTTATTATATCGGTTAATTCTTATCAGAAAGAGACTACGTAGTGTTGCTTGAAGAAGCGAGGCAGTCGAATTGCCAAACCGTAGTCATAGAGGTCCATCGTGACTTCAATCTGCTCACAATCGCAGATTTCGTCCCAATAGGTTTCAAGCTGATGTCCTGGCTGAATACCACGGACAAAGATAATGCTTCGTTCGTGAGCCAACTGCAAAAGATGATCAACGAAGGCAGAAGGCGGCATGCCATCAGGAGCACCATTGACAATGATCATATCTGCATGATAGTCTTCAGGAAGCTGCGAGATTGATTCGATGAACGAGATCCTATCTTTGACACCAGAGAAGAACGAAAGATGACGCTCTGTCTGGTTACGCTGATCTGTGCCTGCCACCGAAATCACGTCATTGCGACTATCGACCAGAAGGACTGGCAAAATACTATAGCCAGTATCGCAACCTATTTCAAGAATATGACGACAACGGAAGCGGCTACACAAACGGAACAACAAGGTAGCCACCTTCAGCGGAATGGCAGCACCGCCCTTCGGATAGACCTTCGTCATGCTCTGGTAGGCATAGTACGGGAGCTTCTCCTCAATCACTTCAGTAATGATCGAATAGGCAAAAGGAGAATGAACGCCGTAGCCCTTTCGGTGCTTGATCTTGCGGACACTCTTGTTGAAATAGTCTTTTATCTTTTTAGTTTTACTCATTACAAATAGAGGTTTTTCAATATGGTGATATAAAGGCTTATCGCTTCACGAATCTCCTGTTTCTCGATGTATTCGTCGGCGGTATGGCTTCTCGCCGAGTCTCCAGGGCCCATTTTCAGCGAGGGGAAATTCATCAAGGCCTGATCGCTCAATGTCGGAGAACCAAACAGAGTGGCATCAGGAACAACCTCGAGGATGCGTTTCAATAGAAAATGGTTTTGATCAATACCAGAGGGTTGCAGTCTGGTGCTACGCGGAGTCAGTTCGACTGGCGCAACAGCCTCCTGAAGCATACTTGCTACTTCCTGATTGCTGTAAACATCAGTGGTTCGGACATCGACAATAAATGTGCAAGTGTCAGGAACCACGTTATGCTGGCCCTGTCCGGCCTGTAGATTGGTCGTTGTGACCTTGATGGGGCCCAAGGTGGCAGACTCCCTCTCGAAACGGTAATTACGTAACGTATTGACGGCATCGAGAGCCAGATAGAGGGCATTGACACCTTCATTACGGGCTGCATGACCCGACTTACCATGGGCAATGCCATCCAGCACCATCAGACCCTTTTCGGCAACAGCCACCTTCACGCCACCCTCCTTGTGCGGATCCATGCCTGTTGGTTCACCAACCAAAGCCACATCAATCTTTGGGAGCAATGGCAAGACGCTCGAAATACCGTTCTTGCCCGAAACCTCCTCTTCGGCCGATGCCAGAAAAACCAGGTTATAGTTGCCTGTCTGCTGTGTCTGAACGAGGTACAAGAAGACGTGGAGCAAAGAGACCAACGAAGCGCCATCATCGTTGGCACCCAATCCATAGATGCGACCATCTTTTTCGGTAGGCGAAAATGGATCGAAAGTCCAGGAATCGACAGCCTTGACCGTATCGATATGTGCATTCAGTAACAATGTCCGACGAGCAGAATCATAGCCAGAAGCAACCATCCAGAGATTGTTGCCGGAACGGTGTACCTCGAGACCACTCTCCTGACGCATGTACTGCTCCAGCAGATCCGCGACAGAGGCTTCATCGCGACTCACCGAAGGAGTAGCGATCATCCGCTTCAAGAGCTCGATTGCGGCATCGGAAATGTTCAGGTCAGTTATCATTGTACTAAATTTCGGGCGCAAAGATAGTTCTTTTCTGCGAAAAAGCAAGAATAATGACCAAGAATTTTGCAAATTTGATATAAAATGCTTATATTTGCGCCCAAAATAGAATAAAAACAGGACTAATCCGTCCAAAAATAGGTATTTTTCGTGATTACAATCGAACAACTCAAGGCAGTTCAGGATCGCCTCGTTGACCTGAAACGTTATCTCGACATCGACAACAAACTCATCCAACTTGAGGAGGAGGAACTCCGCACACAGGTACCAGGTTTCTGGGATGACCAGAAGGCTGCAGAGAAGCAGATGAAGGTTGTCAAAGGCATTAAATCATGGATCGAGGCATACAATGAGGCATCGACCAATGTGGACGAACTGGCCAATGCTTTTGAATTCTATAAAGAAGAACTTGTTACCGAGGCAGAAGTAGACGATCAATACAAGAAGACCGTTGATCACTTCGAACTTATCGAGCTCAAGAACATGCTTCAGGGCGAAGAGGATTCAATGAATTGCGTTTTGAAGATCAACGCTGGTGCTGGTGGTACCGAGGCCAACGACTGGGCAAGCCAGCTACAGCGTCTCTATATGCGTTATGCTGAAGCTCATGGCTACAAAGTCACCATTCAGGATCTGACCGAAGGTGATGACGTCGGCATCAAGAGCGTCACCATGGAGATTGAGGGTGATATGGCTTTCGGATACCTCAAGGCAGAGAATGGCGTGCACCGTCTGGTACGCGTTTCTCCATACAATGCACAGGGCAAGCGTATGACTTCGTTCGCTTCGGTGTTCGCCTTCCCTATGATCGACGACTCGATCGAGGTGACCATCGATCCAGGTAAGTTGACCTGGGATACCTTCCGTTCAGGTGGTGCAGGTGGTCAGAACGTCAACAAGGTTGAATCTGGTGTACGTGCCCGCTATATGTACACAGATCCATATACCGGCGAGACCCAGGAATTGCTGCAGTCTTGTACAGTAACCCGTGACCAGCCAAAGAACCGCGAGATGGCTCTGCAGCTCCTCAAATCACAGATCTACAACATCGAGTTGGAACACAAGCGCGAGAAGCAGGCTGCTATTGAGGCTGGCAAGAAGAAGATCGAGTGGGGTTCACAGATCCGTTCATACGTATTCGATGACCAGCGCGTCAAGGATCATCGTACCGGTTTCGAGACCCGCAACGTTCAATCGGTCATGGATGGTAAGATCGACGGCTTCATCAAGGCTTACCTGATGGAATTCGGCGGAGAATAAACTACGTACGAAAACGATACACTTCGTTACGAAAATAACAAAAGGGACTGTTCGGAAAACAGTCCCTTTTGTTGTATATATACCTTTAAGATCAATCGTAGAAACCAGGCTGCTTATACTCGATGCCAAGCTCGCGGTCGACAGTGGCGATAACGCCCTGAATCTGCCCCATAGCGAACATACGGCCCAACAGTGTGTAGCCAGAGTTGTGACCATGTGTTGACTCATCGAACACGCCACCTGGCTCGTCGGTGAAGGTCATACCATGATCGACACGCATAGGGAGACGACGACCACTGTTGCACTTGCCATCTTTCTCAGCCTGCTCGAAAATGCGGCAGAGCTCGATCAGATCGCCACGGCCACCCAGGTGCGATGCCTCGGTGAAGTTACCGTTCGGGAAGATGTGGCAAGAACGGAGGTGTACGAAATGGGTACGGTCAGCGAACTGCTTAGCCATAGCAACACAATCGTTGTGCTCACCTGCCGAGAAGGAACCGGCACAGAAGGTCAAACCATTGTGCTTGTTTGGTACGGCATCAAGCATCCACTGAATATCGTCGGTACGACCGATGATACGTGGCAAACCGAATACAGGATAAGGAGGATCATCTGGGTGAACGCACATATTGATGTCGTACTCATCGCAGATAGGCATGATAGCCTCCAACCAGTACTTCATGTTCTCCTGGAGCTTCTTCTTGTCGATTCCATCGTACAACTTGAGCAAATCGCGGAACTTCTGGACAGGAGCAGCATCGCCCTCGCTGAAGTTACCAGACACAAAGCCCTGAGTCTTGATGATGATATTGTTAACCATCTCGTGGTCGAACTCTGGAGTTGCGGTCTTCTTGATCTCGTCAGCCTCAGCTACCAGATCACGGCCCCACTTGTGCTCCTTCGAGAATTCTGCCCACTCTGCACGAGCTGCCTCGCGCTTGAGGATATAGATATCGAAGTAGGCAAACATACCCCAATCCATATAGAGGTTATTTGCACCATTCGGATTATCGTGAGCCAGATCGGTACGAGCCCAGTCCAATACAGGCATGAAGTTATAGCAGATGCACTTGATGCCCTCCTCGCCCAAGTTACGGAGCGACTGCTTGTAAACCTCGATCTGCTCGTCACGGTCCGGACCAGCATACTTCAAGGTCTCTACGACAGGAAGTGACTCAACGACACTCCACTTCATACCATAACTCTCGATATACTCCTTGAGCTCATGAATCTTCTCACGAGTCCAAACCTGTCCCAATGGGACATCGTGCAGGGCAGTTACAATACCCTCAACACCAATCTGCTTAAGCTGTGCAAGAGTAATCTTATCCTTCTTGCCAAACCAGCGCCATGTTCTTTCCATATTCTGTTGAAATGTTGTTTTGTTCTTTTGTTGTTTTGTTCTTTTGTTACCCTTATGACGTTGTTTTGATTAACGTGAGGCAACATACTTGTGCAAAGTGGCACGTACTGCACCCTTGCCGGCATAGAGTTCCTTGACCATACCCTCGATCTGAGCACCGAGTCCAGCCTCGTAGAGGTCAAGGCCGAAGATGTCGGCACGAGAGAAGAGCTTCTTGAGCGGGCTCCAGTCCTGATCAGGCTTACCGATCTCGAGAGGAGCAACGATAGCCTGAAGTTCCTCGAGCTTAGGATCTGACGAAGGAGAGAATGGCTTCAGATCATCGTCGAGAGCCTTGAGGAAGCGAGCATAACCTGCGAGGGTCAATGGAATGAGTACGAGGTTGCTCTTGTCGAGTCCACGAGCCACATACTTCTTGAGCGTTTCGCCGAAACGAATTGGGAGCTTCTGCGATGTATCTGTCGAAATACGCTGTGGAGCATCTGGCATGAATGGATTTGGCAGACGCTTGTTGATGACAGCACCAATAAACTCGTATGGATTCAATACACCTGGGTCTGTTACTACAGGCATCGCCTCCATATAACCGATCTTCTGAACAAATGGACGGAGATCCTCGTCGGCCATTTCAGCAGAAATCAAAGTATAACCCAACATTACGCCATAGATAGACATTGCAGTGTGGAGTGGATTCAAGCAGGTAGTAACCTTCATGGTCTCAACCTGATCGACAGTCTCGCGAGTGGTATAGAGAGTGCCTCCCAGCTCAAGTGGTGGACGACCATTGGTATAATTATCTTCAACAACGAGGTATTGAACCTCCTCGGCGTTAACGAATGGTGCGGTGAAGGTATGCTTTTCGGTCTCGAGGAACATATTATCTTCGAAACCATCGGCAGCCAGCATAGCCTGAACCTTCTCGTGTGGACGAGGAGTGATCTTATCGATCATAGACCATGGGAAAGTAACCTTCTTCTCGTTCTGGAGGTAAGTGAGGAAGGCTGCAGGCGCTATACCCTCAGCCACCCACTTCTCGGCATAAGCCATCACGCCAGCTTTCACCTTGTCTCCATTGTGCGAGCAGTTATCCATGCTCTGTACAGTCAATGGAAGTTCGCCGGCCTTGAAACGTTCTAGCAACAGGGCACAAACTTTACCCATAGCGAACACAGCATCCAAACCACGAGCCAAGTCTGCATCGTTGAAGGTATAACCCTTCTCGGTGATGGTGAATGTGATCATCTGGAGCGAAGGAGCCTTGAAGATCTCTACCAAACGAGCCCAATCCTCGCCGAACTGCTTGTCGGCCTTAAGGGTCTCGGTTACAGAGGCGATGACCTTCTTTTCGATGGTACCGTTCGAACAGAGACTCACAGCCAGCGAAAGGTTGTTGTATGGACGATAAGCCTTGTCGAGAATCTCGTAGTCAAAACTCTCGGCTACGATGACGCCACGGTCATACTTGCCAGTATTGAGCGCATCGTTGAGAATGGTGGCAGGAAATGCACGGAAGATGTTACCGGCACCGAAATGTACCCAAGTTGGATTATCGTGTGTCTTTTGGGCAACAGCCTTTACATCGAACTTCGGAAGCTCATAGCCTTTGGCTTCCCACTCGGACTTGTTAAAACCGGGTGTTAGAATGTCATTTAATTTCATGATAAGTTTTTATGTTGTTTTGTTGTTTCGTTGTTTCGTTATTCTGGTTGCGTTAGAGACTTGGCAGACTCATACCATAAATCTTGCGGTAGAGGTCGAGCGCATAGACATCGGTCATGCCCGAGATATAATCCAGAACCGCCATAATACGATCTTCGTAAGACTCAGCTCGAACGGCATACTGCGAAGGGATTCTGTCCAGCAGAAGTTTACTATAGGCTTTCTGCGGGTTGTTGACTGCATCGAGAAGTTTGTCCAATAGGACAGATATAATCTGATGACCTGCAATCTCGATTTCGACAACATCGTTGGCATTGTATATCTTCTGGAATGCAACCTTCGAGCAATTCTTGTAGGCCTCGCGAGGCACCTCGTGGATATAGTCGATCAACGAACCGGAGAATTCACCACGCAGGATCTCCTCCTCATGCTGGATGAAGACATCGCTGCACTCACCCACCAGCAGACCGATTACACGGCTGCGCAGATATGCTACCTGTTCGTTGCGATCCTCCAAATGGGTCAGACCACGTTCTATCTTGGCACGGAAGTCACCCTCGAAGAATGGCAGGAGCAGATCGATCGTCTCACGCTGCGTCAGGAGCTTCAGGTGGTGTGCATCCTCAATGTCCATGATCTGATAACAGATATCGTCGGCAGCCTCCACCAGATAGACCAGCGGATGACGGCAGTAACGCTTCTTCTCGGCATCGAGAGGCAACAGACCAAGATGGTCAACTACCTTGTGGAACGATTCCTCTTCGGCCTTGAAGAAGCCGAACTTCGGTTTCTCGGTAGCTTCGATCGAAGCATAAGGATATTTGATAATCGACGCCAGGGTCGAATAAGTCAATGCGAAACCTCCCTCACGTCGACCAATGAACTGATGACTCAGCAATCGGAACGCATTGGCATTACCATCATAGTGGGTAATGTCGGCCCAGACCTGAGGCGAAACACGATCCTTGAAACGCATACCGCTACCCTCGCTGAAATAGGAGATGATAGCACGTTCTCCGCTATGTCCGAATGGAGGATTGCCCATATCATGCGCCAGACAGGCCGTAGCAACGATATCGTCAAGGCTCTGCAGCTTCTGGATCCACGCCTCTCCAGCATACTTCTCAGAGAGTGCCACAGCTGCATTGTTGGCCAGCGATCGGCCTACACAGCTCACCTCGAGGCTATGCGTCAGACGATTGTGGACGAAGATACTGCCCGGCAAAGGGAAGACCTGCGTCTTGTTCTGTAATCTGCGGAATGGAGACGAGAAAATGAGGCGATCATAGTCGCGCTGGAACTCAGTACGTGCATGCTGACCCTGTGGTAACTGCTCCTGACCAAAGCGGAGCGTGGAGAGCAAGCGATTCCATTGCATCATGGGAGGTTGAAGATTTATTGTTTTTATTTTTAGCACGCGCAAAGATACGCGGTTTTAACGACAACGCCAAATAAAACGAGAGGAAAAATAGTCTTTAGAGGCCAGATGTATCTAAATGCAGATACTTTTGTTTCATTTTGCAGCGTTTTTGCACCACTGACGGATGCCACATTCTGCACATTTCGGATTTCGGGCGGTACATACATATCGTCCGTGGAGAATCAGCCAATGGTGGGCAACCGGTATATATTCAGTCGGGATATGGCTAGTCAGGACACGTTCGGTCTCGAGGGGAGTCTTGCTATGATTGGTCAGTCCGATGCGGTTTGCGACACGGAAGACGTGCGTATCGACCGCCATGGTCGGTTTGTTGTAGATGACCGACGAGATCACGTTGGCCGTCTTGCGACCAACACCAGGCAGACTCAACAGCGCATCGTAATCCTCCGGAACCTCACCGCCATACTCATTCACCAGACGCTGAGCCATGCCGACCAGATGCTGTGCTTTGTTGTTGGGATACGAAACCGACTTGATATACTCGAAGATCTCGGCAGTACTCTGCTGAGCCATCTTCTGGGCTGTAGGGAAAGCCTTCAGCAGATCGGGAGTAATCATATTCACACGTTTGTCGGTACACTGTGCAGAGAGAATAACAGCGACCAGCAGACTGAACGGATTGTGATACTCCAGTTCGGTCACTGCATTGGGGTTGTGTTCCAGGAAATAGGCAATAATGCCGTCATACCTTTGCTTAGTTGTCATAATCTGTAATCTTCTTTATCGTTCAATGGCGACACGACGCAGTCTGCCATCGATAAAGTCCAGCACCTTGCGGTCAGCATAATGCCATCGTTCGATCATGCCACCTTTGGTGTTATAATGTTCGTATCGCTGAGGACGACCGAGCGACAGACGCACCTCCTCGAGGTTCATATCGATCTTTACTTTGTTAGCACGAATCAGTGCCCACGTTTCGGCCGTGATATTCGGATAGCGAAGGTAAGGGTCTTCGAGCGAAAAGAACTTCTGCAATACCGTCGAGGTTGCAGTCTCGCGCGAATCCGGCAACGATGTCAATACAGAACCCTTGCCCTGCGGATGCGAGAACCACACATGCAGCGGTGCATTCTCGTTGCCCACAGTAACCGAGTCGATCGTGACGGGGACGAACTTCTCCAGCAACAGACTATCGGCCGTCAGACAACGTTCGTCATTGATCATCAGATAGAGCGACTTTCCTCGCAGACGGCGGTCACATTCTTCGATCGGTGCGAGGGCAATGAGCGATGACAGGGCCGGATGGTAGGTGGTATCGTTCATCTGCTTCATCAATCGACCTGTTGAGAATCGATAGATGCGGTTCTGCGGACTACGGAACTGAAGCATCATGCGCTGTTGTCCCATCCAATCCTCTTCGCTCAGGATACCATCGAAAGTCCACAGGGATCGATAGTAGCAGAGCGTATCGAAGCCAGGATCTGGAATCTGCGGAACAAGTGTCGGCGACAACAGCGAATCGAGATAGAGGAACGGTGTCCCCTGATTCCACAGACAAGGCGATTCCAGTTTTACGCCACTCACCAGATTCTCAACCGTTTGCTGTTCTACATTTTTCTTTTTACGCGCATACACAAAAGAAGGCAACGAGAGCAACACTACCAGCAAAAGCGTCAAGGCCTTGTGACAACGGAACAGACGGGCTCCAAAGCCTGTCATCGTTGTGCCGAACAGATAGCAATCACCACCATCCTTGATACCGGTTCTCTTGCGCAGTTCATCGGCCGACAACGGGAAGTTTCTGGTCGCGATATTAGCCTGCGGAATCTCGGTTTTGAGTCCCTTCAGCAACTTACCCGAAAACCCTTTTACCTCATCGACAGCGAAGACTCGTCCGGGGAAGTCATTGATCAAATTATCAGACAGATACAGATGACTGTTTGTACCCACCTGGCGAACGCCATAACGTCGTTCAAGCAGACGAAATGCTCCCGCCTTGAGCAACGTCACATCCGGTTCGTACAGGTAGCCATTCAGGACAATCGGACCGGACTCTGCCGGTTGTTCCATGTTACCCTCCTGCTCCTCCGTCACACGGAAATCGAAACGCACCTCATCGTTGGTACGGAAGTCAACGCAATGCACGACCGGAGCCTGCGTCTCTCCCCTCTCCAGATCATTGTCGATTACCAGAAGCAGCTCCTTGCACTCATTCTTTACCGCCACGATATGAATCTCCGTCAGCCCTGGCATCTGCTCCTGAATCCTTGTCAGGTCGGCCATAGGCGAGACCTTGATTACCAGTCGTCGGCAATGGCGCAGGAGTTCCTCTCGAAGCACCACGACATTCGGTTCGCAATCGGTCAGGTCGTAGACACGTCGGCCATCCGAAGCCCTACGGGCAGGGTCGAGATAGAGGGTATCGACATCGGGAATTCCGAGTTCGAAGGCATCTCCTTCTCGCACCTCTATATTCGTAGCGCCAAGCTCCGCAAAATTATGTCTAGCAGCCTCACAGAGATGCGTTTGTCGTTCGGTATAGATAGCCCGTTCAAGGCCTCGGCTCATATAGTACAGATCTACACCCATACCGCTGGTCAGATCGCAGAGGGATGCTCCGGTTACCAGCTGACGCTTGTAACGGGCGGTCTGTTCTGAACTGCATTGTTCGGCCGGGATTCGCCCCCCCATCACCAACCGGTCAGACATAGCATACCACTCCGGGAGTTTGTAGCGGATCTGCTTGCGAGCCTCAATCTGCTCGACAGCCCATCGCACATCAATTCCCGGATATCGGGAGGCTGAAAGAAGCAGCCTCGTGGTATCGTCGTTGGCGTGTTCGCTCAAAAAAGAGCGCATTTCGGGGGTAATTTCTATCATTTCACGTAAAAATTCGCACAAAAATAACGATTTTTTTGATAATTTGGACCATCTTATGGAAAAAAAGATTAATTTCGCACCGCGAAAAGAATGCAAACATCACAAAACCGCCAAAAATAGTCAAAAAAATGATCGAATTCTGGAAGTGCGAATCAGGCTTCAAGCAGTTGCCGGGATGGCAAGCAGATTGCTGGGTTCAAGTCACCTCTCCTACCAAAGAGGAGTTGGCTGATCTTGAAGAGCGATTTGACGCACCTATGGACTTCATTCAGGACGTAGAGGATGCTGAAGAGAGACCTCGTACCGAGAGTGAAGGCGGTTGGTTGATGACCTTGCTGCGCGTCCCAAACAAAGAGATCGACGAGGATGGAGATGCTATTTACAGCACCGTTCCTCTGGCTATCCTGGTACATGGCGACGTATTCATTTCGATCTGTCATTTCCGCAACGAAATGATCAACGACTTCATCCGTTGGACGAACCGAAAGATGATCATGGAGCGAGAGCGTTACGACCTGATGCTGTCCCTCTTCCTCTCGAGCTCGGTATGGTACCTCAAGTACCTCAAACAGATGAATATCTTGATGAAAACCGCCGAAGAGGCACTCGAGGAATCCATGGACAATGACCGACTGCAGCAGATGATGCGCATCGAGAAGTTCCTCGTCTATTTCATCACCTCTATCCGAGGCAACGAGGTGGTACTCGTGCGTCTGAAGAAGCACCTCCGCCACCTTCCTTACGACGAAGACCTGCTCGACGACGTAGAGGTCGAGCTCCAACAGGCATACGTTACAGCCAACATCTATAGTGAGGTGTTGGAGCGTCAGCGAAGCTCCTATTCAAGCATTATCAGCAACAACCTGAATGCAATCATGAAGCGTCTGACGACCATCACCATCATCCTGATGATTCCAGCCGCTATCTCCGGTTTCTTCGGAATGAATGTTCCGAACTTCATGGAGACTAACCCTTATGCCTTCATTGGCATTCTGATTGTGACCTTGATTATTATTTTAATCAGCTATTGGTTCTTCAAAAAGAAGAATTTGTTCTAAAGTCTCAAAACACTCGTTTTTGTAAGCCGATAACGGCAATTTCATATCCTTTTTGACTTTTTTTAGTCGAAAAGGATAATTTTTCACACACACCTGCGCGTACATTCAAAAAAAATATTTATTTTCGCGCAATGAAAAATAATAAGAAAATAGAATCCCAAATGAACGATAATACAAGAAAAATAATGACCACTGCGATGAGAACCACTTTAGTCGTAATGCTCCTCTCTTTGTTTGTTGCAGCTCAACCTGTCAGCGCTGAGACCGCTGTATGGGATGGCACACTGGTACGTCTGACCCACGGATCAGGTACCGAGGATGATCCATACCTCATCTACACTGCCGAAGAGATGGCCTACCTGATTCGTAACTACGATAACAACGAAGGTATCTACTACAAGAAATACTACAAACTCATGAACGACTTGGACATGAGTTCAACCCAGTGGACCTTCGGTTCTGCCACTTCAGATCGTAAGAGTTTCCGTTCACACTTCAATGGCAACGGTCACAAGATCTCGAACATCGAGGTAACCCTTGTCGATAACCAGGGAGAGTGCCACTATGGCATGTTCCCTCAGTTGGGTGGTGATCCGAACTTCCGTTCCATTATCGAGAACCTCGAAATCGAGAATATCCACTTCGTACGTACTACCGGTGATGCCACAGGTACTTACAACTTCCGTATCGGTGGATTGGTTGGCCAGATGGAGTCAAACTCTTGCATCTCAAACTGTCTCGTTCGTGGCTTTGCTGTAACCGACTACGGCAAGGAGATTAACTTGCACCCTGCTTCAAAGATTTCTGCTTGTCCACTCGTTGGCGAGGTATTGAACTACTTTGGTACCGACCAGAACTATTACGAGGAGGCTCGCATCAGCATCGAGCACTGCTACGGACACGGCACTGCCGACCTGAGCCACTTCCATGGCACCGAGAATCAGCTCTTCGCTCTCGACTATCAGGGCTACAAGCAGAAGGAGGGTTACACCTTCAACAAGATTGTATGGCACGAACTGAATGAGACCGACATGTCGTTCTCAAGTATCAGTGTTGCCGTATCTCCAACCATCGGTGGCGAGCGATTCCAGTACGAAGCAGCCTTCACCAAGCGCAAGGGTCACACCTATTCATATCGTTGGACTCTCGACGACCAGAAGATCGGTAACAACCGTACCACCATGGTTACCGTCGAGCCAAAGCCATACATCCAGCGTCTTTCACTCACCGTGCTTGACAATGGTGTCGATGCAGGTTCTTCGGCTGTATTGATCGAGCCTGACCTTTTCAACCTCAATGTCGTTGACAATCCTAAGCCAAAAGGCAAGAAGGTAAAGGGCGGTCACTGCATCATGGCTAAGATTTCTTCTCAGAACGATGTAGCCATTGCCGAGGGTGACTTCATCTACTCATGGCAGGATATGACCGACGGCTTCAAGGAGGTCTGCAATACCGCAGCATTCAATGGAGCCCTCGATGGTCACTCTTATCTGTTGCTGGCTACCCACAAGGACAACTCGAACGCACGCTTCTCGATCATCAAGTCATACACCAACCCAATCTATGTATGCCACCACGGCATCAATGGTCTGGAGGCTGGTTCATACTCAGAGAAGGGTACTCCATACAAGGCAGGTAACGACCGCAACGATGGACGTACTCCACAGACGGCAGTCCGCACCCTCCGTCGCGCTTACGAGCTTCTGAAGACCAAGGAGCAGGGCGGTACCATCGGTAACAACATCATCGTCATCATGGGCGATTATGCAGATTTCTGCTTCACTGAGTACCTCGACAGCAAGTGCAACAATCCAAACCCAGACTATTTCGTCAAGGATCGTCCTGCTACCATTACCGGTGCTTACGACGACTTCAAGAATGGCCGTATCCTCTTCTCTGGTTTGAGTATCAAGATGGCTGCCGAGACCCGTTTCGAGGCCATCAACCTGAATGGTTCTTCGTTCGATAACACCAACATCACCGACCAGACCAAGGTCTTCGCTTGCGGTAATGACCTCACCATGGGTTATGGCGTATTCGTATCGGGTTACAAGATGATGGACTACACCCTCGGTCTTGAAGAAGGTGTGCTTGCTCCTGCTGTTACCATCTATGGTGGTATCTTGAACAACAATGATCCAAACTACATCTGGCCAGAGAATACCGTTACCATCCTGTCAGGCAACTATGGACGTGTTATCGCAGGTGATGGTTATACCCTCCAGATGGAGCGTACCGGTAACATCTCGGGTACACCTAAGCACCCAATCCGCACACACATCGTCTGCAATACCTCCAACTACTACAACCCATACCACAACCAGTACGACATTGCCCTCCTTATCGGTGGACAGGCCGACGGTACTGTATTTGCCGATACACACATCGACATCAAGGGTGGTTCAAAGGTAGGTCGTATCGTAGGTGGTAACGTAGGTTTCGGTCGTTTGGTAAAAGGACGTCCTGCCGACTCCTTCTTCGGTCGTACCAACGTCACTGTATCGGGAGGTTCCGTTACTGAGCTTTATGGTGCTAACCTCGGTCGTTACGGTCACATTCTTTATGCATCTGAGACCGATCACGACTCTTGTATGACCTATTTCTATGGTCAGGCCGTGCTGAACCTTCAGGGTGGTACTATCTACAACACCGTCTATGGTGGTGGTGCAGCTTGCGTGACCGGATTCAGCTACGACAAGAAGCATCATACTGCCGACCCACACATCCCATACATGAAGAATGGTAAGGTTGTGTTCGGCACCTACGACGAGGCAGTTGGCAAGATGCCAATCGTTCAGTTGAGCAACGACGAGACCGTCGACCTCTCTAAGACCGAGTTGCATGTCAATGTTGGTGGTAATGTCCACCTGATGGGTTCCCTCTACGGTGGCAGCATCTCGTTCTCATCCCTCCTCCCTACTCACCAGGCAGGTAGTCAGGCAGGTAACATCTACGCCGACACATATATTAATATGGATGGCGGTTTGATCGACGGTTATATCTTTGGTGGCTGCCGAAGCAACCTGGCTTACTTCGACAACTCAGACCACTCGAACTACCCAATCTTCAATGGCATACAGACCGACAAGATGTTCTTCAGCCACATGGCTCAGATGTTCGGTCACACCCATGTCACTATGACTGGTGGTGAATTGAAGGGTGTCATCTACGGTGGTGGTGAAGGTCCGTACTACCGCGAGACCTCTATCACCGACCATACCAATGCCGTAGTCATGCTGGGTGCAACCTATGGTACCACACAGGTAAATATCGGTGGTGATGCCGTAATCAACGACTACATCTTCGGTGGCGGTAACTACGCACACATTCTCCGCACAGGCGACGAAGACAAACCAGAAGAGGCTGGTAACGTCGAAATCAACCTCAATGGTGGCAAGATGTTGGCAGCTGTGTTCGGTGGCGGTCACGGCAACAAGGAGACTGAGGATGCTCTCTCAATCTACCCACGTGTATCTGGCGATGTACGCGTCAACATTACAGGTGGCCAGTTCGTTTACAATCCTAAGAAGGCCCGTTACGTAAGCCGTCGCTTCTATGGCGTATGTGCAGGAGGTATTTCATCAAGCGTCGTGCGTGGTGATACCTGGTTGAACGTTGAGCACAACCCATTCCCAGAAGAACTGGCAACCAACCCAGCTCTCCGTCCTGAAGAGGACCTCGTGCTTTGTGCTGGTGGTTATGCTACAGACTGTACCGTTGTTGGCAAGGCTCACACCATTGTGAACTGCCACAACAATCCAAAGATCGAGCGCATCTATATGGGTGGTATCTTCGGCCCTGTTGGTAGCACCGACGCACAAGTTTATAGCGGTAACGTAGAACGTCTGTATGGCACTGGCCGTTATGGTGTGGTCAACTCGGGCGATATCGACATCCGCATCGGTACCGTCAACGATGCCGACAACATGAACGAATCAATCAACGTCGATAACATCTTCAGTGGTCCAGATATGCAGAAGACCAAGATCAAGATCAATGGCGGTTATGTATTGAATATCCTCCACGCTGAGTAATACACATTATATATAATATATAGGGACGCATCCTGTCTGCCTCTACTGCAGACAGGACGTTTTTTGTTTGCACAATGTTGTCCATAGTGAAGATAGTATCTAAATCAATATAAAAGTATATATTTTGACCTAAAACAGTCCTAGAACCAATACAAATCCATCTTTTTAGGTCTATTTTATATGTTGTTCAGCAGAACAATCGGTTGTTGTGTTGCACAGCATAAAAGAAAATTTGGACAACTTGAAAAATGGCCGTATCTTTGCATCGTCAAACAACAAAAGGGTGTTTGATTACCTTATACTAAAAAAGCCATGACACATACTATGTAGCCAAATTGTAAGATTTAATGCCCAATGTTTTAATTTCATCTCAAATGTGTTTAGTTTAGTTTTAATTTTTTATAGCCCAATGTAATTATTAAATCCCAAATGTAAAAAAAGGAAGGCGTGAGCCCTCCTTTTTTTATTTCAGTTCACAAACACTCCTTCATAAATACAGAAGACTTCTGAAATACAAACTGCAATGATTTTTGTAGCACATGATCTTTCGGAACGAACAAAATTTGAGTTGCGTTGCTTCCGAAGTTTTCGGAACGAACAAAATTTGAGTTGCGTTGCTTCCGAAGTTTTCGGAACGAACAAAATTTGAGTTGCGCTGCTTCCGAAGTTTTCGGAACGAACAAAATTTGAGTTGCGTTGCTTCCAAAGTTTTCGGAACGAACAAAATTTGAGTTGCGCTGCTTCCAAAGTTTTCGGAACGAACAAAATTTGAGTTGCGCTGCTTCCGAAGTTTTCGGAAGCAGCGCAACACTATGGAATCAATCAATCATCCGGAAGCATATCCTCTGCTTCTTCAACATCGACTGAGTCTGTCTCTTGAGGAACATCGTCGACTACAAGTCTGTTATTGATCTTACATTCAATGCCATCAATAGAACGGAGGAAATCTACCATTTCGGTATTGATACGAATATGCTTACCTCGGCTGAAGAGTCGGACACAATAGCCCTTGATCGGATCAATCACCTCGAAATAGAGAGAGGTAGTTGGAGCATTCTCGGAGGCATTATCAGATTGAACAAGAAGCTCTGACTGGAGCATCTTGACGGTCTGGGAATCGAGTTTCAGACAATCGACCACAACAGTGAAGTTCTCGATCATACTGTCGGCAACGAGATTCAGCTGCTCGATCTTGCCAATGCTGAACTCCAGATCGAGGAAGCTATTGACACGGCCATAAGAGAATCGCTTAGGCTGATACTTGGCATGGATGACCACAAACATACCCTCCTTGCCATAACCACGGTACGTTGGGTAGGCTTCGCCGAAGAGGGCGAAATCATGCTTGCCAGAATAATCCTCGACCGTGAGAATACCATACTGATTGCCCTTGGCGCTAGTACCCTCACGCCAGCCCGTCACAAGTCCACCGCAGGTGATTTCACGCGACTGGATAGCTTGGATGCGATCCAATTCTGCTTTCGGGAATTCGCCGGACTGGATCTTAGCGAACATCGCACCAACCTCTTCCCTACTGCGAGGATTCGGGATACTGTCAATCTCAGCCATAGTAGTATTGCAGGCATACTTGAGCTGGAACTTGTATTCGTCCAACGGATGGGCGGAGAGGTAAAGGCCGACGTACTCCTTCTCGCGGTTGAGGCGTTCGAGCTGGCTCATCATCTCGCCCTCTGGGAAAGCTGGATGCGAAATGATTACCTCGGCGTCGTCGAGATCATCGAAGAGGCTGGCTTCGTTGCTGGCCTTTTCTGCATGATACTTCTGTCCATAGCGAACCAATTGATCGAGGAAGGTCTCGCCACTACGGGTCTGACCGACATACTGCTCACGACGCACCTTGTCGAGGCTATCGAGCGCACCACTGTAGACGAGCGATTCGAGGGCCTTGCGGTTGACGGCACCCATATCGACTCGTTCAACGAGATCAAAGACATCCTTAAAAGGTCCATTGGCCTTGCGTTCGTTGACAATGGCATCGGCAGCACCTTCGCCAAAGCCCTTGATACCAGCCAGACCGAAACGGACAGCACCCTCGCTATCGACTGAATAACGCTGACGTGAGTAGTTCACATCCGGACCCTTGACCGAAAGTCCCATGGCACGGCACTCGTCCATCTGCTTGGCCAATTCGGTCACGTTGTTGAGCGAACGGGAGAGCACAGCAGCCATGTACTCAGCTGGATAATGGGCCTTGAGATATGCAGTCTGGTAAGCCACCCAGGCATAGCATACAGCGTGACTCTTATTGAAGGCGTAAGAGGCAAAAGCCTCCCACTTCTTCCAGATAGCATCGAGGACCTTCGGATCGTGACCATTCTTCTGTCCACCCTCGATGAACATTGGCTTCATGGCATCGACGATATCCTTCTTCTTCTTACCCATCGCCTTACGGAGCGCATCGGACTGGCCACGGGTGAAGTTCGCCAACAGACGGGACAAGAGCATGACCTGCTCCTGATAAACAGTGATGCCGTAGGTATCCTTCAGATACTTCTCCATGATCGGGATATCATAAACAATTGGTTCCTCGCCATGTTTACGACGGATAAAGTCAGGGATGTACTCCAATGGACCCGGACGGTAGAGGGCATTCATAGCGACAATATCACTGAAGCAGTCAGGTTTCAAATCCTTGAGGTACTTCTGCATACCGGCCGACTCGAACTGGAAGGTACCGATGGTGCGACCAGAAGAGAAGAGGTCAAAGGTCAGTTTGTCGTCGATCGGGATATGATCGATATCGATATCGATGCCACAAGTCTCCTTGATGTTATCCAATGCCTCGTTTATGATTCCCAGGGTCTTGAGGCCCAAGAAGTCCATTTTGATCAAACCGGTAGATTCGATTACATGTCCGTCGTACTGGGTTACAAGCAGTTTGGTTCCATGATCGTCGACCACCGAAACCGGCACGACCATATCGATCGGATCTCGACCGATAATCATACCACAGGCATGAACACCGGTACCACGCACGTTACCCTCGAGCATCTGGCCCAGACGCATCACGTTGCGCACTGCTGGATCTGGGTCCTCGCAAGCCTCGGCCAACTCTGGCACAACCTTGATACAGTTCTTGAGGTTACACTTCAAGGCCTTGCCATTCTCTTCAGGCATACGGTCAGGAACCAGTCCGGCCAAACGGTTTGCCACAGGGATCGGTACCTTCTCGACGCGGGCCATATCCTTGAGCACCATCTTGGTGGCCATCGTACCATAGGTAATAATATGCGAGACGCGGTCGGCGCCATACTTCTCCTGTACCCACTCGATGACGCGTGGACGACCATCATCATCGAAGTCGGTATCGATATCAGGCAACGAAATACGGTCCGGATTCAAGAAACGTTCGAACAGCAGATCGTACTTGATCGGGTCAATCTTGGTGATGCCCAGACAGTAGGCCACCGCTGAACCGGCAGCAGATCCACGACCCGGACCTACAGAGACGCCCAACTCCTCGCGACAAGCGCGGATGAAGTCGGACACAATGAGGAAGTAGCCCGGGAAACCCATGGACTTCATGATGTGCAGCTCGAACTTGATTCGATCCCACACATCGGGACGAAGTGCAGCAATGATCTCGTCATCGGTCATATCCTTGGCCATCGGATCGCCCTCATAGCCATATTCTGCAATCAAGTAGTGATTGTCGCGAGCACCCTGTAGCGTGAGGTGCTTCAGGTAGTCGGCCTCGAACTTGATTCGGACCACCTTGTTCAGATCGCCGCCACTCAGTTTCTTGAACTTCTTCTGCGCATCCTCCTCCGAGAGTTCGACGTTGCCGTTATAGTCCTGCGTCATCTCGTCGAAAAGCATCTTCTCGGTGAAGCGCTGACGATATTCCTCCTCGAGACCGAACGAGGCCGGAATCTCGAAGTTCGGCATGATAGGGTCGTTCTCGATGTTGTAATACTCCTCGCACTTATCGACAATCTCGATGGTATTGCGGATTGCCTCTGGCACATCGGCAAAGAGCTCGTTCATCTCGGCCGTTGTCTTGAACCATTCCTGCTTGGTATAACGCATACGGGTAGGATCGTCGAGATCCTTGCCTGTATTCATACAGATCAGGTGGTCGTGAGCCTCGCCATTCTCTTCGTCGACGAAATGCACATCGTTGGTACAGATCAGCTTGACACCATGCTTCTGCGACATCTGCTGCAGGAACTCGTTGTAGGGTTTCTGCTTCTCGTAACACTCCGGATTGTAGAGTGGCTCTTTCGAGATATGACGCTGCATCTCGAGATAGTAATCATCGCCAAAGAGGTTCTTGTGCCACAGGATGGCCTGTTCTGCTCCCTCGAGGTCGCCTGCATCAAACTTCTTGGCAACCTCGCCACCTAAACATGCAGAACAGCAGATCAGATTCTCGTGGTACTTCTCGAGCACGGCATGATCGATACGTGGACGCATATAATAACCATCAACCCAACCGATAGAGACAGCCTTAATGAGGTTCTGATAACCTGCTTTGTTCTTGGCCAGCAGGATCAAGTGCCAGCCGGAACTATCCTGACGCCCCTCCTTCTTGTCGAGTCCGCGGTGGGCCACATAGACCTCGCAGCCAAAGATTGGCTTAATGGGAGGAAGCGGCGGATCGGCAGACTTGCGCTTTTTGTTCTCGCCTTTGGCCAGATCGAAGAAGTCTTTGATACCGAACATGTTTCCGTGGTCGGTAATAGCAAAGCCTGGCATGCCATCCTTGGCTGCCTTCTCCCAAAGTTTCTTTATCTTGCACTGCCCATCAAGCAGTGAGAATTCGGTGTGTACGTGTAAATGTGCAAAAGGTTCCAATGGTTAGGAAGAATGAATGATGAATAATGAATAAACGGATTATCCTTACTCGATGGTTAAACTTTCAAATTCTAAAGGTTTGTCGGTGGTGAGCACCAGATAGTAGGCTCCTGCATTGATCATGCTGCCGGTGGTGGTGCTGACAGGCTTCCATTTAGGTGGAGTGACTGGGAACGATAGCGTACCCTGAGCGATAATGCGGTGATCGACCTGGCTACGAAGCTCCCAACGTGAACCCACAGCATCGCCTGTAACGTTCTTGTAACGGAATCGCATCACATATTCATGCGCCAAACCGGTCTGGAAGTCGAAACGGATCGAGCCATCGTCGCGTGTCTGTGCCGGCACCTTGATCTCGGACGAGAGATTGGCGTCGTAGTTCGGGAAGTATCCCTTCGGTGTGACAGCCAGCACCATGGTGTCGAGCTGAGCCCAAGTCAGACCGGCGGAATAAGGATACCCCTGACCGGCTGGAGACGCAGGCATCACGGTCGACTCATCGACCAATGAATTGAGCATCGAGATAGTGATGCCGCACACGACAGCCTGTCCGATTGCGACACGAGGGTAAGAGATTTCGAGATAGTCGTTCTCTTCGCTCGGTACATGGATAGTGGTTCGAACCAGATGGTTGCGACCGCCCGATATACGAACGAGGTTTACATTCTCGCAATAGACCAAGCCATTGACCGCAATGTCATAGCTCCGGCCATTGGACTGTGGCAGCCAAGGTTCGATGCTATAGATATCGATGCAATACTGCTTGTGCGCTGGTACTGGAAAACGGAACTTCAGATCCTGTCGGCCCCAGCGGAAGGTGCGGGCCATGGCTTGATCTGCGTCGGGCAAGAGATAAGGAGTCTCATCCTGGAAGGCAACACTGACGGGCGCATCGCTGACGCCCTGGGAGGCAAGTACCGGACAAAGGCTATCCTTGGCGAAACAAGGACGTTGTGCCCACGAGGTCGAGAAACGGGTATCGTCACCCATCCATGTCTGTCCCCAGCTATCAACAAGACTATCGCCACCGCAGTTATAGCGGTACAGATAGGTCATATCTGGATTACCCTTGAGCAACAGGGCCCCTTTGTCGCCCACTTGAGCTATCTCGGTGGTATCGTGAAGCAACTGCTTGGCGAAGTCGGTTGGCTGTCCCCAGATGGTGTAGAGTCCCTTGTAGTTGAAAGGACCGACCTTGTCGATGAGACGGAGTGCCTCGTCGGGTTGGTAGCGGCCCGGATTGTCGTGCGAATACATCAGCCAGAGATACTGACCACAGACGCTGTCACGCACCTCCCATGCCTGATCCATCTTGCTCTGCAGCAGCATCGAGAACTTCTCTTCGCTGTGTGGGGCTTTGGCGTTGAATACAGTCAAGGTATCGTGGAGGCCAACGGTTCGCCAAGCTCCATACTCGCCATTGAGCAACTGATTGTCGCGTTTGAGTTCCTCGCCATACTTCTCGAGCTTACCGCCATAGGTGCCGGACCAGTTCTGGATAACGTTCCAATCGGTACCTGTACCCCCATTGCAGGTTGTGACGAGTCGGCCGGACATCGGATCCATCTCGCGAATGATGACACAACACTCCTGGGCAAAGTCGGCCGGGAGGGTCGATTCATTCTGCAAGCCCCAAAGGACGAGCGACGGATCGTTGCGACGCTCTTTGACCCACTGACGGAGCAGGGTCTTGAAGTTCTCGCGGAAGGCCGGTGTATCGTACCAGATATGGGCGGAGAACTGTGACCAGTTCACAACACCCAGACGGTTCCAGTTGTGCTGATAACGGAGGTTGTGCGGCTGGTGGGCATCGCGGAAGGCATTGTATCCTAACTTGCGGAGCAGGATGCTACGATGGTCAATCTCGTCCTGGGTCAGGGCGTGACTGTGTCCGAAGCTGTGCTCATATTCGCAAACGCCATTGATGAAGACGGGCCTTCCATCGATCTTGAACTGACGTCCCCACTCGATGTTACGGAATCCATATTCGGTATGTTCGATGTCGACAGGCTTGTTCTGCCAAAGCGCGTGATCGAAGTCGTAAATCATGGTACGAACATCGTAAAGGAACGGATTGGTTGGACTCCAATGTCTAAGACCTGCAGGGAGCGGAATGACCTGACGGATAATGGTGCTTCCTCCCTTCTTCAGGCGGAACTCGGTTTCCTGCGAACAAAGCGTCTCCTTGCTATCATTGAGCGGACAAAGGGAGGTCTTGAGTTTCAGATGACGACGAACCTCATGACTCGTATTCTCGACCTCGGTATCGACGAAGAGGGTATCACAAGCTGGATTGTTCCAGACGTGGACGCCAAATGGCTTGACATGCACATTGTGCAGCTCCTCGAGCTTGACCATACGGAACAGGCCCAACGGCTGACTACCCTCGCTGAAGCCCCACTCCGAACTGCAACCGCCACAGACCCAAGGCAGGTCGGTGATGCGCGATGGATGGTGACAGATGATACGCAGCTTATTGACAGCGCCAAACTTCAGCGGGTTCTTCAGATTGAGCGTGGTAACGATTCGACCCGACGGAAGACGGCTGCAAAGAGTATCGCCATTGAGGATGACGGTGATGTAGCTGCCTGCTCCCTCGATGCGCAGACGATGGGTGACATCGGTGGTCACCGTGTAGTAAGCGATGTTCAGGTCATAGACAGCATCGCCATGCAGGTTGCCATGCACGAGCTGACGGGCGCCATAATAGTCGTCGAAATTGTGTGGCAGACGGACATCATGGGCCACAATACTATCTCCATAACGCTCTTTATTCTCTGGATAGCAAACTGCGTTCCAGCCCCCTTCGAGCACATAAGTACGACGAATCTCGGCGCGAAGACCCACGAGAATCATCAGCAGGGAGAACAATACGATTAGCTTCTTCATTTCTTATGACTTAACAAGAATCGCATCTGACGATAACGGGTTTCGGTACTGATCCAATGCTCGTTGATTGGAGTTAAATAACACTCTTTAGGCGACTGCAAGGTATTCCAGACAGCATACGAGGTGGTGGGTGGACAGACATTGTCGTTGAAGCCCCAGGTCATATACACCGGACATTTGACCAGACGGGCGAAATTGACCACGTCGTAATATTGCAGGGTCTTGATCACGTCGGCCGTGAGCTTGACATCCTTGTATTTGTTCTGGAAGTGTGGATAACCACCGGTACGGCCTGGTTCGGCATATCCTGCCATATCGGACAAAGCTGGATGGGCAATGGCGATGGCGTCGATGCGAGGATCGAGCGCAGCCAGCACAATGCTCAATGCGGCACCCTGACTGTTGCCCTGCACAAAGATATTCTCGCCATCCCACTCCGGACGAGTGGTGAGGTAATCGACCACGCGTACCAAGCTGGCATAGACTTTCTGCATGTAATAGCTATCACGCGACGACAGACCGTTACTCAAGTATCCCGACATAAAATGATCGCCAAAGGCTCGGGTGATGTCAGCATAGGCCTCGGCACTCAAACTGGGATCGATGCCATGAATCTCCATCTCGAAACGGATGCACTTGCCCTCGGAGGCATAGAATTGCGTCTTGGTCGGATTCATAGGCTTGACACCAGCTCCTGGAGGAGAGACAACAATTGGATATTTGCCTTCGGCCTTCGGGAGAGTCAGATAACCGTAAACATAAGACTTGGTAGCATTGCGCCAGGTACGAATCTTGACAAGATAACAGTCGTAAAGATCGGAGCTGTATTCTGCAGCGGGTGTAACTTCGGCCGAAAGAGGTAACTTCTGTTGCTCGTCGAGGATACCTTTCCAGAAACGCTCGAAGTCAGCAGGCATTTGGGTATAAGGTACGATTTGCTCTGGATCGAAACCGACCTTAAGGTGATTCTTGAAGCTCTTTCCTTCGACCTTACACGACATGCGGCAATCGCGGAACGAAGGACGACGAGCAGTACCCATCTTGATAATGGCTCGACCTTGGGCATCGGTCTTGACTTTGCCGTCAGTTTCAGATTCGAGCTCATCCTGCCCAATAGAATAGGTAACTTCGACATCCGACAATGGCTGTCCGTGCCAAAGGAGCTGCAACTGGACGTTGGCCTTCTCGCCTACCCGATAGATCCAGTCCTGATGATCGGGCACAGCAATCCACTGGAGGTCACTCTGGTTGAAGAAATTCTGGGCATAAATAGGAGTCCTGACATCAGCCAGGAATGAGAGTAAAACAACAATAAGCAGACTTAAAGTCTTATGCATAGTGAGAGATTTGATTAGTTTTGGCGCAAAGATAGCGAGAAAAAAGAGAATTTGCAAGTTTTGTTTGTTTTTTTAGTGAAAAATAATTACCTTTGCGCCCGTTATTTAAGTAAGATGAATAAATTCGAGAAATCCTTAAGCTTCATCAGCGACAAGATACAACCCGATTCGCCCTTCTACGGAAAGATTTTTCTTGTAGGAGGATGTGTTCGTGACGAACTGCTTGGCGAACGATATTCCGATCTTGATCTACTGATCAACATGCCGAACGGACAGCGAGATTTCGTAGAATTCATGTGTCAGACCTATCCTGACGTATGCAAGGGACCATTCTATTATCAACGCTATGGCACAACCGCCATGGATGTCATCATCGACAACTCAACGACCCTTGTGGAATGCGTTGAACCACACGTCGAAGCCTACGAAGAGGATGGCGTTACCCTGATTGAAACCCGATTCTGTTCGCTCGAAGAGGATGCCAGCCGACGCGACTATACTTGCAACGCGCTCTATAAGAATCTCTCTACCGGCGAAATCCTGGATCCTACCGGCTGTGGCATCGAGGACCTTAAGCACAAACTGCTTCGCACACCCAATGAACCGAACCTGATCTATCGTCAGGATCCGGTACGTATGCTGCGCGGTATCCGATTCAAACACCAGAAGGGATTCAAGCTGGATAGCAATGCCTGGCAGGCAATCCAGCAACAGCACGACGAGATGGCGAAAGCTGCCCCTAAACGTCTGCGCGATGAACTGAACAAACTCCTCAAGGCCAAGACTTTCGGCGAGGGCATCAATGACCTCCATACCTGTGGCATGCTGACATATGTCATTCCGGGATTGAGTGAACTAATCAGCGACACTACTCCACTGCCTAAAGGCGAGGGTGAGATCTCGCTCTGGAAACATACACGCATGGCAATGAGCACGATGTGCCGCGAACATCCTCACACCGACACGATGATGAAACTGGCAGTGCTGGTGGCTGATATCGCCGACGTGCATGGCAAGGAGACCGCAATTACCATCCTGCAGAACGCACAGATCGGCAAGGAACGTATCGGTTCGATCATTCATATGATTACGCTTTACCAGCGTTTCCGTTCTTTCTACCGCAATGGCGAATACATCGGTCGTCCACGCGCTCTGCCGCACTTCATCACCGGATTGGCCAACCACAAGGATGAGTTCCGCCGTATGGTACGAGCCCTGAACCACGGTTTAGCAGCTCAATACCAACTGCCTTACCAAGTCTTCTACGACGAGGATTTCGCAGCACACAGATCCCGTGACCAGAAACCGACGGACAGCCGTACGCCCAACCAGATCAAGGCGGATCGCAACCACCGACGTAACATCAAACGCCGCAACAAACGCAAGGCGAGACAGAATAAAGAATCCTAATTGATTGATTTAAAGCAAAACAGGTTGAACTTTCGCTCAACCTGTTTCGCTTTTCTTAACCATAGAATTAGAGCATTTTCTAATTCTCGTTGTTTTTCTGGTATTAGACTTAAGGCAAACTTACTTTGTTGCGTTATTAAGGTATTGTGTTATGGTTATATTTTTTTAAGGCACTGCAAAGATAGGATCTTTTTTCGATTTGTGCAAAAGATAATGCAAAGAAAATCGGTTGCACAATCCTTATTTTGTTTTTTTTATGTTCTACAACATATAAATTTATCCAATAGTGCCTCAATTTCGCACATCTGATTGGGTGCAAACCAGTGGATGGAATGGTCACGCTGGAACCAGGTCATCTGCTTCTTGGAGTAGATCTTGCTATTATGCATGATGCGTTCCAAAGCACGATCGAGGGTATAGATACCTTCGAAATAGAGCAACATCTCTTTCAATCCGACGGTATTGAGCACCGAAGGGACGAGATTGGGTATGGGTTGAGCCTGCGTCGGACCCGGATTGCGGACCACATCCTTGAGTTGTTCGTGCAATGTGGCGACATATCGATCATAGACTTGACGAGTCTCTGCCTCGAGACCCTCAGCCTGCATCTGGAGCACACGTCGTTCGATGCGGTCATACAATTCCTCACGCGTACGTGTTATACCTATTTTAATGACATTGAAGGGTCTCTCCTTGACCCGACCAGTTCGGAAGCTGCTGAAGGGTTGACCGGTAGTCAAGCACATCTCAAGACCATGTACGACGCGTTGCGGATTCTGTCGATCGACCTGGGCAAAATAGACAGGATCCAACTGTTCGAGCTGCTGGAGCAACGGTGCAAGTCCCTCCTCCTCTACCTGCTGTTTCAATCGGGCACGGATGGCGGGATCAGCTTGCGGCATATCGTCGATGCCATTGCATACGGCATCCAGGTACATCATGCTACCGCCACACAGCACATAGTTATCGTAATGAAGTGTATCGTTAATTACTTCAAGCGCATCGGCCTCAAACTGTGCCGCGCTGTAGTTCTCGTCCAACGACTTGGTCCCCACAAAGAAATGCTTCACCCTCGCCTGCTGTTCGGCCGTTGCCGCTGCGCTACAGATGGGCAGATCGCGATAGATTTGCCGACTATCGGCCGAAAGGATGGGCGCACCCAGCTTTTCGGCAATCTGAAGCGACAATTCTGTCTTTCCGACCCCCGTAGGGCCTAATATCACGACAACATTTTTCATTTTCAACGTTTTTTGTTTCAAAAAGTTGCAAATATAGCAGATAATTTGTATCTTTGCACGAAATATTTGTAATTATGCTCGAAATACTCAATAATACGCTCAACACGATCAATGGGTTCCTCTGGGGTTGGCCTATGATCATCCTGTTGGTAGGCACACACCTCTATCTGACCATCTGTCTGCGATTACCGCAACGCCACATCTTCCACGCTATCCGTCTTAGCATCAAACGCGACAAGGGAGCTTCGGGCGATGTGAGTCAGTTCAGTGCCCTGGCAACAGGTCTGGCCGCAACCATTGGTACAGGCAACATCATCGGTGTCGCTACAGCTGTAGTGCATGGTGGTCCTGGCGCAGTATTCTGGTGCTGGATGACCGGTTTGCTGGGCATCGCAACCAAATACGCCGAGGCTCTCCTGGCGGTCAAGTATCGTGTACTGGGCGAAGATGGCAAGATGCGTGGTGGACCGATGTATGCCATCGAGCGTGGCATGAACTGCAAATGGCTCGCTTCGGCATTCGCCCTGTTTGCCTTCATCGCTTCGTTCGGTATCGGTTGTCTTGTGCAGAGCAATGCCATCTCGACCACCGCAGCCGACAGTTTCGGCATCGATGAGCAGATTACAGGTGTGATTCTGGCTATGCTGGTGGCAGCCGTTGTATTCTTTGGCGTCAAGGGAATTGCCCGCGTCTGCGAGTCGTTGGTACCTTTCATGGCCATATTCTACGTTGCAGGCTGTCTGATGCTGCTGGGCATCAATTATGAGTATATCTGGCCAGCCTTGAAGATGATCCTATCGGAGGCTTTCTCGACCCAAGCCGTCGAGGGTGGTGCCATCGGCTCTGTCATCATGTTAGCGATGCGTTTCGGTGTGGCTCGAGGACTCTTCTCGAACGAAGCAGGTATGGGTTCGGCCCCAATCGTAGCAGCCGCTGCACAAACCAAGAATCCGGTTCGTCAGGCACTGGTATCGAGCACTTCGGTCTTCTGGGATACGGTCATCATCTGCGCCTTAACCGGTATTGTTCTGGTCAGCACTTCGATTGCACCTAACGGCATTGATACAAGCGTGGGGGATACGCTGACGAAGCGAGCTTTCGAACAGCTGCCATTTCACATCGGAACAATCAACATTGGTGAAGTGGTACTCTCGATCGCCATCTTCACTTTTGCGTTCAGCACCATCCTGGGATGGAGCTATTACGGCGAGAAATCGTTGGAATACCTCTGTGGCCGATACAGCCGTCTGGGACGATACATCTATCGTGTGCTGATCATCATCGGTACTTTCTGCGGAGCGAACTGGGCACTCGATCTGGTCTGGAACTTCGGCGATGCAGCCAATGCATTGATGGCCATTCCAAACCTGATCTGTCTGCTGGCCCTGAGCGGAGTAATGATCAAGGAGACCCGCCACTACCTTTGGGAGGGCCGCCTGGACGAAGAGGGTTAATCAATTCGTCCGACGTAGAACTGATGGCTCTTGACCAGTGCATGAATGTAAAAATACATGTCGATGACTGGAGTCCAAAGAGCGAAAAGCAGAGCCATGAACTTATAGCGATGGACGCGGAGCTTCTTGCCCACGAAATAAGGAATCAACGCATAGGTTAGAACATTGATTAAGAACAGGGCAATAGCAATGCCCATCACCCACCACGAAGCCAACATAGCCGACCAGGCAATCACAGCCACAGAAGCACCCGCAAAGAGATAGCGGGTCAGGGTATCGAGATAGAACAGCAGGCTTGGCAGATGGAAATAGTAGCGATGCGTGAAGGCACGATGCAGACGTTCACGCTTCCAGCAATAATGGATATCGTTCTGCTGATTGTAAACCAATGCTTCGGCCGAACAGGCAACGGTCACATTGTTGCGCTTGGTAATCTCTGTCAGGAACAGATCGTCCTCGCCTGGACGCAAGCCCAGATATCGCTGGATGGCCTTGTTTCTGTCGGCAAAGAAAACCTCCTTGCGGAAAGCCATGTTATAACACCAGCCGCCATAGGTATTGACCGAAAGGGTCATGCCCATCATCGAAATCATACGATCGAAGAAATCCCACTGAAAAATACGATTCAAAGCACCAACGCGGTTTTCGTAAACCACGGGACCGAACACGGCATCTACCTTCGGGGTAAAGTGCTTGCCAATGGCCTTCAACCAATCGGGACTGGCCGGAAGACACTGAGCATGGGTCATCAGTACAATATCGTTGTGAGCAGCCTTGACACCTAACAGCATGGCCAGCTTGCGACGACTTACGGTCTGTACACGTTCCGAAATGGTGGTGTGGAAAAAGTGCTCTGATCGCTGATCCATCTGGGTCAGGACACTCTCGGTGTCGTCGGTCGAACCATCGTCGACCACAATCACCTCGAAGTCGGGATAGTGACTATCGAGCAGTACCGGCAGATTGTTCTGAAGGACGTCACTCTGGTTGTGGGCATAGACGACCACGCTGATGGGTGGCAGGTCTTCGACCTCAGGCACCTTGTGCAGACGTTCCTTACGGAAGCGACACAGCGGACGCATCCTCACAAACAGCATATAAAACAATTGAAGTGCCCAAACTGTACAGAAACCGACACAGAGCACCTGTAGCCAAAACGGAAGTTCAAACCAAATATCTTGAATCATTTTCTTAAATAGCAAATTTTTCAAGGCGCAAAGTTAGTTCTTTTTTTTATTTTTTGCAAATATTTAATCAAGAAAATAAATTTTTCACGCTAAAAGTTTGTTTCTTTTGAAATAAATATGTACTTTTGCAGCGTTATTTAACTAAATAGAACACTCTAGACCAACAAATACAACAGTCAGATATGAAGAAAATCATTTTGATGGCTTTAGCCATCGTATCTGTAATCACATTCGATAGCTGCAAGTCGCAACAGACTTTGAGCGAGGCTACTACTGTGGCAGAAACGGAGGAGGAAATCACCGAGGTTCAGCCAATCCAGTACACCAAGCCAACTACTGCCACTACCGCAGCTCCAGTCGTTGAATCAACCCCAAAGGTTGCTGTCAAACCTGCTACTCCTGATCGCACCGAGAAGGTTACAGTAGTCGAGACAGGTGATTCTGGCAAGTTGAAGAGTTACAACGTCATCGTCGGCAGTTTTGGTAGCAAGACCAACGCCGAGAACCAGAAGAATAAGATGATCAGCCGCGGACACCGTTCTGCCTTCCTCGTTCAGAACGCAAGTGGTATGTACCGCGTGGTTGCAGCCAGCTTCGATACCCGAGAGGCAGCAACCGTGATTCGCGACCAGATTCGCACTACTTATCCAACCGAATCGGGCACCTGTGCTGAGGCTTGGTTGCTGATTCCACAGCGATAAGCAATGTCCCTCAAATAACGTTTATGGAAGAGACAGAATATCTACGTCAATACGAGGAGAACCTGAAGCAAAATCTGCTCCAGGTTCTTCGCTCTAAAGGACTTCTCCCAAAAAGTGGTCCTATTCCGAATACCCCCGACATCACCGACCGTTGGGAATCAATCGCAGAAAGCTACATTACCGATGGTGTCAAGGAGGTGGCTAAGTACCCGCTTGTTTCGCTCGGTTGGGCGATGTATCTCGGCATGGCAATGGCTAAATACTGGGACGATGGCTGGGAGGTTTACAGCCAGCACCCGAACCTCTATCAGCACCTACGCGATGTACGAGGCTTCGATTATCTGGACGAAGTGGTCCGCTTTGACCTGATGAAGTGGGATTGCGAGGAACAGGTTCGCAGCTGCAGCCAATTGGCCCTCGACCAAATCCGTCACGAACAGATCGAGCCAGCCTCACCCCGCGCCTACTATGTCTATGCCCGTTCGGTCAAAGTCCTCTACCTGATGGGTGCCGCTATGGGGTTGACCCACCTCGGATACAACATGGTGAAGGGGTAAGAGATTAACGGTTAGCGGTTAGAGATTAGCGGTCAACGAAGAATGTTAGGGTTAAGGTTAGAGTTATGAAACTACGCACAGAGTTACCCCACGAGCGGCTCAAGAGGCCTATCGACAGCCGAGAGAAGATTCTGCTGTTAGGGAGCTGTTTTACCGAACATATCGGCGAATGGCTGAAAGCATCGTGGATGGATGTGCTCTGTAACCCGTGGGGTGTTCTCTTTAATCCGGCGTCGATTGCCCAGAACCTTGAGCAATGCCTATCGGACCAGCCACATCGACCGGAGCTGACCCGACAGGGCGACCACCTATGTAGCTTCGATCACCACAGCAGCATCACGGCCCACGATCAAGCCTCGTTGTTCGAACAGATTGACAAAATTGACAGCGAGGCCCGCGAGTTCTTTCGCGATGCCGATCACGTGATCGTCACCTTCGGCACGGCATGGGTCTATGAACGCAACGGACGTATCGTGGCGAACTGCCACAAGGCGCCAGCGTCGGAATTCGTACGTCGGAGGATGAGCGTCGAGGAGATTGTCGAACGGTGGAAGCCCATTATCGAACAAGGCAAGGACTTTCTTTTTACAGTCTCGCCCATCCGCCATATAGGTGACGGGTTGCATGGCAACCAGATCTCGAAGGCAACGCTTCTGCTGGCCATCGACGAACTGCAACGCCTCTACCCCGACAAGGTGCAATACCTGCCTGTGTATGAACTGCTGATCGACGATTTGCGCGATTACCGTTTCTATGCCGACGATCTGGTCCATCCTGCACCTTTGGCCATCCAGGCGGTCAAGGAGTTTCTCTTGGATGCTGCCTTTACGCCACGTCTGCAACAATACCTTCACGAGGCTGATGCCATCAACCGCACCCTCAGCCATCGACCATCTGATCCAAACACCCCCGAATACAAGGCCATGATCCAGAAGGCCTTTGCCCAAAAAGAGAATTTAATTACATCTAATCGAATATGAAACTCTTGCTAACCTTACTTGCCATCAACCTGAGTGGAGCATGGCAATTCTCAATCGACCGTTCCGCCGATGGAACTCGTCCGATGAATTACGAACAAACTATCCAGTTGCCAGGTTCGATGCTAACCAACGGATTGGGTGACGAGGTCTCTGTCAACACCCATTGGATTGGCAGCCTCTACGACTCATCGTTCTTCTACAATCCGAAGATGGAGCGTTACCGCGTAGAGGGCAACATGAAGTTCCCATTTTTCCTCACCCCCGATAAGCAGTACGTGGGCAATGCCTGGTACCGCCGTACCGTCAAGGTGCCTAAGCAGTGGAAGGGACAGCGCATCACCCTCTTCCTCGAACGTCCACACATCGAAACTACCGTCCTGGTGAATGGTCAGGAGATCGGACACCAGATGTCGCTCTCTGTGCCTCATCAGTTTGACGTGACCGACTATGTCCTGTTCGGCAAGGAGAATACCATCGAAATCAAGATCTACAATGGCATCGAGAATGTTTGCGTCGGACAGGATTCTCACTCGGTGACCGATCAGACACAGGGTGACTGGAACGGCATTGTGGGCAAGATCGAGCTCCGCAACGAACCTATCATCTGGCGCAAGCGTGTCGAACCCGATGTCGAGCACCATTCAGCCCGAATCTTCATCAACGATAGCATCTACAATATTACGCTCGACGAACCGCTCCGTTTGTGGGACGAAGATCATCCGGAGCTCTATACCGTCACAGTCGATTATCAGGGTCAACAGATTCCTGTTACTTTCGGTATGCGCAAGGTCAGCATCCAGGGTCGCGAGATTCTGCTGAACGACCGCATCATCAAATTGCGTGGTACCGTGGGCAACTGCTGTTTTCCAGAGACCGGTTATCCGCCTACAGATGTCGAGTCGTGGGAAGCCGTCTTCAGCAAGTGCAAGGAATATGGGCTCAATACCATGCGTTTCCATAGCTACTGTCCACCAGAGGCTGCCTTCATTGCTGCCGACAAGTTAGGTTTCTATCTGCAGCCAGAGGGACCATCGTGGCCAAACCATGGTGTCAAGCTCGGACAGGGCATGGCTATCGATACCTATCTGCTCGAAGAGTGTAAGGCGATCATCGACCAGTATGGCAGTCACCCATCGCTTGTCATGATGGCTGCTGGTAACGAACCTGCCGGTCGCTGGGTACCTTGGTGCAATACATTCGTCAAGGAGATGCACAAATACGATCCTACCCGCATCTATTCCGACGCTTCGGTCGGTGGCGGTTGGGCCTGGGCTGCCGATGCTGAATTCCACATCAAGGGTGGTGCCCGTGGCCTCGACGAGTGGAACAACCAGATGCCACAATCGATGGACGACTTCAAGTCGGGCATGGATTTGCCACGCAACTTCAAACCTACACCCGAGAAACCTGTCAACACAGAACCTATCGTCAGCCACGAGACAGGACAGTGGTGTGCCTTCCCGGATCTGACCGAACGCTCCCAGTACACGGGTGCCTACAAGGCAAAGAACTTCGACATCTTCGAGGATCTGCTCAACGAGAACGGTATGGGTTCGATGGCCCGTAAGTTCCTCATGGCAAGTGGTAAGCTCCAGGTTCTGGCCTATAAGTTTGACCTCGAACGCAATATGCGCACACCAGACTATGCAGGTTTCCTGCTGCTCGGCCTCAACGACTACAGCGGACAGGGCACTGCGCTGGTGGGCCCACTCAACGTACACTGGAAAGAGAAGGGCTACTGCACCGCTGCCGACTGGACCGAGTTCTGCTCCGACATCGTTCCTTTGGCCCGATTCCCTAAGTTTGTGTTCGGCACCAACGATACCATCCGTGTATCGACCATGCTCTACAATACCAGCAGCAAGACGGTCAAGGGCTTTGACTATGCCATCACCGATGCCATGGGCAACGCTCTACAGCAGGGTCAAGTTGGCATAGAACAGGAGATTACCTATCAGCCAGCACTCAACCAGTTGCCTCAGAAGCTGACGCTCACCCTGCAGGCCGAAGGTCACAAGAACCACTGGGATTTCTGGGTTTACCCACAAGCCGACCCAAAGTGTTCTGCGGCTCCGTCGCAGAATTCAACCGCGGCTCCGTCGCAGAATATTATCTTCGCAGACTCGCTCGATGCTCAAACCCTCGAAGCCCTGCAGCAGGGTGCCAGCGTACTGCTCACCTGTGGAGGCAAGGTCAAGTATGGCAACGATGTCGTTCATCGTTTCCTGCCAGTCTTCTGGAACACCTCCTGGTTCAAGATGCGTCCACCGCATACCACCGGTTCGTACATCCAGAACCAGCACCCAATCTTCAAGGATTTCCCAACCGACGATTGGCAGAACCTCAACTGGTGGGAACTTGTCAATAAAACCCAGGTCATGAATTTGGCCAACTTCCCAAAGGAGTTCCAGCCAATTGTTCAGCCTATCGACACCTGGCACATCTCGCGTAAGCTGGGCATGTTGCTCGAATGCCGTGTGGGCAAGGGCCGTTTGGTAATGACCACCATGAATCTTTCGGACAATCTGGACAACAGACTCGTAGCAGGGCAGTTGCGTCGCTCTATTATCAACTATATGCAGAGCGAGAATTTCAAACCTGCGTTCGAGATTCCTGCCCAGACCCTTACTCAGCTCTTTACCGAGACAGCTCCAGCCGTCAACATGTTCACCAAGGACACCCCCGACGAGCTCAAACCTCGCCTCAATGCCACAGTCACCTACGAACTTCAATTACCTGCCCGCGATAGCCTCTACCACCCAGCCATACTCTTCAGCCAAAAGGTCGACAGTGGACTATCTGTAAAACCACTATACAACGAGGTGCTGGTCGACGAGAAGGGCTTCCTGATTGATGGCAAGCCTGTTGTTCCTGTCATGGGCGAAATCCATTATAGCCGTGTACCACGCGAAGAGTGGGCCAAAGAATTGGATAAGATGAAGAAAGGTGGAGTCAACATCGTTTCAACCTATGTCTTTTGGTCACACCACGAACCACAGGAGGGCCATTTCGATTGGACAGGCAGCAAAGACCTCCGTGCATTTGTCGAAGCCTGCAAACTGGCCGAGATGCCAGTAGTGCTCCGTGTGGGACCATTCTGTCATGGCGAAGTCCTAATGGGTGGTATACCAGCCTGGATGGTCGAAAAGTCACAAGTTGACCCTAAGAACTACAAGCTGCGCAGCCTCGCTACTGGCTTCATGGAGGCTACACGCCGCCTCTATTCTGCTATCTTCAGCCAGATCGACGGATTGCTCTTCAAACAGGGTGGTCCGATCATTGGCATGCAGTTGGAGAACGAATGTCGTGGTCCATGGCCTTATTACAAGGCACTCAAGGATATGGCTCTCTCCATTGGTTATGATCTGCCATTCTATACACGTACTGGCTGGCCAAAGCTCAATGGCAAGGAGGAGTTCGGACAGATGCTACCCCTCTATGGGGACTATGCCGACGGCTTCTGGGATCGTTCGCTGCAGGACATGCCGGGCGCTTATCCCGATGCTTTCGTCTTCAAACCAGGACGTGTGTCCGAGAATATCGCAACCGAGACCTTCTCGAAGGATGAGTTGAAGGATAACCGCTCATCCCTAACCGCTAACCGCACCTACCCCTACCTCACCTGCGAACTGGGTGGCGGTATGATGACAGCCTACCACCGTCGCATTCAGATCTTCCCAAAGGATGCCCTCTCGCTGGCCATCTGCAAAGTCGGTTCGGGTTCCAACCTGCCAGGCTACTACATGTACCATGGCGGCACCAATCCGGGTCGTGGCATGGCCGAACGTCAGGCCAGCCCTGTGACCAACTACAATGACCTGCCGGAGCTTTCCTACGACTTCCAGTCTCCGATTGGCGAAATGGGTCAGATCAACGAGTCATATATGTGGACCATGCAGTTCCACAGTTTCCTGAAGGACTATGGAAGCATACTGCGCGACATGGATCCAGTCTTCCCGTCTACCAATTGTATCGACGGCCGCAAAGACAGCACCCTGCGTTACTCTGTTCGCACCGATGGACAGAGCGGATTCGTCTTCGTCAACAACTACCGTCGCATGCAGCCACTTTCGGCCAAGGGAGACGTCCAGTTCAAGTTCACCACTGCCAATGGCAAGACCGTGCAGTTCCCAATTATCGACATCCCAGCTGATGCCTGCTTTGTTCTCCCGTTCGGCATCCAGATGGGCCCTAACTATATTGATTGGGCAACAGCTCAGCCAACCGGCATTCAGGGCAAGAACTACTACTTTGTCGAGGTTCCTGGCGTTAAGCCGCAGGTTTCGGTCGATGGCAAGGTCTTCATGCTGAAAGTGGGTGAGCCTATCCGATTCCGCGACCAACATTATATTCATCTCTTGTCGGCCGATAATGCCTATACATTACCCGAACGAGAAGCGGATCGTCTGGTACGTTACTCGCTCGTCAAGAAGTATGATCGCGTACGTGAGGTAAAGAAGGGTGCCCAGAAGGTAGCAGAACAGCCATCGGACGAGGATTACGAACATGCTTCTGTTTGGAAACTCGATCGTACCGACCGTCTGCCAGCCGATGGTATCCTGCAAGTGAATTATGTGGGCGACGTAGCCCGCGTCTATGCCGATGGCGCGCTGGTACAGGACAACCAGTGGAATGGTCTGCCAATGCTGGTGCGTTGCTCGCAGCTGCGCGGCAAGAATGTCGAGATTCGCGTCCTGCCTCTCTCGAAGGATTATCCGATCTACTTCCAGCCCGCACAGCGCAAAGTGATTGCCGAAGCACAAGATGGCATCCTTTGCAACGTGGAGGGTGTCGTAGTGCGTGGCGAGGATCGTCGTGGCCCTCGTTTTGCTGCCAACTATCCTGATGTTCACGACCCTGTCATGGCTCGTGGCGAGGATGGTCGCTACTATATCTTCGCTACCGGCATGGGCATCAGTGTCATGTCGAGCGCAGACCTCAAAGAATGGCGTCCAGAACCATCTGTATTCTCTCGCGACGAGATTCCTGCCTGGGCACAGGATAGCGTACGTGGCTTCCGTGGACACATCTGGGCGCCAGACATCTCCTTCCACAATGGACTCTGGCACCTCTACTACTCTTGCTCCACTTTCGGCAAGAACGGAAGTGCCATCGGTCTTGCAGTCAACAAGACCCTTGATCCAACCTCTCCAGACTTTGCCTGGGAAGACCGTGGACCGGTCATCGTATCGCATCGCCACAAGGACAACTGGAATGCCATCGACCCGAATCTGATTATGGATGGCAAGAAGGCATATCTTGATTTCGGTTCCTTCTGGGACGGTATCCAACTCGTTGAACTCGACAAGGACCTCCAGACCCCGAAGTCTGCACCTGTTACCATCGCACGTCGCAAAGGTGAGTATCGTTCGTTGGCAGAAATGGATCGTCCGGAAAACTACACCATCGAAGGCAAGGATACCATCCAGGCAGGCGACAATGCAGTCGAGGCTCCATTCATCATCCGTCGTGGCAAGTACTTCTATCTCTTCGTCAGCCAGGACTACTGCTGCCGAGGTAAGAACTCCACCTATCGAGTTGTCTATGGCCGAAGCAAGAAGATAACAGGTCCTTACCTCGACCGTCAGGGCTACGACATGGCTAAGGGTGGTGGCACCCGTCTGTTCGGGCCTACCGAGCGTTTCTATGGCATCGGACACAACGCTGTCGTCGAAGTTGAACCAGACCAGTGGCTCTACCTCTCCCATGCCTACGACTCCAAACATCGTGCCATGGCCAAACTTTTCCTCCAGACACTCCGCTTTGGCAAGGATGGCTGGATTGAGATGTAAGGATGATTAGATCACTTAACATGTGAAAAAAACAGACAAACAACAAGCAACAATCGAAGAACAAATCAAATACAAAACATGCCTACGGAAACCGCAGGCATGTTTTGTATTTAAAAAAAGGAGATGATTAGTTATTTGTCATATCAACAAGAGTAGGATCAGCTGACTCCTGCCACTCAGATACGGTTGTATTAACCTTAATTTCTGCCTTACCTGGCTTCAGGGTAACTTTAACAATATTCTTGAAACCAGCCTGAATAGTAGTAAGAGTTTTAGTTTTATTAACGTACTCACTAACTACAACATCACCAGCCTTGATTTGATAAGAAATCGAAAGTTCAATATCATTAGAAGGAAGAATCATGACACTTTCGTTACCCTCAGCGCCAATGATCTTAGCCTCCTCTGCGTTAATCTCGATTGCATTTTCTACATCAAAAGTAAGCTCATCACCCTCCTGGGTATCTTCTGCCTCATTCAAGAAATATGTTTTAGTACCCTGAAAAGTGGTAAACTGACCTTGAGCAAGAGAGAAGAAACCAGTTGAAGCGCTTTGCAATGATACTCCGTACACAATGTAATCATACCCGGTCTTTTCACCGACTACCTGAACTTCGACATCAGCAAGAATATGTTCGAAATGCAAATTAACAGTTTCTTGATTGGTACTCAAAGACAATGGCTTATTATATTCCTCGGTGATATTAGCAATCATCACATCGGTATCACCATCAGGTGCATTAACAGCAACAGTTCCTTTTGTAATGATAGTAGAAGCATCTTCTAATTCTGGAGTCAAACCTGGCACCTGATAAAGACCATAGAATTTAGCTGCATTATCTGGCCAGTAATAAGTATTCTCATCTGTCGCCTTCCAATCAGAGCCATCATATGCATAAGCAACATTAATGAATGGAGTTTCGCTACCTTCTTCAACTGCATACATCCAGAAACCGTTTTCCTGAACAGACTCGTTGTTAGCCACAGTTGCACGGGTCAAGCCTGGGATATAGGTTGACACGGTGATAGACTTTGGATTCATAGTTGAAACACTGCTGCACTGCTCGATCTCGTTTGAACAGCTGCTTAACACAAGGGCTGAACATGCAGCCACGAAAAAGATTTTTTTCATTGTTTTGAAAAGTTAAAAAATTAGTATTATGGTGAATTACTATAATTGCATGTGCTTAAAGTTCGCAAAGAGCGAATAGATCTGCTCAAAGCTTACCGATGCTGCAGGTTGGAACTCATCCGACTGCATGTACTGCAGGATAGCCGAGAGGAACTGTCGTGCCGCCGGACGTTGGTTGATTCTATTCTGCAGGTCGAAATTGGTAACAAGCAAACGTCCCTGCCCAACCTTGACCTCGAACACACAAGCCAGACGACGATTGCAATACGCGTCATCGATGGATTGAACAATCGGAGTTACTTCGGGCATGTTCTCAAGCCACATCGGATAAGTCCGGTTCACCAGATCCCACCAGGGCAGATCACTGTGGAAATCGGTGGGGAAATGACGGAACAGTGGATGCTGGTTGCGAATCAACAACCCAGTGGTATGCGACGAGTAGCGGAACATGAACAACGGATTCCAGAACTCAGGCAGGAAATTCTGCTTGATGTTTCGTCCCATATTGTGCTGATTATTGCACAACATCAGTACCTTGCCTCCCGAAGCGAGAACCTGACGGGCTTTCTCATCGGGCACAGTGGTTACATAGACATCACCCTGATTGAGGTTTGCCTCCGACGGATATACCCAGAGGTTCCACTGATTATGATACTCTCCAACTCTAACCTCCAGACGAAGTTGTGTGGCATCGGTCAGATGGAGGTCGGCAAGCGGTATCTGCTCGTTGGCAAAAGTTTGGCAGCCACCCCACGCAAAGTCACGTACGGGATATTGCTTTTCGACCAAGACCTTACCTTGTGCATCGACCACACTGAACGAACAACGCTGCTGGAGTAGTTTCTCCTCACGGCTCATGTTCGAGAGTTCGAGCGAGAAGCGGAGCGTATCGGTGTCAATATAAGTGAACTTTGCGGTTCGCATCAGCAGCACAATCTCGCCTGCCCATTGACGCCACTCTTCGGGGTCAATATACCCTTTCGATTCGGCAAAAATATTTAGAATACCCTCGTTGGCAGTGCCCTGGCCTGTATAATCGAGCAAGGCTTGCAGATTGTAGCCAGCATAGTTGCGTGTGCGACGTATGCGTTCCAACTCGCTCTTGTAGGCCAACACCTGCAGTCGGCCAGAGGCCAACAGGAAGGAATCGGCCAGTTGCGCCATACCAGCCTTGGCCAACAGATCGCGACAGATAATGGAATGCCCCGACTGCATGAAACCCGTGAACTTCGGAATATCGTTCAACTTCGGAAAGGTTCCCCACTGTCCCACTTCGTGTCCGATGAAGGGCACCTGGAAGGTGTCGAGTGCTGCATTAAAGTCGGTGGTGGATTCGGGACGACGGCGGTCCCAATCGACGCCACGATAACCGGCACGAACCTGCACTTGATTGCCATTCGTCCAAGGCCAACTGCCCCCCACGGCAAAAGCGTAATATAGGTGACGCGGATCGCGCTCCTTCATTCGTTCTACCCATTCGTCGGCCAAAGAGATCCACCCCTTGCCTTTCGGTTCATTGCCGGCTCCCATCAGGAGGAACGAGGGGTGATTGCCATAGGCTCGCAGTATCTGATCGGTCTCCTCCCAGATGAATTGCTCGGTGGCATCGCCACGACGAATCTGGATGTTGTGGTTAGGCCATACGGAGCCCTCGGGCTGCAGGTACATGCCTACACTATCGGCAGCTATGAAAGCAGCCTCTGGTGGACACCAGCTGTGGAATCGCACCAGATTGGTCCCCCACTCCTTGAGCTTCTGGAAGTAATCGACCCAGAAGGGCACATCCATGGGCGGATAACCCGTCATGGGGAACTGTGCACCATCGACGGTGCCTTGCAGATAGACCCTCTCTCCATTGACGAGCACAAAATGCTGATCGGTGCTGACCTGGCGCATACCATACTGAAGCTGCTGTGCATCAAGTTCACGACCCTTCTTGTCCAGCAACTGAACGCGAAGGTGGTAGAGGTTCGGTGTCTTGTCGCTCCAAAGTCGGGTCAAACCTGGTAGCACGACCTGCACACATTGGCTATCGGAAGCAAGCACGAGGGGCTGCTCGACGATACCGGCTTCGGTCTGCAGGCGGAGCTTCACTTTTTCGGGTTTAGGGCTACGTTTGCTCATTTGCAGTCGGACCGTGGCCTGCTGAGCATCGACATCAGGATGAACCTGAGTGGCATCATAAAGCAGACGTGTGGTAGGTTGAGCTGTGATCTGTGCGCGACCGATATAACCATTCCAGTTGCCTTGGTCGTTGTCGCTCACGCTATAGGCACCATTGCCTACGGGAACGGAATCCAAGCGGTTATCGATTGAAATGCGCAAGGTGTCGGTGCTTCCGGGACGGAGCAAACCGGTCAGATCGTACTTGTGGGGAGCTCCAAGGCTCCTGCAACCTCGGCCCACCTGGCTGTTGCGGCTGAGGGACTGCGCCTCGACACCATTCACATAGACGTGGCTGATGACGTGAACTCGTTCAAGCTCCAACGTCAGCACCTTGTCCTTCCAGTCGGCTGGTGTCTGGACCAACTGGATTCGGCTCTCCTCGCCCAGATAATAGTTCCGGGGCGTAAGGAAATAGGGCATCACAATGCTACTATCCGTGCGGTAAGGTGCAAATCGGTCATCGCGAAAGAAGACGTCGTTGTACTTTACATAAGTCCACTCCGTGTGGACGTTAGGAGCCGTAGCTTGTTTTGCTAAAACAAAACCCGGCAGATCGAGAATCTGCCGGGCCTGTGTATTGATCACAAGCGATAGCAGAATGAGAGCTATCGTTATGCGACGCATAATTTTTACATATTTTCTTCAACTGCCTCTTCGGGTTCCCACTCAGACACTGATGCTGTGATGCCCATTGGTACCTGACCAGGATTCAAAGTCACCTGAATGATGTTCTTCTTGCCAGCTACAAGATTAACCGTTGCTGTCTTGTCAACCTCGTAAGAAACATTGACATCTCCCAATGTAATTACATAACCCATGTGCAGAGTACATTCACCAGGAAGAAGCATAGCGGTATTACCATAAGTTACATATTCTTCTGTAAGCTCATCGATAGTATTCTCTGGATGCCCTTCATCATACTGTAAAGGGTCAAAGACTTGAATCTCTGGATTCTGCCAATCTCCGGTAGTTGCCTGACTCTTAATCTCAAATTGAGACTCATATTCACCCAGCACATGCTCATTGGATGCAAAATCATAGGTAGAACTTCCCTTACCTGTAATCGAAATACCATACAGGTTAGTGACATAATCGGTGGTAGAAGCAGCCTTCACCTGTACCTCTACCTCAGCCATGATGTGCTTAAACTCAAGATTGACAGTTGAAGAGCCATTGTCAGAAAGGTTGGTTGTCTTGGTCGCAACCATGATATCTTTCTGATCCTTTGCCTGGCTTTCCACATAAATATCAACACCTACATTTCCCTCCTCACTGATAGACAATGGGCTCTCTGGAGATGAAGATGGAGAATAAACGCCATAGAAAGAAACAGAATTAGTAGGCCAATAAACCTTCTTATCAGCATTAACTGTCCAAACGTTCTCTTTACTATCCCAAGTTGCAGGTGTCCAAGAATCAGAATCATAAATAAACTGATCGTTGAACAATTCATCCTCTTCAGAAACTGCATACAGCCAGAAGCCATCACGCTGCAAAGTATCAACTGATGCCTCATAAGCACGAGTCATACCTGGAGTATAGGTAGAAACCTTGATCTCCTTCTTACCATTCTCACCGAGCGCAGAAACCTGCTCGATTTCGTTTGAGCAGCTGCTCAATACGAGAGCTGCGCTTGCAGCCACAAAAAAATACTTCTTCATAATTTTAAAAATAAGTGGTAAATATTATTACTTTATCATTTTTACAAAACAATTTCGATAACCGTAGTCTCCCAATCGGCCACCTTGACATTGGTTCCAGCATTGGTTTTATGGAGGATCAAAGTACCGTTTGATGTCTCACCATCGGTCTTGGAATCGTTCGATCCCTCGGTATCGTTTTTATCACCGACCTCGACCACAATTACACCTTCCGGTTTGTCTGGATCTACAGGACCTGGAGTTGGGTCTGGATTGTTTTCCTCCTCCAAGATTCGTTCAAACTCCTTCTTGACCACATCGGTCACATCGGTCTCGTAATGAACGGTATCGCCATCAGGCAAATAGAAGTCCAATTCCAGCATATTCTGGAGAAGCGAATCAAGGCCTACAATCAAGCTATCGTCGGCACAAGCTCGTGTATAAGCTCGAGTTCCTCCGATTGGAACACCGAAAGTACCGAAGGTGGTCGAAACAGAACCCGGCTTGGTAGAATCGGCAGGCAAAGAGATGGTCCAATGATCTTCATCAACATTCTGATCCAAACGCTCGTCCAATGGTCCCATGTCATGAAGACTGATACCAGCACTGAGGTTCGTGATCTTACCAGATACTCTAACGGATGAGTTCAAACCGAACACACTGAGCGAAATGGACATACCATTGATGCCTTTGTTTGGCTTCAAAGTCTGGGATGCACTATAGGCACGAGTCCCCGCATACCCCGAAGGCTTGCTCGGACCAGTTGTGTTGGTCATGTCACTCGGCATGGCATCAATATTTCTCTTGACTGAGAATTTGGATGCAGCACCTAAACTGCCAGGCTTGAGGGTCTGTGACGCACTATAGGCACGGGTATTCTTACCAGAATAGCGAACCACGGTTTGTGTGATCTCATCGGAACTCTTGGCACGAACCTGAGCATTGGCGAACGATGAGAAGTCGAACTTCAGGTCAGCGAACTCCGACTCCGAACGGTTGAAACAGATGACAGAGTAATCCTGATCGGGCAAATACACACGCACATGATCTACATTATTAAAACTATAATGATAGATGGTCGAATCAATAGGATTCTCTTCGCAAGGGAAGAAATAGAGAGTACAACCCTTCGGCTTTTCGTCGAGGGCGCTCCAATCAATATCAAAGTCGAGGGTAGCCTTGTCGAGGGCGTTATACTCCTCTTCCGACAAAATATGTTGGAAGGAGCATGACGCTAACATCAGTGCAAACAGCACAAAAATAAGGCTTTTCCTAATCATTTCTATTTATTTTGACAAATGCTGGCTAATGAGCCAAACTACACTTAATTCCACTTTGGTTGGACCAACATAAGTGTATTTTCCTGAATAGTGGTTTACTAAAAGATTCGGGTGACGCTCTTTGCTCAGAATGTGATAGTGATTATAAGGAGTGTACATCGCACCAACGCCAAAGCCGAAGTTCAAACGCCAATTCTGTTCGATTGGCAAAGTGTAACCCAACACGGCTCCAGACATAACAAAAAAGTCGCCACGAACACCCTGATTCTTATAACAGATGTCGTAGATACCACCATTGACATGTATGCCGACATAAGGTCCAGCAAGAGTGAGGTTGGGTTCACTCCATCCGCGCCAATAGTAACGACCCTCAAGTCCGAGATCCAGCATCTTGGCGGTCTTATGATGGTCTGGTGCATCCCACCAAGGACAAATAGCCTCGACCTCGAATCCAAAATGTTTGCCCACGCTGCCATCAATACCAAGATTGACAAACGACATGGAGTTGTAGATCATATTGGTCTTAGCACCCCAACACACTGGATAGGAAGAAACTCCACGACCCTGCTCTTGGCCAAGGCTCAGAACAGGAATCATCATCAAGAGAAGAATACTTGATACAGTGGTTGAAATAAAAAGTCTCAATTTCATCGGGTGCAAAGATAAGTACATTTTCAATTATACAATCAAATCACACCTCTTTTTTTTATAAAAACACCCTAATTTTATCATTTTGGATGGCAAAATGTATGTTTTTGCCGCCAAAATTCATACCATAAACCCGATTATCATCGTGCTGATAATGTGGTCTTGGGTCTTGCGACAAAACCAGTCGAAGTGCCTCTATCTTTTCGGCGGAATACAATGCTTTGACAGTGTCGTCGAACTCAACTTCAAGTGCAGGTTGCTCTTTGGTCTGGTCGGTGAATCCACCCCTTGCCTCCGGATGACTATCGGCAAAGGGCAAGTAGGGCTTGATGTCAAATATGGGTGTTCCATTCATTAAATCAGCTCCCTTGACCCAAATGACGGGACCCTGAGCTGTGTCAAGTTCGATAGATTCTATCTCAACACTCGACAATCCAATAGGATTGGGACGAAAGGGAGATCGGGTTGCAAAGACACCCATGCGCACGTTGCCCCCCAATCGTGGAGGACGTACTGTGGGGCGCCACTCCTCACGATGCGCCTCACTGAAATCCCAAATCAACCACAGATGGCTGAATCCCTCCAATCCACGCAGAGCATCAGCCACCCGGTATTCGGGTTCGAACACAATTCGTCCCCTCAGCTCAGGTACCAATCCACTTTGTCGTGGAATACCGAACTTCGAATCAAAATCAGTTTCGATATGCGCGATGATTTTCATAGATGAACAAATCTTGTAATTTGTGGGCAAAGATAGTAAAAAAATGTAAATAATAGGTAGCATTGTTTAAATAATTTAACAAATAATCTATGAATTTACGATTTTTGCACACAATAACCAAAGTTGTGTAATAAAAAGTGCATATCTTTGCACCAGTTTTAAGGTTAACGGGGAAATGCCCAAATTCCCCAAGATGGTTTTTATATTATATGAAGAAATTTATTATTCTGGCCGCAATGAATTTGGCCTGTGTTTGCGTTATGGCTGGTGGTTATATGACAAACACCAATCTCAGTGCAACTTTTCAACGTAATCCAGCTCGTGAAGGTGCTATCGCTATTGATGGTGTCTATTCAAATCCTGCAGGTGTTACTTTTCTCGAGCATGGTCTCCACATTCAGGTAAACTGGCAGTCGGCTTTCCAGCATCGATACATCGACACCGAGTACGATGCCTTTGCCAAAAACGTCAACAATCCATCCTCAATCCGCAACATCGAGGGTGAAGCTATCGCTCCTGTCATTCCAAGCATCCTGGCTTCATACAACCATGATCGTTGGAACATTCAGGTTATGGCTGGTCTCGTAGGCGGTGGCGGCAAGTGTGTGTTCGAAAACGGACTCAGCTCGCTCGAACAAGCTGGTTCAATGATCTGCAGCATGGGCGAAAAGCTTGGCGTAACAGGCTATGGTATGAACTCATACTTGCGTGGCAAGCAGTTCTATATCGGCTACCAATTGGGTGCCGGCTATAAGGTTACTGACAACTTTTCGGTTTATGGCGGCGTACGTGCTACTCAAGCTATCTGCCAGTACTATGGTACGGTCAATAATATCCAAATCGAGATGGGTGGTAAGGTTCTGCCAGCTCAGGCAACCTTCGAGTCGCTGCTTGGCGAATATACAGCGAAGTACAACGCTGGCATCGGTCAGGTTCAGGCACTTATGGGCAATGGAACGTCGTTCGAAACTGCCGAGGCATTTGTGTTAGATAATGCGACTAACGCGGATCACCCAATGCAGGCTACTTTCGCACAGCTGGCACAAGCCAAAAGTGCACTGCCAATGCTGCAGACCGCAGCCGAAATGACTAACGACATCTCGCTGAACTGCGACCAGAAATGCGTTGGTTGGGCTCCTGTCATCGGCTTCGACTATATACTCAATGACCAGTGGAACTTCTCGATGAAATATGAGTTCCGCACTAAGATGAGCCTCCATAACCGCAGCGCCAATGAGGGCGGTGAAGGAATTGAGCACCTGAAGCAGTTCGAGAACCATGGCAAGGTTCGAGAGGACATTCCTGCCATTGCTGCTGCAGGCGTACAATACAGCCCACTCAGCAAGCTCCGCATCGACGTTGCCTACCACATGTATTTCGACAAAGATGCCAAGAAGTTCATGAACAAGCAGCGTCTCCTGGATGGTAACACCTGGGAAATTCTGGCCGGCGTTGAATATGATATCAATGACAAGCTGACTATCAGCTGCGGCGGACAGAGCACCAACTATCCAAACTCAGATGCCTACATGAGCGATATGTCGTTTGCAACCAATTCTGTATCGGCTGGTCTTGGTGCTGCCTATAAGTTCAGCAAGCACTGGACTGTGGACGTGGCAACCTTTAGAACCTTCTATCAAGATTACACCGTAAATGTTGGCGGCAAGAAAGACACCTACAGCCGCGAAAATCAGGACTTCGCCATAGGTTTGACTATGAACTTCTAAAAATTGGTCACGAAGGTCATTAAGACTTTCTGACTACAACAACCACAATTCAATATATATAAAGAAATCCGCAGCTCACTACGAGTTGCGGATTTCGTTTATATCGCTAATCGATAATCATCAATCGATAATCACCACTCAATGCCCTTACCTGCCTTGAGAGTATTCTTCATCAAACTGCAGATAGTCATTGGACCAACGCCTCCAGGAACTGGGGTAATGTAAGAACACTTAGGAGCAACCTCGTCGAACTTAACGTCACCCTTCAGCTTGAAGCCACTCTTCTTGGTAGCATCTGGAACGCGGGTTGTTCCAACGTCGATCACTGTAGCACCCTCCTTGACCATATCGGCAGTTACGAATTCCGGAGAGCCGATAGCAGCGATGAGGATGTCGGCCGATGCGCAGATCTCCTTGAGGTTCTCGCTGGCGCTGTGGCATACAGTAACCGTAGCGTTGCCTGGATAAGCTTTCTGCATCATGAGACTTGCCACTGGCTTACCCACAATATTACTACGACCGAGTACGACGCAATGCTTACCCTTAGTCTCGACATGATAACGCTCAAGCAGATCCATGATACCCATTGGGGTAGCGCTGACAAAACAAGGAAGACCAATCGAAAGACGACCGACATTGACAGGATGGAAACCATCCACATCCTTCTTGTAGTCGATGGCCTCGATGACCTTCTGGCTGTCGATATGCTTTGGCAATGGCAACTGAACGATGAAGCCATCCACCTCGGGATTCTTGTTCAACTTATCGACCTCACCGAGCAGGAACTCTTCGGTGATATCGGCCTCGAAACGAAGCAAGGTCGAGGTGAATCCACACTCCTCGCAAGCCTTTACCTTGGCTGCGACATAAGTCTCACTACCACCATCGTGGCCGACAAGAATAGCGGCCAGATGAGGGGCACGTTTACCAGCAGCTATCATCTGCTGAACTTCAGCTGCAATCTCCTGCTTGATAGCGGCAGCAGTTGCCTTTCCGTCGATTAATTCCATAGGGACCCCCTCCCAACCTCCCCGAGAGGAGGCTTTTATTGACACCACTGGAGGGCATGTGGCTTTAAAAATATTATTACTATTTCCTAAAATTCTAATTACTCCCGAAACATTCATTATACTCCCCTCCCTCCACGGGAGGGGCAGGGGGTGGGTCCTTTAATCTGGCATGAACACAACCTCGATACCTGCACGTCGGAGCAGATCGATACCATCGGTGATGCGATACTCTTCGGCATAGACGACGCGCTTGATACCGGCCTGAATGATCAGCTTAGCACACTCGATGCAAGGCGAAGCGGTGACATAGAGAGTCGAACCATCGCTGCTGTTATACGATTTGGCCACCTTCGAGATTGCGTTGGCCTCGGCATGGAGCACATAAGTCTTCGAGGTATTCTCGGGAGTTTCGCAGTCATTCTCGAAACCGGTGGGAGTACCATTATAACCATCGGAGATGATCATATTGTTCTTGACCAGCAAAGCTCCGACCTGGCGACGCTTGCAATAGCTGTTCTCAGACCAGATTCGGGCCATACGTAGATAACGCGAATCAAATTGTTCCTGCTTTGGCATAAATAGATCCTCACTCTAACTCCTCCGTAAACAGAAGGAATATATACCACCTGAGGGATAGTGGCTCTTAGGTTAATATTGAGACTTAACTATTCGTCGAAATTCTTTGGTCCAGAAGAAATGGGTGTATCTGGCACTTTCGGGAAAGCATCACCATTCTCAAGCACTTCGATCGCCTTCAGATAGGTCTTGTCGTTGCTGTTGAACATTCGGTAGAAGTTATTGTCATAACCAGCCTGACGCATGATGTAGGCCATCATCAGACATTCAATCTCCTTGCCACTACGAGCCAAATCCTTCGGAGTATGCTTGATCTTTGCATCAGCATATTGGAGGAAGTTCATCAAAAGGTTCTGACGCTTAAGGTAAGCGACCATTGTGTCATAATCCTTGTACTTGGCCAACTCTTCGCGATGCGAATCGCTGAACTTGAAGGCGAAGGAATAGAGCTCACCCGAATTGATACACTTATTATAGAAAGGAGTGATGTAGCTGGTATCGGTTGGCACGAAGATATCAGGCATGATACCACCGCCGGCATAGACAGCACGACCGCCACGAGTCTCGTAACGAAGCGAATCGGCCAGGTGGATGCTATCCTGATTGTAGAACTCTCCGTGGTTGTAACGATTAACTACATCCATCAGATACTTCTCACGTTCTCCCATCTCATAAGGCTTCTGGATACAACGGCCAGAAGGGGTGAAATAACGGGCAATGGTAAGACGAAGTGCTGACTGATCGTTGAGCGAGAACTGCTGCTGAACGAGGCCCTTGCCGAACGAACGACGTCCGACGATAGTGGCACGATCATTGTCCTGCAATGCACCAGCCAAGATCTCGGAAGCCGAAGCGGACCATTCGTCGATCATAACCACAATTGGCAACGACTGGAAGTTGCCACGACCATCGGCATAGACATCAGCACGAGGCTGCATACGACCCTCGGTATAAACGATGAGACGACCCTTGCCCAAGAATTCGTTGACCATGGCAATACAAACCTCAAGATAGCCACCGCCATTGCCACGCAAGTCAATGAGGAAGCCCTCTGCGCCCTGGCTACGTAGGGTTACAAGCGAGGTAAAGAACTCCTGGAAAGTATTGCGGCCAAAGTTATCGATGCGAATGTAACCGACCTTATTGATCAGGTAAGCGGCAACAACGCTATTGACAGGAATATCACCTCGGACGATATCGAACTTGAGTTCTTCGTCGGACGAATGGCGACGGATACCCAGTTTGACCTTGCTTTGCTTCGGGCCACGCAGCGTCTTCAGCACCTTGTCGTTATTAACGACACCCTTGCCGCAGAATACCGAGTCATCGACCGATACAATACGGTCACCAGGCATGATGCCAGCCTTCTCCGACGGACCACCCGCGATGACCTGAATAACCATCACAGTATCCTGCTGGATATTGAACTGGATGCCAACTCCCGAGAAGGAGCCCTCCAATTGTTCATTGACCTCCTCCAAATCTGAGGCAGGAATATAATTGCTGTGGGGATCCAGTTCCTCGACAATAGTAGGGATAGCACTCTCTACCAAATTCTTCAGGTCGAGGGTATCAACATATCGGTCACGCAGCAAATCAAACAGATAGATCAGCTTGGCCGAAGCTTCGGTCGAAGAGAGACCGCCTGTGGTCTCCTGAAAGGACTTATTCTCGGGCTCATATTTTGTGCAACCATTGTTGGTAGCACGACGCTCACCGATCAATACACCCAAACAAATGCAGATAGCGAAGCAGATTGAAAACGCGAATGGATATAGATATTTTTTCATATAGGAAGTGTAGTGTTCTGATTAAAGCCCTTTGAGTTGGAGCAAAGCACCCGTCTGTGGACAGAATCGGGCCGATACGGGAGCCTTCTTGTTGGCAAACATGGTAGAGGAAAGGAACTCAACATGACCGAACTGGCCCATCTTATATTCCTCCTGCGTCAGTGGCTTACCCTTGAAGGTCAATGCAACCATAGCCTTGCCCGGCACGGTATAGGCAACGCCTGTAGCCACAGGTTTCGGTTTACCCTTAGCATCGAGCAGAACCGGAACGGAACGCTTATCGTCGGTAATGGTAACAGTCAGTTTGCATGGCTCGCCCGAAAGATCGTCGGCATCGACGAAACCATAATGACGGGAGAAGCGGAACAATACAGCATTGCCCTCGCCTACAGGACGATAATCATATTCTTGCTTGGCAGCAGTCGTAGTGGTTACACCCGTAAAGAGTTCCATGTAAGCTACCTCTTGAGCCTTGAGGTTGTCTAGCACCAACTGGAAAGAGGCGCCATCGGCCGGCAGGTTATCTACGTCACCGGTCAGGAGGTTCAAACGACTTTCGCGGATACGGAAGATCTGACGGGCGGCAATCTCAGCCTGCTTGGCCTTCGATCCTGCCTTGAGCAACTCCTCGTTCATCACATTGAATGCGTGAAGTTCAACCGCTGCTGGCACTTCCTCTTCGGTCACAATCTGATCATTGACACGAGGCGATTCGGCTTTGACGTGCGGATAGTCAGCACTCTCGATAGCTTGCAGGCAATTTCCTTTCAACTCGATAGTTGGCAAAGGCAGTTTCTCGTTGAAAGTGATATGATAAGTACGTGAAGTGTCGGTCACTGCCTTACTGCTCATCGAAACATTCACCAACGACCAGGTGACGGCATCCTCCATCGGCACATCGGTCAAGCCAAGGTACTTCTCGGCATATTGGGCAAAGATGCCCGCCTTAACCGTCTTGCAAACCGCCTCAGCCTCGATATGGATGCTTATGGCCGGAAGATTGTAGGTGATTCCATAGTTCTGGTTATCGCCCACACGGACACGTGTCACCTCCTGACCGTTAGCGGAAAGGATGCTCAACGTTGTAACTAGGATTGCTATATATCGTTTCATGATGATAATCTTTTAGTTTGTCCAATCACCCCTGCTTGGCAAAGCTATCGGTGAATAGGGTTCGGTTCAAGATGGACTTGCCGAGGGTAATCTCGTCGGCATATTCAATCTCATCGCCCACAGCCACGCCTCGGGCCAGGGTGGTAATCTTCAAGTCGGTAAACTCCGCCAGCTTACGGAAGATGTAGAAGTTGGTCGTATCGCCCTCCATGGTGGTCGAAAGAGCCAGAATAACCTCTTGAACAGGAACATTCGCACCTTCCATACTCTCTCCACCCCCTCTTTTTGACTCCCTGATTCGTTCCACCAGCGAATCAATTTGGAGTTGCTGAGGACCGATACCATCCATCGGCGAAATCAATCCACCCAGAACGTGGTAGAGGCCTCGGAACTGACGAGTGGCTTCGACCACCATCACCTCCTTGACGTTCTCGACCACACAAACGACCGATGCGTCGCGCTGCGAATTGCTACAGATTGAGCAGACCTCGCTATCGCTGATATTATGACACACCTTACAGTAATGTACCTCGTTGCGCAAACGAATCAGGCTTTCGCCTAGCTGGAGAGCACGAGCTGGCTCCTGGCGCAGCAGATGCAGGACAAGTCGTAGAGCGGTTTTACGTCCTACGCCTGGCAGTTTCGAGAATTCATCGACTGCATTGGTCAACAGTTGACTCGGATATTCCATTACTCAAAGTGCTTACGGGCACGATCCAATTCTCGTTTTGATTCCTGATCCTTGATGCTTTCTCGTTTGTCGAACTGTTTCTTACCCTTACAGAGAGCAATCTCCATCTTGGCGAAACCTCGGTCATTGAAGAAAAGACGAAGTGGAACAATCGTCAGACCCGGTTCCTTGCTATCGTTGGCCAATCCACGCAACTCTTTGCGCGAAAGCAACAACTTACGATCCCGATGTGCGTTATGATTGTTGTAGGTTCCGTAGAAATATTCGGCAATATAGGCATTCTTCACCCAAAGTTCGCCTTTGTCGAAGATGCAGAATGTATCAGTCAATCCCGCCTTGCCAGCACGCAAAGACTTCACCTCGGTACCAGTCAGGACTAAACCTGCCGTGAAGGTATCGAGAATCTCGTAGTCAAACGTGGCTCGTTTGTTACGGATATTAACCGTGTTAGTATTATTCTTTTTGACTTTGTTGTTATTGCTCATTTTTCAAAAAAAGCGAGAATCCGATGAATGACATCGGGAGAGAAATAGATAGTCAGAGCTGAAATGGTCGAAAACAAACCTCGGGCTCTCTCTATCTTCATAAAGTTATCGACACCCTCGAGCATGACATAGAGCATATAGAGCTTCAGTACCGACAGGAAAGTAAAGTTCGGCAACAGAGCGCAGAACATATCACACATCATAAGGATGCTCATATTGTAAAGCACAAACACCTCCAACTGGTTCTTGTCAAACTTCATACCTGCCAGCTTACCGCACGCAGCGGCTATGATTATCCGGGCACATGTCGGTCCGGCAAAGTAACAGAGCGTGAAGTTGACCATACCCTTCATAGCATATTCGAAACTGAAAGGATCGTCGAAAGTCATTTTGGAACGAAGCATAATACCATTGCCGAACAGGATGAAAATCAGCAAGGCACCGACACCCATGATCGGCCAGTAATAGGTTCGGAACGAATACTCCGAATCGTGGGCCTTCTCATTGGGGTCAGACAACCTCATCCAGGTCTCCCTCGGTTCGCCGAGGAGACCTTTGATGAGCTGTATGATAAAACGTAATTGTTCCAATTTCTATAACTTTATGATTGCAACTCAAGCTCAGGCTTAGGCCTCCAGCTTGTGAACGATCAGACCAGAACGGAGCTTTGGCTCAAACCAGGTGGTCTTTGGTGGCATGATGTTACCGCTATCTGCAATAGCCATCAACTGATCCATCGAAACAGGATAAAGAGCCAAAGCCACCTTCATCTCGCCACTGTCCACACGACGCTTCAACTCGCCGAGACCACGGAGGCCACCCACGAAGTCGATACGCTTATCACGACGGAGGTCCTTGATACCAAGCACCTGATCGAGAATAAGGTTTGAAGAAACTGACACATCGAGCACACCGATTGGATCGTTGTCATCGTATGTACCAGCCTTGGCTGTAAGGCTATACCATGCACCCGAAAGGTAAAGACTGAAGTTGTGGAGCTTGTTTGGGCGGTATTCTTCTGCACCCATCTTCTTGACCTCGAAGTTCTTCTCGAGAGCAGCAAGGAACTGCTCGTCAGTCAAACCATTCAGATCCTTCACTACGCGGTTGTAATCCATGATCTTGAGCTGCGATGCAGGGAAGCAGACAGCGAGGAAAAAGTTGTACTCTTCGTCACCGGTGTGATTTGGATTCTGCTGTGCCTTCTCCTGACCAACACGTGCTGCAGCTGCGGTACGGTGGTGACCATCGGCAATGTAGAGATATGGAATAGCTGCGAATGCCTCGGTAATCTTGGCAACGAGATCAGCATCATCAATGATCCAAACCTCGTGACCGAAGCCCTCTGCGCTGGTAAACTTAACGTAAGATGGCTTTGCTGCAGTCTTGGCAATTACCTCACCCAGAACATCATTGTCAGGGAAAGCGAAGAAGACTGGCTCCATGTTGGCATTGAGGCAACGTACGTGCTTCATACGGTCCTCCTCCTTGTCAGCACGGGTCAACTCATGCTTCTTGATAACACCATTCAGGTAATCATCGACATTGGCACCAACCACAAGACCATACTGGGTACGATCACCCATAGTCTGGCTGTAGAGGTAGTAGCAAGCCTTGTCATCCTGCTTCAACCAACCCTCCTTCTGGAATTTGGCGAACTGCTCGACAGCGGCATCATATACTTTTGGATCGTGCTCATCAGCGATAGGCTCGAAATTGATTTCAGGCTTGATGATATGATAGAGAGACTTCTCGTTGCCCTTACACTCATCGTAAGCCTCCTGTGAAGAAAGCACATCGTATGGACGAGAAGAAACTACAGGTGCGAGTTCTGCACTTGGTCGCAGACCGCGGAATGGACGAACTTTAGCCATAATAATATGTTGTTTTGTTATTTTGTTCTTTTGTTGTTTTGTTCTTTTGTTATTATGTTCTTTTGTTGTAATGGAACATTATTTTAAATATTTCTTGATCATCATGTTTATCTTGCGAAGCGACAACGGATTACTCATCAGGTAACGGGCGCCATCCTTGCGGATTCGATGATGCAAAGGACGGGTCGCATATTGTGCCGTAACGAGAATCGGTGTCTCAGGATGAAGCTTATGCATTCGGGCAATGGCCTCATCAATCTGAGCAGTTCCAGGCAAGTTATAATCGACGAAAACGATGTCGGGATTGTTCTTTTCGTACAAACGCAGAACGTCGTCGGTATTGGTTGCTATCTGTACATTGAACAGATGCTGATTCTGGAAAAGATCGGCAGTCGATGTCGAACCTATCAGGACCGAAGCCTGGAGAGATTCCAAGCGGTGTTCTTCGCTACCTGCCAGTTCTGAGAAGTCATCATCGAAGAAGTCATCATCGTCAGTATCTGCACCGCCATGTACGGAATGACTGAGCATTTTGCGGACGTCGACAGGAATCGTAATGAGATAGTGCAACCTGCGATCTTCGGACTGACGGACCTCGACCTCACCATACAGACGCTTGGCCAACAGACGGCAGAGACTGAGACTCATACCACCCTCGGTCAGGACCATCTCGAGATTTCCGAACTGAGCTTCACTCTCGGTACAAGAGACGCTGAACTGGATAGTCTCCGGATTCAGCAACTGGTAGTTAAGTGAAATATAGCCCTTGCGAGTGTTGCGGATCTGACAGTTAACCACATTTTCGAGCAACAGATCCAGCAGCTTGATGTTGACATCGATAGCGATGTTATCATACAGATTCGAGAAGTAGACCTTGATGCCGTTCGATATACGAAGGGAATAAACCTGCTGCAACTCTGCCAGATGTTCCCAAAGAGCGATGTGCTGGATGCTTTGATCCAGACTCTGTAGCGGAGATCCCGCTATCTGACGGGCACGATCAATCAGTTCAAGCAGATGAGCGCCCTGTTCCTTGAGCAGGTTGACCTGCATCAGTCTCTCCTCTCGGGTTCCGGTTGATTCTCCGGTGATGATACTATCTGCATGTCCTGCCATATTCGAGAGGAAAGTGCTGAACTCCTGCATCACACCCAAACAATATTCGGTATGTTGACGCTGGTTCTGCAAGTGTCTCTCCTTGTTCGAAATCAGCTTGGTCTGCACCTTGACTCGATGGTCGATATTGATAGCAACGCCACGCAGATAGGTAGGCTTTCCCTTTTCATTTCGACGGATGATCTTACCTCTGAAACCAAACCACTCATATTGGCCAGAGCTTTTGCCGCCAGGGGTCAGTTCATCGGCCACATTGATACGAAGATCGACCTCAAACATCTTGTCGCTTTTGTAGATAGGCGAACTATGTCGAACGAAAATCTTCTCAATATCATCCGGATGAACACGCTCCAACATGGTCGATAACTTTATGTTATTGTCGAAGCTGCTTTCCCATAGGCTATTCAACGAAGGTATCCCGAAGCGCACAATGTGCTCCGGGATATACCATTCCCAAACATAGGTTTGGCACTCGTTCAGGAAGGGATCAAACTCGTTGTTTGCCTTCTGTTTCATTGATTTAGTTAACGCGGAAACGATCTACGCCATCCTTCAGGAAGCCGCAAGACTGCTTAGCAGCTGCGATACCTGCATTCGAGTTAGCCTCAGCGGTCTGAGCACCACTCTTCTTAGGAGTAAAGAATACGCGTGTACCGAACTTAGCAACGAACTCGTCAGCTGCAGCTGGCTTAACGTCAGCGATGTACTTGAAGTCCTCACGCTCCTCCATCAACTTGATAACGCCAGCCTCATCGATAACCTCCTTACGAGCAGTATTGATCAGGCAACCACCCTTAGGCATGGTCTTCAGGAGATCGTAGTTGATTGAGTTGATAGTCTCCTTGGTTGCTGGACAATGGAGGGAAACATACTGGCAAGTGCTGTAGAGCTCAGGAATAGAGGCAACAGCAGTAACACCAGCCATGCTCTCGATCTGCTCTTTGGTGAGGAATGGATCGTAAGCATAAACCTTCATACCGAAACCGAGGGCTACACGAGCTACGTTGCGAGCTACGTTACCGAAAGCGTGGAGACCGAGGGTCTTGCCCATCAACTCGGTACCAGCAGCACCACTGAACTGGTTGCGGCACTGGAACAAGAGCATGCCGAACACGAGCTCAGCAACAGCGTTTGCGTTCTGGCCTGGGGTGTTCATAGCTACTACGTTATGAGCGGTTGCAGCTGCAAGGTCGATGTTATCGTAACCTGCACCGGCACGAACCACGATCTTGAGGTTCTTGGCAGCATCGAGCACTTCTGCATCGACAATGTCTGAACGGATGATGATACCGTCAACCTCAGCTACAGCCTCAAGGAGCTGCTTCTTCTCTGTATATTTCTCGAGCTTCACTACCTCAATACCTGCAGCGGTAATGATCTCTTCCATAGCCTTTACAGCAGCTGCTGCAAATGGCTTCTCAGTTGCGATTAAAACTTTCATATATAGCCCCTTTCCCCATTCCCTTTCCCCGGTCCGGGGCAAGGGCGTATAATGCTATAATGGGACGCAAGGGTTGCGTTTTTAATAACTAATTGTAAATATTCCCTTGCCCCGGACCGGGGAAAGGGATAAGGGTTAGGGGCTTTACTTATGCGCAGCCTCGAATTCCTGCATGCAGTCGATGAGAGCCTGAACGTCCTCAACCTCGCAAGCATTGTAGATAGAGGCACGGAAACCACCTACTGAACGGTGACCCTTGATACCGATCATGCCCTTGCTCTTAGCAAACTCCATGAACTCAGCCTCAAGCTCCTTCTTACCCTCAGCCATAACGAAGCAGACATTCATGTTCGAACGGTCAGCCTTGTCTGCAACGGTACCTACGAACATAGAGTTACGGTCGATCTCTGCATAGAGCATATCAGCCTTCTTCTGGTTGATCTTCTGGATAGCCTCAACACCACCGATGCCCTTCAGCCACTTGAGGGTCTCGTTCATCACGAGGATTGGGAATACAGGAGGAGTGTTGAACATAGACTCGCCATCAACGTGTGTACGGTAGTCGAGCATGGTTGGGATATAACGGCTTACCTTGCCGAGAGCATCCTTCTTAACGATAACGACAGTAACACCAGCAGGGCCTGCGTTCTTCTGTGCACCAGCATAGATCATCTGATACTTGGTGACATCAACTGGACGAGAGAGGATGTCTGAAGACATATCGCAGATAACAGGTACACCGTATTCCTTGTCCTCCTTGATCTCAGTACCATAGATGGTATTGTTAGAGGTGATATGGAAGTAATCAGCATCCTGTGGAACTTCGAAGTTCTTTGGGATATAGTTGTAGATCTTATCCTCCGAAGAAGCAACGATCACGGTCTCACCGAAAGCCTTAGCCTCCTTAGCAGCCTTCTTTGCCCAAACACCAGTCTGGAGGTAAGCAGCCTTCTTCTCAAGGAAGTTCATTGGAACCATCAGGAACTCAAGCGATGCACCACCACCGAGGAAGAGTACTTCATAGTCCTCTGGGATGTTGAGCAACTCCTTCCAAAGCTGACGGGTTTCCTCCATGGTTGCCTCCCACTCCTTGGTGCGGTGTGAGATACAGAGAACACTAACGCCAGTGCCTTTGAAGTCCTTGATTGCCTCGATTGCATTATCGAGAGCTACCTGTGGCAGGATGCAAGGTCCTGCATTGAAAACATGCTTCTTCATTTTTGTTTTATATTTGTATAAAAAATGTTTTAAGGATTAAGCGGTGCAAATATAGCAAAATATTTCACATCGCACATATTATTCTGACAAATAATTCGCAGAAACGTGTATTTTTTCGTCAAATATTCAGTTTTTTATCAATGCACTATACAAAACGCCCTATTTGAAGCGATCACCCCAAAGGGAATTGAGCTGCTGTTTGAGCTTTTCCTCCTGCGGATTGGGCTGTGGGTGATAAAAAAGGCTCTGCTGCATGCCTCCCTTCTGCACCAGGGCATCGGGCAGGAACTGCTGATAGGCGAAGTGTCCAGGATAGTCGTGCGAGTACTTGTATCCGACGCCATAACCCTCTTTGGCCATCAGTTTGGTCGGGGCATTACGCAGGTGTAGGGGGACAGGCAGGTTACCCGTCTGTCGCACCATTTCGAGGGCGCTGTTGATGGCATTGTACGAGGCATTGCTCTTGGGCGACGAAGCCAGATAGACACAAGCTTCGGCCAACGGGATTCGACCTTCGGGCCATCCCAGTTTATTGACTGCATCGAAAGCCGCATTGGCCAGCAAGAGGGCATTAGGATTGGCAAGACCGACATCCTCCGATGCCGAAATAACCAATCTTCGGGCAATGAAGAGAGGATCCTCTCCGCCCTCGATCATACGGGCCATATAATAAATGGCAGCATCGGGGTCTGAGCCACGAATCGACTTGATCATGGCCGACACGAGATCATAGTGCATCTCTCCGTCCTTATCATAGGCCATCGGGTTCTCCTGGAGCTTGTTGACTACCAGTTCATCGGTGATGACGATTTGCTGCTTTGTTATTTTGTTGTTTTGTTGTTTTGTTGTTTTGTTATCCTCGTCTTCGTCATCGTCTTCGTCATCGTCATAGTCATCGTCTTCGTCATCGTCCGCATATTCACCACACAGCAGATCAACGATATTCAGGAACTTACGGCAATCACCTCCTGCAAAACGCAAGAGGGCTTGGGTCTCCTGCACCTCTACCTGACGTTTTGAGATGATTTCATCCTCCTTAAGGACCTTTTCGAGAAGCTGGAGCAGATCGTTGTCATCGATAGGCTTGAGCGTATAGACCTGACAACGGCTCAACAGCGGACGGATCACCTCGAACGAAGGGTTCTCGGTCGTAGCACCAATCAGGGTCACAACACCCGTCTCGACCGCCTCAAGCAGAGAATCCTGCTGCGACTTCGAGAATCGGTGGATTTCGTCGATGAAGAGGATCGGGCTATGGTCAGGATGAAAGAAACGGTCCTTCTTGGCTCGTTCAATGACCTCTCGGACCTCCTTCACGCCGCTGCTCACCGCGCTCAGCGTATAGAATGGCAGTTCGAGAGTTTGAGCAATGATCTTAGCCAGGGTAGTCTTACCCACACCAGGAGGTCCCCACAGGATAAAAGAGGCTATACGGCCAGATTCTATCATGCGACGCAACACCTTGCCTTGACCGACAAGATGTTGTTGACCTACATATCCATCGAGCGTCCTCGGACGCATTCGTTCTGCTAATGGAGCCACTGTTTTTCTTATTGTTAATTGTTATTTGTTATAATCAGGTTGAATCCAAGTCCATCGTAACGACTGCCATCCCAACCGGCAGAGAGGCCGACGCGAATCTCCTTCGAGATATTCCAACCATACGAAACCTCATAGTGCAGCCGATGGTCAGCGGTCGAGAGCAGATGCCCCTGCAAGTATTGTGCGAAGAAACTATTATATCGACGCAAGTATTCCCCATGCACCTCTGCCCAATGTTTCGGTGTTGAGAGTTCGTAGTTGTTCAAGAGAGAGAACCAAGTCAAGCTGCTCTCCATACGGTTCTGCCAACAAAAGTGAGCGGCATCGAAGTGTCGCATATCGGCCAGCATCACCTCATCTCGCACGGGGAACCATCCTGCCGAGGCGAAATAGTCAAACTGATGCTTATCGTGCTCTCCTCCAATATGTTGACGCACATTCAAATCCACACTCGCATAATGGAGTTTCTCCTTCCATCCCCAACGGGTATCCACACGGACGGTAGGAGCCTTGGTTTTCCAGACAGAGTGCATATCGTCGAAGACATAGAGTCTGCTTCCAGGTTTAATGACCAACGAGAGGTCGGTACGCCAAAGGTCATAGGGATCGAAATGAACGATGCCGTTGTCTTCTCCCTTCTGACGGAAGACGTTTCGTTTGCGATGGTTCCTCATCTCCTCTCGTCGCTCGTACCAAGCGGCACCCTCCAACACCACATCGTCGTACAGCAGGGTCGAACCCTTCACGCCCATTCTTCTGGCACCATACAGTTTATATCGGTTCCAGCCGAACAATCCTGTCGCCACCTGCCTCTGTGCTTTATCCATCAAAGGATCTGGGTCGAAGTCATAGGTACGATCGGCGGCAAAGACCTCCACCCAACTCTGCCATCGGGGAGCAAGGATATATCGTAAGCCGAGGTCATACATCCATGCCTTACGGGCATTGGCATATTCCACATCCAGATCCAGCTCCAGTCGGCCATGGTTGCTCAACATCTTGCCCAATGTCATATCAGGACCAATCGAGAAGCCATTCACATAATCCATGCGGACCAAGCCGTCGCCCGACTCTTTCTTCAGGTAGTAGTCGCCCGTACGTCGGTCATCGTCGGCTTTGGTGCGCAGGATAGCGTCATGCAACAGGAAGTTCCACCAACCCTTTGACTCATATTTAGAATAAGTCTGCCCAAGCATCGCCTGAGGCAACAGCAAGAGCAGACTTATTATATATATTAATGTATAGGATCTCATTTGCTTGGATAAACGCAGCAAAACTCGTTCTCCAATCGTTCGACATATCGTTTGGCCTCCCACTTCGCCATCGGAAGATCGTGAAGCAGATAGTTACCGCAAGCATCGGCCGTAGTACCTGGCACCTCGCCATCGAAGTCGCGAGTGAAACGGAATGCCTCAAGCATCATTTCGCGAACCACCTCGCACGATGGCTCACCCTTCACGATCAGGTAGTTTCCTGTCTGGCATCCCATAGGTCCCCAGTAGATGATGCTATCCTTCCACTTATCGGTATTACGGAGATAGGTTGCCACCAGATGCTCTATTGTGTGGAGTGCTGCCTGCTGCACAGCTGGCTCATGATTAGGTGCAGTCATGCGGATATCGAAGGTGGTCACTTTCTCGTTGCCCAATGTATCCTGTCTCGACACGTAGATACCTGGTTTCAAATTTAAATGATCAATAGTAAACGAAACAATCTTCTCCATACTATATAAAAAGTTAGAAACCCCAAAGGAACCTCACCGAAGTATTATCTCTATGAGTTTTATATTATTCTCAAGAAGATTTGAAGAATAGAAGTTGTTCGCTAACAATGAATCTTCTTGTCTTCTCCTCTTCTTTGAGTTTTATTTTCTTCCGATTACGTCTCAGCGAAATCAATGAGCTGCCTCAAACTCGTCGAGGAAACGCTGATCGTTCTCAGAGAAGAGACGGAGGTCCTTCACGCGATACTTGAGGTTGGCGATACGCTCAACACCCATACCGAAGGCGTAACCGGTATACTCCTTGCTATCGATGCCCGAAGCCTCGAGCACAGCAGGATCGACCATACCGCAACCCAGAATCTCCAACCAACCGGCACCCTTACACATCGCGCAGCCGGCACCCTTACAGAGGGTACAGCTCACATCCATCTCGGCCGATGGCTCGGTGAATGGGAAGTACGACGGACGAAGACGGATTTGGGTATCAGGGCCGAACATCTCCTTGGCAAACTGAAGCAATACCTGCTTGAGGTCAGCAAACGATACGTTCTTGTCGATATAGAGGCCCTCCACCTGGTGGAAGAAGCAATGAGCACGAGCCGAAATAGCTTCGTTACGATACACACGACCTGGACAAACCACACGGATTGGAGGTTTCTGCTCACTCATCACGCGAACCTGAACACTTGAGGTGTGGCTACGCAGCACTACAATAGGGTTCTGCTGGATGAAGAAGGTATCCTGCATATCACGAGCTGGGTGATCCTCGGCGAAGTTCAGAGCACCATACACATGCCAGTCGTCCTCCACCTCAGGACCCTCAGCAATCGAGAAGCCTAAACGGGCAAAGATATCGACGATCTCCTGGCGAACCAGGCTCAGCGGATGACGAGTACCCAACTGTTCAGGATATTCCGGACGGGTCAGGTCAATACCCTCGTCAATATGGTCTTCGCTCTGATACTGATCCTTCAGAGCATTGATCTTATCGGTAGCAATCTGCTTCAACGCATTCAGACGCTGACCCATCTCGCGTTTCTGATCAGCTGCCACATTGCGGAAGTCATTCATCAAGTTACTGATCTCGCCTTTCTTGCTCAAGTACTTGATACGCAGAGCCTCAATTTCCTCTGCATTCTTGGCAGTGAGGCCTTCGATTTCGGCCATCAACTGATTAATTTTCTCGATCATATTTTCAATTTCGATGATTTTGCTATATTATTTCGCGGGCAAAGATAAGAAATTCGAACTAAAAAAGCAAACTTTCAGAAAAAATAATTATTTTTGCCGTCCATAATTAACCCCATAAGGGCTTTTTTACAACGTCAGCATATTAATTTTCTCCCCTCCTGGAGCATGGATTATCAAAACGATTTCCTTCTGATTGGACTCAGCGGCGGACCCGATAGTGTGGTTCTCCTCCACCAGTTGTGTCGGCAGCTGCCAACCTCTCAGTTGCTTGCTACCCACTGCAATTTCCACTTGCGTGGCGAAGAGTCCATGCGTGATCAGCACTTCTGCGAAGAGTTGTGCCACACCCTCCATGTGCCGCTTGTCGTCAAGGATTTCGACACCCGTGGTTACATGGCCGAGCATCATATCTCGCTCGAACTGGCAGCTCGTGAACTGCGTTACCGATGGTGGGAGGAGTTGGCTTTGGCCAAAGAATCGGAAACAGGCCTTCGTGTCCGTATTGCGGTGGGGCATCATCGGGATGACAGTATCGAGACCCTACTGATGAACCTGATGCGAGGCACAGGTATCAAGGGCCTGACGGGCATTCCTCAGGAGAACGGGCGCATCATCCGTCCGCTGAGTGGACTTTCGCGTTCCGATATCCTCCAATATCTCAAGGAGCATCAGCTCTCCTATGTGACCGATAGCACGAACTTGGAGAACGAGGCGACTCGCAATCAGATCCGCAACCTCCTGCTGCCCGTCATGGAGCAGATCAATCCGAACACTCGCGAGGGCATCACCCAAACCATCCAGCATCTGCAGCAGACAGCCGCTTTGGCCGATGCCCAACTCGACTCTCTCTTTGCCTCTACGCAACACTTTTCGGCTGCGGGCGTGGAGTGGGACGAGTTCTTAGTTCCTGCCTCTATTACCGACGAGGCGATGATCTCTACCCTCTTCTACCATTGGAGCGCCCGATACCCCAAAGCCATCCGTCTGCGCCGATTGTTCTATACTTCGGTCGATGCCTCACGTATTGTCCCTACCTGCGACCTGAAAATCGAGGTCCCTGTGGCTCTGGAATCCTCCTCGACTTTATCTGACGCTTCTACTCTATCCAATACCTTCGATCGGGACACTTTGCAGTTCCCGCTCTCGGTTCGTCATTGGCAACAGGGTGACCGCATCCAGCCGCTGGGCATGACTGGCACTCGCCTTGTCTCCGATCTCTTTACCGATGCCCATTTCTCGCCTCTACGCAAAGCGACCACCTGGATCGTCACCGATGCCTCTGGTCGCCTCCTCTGGGTAGTCGGTCTCCGCATGGCCGATTGGTGCAAGGTCTCCGCTCATACGCAACGCACTCTCCAAATCTCCCTCTGACATACATCATTATGCTCCACCATTCTGAGGTCATTCATGAAATCATTCATTTTATTAATTAATGCTATCAAATTCGTACAAAATCGCAAAAAAGCACATTGAAAAATTAATTTTCATTATTTTTTTTGTTTGAATCAGAAATTCTTTATACCTTTGCAGCACGAGAACCCGCCAAGCCTCTCTACGATGCTCAAATGTGCGGGTCGTTTTTTTTTATACATACCTTTCATTATGGAAGCAACAATACCATTTGGAAAACATTATTCAGATCCTCATGATTTGGTAAAACTTTTGAAGTCAAGAGGGCTATCTATTGAAGACGAAATTCAAGCGCAACATTATTTGGAGCACATTGGCTATTATCGCCTATCGGCATACATGTACCCTCTGCTGAAATTACCCAAAGAACAGCACATCTATAAACCTGGAGCTTCATTTGGTAGGGTAATGATGCTATATCGTTTTGACAAGAAACTTCGTCTGCTGCTATTCAACGAGATTGAGAAGGTTGAAGTTGCCATTCGAAGTGCAATTGTAAATTTAGGCACATCAATGATTGGTGATCCATTTTGGATGACAGATGGAATAAACTTTGCGGACTCAAGTCGATTTGCCAAAACAATGTCGCTCATTGACAACGAGATCAAACATTCTCGCGAAGACTTCATTATTCATTTCAAAGTAACGTATTCCAATCCATATCCACCTGCATGGATTCTCTCTGAGATATTACCATTCGGTGTTATCACCAATATCTACGGCAACATCAAGAACAAGAAAATAAAAAAACGGATTTCTCAGGCTTTCGGATTGCAAATTGACCCTTTTGAGTCTTGGCTTACAATTATTACTGGTCAGCGAAACTCGTGTTGTCACCATTCTCGCGTTTGGAACAAACAATATTCAATACGGGCAACTCTTCCTAACCAAATGACACGTCCTTGGATAACCCTACCGACTGATACACAAAGAATCTACTTCACAATGTGTATTATTAAATATTTCCTTGACATCATATCTCCTGGCAACGACATGCTTGCAAAACTCCGCTGGCTATTCGTTGGTTTTCCCGAAATAGATCTTGCTGCGATGGGATTCCCTAAAGGCTGGGAAATGGAACCAATATGGAAGTGACCATCTAAGCACAGAGATCCCGAAGCTTATTGCTTAATGGGATACTTTTCGAAATACTTTTTATACTGTTCCATCGTACGGTCATACTCTCGTTGAAGACGTTCTTGTTGATTGTTTCGATCCTTTCTCATATTCTCCAGATATTCCTCACATCGTTTTGTCCATGCAGGAGAAGTAAAGAAAGCACGCATGTTTGCAATATACTGTGGTAGGATAGAATCGTGCTGGAAATGAGATATTACCCAACGGCCCTCCTGTCGAACCACCTCCATCGAATACCAATCTTGCAACGTATTCGTTCCTTCATCTCCATCCCACGTCCTGACACTAACAATGGCGGAATCCTCTGTGACAGGCTTTAACCGGAAACAGAACGGAACACGTTCTCCACTATAAATGTCTCTATCGCTCAGTGAATACAAATCTTCCCAACTGCCCAGGCCATCAATTTCGTCGTTTGGAATAGCCCAAGCCTCTGTGATTAAGTCTGCCAAAGCAGGCACAAAGTAACCCTCTATCTGACAACTATCGAAGGTATGACCAACGGCATAATATAGTTCTCTTATCCGTTGTACATTCAAGCCCGAAGCGATTACCTCATCAGCCAAAAGTTCAGAACCCTCTACCACGAAAGGTTTCAGGTGAGGAGTAGCAACAGATTGGGAGGCAGGATATCGGTGCAGATATTCGTCAATCACAGGCTTTCCATTCATAAATACATAACAACTATCATCCAACATCGCCATTCTGCGCTCAATAATCAGGTCAAGGAAATGCTTCACAGAATGAACGTGTTCACATCTATATATATCCTCCGACTTACAATAATAATCATCGACCTTCCATCGACCCTCTTCGTTCACAAAAGTCAATTTAGCAAGATTTACCTCTTCTCCATTAGACAGCAAGCGAACAGATGCTTTGGCCGAATCATTACAAACAAAAGTCTGAATCGAGCCAAAAGTAATATTTTTCAAATCATATTGAGCCTCTTGGGGAGGATAGAAAAAAGGCATAGAAGACAGGTCTCGATCATGGAGAGTATCAAGGGCAACAAACTCCTTCAATATCCTTCCTCCCTGAGTCGAATATTGGTCATACCCCATCGCATCCACCTCCTGCAAAGAATGGAAGATGGACAACTTTCGTAACGTTTCGGTCACAATGGAATCAGACAAAGGCTCGACAACAGATTCACTCGATGGTGCAGAGGTCGATCCCTCTGTATCTGTCTTCGATGGGTTCTTCTGACCCACACATGAAGCCAGCATCATGGTGCCAGCCATTATCACAAGGGGGAATAAAAGTCTTTTCATTATATATTCAAAATATTTTTCGAGGGCAAAGATACAATTTATATTTGAAGGGAGCAAATAAATTGACCATTTTCTGTCATTTACGTTATTCGGCATGCACACACTCTGTTGATAAAGGGAGTAAAAGTGACGGTACAAATGGTTATCATATCTTATCTCCGATTTATCTATGTGCTGACTAATTCAAGGTTAAGAAATAGTTGGGGTTTGTCACGAAGTTGTCTGCTTTTTTCATCGCGACCTCATCGTGACCTCATCAGGATACAATTGAACAGTTATTGAGAGTGTGATGGCGCAATTAATAGTTTTGCGAAGAAGATTCATTCCCCCTCAAGAGTGAGTGGGAATGAATCGGTTACGCATTAATCTTCTCCTCTTCTCTGAGTTTTTTATTCTCAAAGAAGACATGAAGAGTAGAAGATTTCTGCTGCTAATTATCTTCTTTTCTTCTCCTCTTCTTTGAGGTTATTATTCAAATGAGGCGGGACATTAGCTACATTGAGCTACTAACCCAATAACTTGGGGACAACTTAGTCATTCCCCCTCCAAGAGTGGAGGGGAATCAAAGGGGTGGTTGAATGGGCATAGTGGAGTGAGGTGGCCGCTGAGCATTGAGAATGGCGTAGAAAGTAGGCACCGTTCAAGGAAGCGCCAGATGAATAGCAACGGCAAAGCTTCCGCGTTTGGCTACTTTCAAGTCAGGCCAATGGGAAGCAACCGAACGAAACGTAGCCCCGACTTTTTCTCCCACCACTCTTTTGTGTCATGGACAAAAGAGTGGTGCCCTTCCAATGGGAAATTGGGAGACCCTTACTAAAGGGTGATAGAAGGCAGAGTGATTAGCAAAATGACAGATGTCTATAGTAACCAAAGAACACATTCCCTTGAATCCACATTCAACAGTACAGTCATAGATTTATTATTTTGACATGGAATTTGGCAGTTTTACGGTTATCTGTTTCTTCGACAACTGAGCAATCTGCTGACGGAATTTCACCCAATCCGCATATTGTTCCGCAGGGAAATGGCCAGAATGAATATCCAATCGGGTCACAATGTGCAAAGTATTGTCGGACATGGAAACCGATACGCCGAACGAACCGAAAGCACTCTCGACCGACTGAGAAGCTGGAAGAGACTCAACTTCCATGTTCGGAGCGAGGTGGATATGGATCGTATCAATCTCCACACATCCGCCATCCTCCAGATCGACGACATGCGGTTGCGCTTTGGAAGACTCCAGATTGGCAAAAACATGCGGCGTGACAGGAAGGAACAGACGAGAACCGCTGATGCGCCCCCAACCAATACTGGTAGCGTCCATATTCATTACATTCTCATGGCCACGGTGTTCGAAAGCAAGCGAATTGACGGTCGGATGAGGCAGATACATAGATTCTGTGACGGCCTTCTTCTGCTCATCCAAACGCAGATCGAAGAGTGGCAGCATGGCCTCGAAAGCCGCACCTCGACCTCGCTTGGTTAACTTCACAGTGGCGTCTCCTGACTCATAAACCGTTACATCGAAGGTTTCAATCTCTACGTTTTCGGCATCAACACGAGCCGGAATGCGAGAGAGCACACCACCCTCTGGAGTGATAAGCAGCACATCATGACCTCGATGCGACGAGGGACAATAATCGAATGGATATTTGGGATTGGTACACTCTACCCACAACGTATCGCCCGGCAACGGAACTTGTGCAATGACATGGTTGAGCTGCTGCATGTTCGGCAACTCTTGCATCAGATGTTTATCGCCAATCAGCGTATATACAGCTGGAATACCGAGGGCATGAAGCATTGAGCAGAAATAGTTGGTCAAAGCCTTACAGTCGCCTACTCCAGTTTTATAGACCTCCTCAGCCGATCGGGTTCTATAGCCACCAATACCATAGACGATGTTGACATAGCGAGTGGTTTGACCCATAAAGTCGCGCACCACTCCCACTTTGCTCCTGACGGATGTGCAGGTATCGGTCATCGCCTTTAGTTTCTCGAGCAGCGGAGCAGGTACTTTGTCTCGACCCACATTCAGGTCATAACTCCATTGGCCATAGTTCTGCCATGTGGTCATGTCGCAATGGCTACCTCGATAATCGAATGCCTCTGGTGCAAAATAGATATGTGGGGACAGTTGTTTGAGATTCAACCCGTCACGATAATATTTGATTGGAGCCAAATGCGAGAGTGTCACCTCGGTCACAGTCTTCCCCTTCATTTCATATTGCTTCACCTTTGGCTCGAAATTGAAGGCTTTATATCGCAGCGTATTCTTCGGGCCCGTCACGATGCGGTAGGTAGCGGTATCGAGGGCAACATCGAAGTATTTGAGAGGAAAGAACGAAGGATAGACAATATTGCTGGAAAACGACTCCTCCCACTGATATACCACCGTCATCGGATACGAGGCGGAGCGTGGGCTGTAGAAGTAGTGATGACTATCTTCGGTCATCGCCTCACTATATTCCGTATAGCCCAGATCACTCTTCTTGACCTTAGTGACCTTGCCTTTGCCATCTGTAATGGTACCCTCGAACTTCTTCAGTTCAACCACCTTGTTCTCGCCTTCGGTCACCCAAGCTGCCAGTTTCTCTCCACGTTTGTCCTTGATTTCAATCACCACCTTACGACGCATCACACCCGAATGTTCGCCCGTACACTCATATTCGGTGTAGTCTTCTCGGATAGTAGCTATTTGAGCCGAGAGCAAGGTGGATAAAATCCACCATGCTCCCATCAATAAAAATTTTCTCATTGAACCTTCTTCAACACAATTCTACTATTAGCCGTTTTCTCCAACTCAGTGTAGATAGAACGAAGCAGTTCGTAATCGTTCTTGGGGTACAACAAAGTCGTGCGATTAATGTTCAACGACACGCTCATCAAATTACCTTCAGCCGGTGAAAAGCTGACACGCACTACGAACTTGCCGTCAGGCATCTTCATATTGAGTTTGTTCGGCAGTTCCTCGACCTCATAGCCCTCAGGCAGTTTAATGGAGATGCTATACTTGAAGATGCTGTTCGAATCGAACTCCACAGGCAGTTCTCGGCTCTCGGCCTTGAATGGAGATTCGAGGTTTATGCCCAGGAACGGATTCAGATAGATACGGTCGCCATCAACATCCAGTTGCTTCTGAATCTGGAAGAGCTCACCCACCGACTCGTTGGTCGAATGGACATGATTGATGGTATAGTCGCTGATCTCTGCATCCCATTTAGCAGCCATCTTCTGAACGAATTCAGACTCATCGGTTGCAGCCTTGTAACGCTTGCGGTATAAGGCTGCATCGAGACCACGATGTGCCACCGAAACCTTACCCGTCAGTGTACCATCGGCGGCAATACCGACCACCAGATTGTCGATGGTTGTACCCTTGCAGACATCACGCAGATCTTTTGTAAAAAACTGCTTGGCATCAGGGTTGAGCAGGAAGGCTCTTGGCACCAGGAACTGGCTTGGAATGACACCCACAGGATAATCGTTGCTACCAGCATCCACATAGACATAAGCACTGTCTGCTGGATTATAGACAGCTAGAGTCATAGCCTTCAGATACTTTCGGCTCGGACGGATAGGCAGGCGGCCACGCAGACGGTTGTTCATCACTACCGGAAAGGCTTTGATACCGGCATCATTCAGCATATTCATCAAGGCGAAGTTCAGGGTAGCACTGGTACCCATCATCTCCTTGTTCAGGTTACGGATGTTGCGTGCATAGAGGCTATAAGTCTCATCCCACGAATAACGGCTCCACAGCATTTGGCGTAGCGAGTCAATCTTTTGGTTCAAAGAGAAGTCCTCTGGCCATTTGATAGCCTGGATCTCATTCTCGAACGGATTGTTTCGTTTGCACAGGCGGCCAAAGTAGCTCGATCCCATCAGGTTGCCAATTTCCTGCGACCAGTCCTGGTTATAACTCTTATAGATTACTCCCGGAATGGTGTAGTTAGTAATATCCTTCGTTACCTTTGTTCGGTAATCATCGATACAGTAGATGTAGTCCTCGTCTACCAGTCGTGACAATTGTCTGCCCTCGTATCTCTCTAGAACTGCATTGGTCGATAGCTGGCTATTGCCTACAAATTCCGTGTAGTTTTCCTCCGTTCGAGAACACTTGATTTGTTTCTGTCCAGTCACATCGGTACTGAAGGTAAACCAATCTGGAATCTTGACCTCGTATTGGGTGTAGAAGACCGGAATCCTCTCTTCGGCATACCAAGTCTCGATGGTTGCAATATCCTCGCTACTGATTCCGTATTCAATCTCCAGCACAGAGCCTACCTTGACATTTGGCATCGAGAACTTGACAATTTTGTAATACTGATCCAAACGCTGTTCACTCTTCAGTTCGCCGTTCAGTTTGGTTTTAGTTATCTTTCCGTCCTCCAGATTGTAGGTCACAGCCTTCAGCCCGCTCAGATGGTCTCGGAACGAGTTGTCCTCTTCGTCATAAACTACAATTTCGATGTCACCATAACGCTTGCCGTCCTCCTTCAGAATCTTGATACGCTTCTTGTACTCGTTTATCAGCAAAAAGTTCGAAGCACGACATTGCAAGTCGGTCCGACGACTGCTATACAGAACCACAGCCTCTGCTTCAGGATCAGGTTCGTAGGTAGTCATCGATAATTCTTCCTGGGTTGGTTTACCCATTTTGGGGTTTACATCGAGTGCCCAAACACACTCAGAAACGCTGGCAACCCCAATCAATGCCAGCATTCCAAAAAAACTTTTCATTATATATTTTTATTAGTTCAGTGTTTCCCAAATATGATTAGCCATTGGCCAACAGTTGCTCCAACTCCTCTCGCCAATCGGAACGGACAGGGGCACAATAGGTATGGATTCCGAACGATTCGGCTACGGCACAGTTCTTCGGATTATCGTCGATGAAGAGGGTTTCGTCCGGGTCATAGCCAGCATCCTTCAGTATAGCCTCGAAGATGCGGGGATCGGGTTTAACCAGATGCAGTTCGCACGAAAGCCAGAGGTGGCCGAACAGTTCCGACGGGATATAACCAGCCTCGATAAAGTAACGCTGGCAATAGCCCCAATGCACAGGGTTCGTGTTCGAGAGGGCATCCACACGATAGCCACGTTGCTTCAGCTCATGCACAAAGTCCAGACGGTAGGCAGGCACACCATCGGCCATACTGCAGAAGGCACCCACTATCTGCTGGTTGGTAGGCACAGGCATCGATGGGTCGCACTCCTTGCGGATGGCATCGCACATCTGCTGAATCGAGAGGTTACCCTCCTCCACCTCACCCAGCACACCGCCCTGATGTGCCAAAGTGAGCATCTCGCGGATCTGAGGGAAACCGATAGCCGTAAACTGCTCCATGCAGCGATCGGGACGCAAGTCTAACAATACGCCTCCGAAGTCGAAAATAATATTCTTTATCATATGACCCACCCCCTGCCCTCCCTTGAGGGAGCATATACCACTGGGGGAATATGGTGTATATTTATTTTATCTCAAGGAAGATTTGAAGAATTGAAGTTATTTGCTAGAGAGAAATCTTCTTCTCTTCTCCTCTTTTTTGAGTATTGATTTCTTTTAATTATTCAAGTTTCGCAAGAGCAAACTTGTGTTTTGTCTCATTGAGTTTTTATTATATTCTCAAGAAGAATTGAAGAATTGAAGTTATCTGCTAAAGAAAAATCTTCTTATCTTCTCATCTTCTTTGAGAATTGATTTCTTTAATTATTCAAGTTTCGCAAGTGCAAACTTGTGTTTTGTCTCATTGAGTTTTTATTATATTCTCAAGAAGAATTGAAGAATTGAAGTTATCTGCTAAAGAAAAATCTTCTTATCTTCTCATCTTCTTTGAGTTTAATATACAGCTCACTACTCAAAGTGAGCAAGTTATTACCTGCGAAACTTAAGTTTATTATATTTTCTATTCCATCTCCAGCAACCGTTCTGCATTCTCGGCCACGATGAGGTGGTCGATGCAATCCTGAATCTCACCATTCATAAAAGCAGCCAGATTATAGATGGTATAATTGATGCGGTGGTCGGTGATACGACCCTGCGGGAAATTGTAGGTGCGGATCTTGGCCGAACGGTCGCCCGTACTGACCAGGGTCTTGCGACGGCTGGCGATATCATCCACATACTTCTGGTGCTCCTTATCATAAATGTAGGAACGCAAGCGGGACAAGGCACGTTCCTTGTTCTTCGGCTGGTCACGGGTTTCGGTACACTCGATGAGGATTTCATCGACCACACCCGTGTTCGGATTCTTCCACATGTAACGCAGACGGACACCCGACTCGACCTTGTTCACATTCTGTCCACCGGCACCCGAGCTGCGGAAGGTATCCCACTTAATCTCGCCCTCGTTGATGTGAACCTCGAACTCATCGGCTTCGGGCAATACAGCCACCGTTGCAGCCGAAGTATGAACACGCCCCTGGGTTTCGGTTACCGGCACTCGTTGCACGCGATGCACACCCGACTCATATTTCAGGGTTCCATACACGCTATCGCCCGTCACCATACAGATGATCTCCTTGAAACCACCTACGGCACCCTCCGATGCACTCTGGATGGCAATCTGCCAACCCTTCGATTCGCAATAACGCTGGTACATCTTGAACAGGTCGCCGGCAAAGAGGGCTGCCTCGTCGCCACCCGTACCGCCACGGATTTCGAGCACGGCATTACGGGCATCTTCAGGGTCTTTCGGGATGAGCAGCAGCTTGATTCTCTCCTCTAACTCCGGCAGACGGGATTCGCAATCAGAGAGCTGTTCTCGGGCCATCTCCTTCATTTCGGCATCCTCCTCGTTCAGCAGCAGTTTAGCCTCCTCGATGCCATCGAGCAGAGCAATGTACTCCCTACGGGCAGCCAGGATATCCTCCAGTTCCTTATATTCGCGGGTGAGTTTGACGAAGCGTTGCTGATCGGCAATGACAGCAGGGTCGGTCACGAGGGTCGAAACCTCCTCAAAGCGGCTGACCAGGCCTTCCAATTTCTCTAATATCGTTGAATTTGCCATGCGTTATGATTAATTATGGGCGCAAAGATACGCTTTTTTCTGTAAAAAACGAAGAGTTTCGACGAAAATCATTATATTTGCGCCCGAAATTAGTAATCAACACAACTCTTTACACTATGAAACATTGCCTTTCCACCCTCCAGAAGCTTGGTTCAACCCTGCTCGTGGCCTCCCTCGGTGGAGTCGTATCGGCCCAAACGGTTTTGGTCGATGTACCCTCGCTCAACGGTCAGTTGCAGAAAACCTGGCAGAAAGCCGTCGATCAGCATCCGATCGATTCTGCCGCTATGTTCTACGACTTCGGACAAGCCGCCTTCGGACAGATACAGCTTGATTTCCCCGACGGAGCCTCCGCCAACGATACCCTCTACCTCCATCTGGGCGAGTGCATCAAAGAGGGACGTGTGGATCGCAATCCGGGTGGCTCACGTCGCTACCTGCGGTTGAGAGTCGTACCCGAATCGGGACAGAAGAGCATAACACCCGCCATTCCTCATGACCGACGCAACACCCGCCGTCCGGCCATCCTGATGCCGAAGGAGGTGGGCGAAGTCTATCCATTCCGTTATGTTGAGATCGAGGGTGGAGCGAAGTGTACGCCACAACGTATCATGGTAACCTGTCCGTTCGACGACGAGGCTTCCTACTTCCATTGCGACAACGATACCCTCAACCAGGTGTGGGAACTCTGCAAGCACTCCATCAAGGCAACAACCTACACAGGCTACTATGTGGATGGTGACCGAGAACGAATTTCGTACGAGGCCGACGCCCTCATCAACCTGCTCTGCCACTATGCTGTCGATGCTCAATATGATGTGGCACAACGCACCTTCGAACACCTGCTCCGCGAACCTACCTGGCCCACGGAATGGATTCTGCAGATGAACATGGTGGCGTGGTACGACTATCTCTTCACCGGCAACACTTCACTCATCGAGAAGCACTACGACGAACTCAAAGCCCACTCGCTGATGGCTCTGCGCAACGATAGCGTCGGCCTCATCAGCAGCACCCAGGGGCAGAGCAAGGAGTTCCTCAAGAGCATCGCCCGCAAGGATAAGATCAGCGACATTGTGGATTGGCCACATTCGGGCATTCTGGGCTTGGCCAAAGGTCAGGGTGGCGAAGACGATGGCTATGTCTATACCGACTTCAACACCGTGGTGAATGCCTACCATTACATCGCCGTCAGGATGTTGGGCGAAATGGCTAAAGCCATCGGACGCAAAGCCGATGCCAAATATTATGCCAGCTACTGCAAGCAGTTCCAAAAGGACTTCAACCGGCAGCTTTTCGACGCCACCCGTGGAGTGTATGTTGATGGCATCGGAACCGATCATGCTTCACTCCATGCCAACATGTTCGCCATGGCCTTCGGACTTGTTCCCAAGCAGCATCGCAAATCGGTGAGTGACTTCATTGTGTCGCGTGGCATGAAGTGCAGCGTCTATGGTTCGCAGTTCCTGCTCGATGCCCTCTACGAAGCCGGTGAGGCCGATTATGCCCTGCAACTGATGACTGCCACCGACAACCGCAGCTGGATGAACATGCTCCGCGAGGGTTCGACCATCACCATGGAGGCTTGGGGCAATGAGTGGAAGCCGAATCAGGACTGGAACCATGCCTGGGGTGCAGCTCCCGCAAACATCATCCCCATGCGACTGATGGGCATCCGTCCCATCGAACCGGGTTGCAAGGTTATGGAGATCCATCCGCAGACCTCAACCATCCGCAACGCCGAGTGCCGCTTCCCTACCCCATTGGGCAGCATCGAAGTTGAGATCAAGGAGGGCAAGCTCAGCTACTCTGCCCCTAAAGGAATCAAAGTTAAGGTCAAACAATAGCTATAGCAACTATAGCGACTATAGAAACTATAGAATCTATAGCGACTATAGCAACTATAAACTCCATAACAACAATGAAAATAGGTGATAAAGTCCGATTCCTCGACTCCATCGGAGGAGGAACAATAACAAGCATAACAGGCAATCATTGCATGGTCGAGGACGAAGACGGCTTCGAGCAGCCTTGCCTGGTCAGCCAATGTGTAGTCGTGACCGAAGAGGAGGATGAACGTGCCCGCGGTCATGCTGCAGTACATCAGGCACCACCATCGCAGGCAGCCATCGAACGTGTCCGCCTCGTGAACGAAAGCCAGGACCTCAAGGCCGAAAACGGCAAACTCAAGGAACGTATTCACGAACTCGAAGAGGAGAACCAACGACTGAAGCTGGCTCTGCTCAAGGCCCAGTTCCCCGAGAACAAAGACAAGAAAGCCATCACACAGAACAATGGTCAGCTGCCACTCGAACTGCTGGTCAGTTCCCGCCCGTACGAGGTGTTGCGTGGCGATGTAATCGAGGTTGATCTGCACATCGACGCATTGGTCGAAAGTACAGCAGGTATGGACAATGCCGCCATCCTCAACCATCAGCTCGACATCTATCGGCAGACGATGCAGAACTACCGTCATCGTCCGGGACAGAAGGTCGTGTTCATCCATGGCAAGGGCGAAGGTGTGCTCCGCAAGGCAATCATCGACGATTTGCGGCTGCACTACCCTACTTGTCTGTGGCAGGATGCCTCGTTCCAGCAGTACGGATTCGGAGCCACCCAAGTGACGATGCGTAAATAAGCATATCAAAAATGGCGTTTTTGCTCGTCATATTGAGCAGATTTAGCTCATAACGGATTAAAATTCGCAAGTTTTGTTTGGCGGATAATATAAAATACTTTATATTTGCACCCGAATATTTAAATTCGGGCAACCGGCAAATAGAACTACAAACAAACCACTTATTTATGATGAGAAACCTACGTAACCTCTGCATCCTGATCCTGACGGCGTTGCTGTCAGTAGGAGCAATGGCACAAGAAACAGCACATTTTTTCCCTATCAATCCAAACGCAACCCCCGAAGCCAAGGAGCTGCTGGCTCGTCTGTATCAGGCCGTCGATAGCGGACAGATCCTCTCGGGCCTGCACCACAACGAACTGTTCGGCTCACGCTACAAGGCAGACCTCAACCGCATCGAGGAGGCAGGCAAAGTCGAACCACTCATCTGGGGTGGCGATCTGGCTTGGGATGCCGGTACCGTAATCGAAATGGCTACCGAGCAATACCAGTTGGGGCATATCATCACCCTTATGTGGCATGCTGAACGTCCACAGGATAGTGGTCCTGTCAGCTTCAAGAACCACACTCAGGGAAAGTTCTCGAACGAACAATGGGAGGATCTGATGACCACCGGTACCATCATGAACAAACGCTTCATTGCCAAACTGGATAGCATTGCGGGATTCCTCAAGGTACTGCAGGAACGTAAGGTTCCGGTGCTGTGGCGTCCGTTGCACGAGATGAACGGAGAGTGGTTCTGGTGGGGCAATCGTCCGGGTCCTGAGGGTTATCAGCAGCTCTGGAAGGTAATGTACGACCGACTGACTAACTATCACCACCTCAACAACCTGATCTGGGTTTGGAATGCCAATGCGGTACGCGAGGGTCAGGAGGGTATCGTGATGTGGTACGGCGACTATTACCCCGGACGTGACTATGTCGATGTGCTGGCTACCGATGTCTATCACAACGACTGGCGAAAATGCCACCACAATGACCTGGTCAAACTTGCCGATGGTAAGCTTGTGGCTTTGGGCGAAGTGGGAGAACTCTTCACCCCAAGATTCCGCCGCGAGTTTATGCCAAAGTTCGCCTGGTTCATGGTTTGGACCACTTTCACCGAACCTAAGTACAATACTCCCGAACGTCTCAAGGAGGTCTTCACCATGCCCGAGGTTATCTCGATCCCGAAGACATACTACGACTTCGGCGAGGTGTATGAATAGACCCCCCGACCCCCTTTAGGGGGAGGAAGACCCCCTAAATCCCCCTGCTTAGGGGGACTTCTCCCCGGAGGTCATAAGTCACCACACATTCCTCATGCTTAGGGGGACTTCTCCCCGGAGGTCATAAGTCACCACATATTCCCCTTGCTTAAGGGGACTTCTCTCCGGAGGTCATAAGTCTCCACACATTCCTCATGCTTAGGGGAAAACCGAATTATAAACAACCCCTCTATAATCTCCTTGGCCAACAAGGGAAGTCCCCCTAAGCAGGGGGATTTAGAGGGTCTAAATATTATTTTATGGTAAAGCACATCATCCTATGGAAGCTTCGTGAGGATTTGACCGAAGCAGAGAAAGAAAGCGTAAAGCGTGGTATCAAGGAGGGTCTCGAAGGCCTCAAGGGTCAGGTTCCTGGCTTGCTCGAGATTAAAGTGAACATCGATGGCCGTCTCGACTCATCGAACTGCGACGTCATGCTCGATAGCACCCTCGAGAGTGCCGAGGCACTGAAGGGCTATGCCTGCCACCCTGCACACGTTGCCGTTGCCGACGGTAAGGTTCGTCCTTACACCTGCCTGCGCACCTGCCTCGACTTCGAGTGCTGATATAGGTAAAAGTCGCGAGCAAAGCTGTGTTTTCCATTTTCACTATACGTGTAACAACCTTGACATGTTTCGGATTTTCCTATATTAAAAGACAAAAATCTAATTCTCATGATCGGTATATTTATCGCAATGAAAGAGAAAGAGAAAAAGAAAAAGGAAAAGAAGTGATATGCAGTCTATATGAATACAACATCCCCCAGCTCCACGCAATGTGAGGCTGGGGGATGAAAATTAATAGGACGCATTCACGCCACCTTCAGATACTCCTTACCAAGTTCCTTGATGGCAGCCAAAATCATGGCTTCGCGCTCTTCAGATGGCTTTTTGAACCCATTAATATAGTTACGAAGCAAGGTCGCATTTATACCTATTCGCTTAGCGAATTCAGCGACGTTCAGTTCCTTGTGAGTAAGAAAAAAACGCTGAAGTACTGATGGTTCTGCATCCTCGTACGAGAAACTTTCAAAACTTATATCCACATCGAGATTCCGCCAATGAATACCGTCGAAGCCTATTGTATAATCAGCACGAGCAGCATCTGAAGCAGACTCCAGAGCTGGATACCACAACAGTGACTGCTTCATCTCCTTTCCATCTTCGCTCATAGCGTAGATGTAATCTTTATCAAACCAGATCTTCTTCATACTCTTTTTTTATTAATCTTCATCACCAAAATATTCATTCCAAGTATCGACAACTAGCTGTTTGTTATCTGCAAGCGCCTGTTCTATCTTGCGAATGCTGGATGCCTTAATCTTGCCCCTTTTCTCTCTTTGTGCAAATTGGCCATCTATGAGATCGTAGATAACAAGACCTTCCTCTCCTTCTACATGGACATGGATTGGCTCATGTTCACGGCTATAGAAAAAGAATAGGAAACCATATTTTCGGAATACTTCTGGCATATCATTAAGTTTTACAATGCAAAATTAGGTATTATTTTCAATACCTAATTCAATTGTCTTCATTAAATTTAGTTAAGCAAATGAAAATGACTAATATTTGCGACGTACGTATTACAATATGATAAATCAATATAGTCAATAATAATGCTCAAAACACAGTTAACCCTTATAAGTGGGTAACAGATCTTAGGCAGCGGGAGAAATCAAGCCATCACCAAAGTGTAAACGTAAAGTGTAAAGTGGATAGAAACTGACTATTGCAAAAAAATCCCCACCTTGCCAAATGTGACAGGGTGGGTTGATGTTATATTTGTGGCAAAGGCTCACATCGTTCTTTATTTACTACCCTTGCTCTATATAGCTTCATATCCGTAAAGCTTCTGGATATGTTTTGGACCAGTTCCAAGTAATTGTCTGATCCGTCTTCCTTTTTGTAATAATATGGCTTGATTGAGACACAGTTGTCATGCTCAAAGATCGTGTTCAATAGAGTTCGGTCAGACAAACCACATGAATGCCCCATAATATAGACTTGGAATGGTGCTGATTCAATAAACTCCAGCATCTTCCGATAATGGTTCGTTTCAAGATAGAGATTATTCTTAGAGTGCTTCAATAACTCATTTTCGTTCGCATCAAGTATTGTCTTAAAATCCTTATCCAATTCATCTCCATACCCGAAGATAACACTTTGAGGATTCGCTAAATCACCATGTATGTAGTTACATTCTATGTTTTTGAATCCACCAGCTCGGTCATTCTGTACTCTTTTATAGATTCCGACGGTCTCTGTGTAATTGAAGCTGAGTATCATGATCTTTTGGGGAGTCCACTTCTGCTCAATGGCAGAGTCAGAATCTATTTGTTTATACTCATCCTCACTACTATCAATCTCTTCTACAACTCTTTTTACATTATTTCTTGCTATATCTTCCAGACGAATTGTATCGAGCAATATCGAGTCTATTGTTTGAAGAGGTCTGGCCTTAGGTAATGCCCCCAAATACTCAACCAATTTGTCTTGCAAGAATTTAAGTTGATTATTTAGTTTCGTACATTCTTCCAGATTATCTTTATTCTTTTTGAGAAGCGAATAATACTCATTCTCAATATCCACCCACCCCTTGGTCTCAATACTTTGGGTGATTCGACAAAAGAAATCTGATTGTTTAATAATTGCAAAGTGTCTCTCTTTCAACAAATCAATAGCATCTTTTCCTGATAATTGTTTCCATTTGAAATTTGTCCAAAAGAAAAGATACCAATTATCTGATCCACATTCTGGATTAATACTCACTTTGCACAATGTATCTTCTGTGAAAGATTTATGACAAAGTATCATCTCCTCTACTCTCTGCTCCCAATACCACTCTATAAAGTCCTTATAGCTGGTTTTGAGACCATGAGCTAAATCAAAGCCATTACCTATGATGACGAGTCTATTCATTCTTGTTTGGTTATTTCTTTTCAAGTAGGGCAAATAGCTCCTCAACCTTTGATACAATGTTACATTGACTATTCAATGAAGGAATAGGGACCAATATTTCCATCATTTTTTTTCTCGAAAGGTTGTAGAAAGCCTGTCCGGACTTATTAGTTATAGATTTGCAGATTTCTTTATAATATGCTGATTGGAAAAAATATAAAAGATACTTGAGGAAAGTCGTTTTTTTATAGAAAGCTTCCAACATCAGGACAAAACCTCCAACTACAGTATCGTCCAAATCTTGTTCTATCAAAGCTGTTTTACCCATATTTTCAAGACTTGTGACTGCTGGCGTAATAAATGTTCCAGACTTGAGATATAATTCTTCATCGACAAATTCAGGAGAAATCATAACATCATTATCTTCAATCCTCCATTGCCCACATGTAATGTTTCCGCCTCGAAGGACTCTAACCATTTTAGGATTTTTAACGTCTAGATCTCCCTTGCTGTATGCCAAACCAGCTCTATTAGAAACTAGTTCTCCCAACCTACACCACTCCCAGCTCTCAGGTATATCAAATGGCTTCTCATCATCAGCGATTGGGCTAGTCTCGAGGTCTTTCTTCTTGAGCTTACCTTCCTTGACGAGCTGCTCTTTTTCCTTACGGATGCGCTGGAGGAGGACCGATGCTGGTTCATCTGCAGGATCTTGAGGCACGAGTTTTCCCATGATAGCCTGCTGGAGAATACTCTTCTTCAGTTGCTCTGGGAGTTTCTCATTCAAGTCATTCAATTCCTTTTGTGCCTTGTCATAATCCTCTACCAATGGCATCAGCTCCTCAATCTTAGCTACAATGCGCTGCTGCTCGGAAAGTGGAGGGAGAGGAATAAGAAGATTATTCATTGTTTTTAATGACACATTCTTTATTGTAGATCCAGTAGCATTCAACAATGCATAATCAATAAAATATTTTGATTGAATCAAGAACTTCATATAAATCTGAAGTTCTTTTTTCATAAGGTTAAAATAGCAAGCACTCTTTCCAAGGATAATTTTTTCATTATTATAGAATGCGTAACTACCTATTGTTCCATTTATCGAAACAAACATTGTTGTTTCGTTTAGCTTTTTTTATACTTAAGATACTCCGTTTTACTACATCTTTTTGTATCATCCTTTATACGAATTACACCATTGAAAAGATTGTTCCCATTTATGAAATAATAATCTCCACCTTCTTGATATTCAGGAGTACCATGTAACCCATCACCCAAAACAGAAACAATAGTAGCCAACCTGCACCACTCCCAGCTCTCTGGGATATCAAATGGCTTCTCATCCTCTGTGATAGGTTCAGAGACGAGGTCTTTCTTCTTGAGTTTACCTTCTTTGACGAGCAGTTCTTTCTCCTTACGGATGCGCTGGAGGAGAACGCTAGCGGGTTCATCGTTAGGGTCCTGCGGTACAAGTTTGCCCTGTATCGCGAGTTGGAGTATACTATTTTTGAGTTGTTGACCGGTCATATTCTTTTTTGAATCTTCGTTTTGAATCAAAATGATTCTTTTTTTCGTTAATTATTTGGAGATATTGAAAAGAGGGGCTATCTTTGCACCAAGATCCTATTAAGATGAAAGTGGGCCCCATGCCATACGTGCAGTTTTTGTACTTAGTCTTATACAGGGTCTCATATCGTCAAAGAGGATTTCGCTGAAAGGATGACAACCTTTATGTTTCACATTTCGAGCCTCACCCTATAAGCTCATCGTCATTGGCGATGAGCTTTTTATTTTTTCTCAGGTACAGTAATGCTATACTGCACATGTTCTTGAGTGGAGCGCTGTAAACCTACAATCAATTTCACGTTGCCAAGAGCTTGCATCTGTAGCATCTTTTCGTAAGGTCGTTGATTCTCGTTTTTCTTAGGAATCATCTCCTTTACAAGTATTGATGTTTTAAGTATCTCATCCAACAAAAATACGGCACAAGTGGATTCATAAGTACGAGCAGCCTTTGCATAGGTCTCATTAATAGACTTGAATTTCACAAAGATGTAAGCCTTCAGGTTTTCATTCCACACCCTTTTGCTGGGATTGGCTTCAATCCATCGAGCATAGAAATCTTTGATGCTTTTTTCTCTCATCTTGATCTCTTCCCTACTATTGCCTTTAGGGATACCATTCTCATCATACTCAATAGGACTATATAGCAGTTCGCTATCATCACACACCATCTGGCTATGCAATGAAAGTTCCTCTTGTTCAAATAATATCTCAATCAATTCATATTCCAATGAAATAGAATCGTTTATTGAATTATTTTCGGTCATATAGTCTTCTGTTATTATATCTTCCTTGTGCCGTCGCACTTCGGATAATCTGTGCATCCCCAGAAGGTCTCGCCTTGATGAGAGCCCTTGCGGATGGTGCGTTGCATCATCGGTATGCCACATCGAGCAGACGCATCTCGGTCTCGTAGCTTGTCTGGTGTCGCGATGAACCCTCGGCGATATTGGCCGGCACGGTACGAGCCGCCATCTCCATCTGATCGCGCAGACGTCCGCATGGGTCCACCTTGTAGTCCACAAAGTGCCTGCAGAAACTCTGGGTGGCCAGCTGCAGGACATTGCCCAAACGCCACGATAGCAGCGTCATGTAGCCATTGACCGAGTGGATGTTTATCAAAGTTTTTGGGGGTTAAGGGGTTAATAATTATCGAGGTTTCGATTTTTCGAGATTTCGAGTTATCGAGGTTTCGAGATTTCGATGCCCAACAGCTGCTGAATCTTGCCGAGGGTCTCATCGATCTTGGCATCGAGCGAGTTGCGACGCTCATGATACTTGCGGATATTGGGCGACTCGATGTCGTGCAGCAACAGATTGGTGATAGAAAGCAGGTATGGCAGAGGCTTCCACTCCTGACCAACCACGGCTCGCTGAAGGAGCTCGTTGTCGGCAGCAGACTTGACCTGAGGTGCCATGTGATTGAGGGCAGAGGTCAGGAAGCCGCCTGTACCTGAGGTGAAGTCTTTCTTATCCATGTGTACAAGATTTATACAGACGTGCAAATATACTCATTATTTAAATAGGTTGGTATTATCTCGACCAGATTTCTATTCTTTTTGCCAGCTTCGGATCGGAAACAAATATAGAAAATAGCAAAACGAGGAACGAAGACATCCCCCAGCTCCACGCAATGTGAGGCTGGGGGATGTATAATATGATGATCTTCGCATCAAGGAAGATTACAGGCTACCTGATGCTTTCTTGTACTTGGTAGCAGCAACGAAGAGGTTAGCCTTGGCATTGGCGAGCTTGGCATAAGCCTGCTGCCAGAGGGTCTGAGCCTCGAGCAGATCGCTGAGGGATTCAGTACCCGCATTGTAGCAGTTGTTCGACGAACGGAGATTATCCTCGCTCTGTACAAGACTCTTCTTGGCCAGTTCGACCTCGAAATAAGCCTCATCGAGATTGTTGGCTGCCTGAGCCAGCTCGAGGTTCATCTTCTCGACCAGTTCCTCCTGTTCGAGGCGAACACGCTCGGCTTCGAGACGGGCTGACTTAACCTTGTGAATACCCTCGTTGGCATGGTAGAGAGGAATCTTGACATTGAGCATGACGCCCAAACCAGGACCATCGAAAACATCCTCACCTGCCATTTCAAAGCCCTTCATATAAGTAGCTGAAGCAGCCATGACAACCTGTGGAAGGAACTCTGACTTAGCGAGCTTAACCTTCTTGGCAGCAATCTCCGACTTCAGGTCAAGCACGGTAAACTCCGGACGTTCGTTGATGGTAGCCTGAGGATCAAGCACCTTCTCCGGACTCTGTCCGAACGCATCCAGGTCTACATCAATCTTCGAGGTAAGAGGAAGACCGATATAGTGACAGAGGTTCATGGTAGCCAGACGGATACCATTCTCTGCCTGACGGATCTGCAACTCAGCTTCGCTCACCTTCACCTGTACCTTGAGTACATCGTTATGACCACGCAGGCCATGCTTCTCAGCATTCTGGACATCAACCAGAAGTGACTGGAGGAGCGAATCATACTTGACAGCAACCTTATGCATCTCGTTGGCACGTACAGCAAGTGCATAAGCCTCCTGCACAGCAACGATTACCTTATCGGAGCTCAACTTTGCGCCCTTTTCGGCCATCTGCTTACCCATCTTGGCCATCTGCCAGGCCGTAACGACCTTGCCACCCATATAGATAGGCTGTTCGAGGACGAGGCCAGCAGCGAAGATGTTTCCGACCTTGTAGTCAATACCCTTGCCATACTTGTCCTCCATCTCGGTGAGGAACTGCTGGGTTGCCCCCTGCTGCATCTGGGTCAACTTAGCATTGGTGGCAGCATCAGCATAACCGAAGGTATAGTGCTTGAGCTGATCCATGCCATTCAGGTAGGTCTTGATACCACCCACCAGCTCGCCCATCATCTCGGCGCCCATGTAGCCATCCTTGCTACTCAGGAAGTCGGCGCCAATCAGTTTGAAGTTCGGGAAGAAGTTAGCCCAATAGGCCTTCACCTCGTGCTCGTACTTCTCGGCAAGCATCTGCGATGACTGCAGGGTCTTGTTGTTCTCCAATGCCATAGAGATACAACTATCGAGGCTCAATGTCTCGGCCTGTGCCATGAAAGGCAACAGGCAGAGTATATAGAGAATTTTCTTCATGTTACTTAATCTTATAGAACAATGCATAAAGAACAGGGATGATCACCAGACAGATGATGGTTGCCATAACCAGACCACCCATGATGGTAACTGCCATCGAACCGAACATTGCATCCGGAACCAATGGAATCATACCGAGGATGGTAGTGAGCGATGCCATCAAGACTGGACGCAGACGAGAGAGTGAAGAGTCGATCAATGCCTGACGACGATCCTTACCACCCGAAATCTGCAACTTGATCTCATCCATCAACACAATGCCGTTCTTGATCATCATACCGACCAAGCCAAGCACACCTACAATGGCAACGAAGCCGAAGGTCTTGCCCGAAATAAGGACGGCTGGAATAACACCGATGAGGATCATTGGGATACAGCAGAAGAGAAGTACCGGCACACGATAATCCTTGAAGAGCAGCATCAGGATGCAGATCATCAGGATGAAGGCCAAAGGATAGTTCTTGAAGAGGTACTTCATGGATTGATCGGAAGCAGCCTTCTCACCAATCCACGACAGCTTGTAACCCTCAGGCAGGACAAGCTGTTCCTCGAGGGCAGCAGCAACCTGCTTACGGGCAGCCTCAGTACCCAAACCGAGGGCTGGAGTACACTGTACACGCTGAGCACGAACGCCGTTGAAACGAATGACGACAGGATCCTCCCAGTCTACAGAGATACTATCCGAAACCTGACGCAAAGGTGCAGGTGAGAGCAACTGATGAATGAACTCACCAGCCGACAGACGACCCGAACTAAGTTCGCGGAGCGTCTCCTCCTCGGCCAACGTTGCAACATTTGGCAAGAGACTGAAGACGGCTGCATCCTCGAGGTTCTCGACAGGATTACCATCCTTGTCAACGCAATTCACATATACCTTCTCGCTGTGGATACCATCGTAGAAACGACCTACAGGAATACCACTGGTCGAAGCAAGCAGCGAAATACCGACTGCCCTACGGGTCAAGCCTACGCGACGAGCATTCGACTGGTTGTAGTTGACGGTCAGGACAGGTACCTTTGGCTCCCAGTCGGTAGTGATGAGACGTACAGCATTGGTACGTTCCATGATAGCACGACAAGAGTCAGCCAAAGCATGAAGTACCGCAGGATCAGAGCCCGAGAACTGGGCCTCGATCGGATACTTCTTATACATCAGGTTATAACGCTTGAACTTGACATAAGCATCCGGGAACATAGCAGAAACCTCACGCTGGATCTCGTCCATGTTTTCGGACAAAGCCTGTGGCGAAGTGAAGTCGACAATCAACTCACCATAAGCCAACGATGGAGTTGCGATGCTTCGAACGAGGTTATAACGTGAAGGTGTACCACCGGTCGAACCAACAATATGAACGACCTCCGGACGGGTACGGAGATAAGCCTCGATCTCGGTCAGATCCTTCTGAACCTGCTTATAGTTACGTCCCTCTGGGAGCTTGAACTCCATGTAGAGCTGATCATATTCCATATCAGGGAAGAAGGCCTGAGGGATAAACTTGTAGCCATAACCGCACAAACCGATCAGCAGCACAATCACAGCGATGGTTGTCCAACGATGGTTGAGTACAGTATCGAGCGTGTTAGCCAAGAAACGATAGATGGTACCATTGTACTCCGAAGCACTTGAACGCTCATCATCATCGACGTCATCACCGACACGCTTCGACGAACGGGTACGCATCAGACGAGAGAGCCAGTGCCAACGGCGACGACGACCCTCATCGTAACGCATCTTCACCTGTTGTGCCTGCAGGTGGGCAGTACGTGCCACTCTATCGGAAACACCGAACAGGAGCACACCCGACATCAAAGGTACGTGAACCAATGCCAGGATCCATGAGAGCAACAGGGATACCGACATGACGATGAAGAGGTCTCGAACGTAGAGACCGGTCGTATCAGGAGAAAGGAAGATTGGCAGGAAGGCCAGAATGGCAATCAGAGTTGCACCCAGCAAAGGCATGGCAGTCTTCTTGCCGGTAGCGGTCAAAGCCTCGCCCATAGAATGACCGGACTTCTTGTCGACCAGCACACCATCCACAATCACAATCGCGTTATCGACCAGCATACCCATGGCCAGAATGAACGAACCGAGGGATACACGCTGCAATGTACCATCCAAGCCATAAAGAACGAGGATAGAACCCAACACGATAATCACAAGACTATAACCGATGATGATACCCGAACGGAAGCCCATGAAGATCATCAGCACGATGACTACGAGCAATACAGACTCCATCAGGTTCAGCAAGAAGGTGTTCAACGCATTGTTGACACGCTCCGGCTGATAGAAGACCTTATGGCACAAGACACCGACAGGCATCTGCTGCTGCAACTGCTCGATCTTCTTCTCGACCTCACGACCGATCTTGGTGATATCGGTACCAGAGATTGCAGAGATAGAGAGACCCAATGCCTTCTCACCATCGTACTGCATGGTGTTGCGGATTGGTTCGTCGTACTCACTACGTACCTCAGCAATATCGGTGAGGCGGAGCTGATCCTTCTCGTGGCCCTGGATGATCAGGTCTTCGATTTCGCGAACGGTGGTGGTACGATCACCGATGGTGACACGTACGCGGTTGTTTCCATTATCGAAGTAGCCGCCATAGACGGTCTCGGTCTGACCATTCAAAGTCTGGATAACCTCCAGTGGCGAAACACCCAGGTTAGCCATCTTGTCCTGACGCAGGGTTACGTTGATACACTCATCACGTTTGCCGTAGATATCAACTCGCGAAACACCATCGATGTTGGCAATTTCACGCTTCATATACTCGGCGTAGTTGGCCAGCTGCTTATCGGTCAAGCCATCACCCGTCAGGGCATAGAACATACCGAACACATCGCCGAAGTCATCCTTGACCTGTACGGCCTGCACACCAGAAGGCAGAGAGACACCCTGCACCTTGCGACGAAGAATATCCCAGTGCTGCTCGAGGGCAGAGTTAGGTACAGTACTCAACAGCTCGACCGTCATGATACACATATCGGCATAGCAGTAAGACTGAACGGAATTAACGTCAGGGGTCTGACGGATGCTCTTTTCGAGCGGATCGACCAACTCGAGCTCAACCTCGTGGGCTGAGGCACCCGGATAGATGCCGACCACCAGAGCCTGGCGAACCTTCAACTCCGGGTCTTCGAGTTTCGACATATCATAGTAGGCATAGAGACCACCCAGAATCAGCACGCCGATAATCAGGCGCACGAGCTTACTGTTGGTAAATGCCCAATATCCAAAATCCATAGGTTAACAATGAATAATTAATAATTAACAATTAACAATTAATAATTAATAATTAAAGCAAACCACCAACATTATCGTTCGAAGGAGTTGGGGTTGGTCGTACACGCTGACCGTCGCTGAGGTGGTGTACACCACACTCTACGATACGGGTACCGACCTCGAGGCCAGTAACAACCATCGAGCCCTCGCTACGCAACGACGTAACATAGATTGGAGTCTGACGGATGGTTCCCTCGTCGCCATCGGGAACGTAAGTATAAACAAAGCTATAGCCACCCTTGCGGAATACAGCGCCCGAAGGGATCTCTACAGGAGCGGCGCCACGGTCAGCATACTCGATATCCACCAATGCAACCATACCAGGAGTTACCATCTTGAGGATATCCTTGTTCTCGCCATTGTTCTCGAGCAACAGACGAACCTCGTACAACTGGTTGGCATTGGCACGCTGGGCAATGCTGATCAGCTTGAGCGGGAAAGTTTGGCCAGGAACCACATCGAACGAAACTCGGAACGATGCAAACTGATCCTTGTTGATGAACTCAGATGCAGGGATGTTGATCTCAACCTCAAGGCTGTTGGAACAGAACATCGAAACGATTGGGAAACCAGCCATAACCGTCTCATCGTTCTCGTGAAGCACATTCTGTACATAGCCATTGAATGGTGCCTTGAGTTGACAATCTGCCAACTGATCCTTAGCGTGGTTGTACTTGGCTGTGATCTGCTCCAAGCCATAACGAGCCTTGTCGTAGTTCTGGGCTGTGGTCGAGCCATCCTGATACAATCCGATCACACGCTCGCAATCAGCCTTGATCTGGTTGTATTCAGCCTCGATAGCCGACAACTGGACACGATAATCGCGATCATCCATCATAGCGATGACCTGACCTGCACGTACAGGGTCACCATCTTTGACAAGAACCTTGTCGATTGTTCCACTCACACGAAAAGAAACATTGGCTGTCTGTGCAGCCTTGGTACGGCCAGGATAAGAGGCATGCGCAGCTGCCGATACCTGGTGAACGGTTGTAAGACGCACCAGAGGAGCGCTTACCGGAGCCTCCTCCTGCTTGCTACAGGCTGTCATCAAGACAGCCATCGCACATAAAAACAATTTGTTGTACATATAATAATAAAGTGTTCAAAATAAATTATCAGAGATTCTTCTTCAAATAACGAAACAACTGACTATATATATAATTAGATGTATTACCTCCAAAAATTGAGTGGTTGCGGTTGGTGTACACATGCATGTCGAACGGAATGTCTGCCTGTACCCATTGTTCAGTGAGCTCGTAGGTATTCTGCGGATGAACATTATCGTCGGCCGAACCGCATATCACGATCACCTGTCCCTTCAGATCCTTGCATCGCTCCAGGACACTCGATTTCTTGTAACCCTCAGCATTCTCCTGAGGAGTACGCATGTATCGTTCGGTGTAAACCGTATCGTAGAACTTGAAGTCGGTAACCGGAGCAACCGCCATGCCTAACTTGTAGACATCGTTGCCACCGCACAGCGTCATGAGGGTATTGTAACCGCCGTAGCTCCAGCCCCAGATTGCCATACGCGAAGCATCGACATACGGAAGCGATGCGATGTATCGACCGGCAAAGAGCTGATCCTGCGATTCGCGTACTCCCAGTTCGCAGTAGGTCTGACGTTCCCAGGCAGCACCACGGGCTCCTGTACCACGACCATCGACGCAAGCCACCAGATAGCCCTCCTGATTGAGGAACTGTTCCCATTCGAACTTCCATCGGTCGAGCACCTGCTGACTGCCAGGTCCGCTGTACTGCTCCATCAGGACAGGATACTTCTTGTTTGGGTCGAAGTCGTATGGTTTGGTCAGATAACCATTCAGCACATCTCCATTCGGAGTCGTGAACTGGAAGAACTCGCGCTTGCTCATCTTTCCGACGAAAGCGGAATTCCTATACTCCTCGTTGGCCTGCATCACCTTGACAAGCTTCAGACCATTGACTGCCTCGAGAGTAACGCGTGTTGGTGTCTCAGCGTCGCTGTAGAAGTGCTGCATGTAGACAAACCCCTTGCTGAAAGCTGCCGAATGGGTACCACGGCAACCCTGGCCATCCTTGCCTCCATTGAACAGAGGAATCATCTGACCCTTCAGGTTCACCTTGTAGATACCGCGGGTCAACTCCGATGGCATTGCTGCCCCCTCGCCGACATAAGCGGTCTGCACATAGGCATTCTTGGTCTTCGGATCGTAGCCATACACCTCAGTGACATCGAAGTTACCGGAAGTAATCTGACGCTGCAGTTTACCGATCATGCTGTAGTAATAGAGATGACGGAAACCGGACTTCTCGCTCACGAAGGTAAAGCCATCGTCGAAGAAGTGGATCATATCCATATTACCATCCGAAACATACTGCGGATTGGTATCCTGTACAATCATCGTGCTGACACCGGAACCTGGATGAACGAAGTACATGCGGAAGTCCGACTGATGACGGTTCTGGGTCATCACAGCCACCTTGGTAGCATCCTTGGTCGGGCAGATACGCATCATATAGCCGTCGGCCTCGCAAGGCACGTCGAGTTGCTTGTTCTTGCGGTTGTAGACATCGTAGCTCCATGCAGTTACGGTGCTGTTCACTTCGCCAGCGACCGGATACTTGTAGCTATATACACCCGGATAGAGCTCATACTCCGAACGATCCGGTTCTGCGCCACGGTAGATGGGCAAGCCATACTCCTTGACCTTACTCTCGTCGAACTTCAGGTAGCAGAGATATTTCGAATCGGGAGTCCAGCAGAGGGCCTTGTTCATCGAGAACTCCTCCTCATAGACCCAATCCGGCACGCCATTGATCACCTTGCCCCAGGCACCATCTTCGGTCACCTGACGTTCGGTCTTCTCGATCGATGCACTCATGATCTTGGTCAGGAAGAGGTTGTTGTCGCGCATGAAGGCAACCATACGGCCATCTGGAGCCAGGGTTGCAGCCTGCACCTTTCCTTCGGTGAGTCGCTTGATGTTGTCGCGACGGACACCACCCGACTGGATCACGCAATAGAAGTAATCTGCCTTGAACGAACGGCGATAGATATATTCCGGATTAGCATAAACCAGGATACGCTCCTCATCCTCACTCAGTTCATAGCCCGAGAGTTTCAGATCCTTGAGCGCAGATTTCTCCTCACCCTTGACCTTGTCGAGGTTGAGCAGAGTATCGACAGCGGCACCGTTGCTGTACTGGTACTTGACGATCGAACGACGATCGGCAGTGATGGCGGTATAATGCTTGCCATCGGCAGTAGAACGGTAGACGGCTGCACTCTTTGCGCGATAATCACCCGCGCGCAAAGATTTAATCGACAAACTTTCACTTGCCGACACATTGATTGCCATGGCGAGTCCTGCCACAGCGCATATAGGGGATATGAAATTCACAAAACGTATCTTTAAATCTGATCATTACCAATGCACTCGCACAATTGGTCATAGATCGCTGCATAATTCTTGGAACGAAGGAAATCGTCCAGCAGATAAGTATGATGATAAGTATGCAGATCGGTGCCGAGGAAGTTCACATAACCATTCTCAAGCATCCAATAAGCCATCTTCTTCGAGACATCTCCGTAATAGCCGGCAAAGCTCAGGATATTCACCTGGAACTCCACCTGACGCTCCTGCAGATGATGATAGTGGTGACCCTTATGACCGGCATAATAGAGATAACGCTCCGGGTGGGCCAGAATCAGATAATAGCCATCGGCCAGAAGACGGTCGATCAGCTCATCCATAGCAGGAATGGCGTGCGAGAAGCTATTTTCGATCAACAGATACTTGCCATGCAGAGGACGGATCTTGCAACCTGGATCACCCAATTTGCCGCCCTCCATCAGTTCCATGAAGGTATCGTCGATACGGTATTCAAAACTATAGTCTTCACACTCCAGTGTCATCTCACGATCCTTCACCTGAGTCTTCAGGTCATCGAACAATGGCTGGATGATTTCAGGAGTGTTCATGAATCGCGGAGAGGTATGATGTGGGGTAAAGATGACTTTCTCCACACCGAATCGCTGGAGAGCAAGTAACAGGTCAAGCGAGTCTTCTACCTGACGAGCACCATCGTCCACACCTGGGATGATGTGGCAATGCAACTCACGTTTGTAAGGCAATGGCAGAAGATCTCTCTTCTTAAATAAAAAATCAAACATAGATAATAATTCCGCTTAAAAATTAGGCACGCAAATATACATATATCTTTTAAGAAAGACAAATAAAATTGTCAAAAACTAATTCCAAACAGTCATTTTTTGTGATTTTTGCGCAATATTTGACGAATTATCAAAAAAATCGCACAGCAATTGTCCAATTTCACAAAGTTATTCGTATCTTTGCGCGAAAATAAAAAAAAGCAAATCTTATATATACACAATCAACCTAAAACAACATGAAGAATTTTGTCAAGTTTTTCGGTTTGGCCTGCGTGGCTCTGCCGATGATGTCAAGCTGTGGTGGTTCTGCCACCCAGGAGTCTGTTCTCACCAAGTCTGGCCTCGATCCACAGAAGTTCGTTGCCGAGATCAATGGCAAGAAGACAGCCCTCTACACACTTAAGAACGACAACGGCATGGAGGTCTGCATTACCAACCTCGGTGGTCGTATCGTCAGCATTATGGCTCCAGATCGCAATGGCGAGTTCCAGGACGTCGTACTCGGTTTCGACAATGTAATGTCTTATGCTAACCTCGATGGCAAGACCCCATCTGACTTCGGTGCTTGCATTGGTCGTTATGCCAACCGTATTGGTCAGGGTAAGTTCACCCTCGATGGTGTAGAATATGATCTTCCAAAGAACAACTTCGGTCACTGTCTGCACGGTGGTCCTACAGGCTGGCAGTATCAGGTTTATGATGCTGAGATGAGCGAGGATAGCACCTCTGTTACCATGACCATCGTCAGCCCAGATGGCGACAACAACTTCCCTGGCACCGTTACTGCAAGCTGTACCTACACCTTGAACGATGACAACCAGTTGATCCTGTCGTACGAAGCTACTACCGACAAACCAACCATCATCAATATGACCAACCACTCATACTTCAACCTGAGTGGTGATCCAAACAACAAGGTTACCGAGGATTCCCTCATGGTTTTCTCTAAGCAGATGACTCCAGTTGACTCAACCTATATGACCACTGGCGAGATCATAGACATCGCTCCAGAGTCACCATTCAACTTCCTGCCAAACCGCGAAGCTCCATGCATGTACTCAATCGGTGCACGCATCGATGCTGACGACGAGCAGATCAAGAACGGTAACGGTTACGACCACAACTGGGTTCTCCTGACTCCTCCATCTGAGATGGGTGACAAGCTCGACATCCCAGCTGCAATCATGTTGAGTCCAAAGAGCGGTATCGTGCTCGTAGTTCGCACCACCGAGCCTGGTATCCAGTGCTACTCTGGCAACTTCCTCGATGGCACTGCAGTCGGCAAGAAGGGCATCGTATATCAGCAGCGTACCGGTTTCTGTCTCGAGACCCAGAAGTATCCTGACACTCCAAACAAGCCAGAATGGCCTTCATGCGTTCTCCGTCCAGGCGAGACTTACGAATCAACCACCATCTTCCAGTTCATCACCGACAGTGCTGCTCTGAGAAAGTAAAAAGAACGATCAGACGATGAAGAAACTGAATTGGATAGCGATAGTGACCATGTGGGCAATGCTCTGCATGATCTCGTTCGTAACCAATATTGCAGCGCCATTTGGCAACATCTGGACCACCCATTACGAGTGGGCTGGCATGGTCGGCAACCTGATGAATTTCGTGGCTTATCTGATCATGGGTGTGCCAGCAGGTGCCTTGCTTATCCGTTTCGGCTATAAGAACTGCGTACTCATTGCCCTGGGCGTCGGAGCCCTGGGCATGGGTACCCAACTTCTTTCTGGCTATGTAGGCGAAGCTACCCCAGTGGTAGAGATTGCAGGCGAGATGGTAGCACTCAATTTCTTCATCTATCTGTTGGGAGCACTCATTTGCGGATTCTCGGTCTGCATCCTCAACACCAGCGTTACCCCGATGATCAATCTCTTGGGTGGCGGTGGCAAAGTAGGTTACCAGCTCATCCAGGCAGGTGGCACCATCAACTCATTGGTTGGTACCCTGGCTCCGATGTGCACAGGTCTGCTGATCGGTACCTTGACCGACAAGACCACCATTGGCGACGTAGCACCGCTGTGTCTGATCGCCATGCTGATCTTCGTTGTAGCTTTGATTATCGTCAGCTTCATCAAGATCGACGAACCACAGGGAGATCTCTCGAAGGAGACCTTCAAATACACTCCGCTTCACTTCCGTCATTTCCGTTTGGGAGCATTAGCCATCTTCTGCTATGTAGGCACCGAGGTTGGCATTCCAAGCGAGATGAACGCCTGGATCAGTCACCTGACCGATTCCATGGGTCATCCGATCGAGGGCACAGCTGCCGTAGCAGGCTCGCTGGCCGGACTCTATTGGCTCATGATGATGGTCGGCCGAGGACTCTCCACCTTTATCACACAGATTGCGTCACCACGTGCACAGATGAACTTCGCCTGTATTCTGGCCATCGTTCTTCTGCTTGTAGCACAGTTTACCGAGACGCTAACCATCTCCGTATCCGGGGTCGAAGTACCCGTATCCTGCATCTGCCTGATCCTGTGTGGTCTCTGTACCGCCGTGATGTGGGCAGCCATCTTCAATCTGGCCACAGCCGGCTTAGGCAAATATACCGCCAAGGCCTCAGGCATCTTCATGACGATGGTCGTAGGTGGTGGCATCATGCCATTGCTGCAGGAGAGCGTCATCCGTCCGCAGATCGGATATCTGCAGTCCTACGTTCTGGTAGCCGGCATGCTCCTTTACATTTTATATTATAGTAACTGGGGAAGCCGTCCGAATGCCAACGAACTGCAGGATGCCAATCAATAAGGCAGTAACACAAGAAAAACTAATCAAAATTAACCAATAACACAATAATCAAATCTTATGGACAAAATCTTATCCGCACTTAGCAACAACGGCTTCGAGACTATCGACTACATAGTCTTTGCCGCTTACATCGTGCTTCTGGTAGGCTTGGGCATGTTCCTCAGCCGTTCCAAGAAGGGCGAAGAGAAATCTTCTACTGACTACTTCCTCGCAGGTAACACCCTGACCTGGTGGGCAGTTGGTGCATCACTCATTGCTGCCAACATTTCAGCCGAGCAGTTCATCGGTATGTCTGGTTCTGCATTCGCTTCAGGTATTGCACAGGCTGCCTACGAGTTGATGGCTGCAGCAACCCTGCTCGTTGTAGGTAAGTTCCTCTTGCCTCTCATGATCGAGAAGAAGATCTTCACCATCCCACAGTTCCTCCGCGAGCGTTACAACTGGGGTGTAGGTTTGGCATTCTCGCTCCTGTGGCTTTTCCTCTATGTATTCGTTAACTTGACCTCAGTTGCATGGTTGGGCGCTTTGGCTATCCAGCAGATCCTCGGTCTTCCTACCGATATGACCATCGTCGTAGCAGGTATCGAGATCGATCAGGTTCGTCTCACCATCATCTTGGCTCTCTTCCTCATCGCAGGTATCTACTCAATCTACGGTGGTTTGGCTTCAGTAGCTTGGACCGACGTAATGCAGGTAGTCTTCCTCGTAGGTGGTGGTTTGATCACTGCATACGCTGCACTTTCAGTTATCGGCGACGAGATGGGTCTTGGTGGCGCTATGGGTGCTCTTGGTCACATCAAGGACTACCTGGCATCCGTACCTGGCGACAAGCACTTCAACCTGGTTGTAACCCGTAACGAGGGTCTCTATCCAAACGTAACCGAGGATCCATTCTTCACCAATCCTGGTATCGTTCTGATCTTCGGTGCACTCTGGTTGACCAACCTCGGTTACTGGGGCTTCAACCAGTACATCATCCAGAAGGGTCTCGCTGCTAAGTCATTGGCCGAGGCTAAGAAGGGTATGGTGTTTGCTGCATTCTTGAAGATCCTCATCCCATTCATCGTATGTATCCCAGGCGTATGTGCCTTCTACATCATGAACGCAGAGGAGTGTGCTGGTCTTCGTGAGACTTTGGCTGGTTCTATCGCCCGTTCAGATGATGCTTATCCATTCCTCATCCGCAACTTCACCCCAGTATTCGTTAAGGGCTTGAGTTTCGCTGCATTGGCTGCTGCTGTTATCTCTTCATTGGCATCCATGTTCAACTCAACCTCAACCCTCTTCACCATGGATATCTACAAGCAGTTCATCAACAAGACTGCATCAGAGAAGAAGTTGGTTAACGTAGGTCGTCTCACCTCAATCAGCGCCCTCGTAATCGCTCTCATCGCTGTATATCCATTGATGGGTGGTATTGATCAGGCCTTCCAGTTCATCCAGGAGTACTCATCATTCGTATATCCAGGTGTCGTAGTTATCTTCGGTTTGGGTCTGTTGTGGAAGCGTGCTAGCGGTACTGCTGCAGTTGTTGCTGCTATCGGTACTTTCGCATTCTCAATCATCTTCAAGTTCACCATGCCTGAGACTCCATTCCTCGTACGTTCAGGTTATGTATTCATCGTTCTCGTTCTCCTCTTCGTGGGCATCTCATTGATGAGCAAGAAGTCAGAGAAGGCTGATACACTTGATGCTGATACTATCAAGACTCAGATGCGTTGGAGCACCATCATGTTCGCTGTAGCTGCAGTTTCTATCCTGCTCTGCATCGGTGGCTTCTTCAACGAGACCATGCACATCCACGGTTTCGAGGGTGCCATGATCTTCTTTGCTGCTATTACCGCAACCATCGGTATCTACCTCCGCAGCAATGCTAAGGATGCTGTTCAGGATCCAAAGCTCGTTGCTATCGACCTCAAGATCTTCGAGACCGACAAGACCTTCAACTTCGGTGCTATCGGTGTCATCGTTATCTTGACCCTCCTCTACATCGCATTGTGGTAATGACCCCTCCCCTTCCCTTCCGAGGGAGGGGGAGTATTATACACTATTTGTTAACACTATAAAACGCAGTTCCACCCTGCGTAATGATTTGTATCTATCAAATCCCCTCCCACGGGAGGGTTAGGGTGGGGTCTTTATGTTAGAAGAACTCAAACAAAAGGTATTCAAGGCCAACCTCGACCTCGTAAAGCAGGGTCTGGTTATCTTTACCTGGGGCAATGTATCTGGCATTGACCGCGAAAAAGGCCTTGTTGTCATTAAGCCATCAGGCGTTTCATACGACGATATGAAGGCCGAAGATATGGTAGTAGTAGATCTCGAGACCGGCAAGGTAGTTGAGGGCGACCTCAATCCATCGAGCGACACTCCAACCCACCTCGTGCTTTACAAGGCATTCCCTAACATTCAGGGCGTCGTTCACACTCACTCAACTTATGCGACAGCCTTTGCACAGGCAGGTCGTGACATTCCGAACATCGGCACTACCCACGCCGACTATTTTTATAAAGAGATCCCATGCACGCGCGATATGACCAAGGCAGAGGTCGAGGGAGCTTACGAGCTCGAGACCGGCAACGTCATCGTCGACGAGATTCTCAATATCCGCAAGATCAATCCAGACCACACTCCTGCCGTTCTGGTCAAGAACCATGGTCCATTCTCTTGGGGAACCTCTCCTGACAACGCAGTTTACAATGCAAAGGTTATGGAGCAGTGCGCTAAGATGGCCTTCATCTCATTCAGCGTCAATCCAAACACCACAATGAACCCTCTTCTCATCGAGAAGCATTACATGCGCAAGCATGGGCCTAATGCATATTATGGTCAAAAGGGACAGAAGCACTAAGCTTCTAACTCCAATTAACAATTAAAAATTAACAATTAACAATTTTTGCTACGCGCCAAAACCATGAAAGAGAGCAATATTCTCAAAGAAAAATCTACTGCTTTCAGCAAAAAGATTGTAAAAATGGGAAAATTTCTTTTAGGCCGAATGTCTGTAGCAGAACAACCTCTATGCACTCAAGTTCTTAAGTCTGGCACCAGCATTGGCGCCAACATAAGAGAGTCTGAATTTGCTGAAAGTTCAGATGATTTTAAGCACAAACTCAAAATTGCATTAAAAGAGGCTAACGAGACCGAATACTGGCTGGAGATTCTATATTCAGGCGAATATATTGGAGAAAACCAGTACAACGGAATGATTGTTGATTGTAAAGAATTAATCAAATTGTTAACTGCTATAATAAATACATTAAATAATAAAAATGAACAATAACAAATTTCAAAACAGGCTTTCGATCCGCATGGCCAATTGTTAATTGTTATTTGTTAATTGTTAATTAAAATTTAATAAAGATGAAATCTTTTGATAATTTAGAACTTTGGTGGATCACCGGAGCACAGTTGCTCTATGGTGGCGAAACTGTAAAAATCGTTGATGGTCACTCTCAGGAGATGGTTGATGGATTGAACAAATCTGGAATCATCCCAATCAAGGTCGTATATAAGGGCACTGCAAACTCATCCAATGAGGTAGAGGCTATCATGAAGGCAGCAAACAATGATGCGAAGTGCGTCGGTATCATCACATGGATGCACACCTTCTCTCCTGCCAAGATGTGGATCAAGGGCCTTCAGGCTCTCCAGAAGCCAATGCTTCATCTCCACACTCAGTACAATGCTGAGATTCCTTGGGACACCATGGACATGGACTTCATGAACCTCAACCAGTCGGCACACGGAGATATCGAGTTCGGCCACATCTGCACCCGTATGCGCGTTCCTCGCAAGGTCGTTGTTGGCTACTGGAAGAGCGAAGAGGTACAGAAGAAGATCGCTGTCTGGAGCCGTGTATGTGCTGGCGTTGCTGATGCACACAATGTACGTTGCTTGATGTTCGGTATGAACATGAACAATGTAGCAGTTACAGATGGTGATCGCGTTGAGTTCGAACAGCGTTTCGGCTACCACGTAGATTACTATCCAGTATCATCATTGATGGATTACTTCAAGAAGGTTACCGACGCTGAGGTTGATGCTCTCGTTGAGACCTACAAGAAGGAGTACACCATCAAGATCGACGAGTCTGGTGAGCAGGTTTACTGGGAGAAGGTTCGTAATGCCGCTAAGGCAGAGCTCGCTATCCGTGCCGTCCTGAAGGCAGAGGGTGCTACTGCATTCACCACCAACTTCGATGACCTCGGTGATGCCGACATCGATGATCCAAACTTCTGCGGTTTCGATCAGATTCCAGGTCTCGCTTCACAGCGTCTCATGGCAGAGGGTATCGGCTTCGGTGCAGAAGGTGACTGGAAGACCGCTTGTCTCTACCGCACCATCTACATCATGAACCAGGGCAATGAGCATGGTGTATCCTTCCTCGAGGACTACACCCTCAACTTCGCCAATGGCCAGACCTCTATCCTCCAGAGCCACATGCTCGAGGTTACTCCACTCATCGCTGTTGACAAACCAACCCTCGAGGTACATCACCTCGGCATCGGTATCCGCAAGCAGCAGACAGCTCGTCTCGTCTTCACCTCTAAGACGGGTGCAGGCATCAAGGCTACCATCGTTGACCTCGGCAACCGTTTCCGCATCATCACCCAGCAGGTTGAGTGCATCAAGCCAAAACCAATGCCTAAGCTTCCAGTAGCTTCTGCTCTCTGGGTTCCACAGCCATCCTTCGAGATTGGTGCAGGTGCATGGATCCTCGCAGGTGGTACACACCATAGTGCTTTCGGCTATGATATCACCGAGGAGTACTGGGAGGATTTCGCAGAGATCCTTGATGTCGAAATTGCTGAGATCAACAAGGCAACTACCACCAACGACTTCAAACAGCAGCTCCGCAACAACGAGGTTTACTATATGCTGAACAAGGCGTTGAAGTAATTCATATAACCATAAAGGAACAAGAAAACAAAGAAAACAAAGAAAACGGCATTCATGTACGAACAAGAAGTTTATAATATAAATGGTGCAATTTACGAAGTCTATAAAAGATTAGGTTGCGGATTTCTTGAAAAAGTATATCAAGAAGCTCTGGAACAAGAATTCAAATTTCGGAATATACCATACGAAAGGGAAAAAGAATTCAAAATCAAATATAGAGATTCGTTCCTACATCAAACTTATATTGCAGACTTTGTTTGTTACGGGAAAATAATCATCGAACTAAAAGCCGTCGAAGAAATACTTGGTATTCACAAAGCTCAAGTTATCAATTATCTAAATATTTCAAATATGAAAATTGGCATTCTTGTCAACTTCAACTCATACGAGAGGATAACCCCAGAATACCTTTTCCCTACCCAAAATTTTCTTTGATTTCTCTGTTTTCTTGTTCTTAAAATATTGATTTCATGACAGCAAAAGAAACTATACAAGCAGGCAAGGCCATTCTCGGTATCGAGTTCGGCTCAACCCGAATCAAGGCAGTTCTCATCGACCAGGAGAACAAGCCAATCGCACAGGGCTCACACGAGTGGGAGAACCAGCTCGTTGATGGACTCTGGACCTACAACGTAGATCGTATCTGGTACGGTCTGCAGGACTGCTACGCAGATCTCCGCAAGAACGTCATCTCACAGTACGACTGCGAGATCGAGAACCTTGCAGCCATCGGTATCTCGGCCATGATGCATGGCTATATGGCCTTCGGCGGACACGACGAGAAGTTGCTCGTTCCATTCCGTACCTGGCGTAACACCAATACCGGCCAGGCAGCAGCCGCATTGTCAAAGCTCTTCAACTACAATATTCCATTGCGTTGGAGCATCTCGCACCTCTATCAGTGCATCCTCAATGGCGACGAGCATGTCAAGGACATCACCTTCCTCACCACTTTGGCAGGTTACATCCACTGGCGTCTCACCGGCAAGAAGGTATTGGGCGTAGGCGATGCTTCAGGTATGATTCCTGTTGATCCAGCCACCAAGAGCTACAATGCCGAGATGGTCAAGAAGTTCAACGAGCTCGTAGCACCTAAGGGCTACAACTGGAAGCTCGAGGATATCCTCCCACAGAGTCTCTCTGCAGGCGAGGATGCAGGTACTTTGACCGCACATGGTGCAGAGCGTCTCGATATCTCAGGTCACCTGAAGCCAGGTTGCCCACTCTGTCCTCCTGAGGGCGATGCAGGCACCGGTATGGTTGCTACCAACGCCGTAAAGCAGCGCACTGGTAACGTATCGGCAGGTACCTCTTCATTCTCAATGATTGTATTGGAGAAGGACCTCAGCAAACCAAACGAGATGATCGATATGGTAACCACTCCAGACGGCAGCCTCGTAGCCATGGTACACTGCAACAACTGTACCTCCGACATCAACGCATGGGTGAAGCTCTTCAAGGAGTACCAGGAGTTGCTCGGAGTACCGGTTGACATGAACCAGGTTTATGGTCTCCTCTACAACAACGCACTCAAGGGCGATGCTGACTGTGGTGGCGTATTGGCATACAATTACATCTCGGGCGAGCCTGTAACCGGCCTTGCAGAGGGTCGTCCAATGGTAGTACGTTCAGCCAACGACAAGTTCAACCTGGCTAACTTCATCCGCACCAACCTCTACGCTACCGTAGCAGTATTGAAGATTGGTAACGATGTCCTCTTCAACGAAGAGAAGGTCAAGGTCGATCGCATCACCGGTCATGGTGGTCTCTTCAAGACTCCAGGCGTAGGTCAGCGTGTATTGGCCGCTGCACTCAACTCACCAATCTCAGTCATGGAGACTGCAGGCGAAGGTGGTGCATGGGGTATTGCCCTGTTGGCTGGCTACGCTGTCAACAACACCAAGAAGCAGAACCTCGCTGACTATCTCGAGGAGGTTGTCTTTGCAGGCAACACCGGTGTCGAGATCGCTCCTACTGCCGAGGACGTTGCTGGCTTCAACAAGTACATCGAGGTCTACAAGGCAGGTCTTGCCATCGAGCAGGCTGCTGTAGCTGCCAAGAAGTAACCAGCACACACATAGACAAAGTAATCCCCCCTATCTCACGCGAGTGAAATAGGGGGGATTCTTTAATTGTTTCTTAAGGTTCTGATCAGAAGTTATCTACATGAACCTCGAAGTAAGCCTGTGGGTGAGCGCAGGTTGGACAAATCTCAGGAGCCTGGGTACCAACTACGATATGACCGCAGTTACGGCACTCCCAAACCTTAACCTCCGACTTCTCGAATACCTGAGCGGTCTCGATGTTCTTCAGCAAGGCGCGGTAACGCTCCTCATGACGCTTCTCGATAGCAGCTACAAGACGGAACTTGACAGCGAGTTCAGCGAATCCCTCCTTCTCGGCGGTCTTAGCAAAGCCCTCATACATATCGGTCCACTCGTAGTTCTCGCCATCGGCAGCAGCCTTCAGGTTCTCGACGGTATCAGGCATGCCATCGTGCAGTTCCTTGAACCACAGCTTAGCGTGCTCCTTCTCGTTGTCGGCAGTTGCCTGGAAGATAGCAGCGATCTGCTCATAACCATCTTTTTTCGCACGTGAAGCAAAATAGGTATATTTGTTACGTGCCTGCGACTCGCCAGCGAAAGCGGCTTCCAGGTTTTTCTCGGTCTGTGTACCAGCATACTTGTTTGCCATAGTTGTACTAAAAATTTAAAAGGTTAATATTACTTGAGCACCGCAAAGATACAACATTTTTTCGATGAAAAGCAAATTTTTTAGTATAAAAAATATTAAAATGACAGAAGCTTCATTCTTGATTTGTATCACTTCAGGCGCAAACCCTGTGTAAAAATGAGGCATAAAGTTCAAAATCTGACAATTTTTGCACAATTTTTGCAAGTATTGTCAAAAAGTTGCACTACCTCATAAAAAAATAAGTATCTTTGCAGTGCATTATTATCTAAAAGTTACAAATTATGAACCTATTAGCTTCGAAAGAAATCAATACAGGACGCCAGGTACTGTTAGATTACGCACGAGGCATAGCCATCATAGGTATGGTCATCTGCCATACCGTAATGAGATTTTCGCCCGAAGCAAACGATCTTGGCTATTTCATCGCCGACAATTATCTGGGTGGACCGATCGCGGCTCCCCTCTTCATGATCTGTCTGGGCGTCGGAATCTGCTATGGTCAGCACACCTCGGCCTGGGATCTGTTGAAGCGAGGCCTGATGCTGCTGATCGGAAGCTATGTTCTGAATTTGATCCGTGGTGGATGGTTCGCCTGGCTGGGAGCCTTTGCAACGGGCGATCCGATGCTCCACGAACACGCTATCTTCGCCACCTTCATCGTCGATATCCTGCAATTTGCAGGCATGGCGTTCCTCTTCTTTTCGCTGATGACCTCACTCAAGGCAAACTGGATCGTACAGCTTGCCCTGGCCATAGTACTGAATCTGATCGGTCCGATGTTCGAACGTTACGATGCCGGCGATCCCATCATCACAGCTCTCTGGGGACTGCTCATTCCGAGTGGTGTAGGCGACCCTGACGAGTGTCTCTCCTGTTTCCCATTCACCCAGTGGATCATATTCCCTTGCTTCGGCGTTGCGTTCGGACGTATTCTCCGTCGTGTGACCGATCTCAAGCTTTTCTACCGTTACATCCTCTACGTCACCTCTGCGCTCATGCTGGTCTATCTGGCCTTCAATATCGCGTGGGGTCTTTATCCATTCTCCAACGGTCTGTACTACAGGTCACATCTGCTCGATTGCCTCGCGTACATCGCCCTGGACCTCTGGGTACTTGCACTGATCTATTTTACCGAGCCATACATGCCAAAGTCATGGATGAGCAAGCTCGATAACTTCAGCCACAACATCACCAGCATCTATTGCATCAGCTGGTGTCTCATCCTGTGGTTCAGTATCCCCGTCACCTTCATTCTGGGCAAGCGCGATACCAACTCGCTGCTGATCTATCCGATTGGCGTCTTTATCCTGTTCCTCTCGAACTTCATCGCCAACAAGTGGAAGGCCAGAAGGATGGCAAAAAAGAACCGGCGCTCAACCTGAGCACCGGCCAAACACTTAGTACATGAGAAAAAGATACCTTAATTAAACTACTTCCAAATCAAAACCTATAAAAAACATTTACACATTTGGTACATTTAATAAACTTAACAAACACATTCAATTGATACCTAAAAATAAACATTCAATTTACAATATCTGGGCATAATGAGTTCTTCAAACAATGTCCCCAAGCTGACTACTTGTCTCATTGTTTGACGGTGCAAAGGTACGGCTTTTTTTCGAGACTCAATAATCAATTCGTCCAAAAAATTCTTCATTATACAATCGGAAAAAAAATTGTTTCTTTACGGCATAATTTGTTTCGAAATTTGCCGTATTTTTACGAATTCAGAACTTTTTTCCTACGAATCATGCACATTTTTTACGATTTTGAAATTGCCATTTTTCATATGGAATGACAAAAAATAACAATTTCCCATTTTTTGATGTTTTTATTTGGATGATAAAAAAAAAATACTCATCTTTGCAGCATAATAATTAGTTAGAAAAAGAAATCGTAAATGATAAAGCAGTTCTTTGAGATAGTCTCTCGCTACTTCAAGCCATATCGTGTATATATTGTATGGACAGTAGCATTGCATATAATCAGCCAATGGCTCAACGTATTCTCATTTGTAGTACTCATTCCAATTCTCAATATTCTCTTTAAGATCGATCAGAACGTTTACACCTATCGTGAGTGGACCTGGAGTACACTCGACAAGGAGCTGATCGTCAACAATGGTTACGCACTGATTCAGGAGTTGATCTCACAGCACGGTGCATTCCTTACCCTTTGCATGATGGGCAGCATCCTGATCTTCATGACCATGCTGAAGTGTACCGGTTACTGGGGTGCCGCCAACATCATGTTGCCACTCAGCACAGGTGTTGTTCGTGACATTCGTCTCGAAATGTACAACAAGATCACCAATCTTCCGATGGGATTCTTCACCTCCGAGCGCAAGGGCGACATCATTGTCCGAATGAGCACCGACGTACAGATGGTCGAGAGTTCCGTAACATCAGCCATCAGTACCCTGATTCAGCAGCCAATTGCCATCATCATCTGTCTCTCTACCCTCTTGACCGTAAGCTGGGAGCTGACAGCCTTTGTATTGTTCGTAGCCCTTCCTGCCGCATGGGTCATGGGCACGATTACCAAGAAGCTGAAGCGTCAGTCTGCCAACATCCAGGCAGGACTCTCAGAGATCATGGCACAGATTGAAGAGACCTTGAGCGGTCTGCGCATCATCAAGGCATTCATTGCCGAAGACAAGATGCAGCGCCGTTTCGCATTTGTCAACAACGAGTTCCGCAGGGGCATGCTCCACATGATGATGCGTGTCAATGCAGCTCACCCGGTATCCGAGTCCATGGGTACACTGATCATCGTCATCGTCTTGCTGTTCGGTGGTTGGTTGATCCTCGAGGGCGAAGGCTTCATCGATGCCTCGACCTTCATCTTCTACATGGTGATTCTCTACAGCATCATCAACCCAATCAAGGACCTCACCCGTCAGGCTTATCAGATCCCTATGGGTCTGGCATCGATGGACCGTATCGATTACATCCTCAAGGCCGAGAACCCGATCAAGGATCCAGTCAACCCACAGAAGCTGGAGAGCTTCGACGATTCTGTTGAGCTGAAGAACGTCTCCTTCCACTATACCGAAGGTCGCGAGGTTCTGAAGCACATCAACCTGACCATTCCAAAGGGCAAGACCGTTGCACTGGTAGGTCAGTCAGGTTCAGGCAAATCTACCTTGGTAGATCTCATTCCACGCTATCACGATGTTTCCGAGGGCGAGATTCTGATCAATGGCATCAACATCCGCGATGTCAAGATGCACGATCTCCGTTCACTGATCGGCAACGTCAATCAGGAGGCAATCCTCTTCAACGATACATTCTTCAACAACATCTCGTTCGGTGTCGAGAATGCCACCATGGAACAGGTCATTGCAGCCGCAAAGATTGCCAATGCACACGATTTCATCATGGAGTCGGAGCATGGCTACAATACAATGCTCGGCGACCGAGGCGGACGTCTATCGGGCGGACAGCGTCAGCGCGTATCCATTGCCCGTGCCATCCTCAAGAATCCACCGATCCTCATTCTCGACGAGGCTACCTCAGCCCTCGATACCGAGTCAGAGCGACTGGTACAGGAGGCACTTGAGCGACTGATGAAGAGTCGCACCACTATTGCTATTGCACACCGTCTGTCGACCATCAAGAACGCCGACATCATCCACGTTCTCTACGAGGGTGAGATCGTCGAAAGTGGTCAGCACGACGAACTTATCGCCAAGAATGGTTATTACAAGCGTTTGTACGACATGCAGCAGTTGTAAAGTTCTATTATGCGAATTGAACAAAGTATTTCTCATTTCTAAGATATGAAATTTGTACCAAAATTTATAGCGCATATATCCAAGAAATCATATTTGTATATGATTATAAAGTTTTCTGGGCTTTTTGATGCGGAATGGTATGTAAAAACATATCCAGAAGTGCGATATTGGAAGAAATCTCCATTGTCCCATTATTTGAGGAATGGTTACAAACATGGGTATGACCCATCCCCTCGTTTTTCATCGAAACAATATTATATTGACAATCCAGACGCATATTATAAAGGTATCAACCCTCTGATTCACTACCTGACCTTTGGCAGGAAGAATGGCGCCACCTATATGCCCCATATAGAAGGAGCCAAGGAGGACAAGGATTGGATGGAGAAAGAAGGGCCTAAAATCTCCATCATTGTTCCGAATTACAACCACGGAGCGTATCTTCGTGAACGTCTTGATTCCATCTATTCTCAGACCTATCGTAATTTTGAGGTTTGGCTTCTTGACGATGGTTCGACAGACAACAGCAAAGAGATCCTAAAAGAATATGCAGAGAAGTTCGCAGATAGGACAACACTAGTCATTAACGAAACCAATTCTGGCTCTCCATTCGCACAATGGAGGAAAGGTTTACAATATGCTAAGGGGGACATCATCTGGATTGCAGAAAGCGATGACTGGTGCGAGAAGAATTTTCTCGAAACTTTGATACCGTCATTTATGGACGAATCGGTTATGCTTTCCTTCGCAGAAACGCTATTCATGAAGGAGGGAAAGATCGTTTGGACAATGACCAACTATCTCTCTGATATCTCAGCTGATCTTTTTGCCAAATCATTTGAAATGACAGGATATGAATGTACTAGAGATTTCTTCTCAAAGAAAAACATCATTCCTAACGTCAGTAGTTGTATCTTCCGCAAACCGACAAACCTTCCATTGCTCAACAATGAGCAGTGGAACAGCATGAAAGTTTGTGGAGATTGGATTTTCTATCTTAATCTGATAAGAGCAGGTAAGATTTCCTATTCGGTCGACACAAAGAGTTATTACAGGCAGCACGAGAATAACCTCTCTGTCGGCTTACACCAAAAGAACAGATATTACGAGGAGCACCAGATGGTTCGGGAATTTCTTGCTGAGAACTACCGTCTCACTTCTGAGCAACTGAGTTATATCAAATCCAGTCTTGAGTCATTTTGGAAAAAGAACAGGAGCGACTTTGATCAAGAGAAATTCGATACCATCTTTGACGATTCTAAGATGGCTACCTTGTCTCGCAACCGAGTTCCCAATATCGCCATGTGTTCCTTCTCTTTCTCTACTGGCGGTGGAGAAAAGGTCCCGATTGACCTTGCAAATGCACTATACGAGAAAGGGGTTGCTGTAACATTTATTGATTGTGGCGGAACCTTGAGGAACGATATAATCCGAGAGAAATTAACCAAAGGAATTCCCCTCATCTCACTGGAATGGAACTTTGACAAAATATCCAAGATCATCACCTCTTTTGGAATCGAAGTACTTCATTCTCACCATGCCAATGTAGATTATGCCCTTGCACATTCTAAACCAGAAGGGGTACATCAGGTAGTTACTTTGCATGGTATGTATGAGACGCTTAAAGCAAAACGACTCCAGATACAGTTGCCATTTTTGGCTAAGAAAATCGACAAATGGTATTACATCGCAGACAAAAATCTGCCTGTAATGTTCGAGTATGACGTTGATGGCACGAAACTGAAGAAGATTTTTAATGCAGTACCAGACAAGCCTATTCTAAGGCCAAAAGAGCAAGTACTTGCCGAATTGGGATTCCCCGAGGATGCGACCATCCTGACCATCGCAAGCCGAGCACTGAAAGAAAAGGGATGGAATATTCTGTATGAAGCAGTTGCAAATATCCGGAAAAAAACAGGCAAGAATATTTGTATTGCCTTCATCGGCGATGGTCCAGAGTATGAAAAACTAAAAGTTCCTAATCAGTTATGGGCTCGTTTTGTAGGCTATTCAGATGATGTACCTTCGTACTTCAATGCCTTAGATATTGTGATGCTCCCGTCTGTGTTCTCAGGTGAGAGTTTCCCTCTTTGTATTCTCGAAGCATTCCAGGTGGGTAAGCCCGTCATCGCAACAAATATTGGCGAGATTCAGAATATGATGACCTGCGAAGAGGGTGTGGCAGGTAAGATCTTACAGATCAATAACGGAAATATTAATGTTCAGGAGTTGGAACAAGCTATCCTATCTCTCGCAAACGACAAAGAAGAATACGAGAAAGTTGTAGCAATATCAAAGCGCCTTTCGGAACGCTATTCAATGGATCGGCTCACCAATCTGCTGATTGACGAGTATAAATCGTGCATTAATTAAGGATGAAGTTTTCTATCGCAATCCCAGCATTCAAGACAGATTTTCTTGCGCAAGCTATTGAGTCTTGCCTCAACCAGACATACCGCGACTTTGAACTCATTGTCGTCGATGATGCTTCGCCCAACAATATTAAAGCGGTTACAGATCAATACAACGATTCCCGGCTGCATTATTATAGAAACGAAAAGAACTGCGGAGCAATAAATGTAGTCGACAATTGGAATATCTGTTTGGGACATAGTTCTGGCGAATATATCATCTGCATGGGAGACGATGACATGTTAGCCGAAAATTGTCTCGAGGAATATTCAAAGTTAATAGATTTATATCCTGGACTCAATGTCTACCACGCAAAGACCGATGTAATTGATAACAACGGGAGAGTAATCGGCCATCAGCAGTCAAGACCATTACTGCAAAGCTGTATAGAATTGATCTTACAACGCTGGAACGGAGACATCCAATTCATTGGGGATTTCTGTTACGATGCGAAAGCTTTAAGGAAAGAGGGGGGATATTTCAAACTGCCACTTGCCTGGGGCTCCGACGATATTACAGCAGTTCGTGCTGCCGAAGAGAAGGGAATAGCCAACACACAGGTCTCAACCTTCCTTTATCGTTCCAACAATCAGTCCATCACGCAAAGCAGAATGAATGGCATAAAACTTCAGGCAAAAATCTGCGAAAAAAAATGGTATTACGCTTTTTTGGAGAGAAATAAGAGATCCATACTTGAGCATGGGACTATTGCCGAGAAGTCTGCACTGAACGAGATAAACCGGAAAGTGTTTTATGAATACTTTCATGGACAGATTGAACTTCATCTCAACCAATATTTCGAAGAGTCCTTGACGAACTTATATCCAGCACTAAAGATGCACAAAGAACTCAGTCGCTCAATTTCGGACATTATATATATATGGCACAAAAAAGCCAAAAAACGATTAGGTATCAAACTATAAGATTCTGAAGTTTTCAATACTAGATTACAATATTTTTCAATATAACACTAATGAAGATTCTGTTTATCATTCCTTGGGTTCCTTACCCACTGCATAGTGGCGGAAATCAAGCGTTTTTCAATATGCTTAACACACTTCGCAATAAGCACAAGATTACCCTTGTGCCTTATTGTTATTCTGCGAAAGACCTTAAGGTTGCGAAAGAGCTTCAAGGAGTTTGGACCGATGTTGTGATTGATCCATATGTTGACAATGTATCAACACAAATTCGCAACGTCAAGTTAAGCAGATATGAGAAAATCAAATATACATTGTGTAATAAGCTGGAGGCCTCTATGAGACGCAAGCAGGCCAGAATATTCCGCAAACACAAATTATCCGAAGTACCCAACATCGAACGCACCCAGTATGCGTCAGACATTTTCAACTTAGGACAATTTGTAAAGGAGAATTCGACGCTTTTCAGGTCTGCGCTCGAACTTAACCCACAATACTTGAAATACATTTACAATAAGAGTCGCGAAGGCTTTGATATAATTCAGGTGGAGTTCTTTGAATGCCTGCCATTGGTATATGTATTGCCAGAAGATGTTCGCAAAGTATTCGTCCACCATGAAATCCGTTTTGTACGCAACGAGAATGAAGCGAATCTTTTCGATTCATATACAATGTACGACGATATCCGACAGCAGAAACTCAAGGATGAAGAGTTATCACTTCTCAACCGCTATAATGATATTATCGTTCTTACAGAAACAGACAAGAACATACTCAAGTCTTATCTCCCTGAGAAGAATATCTATGTCTCCCCAGCGCTCACATCTGCAGCAAGCGCAACGGATGAAAAAGAATTCAAGCCATGCAAGGACCTTGTTTTCATTGGAGGTAGCGACCATTTCCCAAATGCAGATGGTGCCATCTGGTTCGCGTCACAAGTATCTACACTTCTAAGAAAACAGAACTTCGATGGAAACATTTATATTGTAGGAAAATGGAGCGAGGAGGCGAAAACCGTCATTCACAAATTCGATCAAGACATTCAGTTCACAGGATTCATTGATGATTTGTATGGCTTTATAAATGGGAAGATTACTATTGTTCCAATCAGAATTGGAAGTGGTATGCGAATGAAAATTCTGGATGCAGTTGCTGCGAAATCTCCTATCATAACGACAAGCAAGGGAAGCGAAGGTTTGCCATTCGTGGATGGGAAAGATTGCCTAACATGCAATGATGCACAATCTTTTGCCCAAGGCATACTCCATCTTCTAAAAGATGTTCAGTTACAAGAAACCCTAGCTACGAATGCGGCAACCAAGAAGGCAGGATTAATGGATGCCAAGCAGTTGCTACAAACTCGCATGGATTTCTATAAATAACTGATACATAACAGGCATACATCGACGTTAATTAAAAGCCTCAATGAATACCAAAAACTTTTTTGGATTAGGTACTTTCCGTTTATTCCTTGCCCTTTGCGTAGCATTTTCTCATCTATGGGAAAATATGCTACCAGGACCTGCTGCATTCTCCGTATGGGGATTCTTTGTTTTGAGTGGTTTTTTGATGACATTGATCCTAACAAAAAAATACGGCACGAATTCTGACGGCTTAAAGAAATATGCTTTTAACAGATTCCTTCGCATTTATCCATCTTACGTCATCGCTTGTATAATCGGCGTGATTGTCTTGCTGTATTATTCCAAAAAGGGATTAAACACAACCATTTTGAATCCAGCATTCAATATGCCAAATACCATGGGGCAATGGGTTTCAAACATATTTATGGTACCTTTTGGAGCTCAGAACCATTTAGTACCTGTGGCACATGCATTGTTTGTCGAAGTGTGGGCTTATATGTTAATGCCATTTACCGCCCGAAGTAAAAGTGCTGCATGGCTTGGCCTTATCCTTACATTCCTGCTCAACTGTCAGATTGGATTTGGTTCAGCAACATTTGCCACTCGTTACAGTGATTTCTCGACATCAATTATAGGATTCTTTGTAGGATCACTCGCATGTCATTATTTTGATCAGTTGAAGAGATTCTGCATGCCGAAAGTCAGTGTTGTTGTATGGTGTCTTCATGCCATGTCATGGTGGGTTTATGATCCATACCCATGGACACACGGAATATACATCTCATTGATTATTTCAGCATGGGTTGTGATTTCATTATTTCCGCTCAAGGTTCATGCCGTCGACAAAGTAATGGGTGACCTATCGTATCTGGTATATTTACTGCACACGACACTAGGAATGTGCGTTTATCTCTATTTCAATTCAAGGTCATTGATTTTCTGCATAGTATCCTGCATTGTAACAATTATCCTATCCGTAATTCTGATCTATGGATTTGAACGTCCTCTACAGAAGAAGTTCAAAATCAAAACATCTATGCAAAAGAACAGCTAAAAAAGGTTGCTAGTAGTCTCAAATCATGTTTGAGATATGGAAAGCCTTGTCCAATTCATACAGGACAAAGTGCAACATGTTCGTATTTACAATCGTTGGATAAGTCGTTCGAAGCGCCTTTTGCTCCTCCAACGGTAGTTTTCTGATGCGTTTGTACATTCTTCCCTTCAGGCACAAGGTCTTGTACAACGAGAGGGGGAACTGCTCATAGATCATGCACTGGCACTTGAACGATTCGGTCATCGTGATTCCCTGCTTCTTGGCTGCGGTCGATACCTTGTTGGTATGCTGGCGGTACTTGTTCAGGATTACCGGAATCTCGACCACCTTACCCTGACGGCAGATCTGATGCCAGAAGAACCAGTCGCCGCACAGACGGAAAGTCTTGTATTTTGAATCCACCTGCCCGATGGCAGACTTCCGGAAAACAATCATGCTGGCATTGTAGAGCATGTTCTTGTAGGTCAGACGTTCCTTGCAGAACTGCAGACCCTCGTACACGCCATTCGAGTGGTAACGCTTGGGTTTATCCCATGTCCAACGCAATGCGTTTCCATCCTGATCGATCATCTGCGAACGGCAGAAGGCCAGCACGGTACCCGGATTGGCCAGGATCTTATCCATCAGCTTGGTCAGGAAGGTCGGGTCAGCCACGTCATCGCTCTCCGCAATCCACATATATTCACCCTGGGCCAGGGCAAAGCCCCTCTCCCACTGGTGGAAAGTATTACCCGAATTGGACTCGTTGAAGATGATCTCCTTCACCTTCGGATGGTTTCTGTAGGCCTCGATCACCTCGCGGCTGTTATCGGGCGAGCAGTCATCCAGGATGAACACCTCGAAATTCGGATAGGTCTGGGCCAGTACACTATCAATTCGCTCATTCAAGTACTTTGAATGATTATAGTTCGGAATGATCACACTGACCAGCGGCAGATTATCTTGCATGTAAAAAGGTGAAACTAATTGACGTTTTGTTTACTAATTTGCTGCAAAGATAGTTCCTTTTTCAAACAAATCCAAATAAACGCTTGCTGAAAAAGTAATTTCTCCATCATCTTTGCATCAAACAAGCCAAAATTGAAACTGAGGGTACAAAAAGAGGCCTCGTAGTCTCACGACTCCGGGGCCCGTACCACTAATACTACTAACTAAACTGACGACCCTTAATAATTAAGGAAACTTTTCAGTGAGGCAAAGGTATGCATATTTCTCAGTATACGCAAGGATTCGACCGAAATCTTTACTACAATTAACATTTTTTATACGAAAACGGCTACTTCCATTTACTTTTGCCGATAAAAATGCCCATCTTTGCGCCACCATGTGCTATTACATTAATTAAAAATAAAACCCAGAAAATGATAGCAGCGGATTAAATGTGCCACCCATAACAGGAACAAATGTGCCTCCTGTAGCGGAATTAAATGTGCCGGTCATATCGGTTTCGAATGTGCCACCCATAACGGAAAGAAATGTACCACTTTGAAAGTGGCTCCCC
>JAZQOK010000039.1:0-173386 GCA_045627865.1 Bacteroidales bacterium
ATTCACAGCCATCTCACGAATCGGTTCTGCCAGATCGCGATAGAGCTCCTTTTCTGTTATACCGCAGATGCTTTCGTACTTGGCATCCATCGAGAGGTCGTATGGTTGATTAAAGCCTGAGAAGACGCTCACCTGACTGAATTTGGTCACACCGGTTAGGAGTACGAAGCGCAGATGATCGTCGGCTGCTTTGAAGGTTCCGTAGAAGGACTTGAGTACATTGCGGTTCTCTGACTCCTGCGGTTCGTCGAGCACATCGAGCAGGGGCTTGTCGTATTCGTCAATGAGCACGACGCAACGCAAGCCAGTCTTTTCGTGAGCTTGGCGGAGGACATACACAAAGCGGGCACCTAAATCCTCTTGAAAAGGATCCTTTCCCCATTGTAATTCCCAGTTAGCTACGTATCCCTCTAAAAGACGGTGCAATTCTCCCGGTTTCAGGAATGCACCAGCTGCAAAGTCAATGCGGAACACAGGATATTCCTTCCAATTCTGTTCCATCTCCATGATCTTCAATCCCTCGAACAAATGCTTCTTGCCGCTGAAGTAGCAATCCAGTGTAGAGATGAGCAGCGACTTGCCGAACCTGCGGGGACGGCAAAGGAAACAGATGTGCATTTGTGCCAACTGCCAGACAAGGTCTGTCTTGTCGATGTAGAGGAATCCCTCATCGCGGAGAGGCTCGAACGCCTGAACGCCTATTGGATATTTAATCATAGAAATAGAAGTCTGTTAAGATGCTGCAAAGATAGTGTATATAACCCAAATTTCCAAATTTTTGGTACGCAAGTTTCTTTTTCGGCTATATTTTTTGTTGAATTGGAAAAAGATGCGTATCTTTGCGCCCATGATAGAAAAAGTAATTATACTGGAACAGGCTGATCCTGTGATCTTCTATGGCGTAAACAACAGCAATATTTTGCTGCTGAAGACGCTCTATCCCAAACTGAGATTTGCTGCACGTGGACGTGCCATCAAGGTGTATGGCGACGAGGCTGAAATAGAGATGTTCGAGGCATTTACTGACAAGCTGATCCGTTATTGCCAGGACTACAACAAACTGAACGAAGAGGTCATCCTGGACTTCTGGAATGGCGAGGGTCCTGTGGAGAAGAAGCAGGACTCGCTCATCATCTATGGCGTGAACGGCAAGCCCATCACAGCCCGTACCGAGAACCAGAAGTCGCTGGTCGATGCCTTTGCCAAGAACGATCTGGTCTTCGCTCTCGGTCCTGCCGGCTCGGGCAAGACCTACGTGGCCATTGCCTTGGCAGTACGCGCTCTGAAGAACAAGGAGATACGCAAGATCATCCTGTCGCGTCCGGCGGTTGAGGCAGGCGAGAAGTTGGGTTTCCTGCCCGGTGAGATGAAGGACAAGCTCGACCCCTATCTGCAACCTCTCTACGACGCGCTCGAGGATATGATTCCTGCCGCCAAGTTGAAGGAGCTGATGGAGACTAACGTGATCCAGATTGCCCCATTGGCCTACATGCGTGGACGAACTTTGAGCGACGCCATCATCATCCTCGATGAGGCACAGAATACCACTGCCCCACAAATCAAGATGTTCCTGACCCGATTGGGTATGGGCGCTCGAATGATTGTGACTGGCGATATGAGCCAGATTGACCTTCCGAACAATGTCACCTCGGGTCTGGTGCAGGCCCAGCGTATCCTGAAGAATATTCCAGGTATCGCTACCATCGAGTTCGATAAACGTGATATTGTCCGTCACCGTCTTGTCCAAAAGATCGTAGAAGCCTACGATAAATATGAAAACAAAACTAAAATTATTCCGTTACATGAAAGCAAGTAACATTCTAATGACTTTCGCATTGGCTTTCACAACTGCCAATGCACAGATGCCTCAGGCATTACCAATGGATCCTAATGTTCGCTACGGACGTCTGGAAAATGGTCTCACTTATTACATCTCACGCAACAACCTGCCAGAACATCAGGCAGAGTTCTACATTGCCCAGCGTGTGGGTTCGGCGCTCGAAGAGGAATCGCAGCGCGGTTTGGCCCACTTCCTGGAGCACATGGCCTTCAATGGCACCAAGAACTTCCCCGGAAAGTCGATGCTTGACTATCTGGAGCGTCATGGCGTGAAGTTCGGTGCAAACGTAAATGCCTACACCAGCATCGATGAGACCGTCTATAACATCAGCGCAGTTCCAACCGATTCTGTGGCCCATCCGCATATCATCGATTCCTGTCTGCTCATACTCCACGACTGGTCCGGTTATATCACTCTGGATGGCGAGGAGATTGACAAAGAGCGTGGCGTGATTCACGAGGAGTGGCGTAGCCGCAACAGCGCTAATCTACGCATGATCGAGAACGACGTGATGCCTAAGTTGATGCCGGGCACCCGTTATGCCGCACGTATGCCAATCGGCCTGATGAGTGTGGTTGATAGCTTTACACACGACGAGTTGCGTAACTACTACCACAAGTGGTACCGTCCGGATCTGCAGGCTGTGATCGTGGTGGGTGACATCAATGTCGATACCGTCGAGGCCAGAATCCGAACCCTATGGCAGGATATCCAGACCCCAGTTGATGCTGCCGAGCGTGTCTATTTCCCTGTTGAGGGTAATGAAGAACCTCTGCTTTGTGTATCGACCGACAAGGAATTCCCATACAACGAGGTTGAGGTAATCTATAAGCGCGAGAAGATGCCGAAAGAGGCAAAACTGTCGTTGGTAGGCTATTTCGCTTCGGCCATGCAGGGTGCCATCACTTTTGCCATTAACAACCGCCTGAATGAACTGGCACAGAAAGCCGATGCACCCTTCCAGGGGGCTCGCGCTTATTTCGGCAATTACCTATACTGCCATACTTTGGAGAGTTTTGCGTTCGATGTGAATGTCAAGCCTGGCCAGTGGAAGGAGGGCCTTATGGCTACTGCCGCTGTCATCAAGAGTGTGCAGCAATATGGTATCACCCAGGCTGAGTTGGATCGCTTTGTAGCCGAGCAGAAGAGTGGCTACGAGAAGTCGTACAACGAACGTGAGAAGCGTAAGAACGGATCGATTGTGGCCGAAATCAATCGCCACTTCCTGAGCGATGAACCTATGCCGGGCATCGAGATGGAGTGGTTGCAGATCTTCCCGATGTTGGAACAGTACATCACTTTGGATCAGATCAACCAGTTCTGCAAAACGCTGATCAGCGAAAAGGATATTGCTCTGCTCTTTATGGGCAAGCAGGCAGAGGATAATGTTGTTCCGACTGAGGCGGAACTGCTGGCTGCCTACAAGGAGGCTGCTGCCCAGCAGGTTGAAGCCTATGCCGAGGAGGTTGTCAATACCCAGTTGATTGCCAAGTTGCCTAAGCCTGGCAAAATCAAGAAGGTCGAGGAGGGTCCGTTCGGCAGCAAGGTCTGGACGCTTTCGAACGGCGTGAAGGTGGTTTGGAAGCAGACCGACTTCAAGAAGGATGAGATCTCTATCTCCGGTTTCTCGGAGGGTGGTAACTTGATCGCTATGCAGACTTCGCGCATCAATCGTCAGAACATGGGTGCTTGCTACGATATTGGTGGTGTCGGCGAGTTCTCTCCAACCGATTTACGTAAGGCTTTGGCTGGTAAGAATGCCTCGATAAATACCAGCATCGGCCAGACAACCGAGTATATCGGAGGCTCATGTGCTGTGAAGTATTTCCGTACGATGTTCGAGTTGCTCTATCTGAATATGACCGCTCCACGCTTCGATAAAGAGTTGTTCCAGGCTTGGTTCAATCGCGCTGAGCAGTCAATAAAGAATCAAATGGGCACACCACGTCAGATAATAAGTGACTCATCGCAGATGACCTTCTACAAGGGTATTGACGAGATGCGCCCTTTGGGACTCGACGAATTCAGTCAACTGGATTACGAAACTTCGTTCAAGTTAGCTAAAGAGCGTTTTGCCAATGCAGCCGACTTTACCTTCTTTCTGATTGGTAACATCAACGAGGATTCGCTTCGTGTGATGTGTCAGCAGTATCTGGCTACCTTGCCAGCCAACAAGAGCCGAGAGGCTTATAACTCCGGTTACAATGTAGTGCCTGGCAGCCGTGAAAACCGCTTTGACGTACCAATGGAGCAGGCCAATACCCGTGTGGTTAACCAGTGGACTCTCTTCGACCAGAAGTGGAACCTGAAGGATGATATTGCCCTCGACATCTTGGGCCAGGTGCTCCGTATGATCTTCACCGAAACCATTCGCGAGAATGAGGGCGGTGTCTATAGTCCAGGTGCATCATCAAGCTATGATGCCCTCGATAATATCATGTCTTTGACCTATTACTTCACTACAGGTGCCGAGAAGTTGGCTCATATTGAGGAGGTTGCTTTTGCTGAGACCCAGAAGGCTGCTCTGCCAGGTGGAGTATCAGCAGAACGATTCAATAAGGTGCGTGATTACCTGGTGAAGCGTTACGAGCAGAATCAGAAGGAGAATAGTTACTGGGAGGGACAGATCCGACGTCAGTACCTTTACAAGTACAACCGTCATGAGAGTTATCTTGATGTCCTGAATAGTCTGACTCCTGCTGATATCGAGGCAATGGCAGCCAGAATGTTGAAGGGTGACCGCATCCAGTTTGTTGCCAATGGTGTGGAAAAGAAGTAATGACGCTTCTGAAACTATTGATCATTTATATACTTGTCGTCAACGTAATCACATTTGTGACTTACGGGGTCGACAAGTATAAAGCTAAAAACTCCCAATGGCGTATCCCTGAGGCTACGCTGTTGTGGATGGCTGTTTGGGGTGGAAGTATTGGCGCCCTGTTGGCCATGCGATGCTTCCGCCACAAAACCCAACATTGGAAGTTTGCTCTGGGGCTACCGCTTATTCTCGTGCTGCAGCTAACCCTGATTTTCGTTTGTCTATTCTATCCAAATCTAATATAAACATAACATATAATGCTATGAAAATTCCAAATCATGTTGTCCCAATAGGGCTTCTGGTCGCGGTAGTATTGGCTACTCTGTGGTCTGTTGTTGGCTATCAGGAGACTTTTCGAACCTGGGTCTTGGAATCGTTCCCGATTTTTATCTTCCTGCCGATGCTGATTTATGGATACAGAACCTTTAAGTTCCCGAATTGGATCTATGTGACCTTTGCATTGCACATGGTGGTTCTGCTTGTCGGTGCTCATTATACTTATGCAGAGGTGCCATTGGGCTATTGGATGCAGGACTGGTTCGGATTTACCCGCAACAACTATGATAAGATTGGCCATTTCGTGCAGGGTGTAACTCCGACGTTGGCTGCTGCTGAACTCCTGTTCCGTACGACTACCTTGAATTCTCGCACCTGGACCTATAATCTTTCGATGTGTATTGCCATGACGGTGTCGGCTGTGTATGAAATTATCGAATGGATTGTGGGATCGAACAGCCCGGAAGATTCAGAGGCATTTCTCGGTACTCAGGGATATATTTGGGATACTCAGACAGATATGTTTATGTGTCTGGTCGGAGCTGTTGTTGCAGCCATTCTGCATCGTGCGTTAAACAATTGCAAGAAAATGCAGTCGTGAACATCGGTTTTTCGGAGCGAAGTTTTGGTCATGTCGAAGATTTTTCCTATCTTTGCACGCGTTGTTTTATAAAGTATAGGTTATTATGAAAATTGGATTTGACAACGAAAAGTATCTGAAGATTCAGTCCGAACACATCAAGGAGCGTATCGCCCAGTTCGGTAATAAGTTGTATTTGGAGTTAGGAGGAAAACTGTTCGATGATCATCATGCAAGTCGTGTGTTGCCTGGTTTCCAGCCAGACAGCAAGTTGCGTATGTTGAAGCAGCTGAGCGATAGTGCAGAGATCGTCATTGTCATCAGTGCTAAGGATATCGAGAAGAACAAGGTCCGTCAGGATCTTGGTATTACCTATGATGAGGATGTGCTCCGTCTGCGCAACGAGTTCCAGAAGCGTGGTTTCCTCGTAGGTTCCGTTGTCATTACCCATTACAATGGTCAGAGTTCTGCTGACGCTTATCGCAAACGTCTGGAGCGTCTGGGCATCAAGGCATATTATCACTATACTATCGAGGGCTATCCAAACAATGTCGCACTGATTGACAGCGACGAGGGCTTCGGCAAGAACGATTATGTAGAGACCGAGCGTCCACTGGTGATTGTGACTGCTCCTGGTCCTGGTTCTGGCAAGATGGCTGTCTGCCTTTCGCAGCTCTACAATGAGCACAAGCATGGTGTGACTGCCGGTTATGCAAAGTTCGAGACCTTCCCAATCTGGAGCATTCCGTTGAAGCACCCAGTGAACATCGCGTACGAGGCTGCTACTGCCGACCTCGGTGACATCAATATGATCGATCCGTTCCACATGGAGGCTTATGGTAAACTGGCTATCAACTATAACCGCGATATCGAAATCTTCCCAGTATTGAATGCCCTGTTTGAGGGTATTTATGGTCAGAGTCCGTACAAGAGCCCAACCGATATGGGTGTGAATATGGCTGGTTTCTGTATCTGTGACGATGAGGTATGTTGTGAAGCTTCGAAGCAGGAGATTATCCGCCGTTACTACACCGCGTTGAACCACATGGCCAATGGCGCTGGTAACGAGGCTGAGGTACAGAAGATTCAGCTCCTCTTCCAGCAGGCAAAGATCACCACCGATAACCGTAAGTGTACCGTAGCTGCCAAATCGCGCCAGGATGAGATCGGCGTTGAATGCTCAGCTATCGAACTTCACGATGGTACTCTCATCACTGCCGGTTCAAGTCCGTTGCTTGGAACTTCGGCCTCGTTGCTTCTGAATGCCATGAAGCATCTGGCTGGCATCGATCACGATCTGAAGCTTATTCCACAGGAGTTGATTGAGCCAATCCAGAAGACTAAGGTCGATTATCTGGGTGGTAAGAACCCTCGTCTCCATACCGATGAAGTGCTTGTTGCTCTCTCGGTACTGAGCAAGCAGGATGAAAATTGCCGTCGTGCCCTTTCTCAACTTCCTGAATTGCGCGGCTGTCAGGCTCACACCACTGTGATGGTGAGCGAGGTGGATCGTGGTATCTTCAAGAAGTTGGGCGTAGGCCTTACTTGTGATCCTGCCAAGAAGCAGAAGTAACAAAAGAACAGAACAACAAAACAACAAAAGAACAAAAGAACAAAACAACATATTAAGTATTATGTCAGCATTAACCCGCACCGACTTCAACTTCAAGGGTCAGAAGTCTGTTTATCACGGCAAAGTCCGTGATGTGTATAACATCAATGATGATCTGATGGTTATGGTGGCCACAGACCGTATCTCTGCATTCGATGTCATCCTGCCAAAGGGTATTCCTTTCAAGGGTCAGGTTTTGAACCAGATTGCTGCCAGCTTCCTGGACGCAACCAGCGACATCGTTCCAAACTGGAAGCTTGCTACTCCTGATCCAATGGTGACTGTAGGCCTGAAGGCTGAGGGTTTCCGTGTTGAGATGATCATTCGTGGTTATCTGACCGGTTCGGCTTGGCGTGAGTACAAGGCCGGTTGCCGCGAACTTTGTGGCGTGAAGTTGCCAGAGGGTATGAAGGAGAACCAGAAGTTCCCAGAGCCAATCATTACCCCAACCACCAAGGCTGATGAGGGCCACGACGAGAACATCTCGGCTGAGGAGATCATCAAGCAGGGTCTTGTAAGCAAGGAGGATTGGGAGACTATGGTTAAGTACACCCGCGCCCTCTTCCAGCGTGGTACTGAGATTGCAGCCAGCAAGGGCTTGATCCTTGTTGATACCAAGTATGAGTTTGGTAAGCGTGATGGCAAGGTGATTCTGATCGATGAGATTCACACCCCAGATTCAAGCCGCTACTTCTATGCTGAGGGTTATCAGGAGAAGTTTGAAGCAGGCGAACCACAGAAGCAGCTCTCAAAGGAGTTCGTACGTCAGTGGCTTATCGAGCACAACTTCATGAACCAGCCAGGTCAGGTTATGCCTGAGATTACCGATGAGTATGCTCAGAGCGTAAGCGAGCGTTACATTGAGCTTTATGAGCATATAGTAGGTCAAAAGTTTGTACCTGCTGCCGATAATGCTGATATTGCTGCTCGTATCGAGAAGAATGTATCAGAGTACCTCGCAAAGCTTTGAAAGGATGAAGGAAAAAGGAGAAGGGAAAAATGGATGATAGCTTTCATCTGGCTCATTCCCATTCTCTTTGTACCTTTTGTATAGTCGATTTTTCCTTTATCCCTTATCCTTTTCCCTTTGCTTATGAAGCATTGCGTCATAGCCGACCTCCATGTGATTCTTGATACTGATGATCAGGAGTTGCTGGATCGTCTGGCACCAAGATATGCACCATTCAGTCGCCGGGCCTCGTTGATGGACGAGGTTCCGGTGCTTTTTGCTCTACACCATGTCGATCGTTTTGAATCGTTGACCGACGCGAAACAGTTGGCAGACTTTGAATGTCAGGAAACCTGGTGTGTTTATTCGCAGAGCGAAACACATGTGCAGATTACTCTGCAACATCTTCAAACACGTGAGGATATTGCCCAGATGCAATGCAATTTGGCTTTTACCGATGCTAAATGCTGGCTTTCGGGCGATGCCTATCAGCGCGAGTACTGCTACAACAATTTCCTGATGATGTTGTATGCTTTTGCCTCGATGGATCGACAGACGTTGCTCTTCCACGCCTCGGTGGTGGCTCGCGAGGGTAAGGCATATCTCTTCCTGGCCAAGAGCGGTACGGGCAAGAGTACCCATAGCACCCTTTGGCTGAAACATGTGCCAGGTTGCCAGTTGGTGAATGATGATAATCCGGTGGTCGGTGTTCGCGACGGACAGGTCATCGTGTATGGTTCGCCATGGAGCGGTAAGACTCCTTGCTATCGTGACGTGAAGTTCCCGGTTGGCGGCTTTGTCCGCATCACCCGTGCACCACAGAATAGTATCCGCAAGGAGCATGTGGTCGAGGCCTTTGCCTCGTTGCTGCCTTCGTGCAGTGGCGTAAAGTGGGACAAGCGCCTTTATCGTGCCCAGGGTGATGCCATTACGGCAGTCATTGCCCGGGTTCCAGTCTATGAACTGGGTTGCACTCCTTTCCGCGAAGCCGCTGTTGTTTGCAGCAAGGGTGTCGGAGCCTGGGATGGACAGTCGGAAGGCGAAGGTTTTGCTGTCAATGCGCAGAGCATGAAGCCTTACGGTGTCACTTTGCCAGAGGAACCAGCCGTTGTCTGATCTTTTTCCTTTATCCTTTATCCTTTATCCTTTATCCTTTAAATGCAAACCATACAGTTGCCGAATCATATCTTCCTGGAGCAGGTGCGAAAGGAATTAAAGGCAGGACATACCACGACCTTCCGCGTGAGAGGCTGGAGTATGCGCCCCTTCTTGGAGCATGCCCGCGATAAGGTGCTGCTGATCTCTCCGGAACGTATGCCTGTGAAGGTGGGTGATGTGGCTTTGGTACTGGCCAATGATGGGCGTTATGTTCTGCATCGTGTCATCGCCATCGATGAACAGGGAAACTGTACGCTTTGGGGAGATGGTAATGTCTTTGGACGAGAGACCTGCACACCCGATAATGTGATTGGCAATGCCAAGGGTTTCTTCATCGGGGAAAAAGAGAGATACTTTGATGTGTCGGGACGAGCATGGCGTTGGCATAGCTGGTTCTGGATGCACACTACAGGCTTGAGACGTTACTTCCTCTTTCTGTATCGTATCTGTTTCAAACTTGGACTTGTTACGAAGTGACCTGTCGGATACAACAACAAAAGAACACAACAACAAAACAACAAAAACAACAAAAGAACAAAACAACATGAAATTAAAGAGTGGATTTGGCCTTCGTGACGTTTGCGGCTCTAAAGTGCTGGTGGCCGAAGGTATTGAGAATATTGATTTCAGCAAGATTGTCGCCCTGAACGAGACTTCGGCTTACCTTTGGGAGAAACTCGAGGAGAAAGAGTTCGATGTAAAGGATATGGTCGATTTGCTTCGCGAGGAATATGATGTTTCCGTTGAGGTGGCTGAGAAGGATTGCATAGAACTCGCTCAACGCTGGATTGAGGCTGGATTGGCGGTCAAGGAGTAAGACATGAAACTCCGCAAGTACATCAGTACGTTCCAATGGTTGGTATCGATAGCCGAAGGTTATCGGGCCAGTGTTGCGCTCTGTACCTTGCTGGGGTTGATCAATATCAGTTTGGGCTGGTGCTTTGTCTGGGTCTGTAAGTGGGCCGTGGATATTGCCTCGCATGTCGAAGAGGGCAATGTGATACACGTGCTTCTGTTGCTGCCTTGTATTATGGCAGGCGAGTTGGCATGCACCGCTTTGTCGTCGTGGATCAGTCAGGTTCGTAATGTCAAACTGGATAATCGCCTCAAACAGCAGATTTTCCGCCACCTGATTGAAAGCGAGTGGCGAGGCATAGAGAAATATCATACCGGTGATGTCGTGAACCGTATTGAGGGCGATGTCTCGAGTGTGGTCAGCTTTGCTACCGACACCTTGCCAGGTATCTTTGTCCTGCTATTTCAGTTGGTGGGTTCATTTCTGATGCTGTTTTTCCTTGATCCGACCTTGGCCTGGATTATTCTTTGCATCAGTCCATTTTTCCTGTTGTTGGCCCGAATCTATATGCGCCGGATGCATCGCATCACCCGTGAGGTGCGTGATAGTGAGAGTGGAATCCAATGCCAGATTCAGGAGAACCTGCAATACCGTGCCGTCATCAAGACTTTGGAACAGACCGAAGGCACTTTGCGTCGTATGTCAAGTCTGATGGATGTTCTGACCGGACAGGTTCGCCAACGTGCTCGTCTGTCGATACTGACGCGTCTTTGTATGAGTGGCGGTTTCGGTTTGGGTTATTTTCTCACCTTCGGTTGGGGTGTCATTCAGATTTGGGAGGGTGTCATCGGCTATGGTACCATGGTGGCCTTCCTGCAGTTGTCGGGCCGGGTGCAGCGTCCGATTGCAGACCTGAGCAAGGAGATTCCGGTTTTTGTGCGTTGCTTCACTTCGGCCGAGCGACTGATGGAACTTATGGCCTTGCCGTTGGAGGAAAATGATCCGCAGCCGATTCTGGCCAATGGTTGTGTCGGTATCCGTATCAAGGATGTCTCGTTCCGTTATGAGGCGGATGGTTTGCCACAGCGCATGGTGCTTGACAAATTCTCTTATGACTTTGCGCCGAATTCGTCGGTAGCTATCTTGGGAGAAACCGGCGTAGGTAAGACCACTCTGATTCGTCTGCTTCTGGCACTGATCCGACCGGACCGCGGTACGGTGGATCTGTACAGCGGATCTGAATCGCAGCCGCTTACTGCTTTTAGCCGCCGTTACTTCTCGTATGTGCCGCAGGGTAATACGTTATTGAGCGGAACTATCCGCAGCAATCTGCAGTTGGGCCGACTGGATGCCACCGAATCGGAGATGTATGAGGCACTCCATCTGGCAGCAGCTGATTTTGTCCGCGAATTGCCGAAGGGATTGGATACCCAATGCGGCGAACGTGGCGGTGGATTGTCGGAGGGTCAGGCACAACGTATTGCTATTGCCCGAGCACTGCTTCGCCAATCGCCTATCCTTTTGTTGGATGAGGCAACTTCGGCACTCGATCCAGATACCGAACAGCGAGTTCTGGATAATCTGCAATCCAAGACAAAGCACCAATTGGTGGTGCTGATTACCCATCGTCCCGCTGCGGCTGAGAAATGCCAGCAGGTGTTGAGACTGACCTGATAGCAGACGCAAGCAGACTTCAAGTCTGGGGAAACGAAAAGGGATCATCCCGAATAAGGACAATCCCATATCATAGTCAAAATATGAGCTTCACAGCATGTATTTGACTGGTCGTGTTTCTCTTTTTTGTATTAGAAGTTTATTTAATTTTGCGTTCTTTTCTGTAAGGTTTTTGGTTTTTACATGGCAAATATAGGGACATTTTTCTAAGGAAACAAATTTTTAGCGTGAAATCGATGTAAAACCTGCTTTTTTTCCGCTTTTGAAGAAACTAATATGTTAAACAACATAAAAAATGAGTCGTAAAGATAAAAAGAAACCTCTTTTGGAGGGTGTAGAAATCACTGCGTATGCAGCCGAGGGTAAGTCCCTGGCGCGCGTGAACGACAAAGTAGTGTTTGTTCCGTTTGCTGCCGTAGGTGATGTGGTCGATATTCAGGTGCGACGCTCTCGTAGCTCTTATGCCGAGGGTACCATTGCCCGTATGGTTAAGCCATCGCCAGTTCGTATTGAACCTATGTGCGAGCATTTCGGTGTGTGTGGCGGCTGTAAGTGGCAGCATGTGCCTTACGAGGAACAGCTTAAGTTCAAACAGCAGCAGGTAATGGATGCTTTGACTCGTATCGGAAAGGTGGAATTACCAGAGTGTACTCCTATCGATGGATCGAAGCAGACCAGCTTCTATCGCAATAAACTGGAGTTTACCTTTTCGTGCAAGCGTTGGCTGACTTTCGAGGAGGTAGCTGCCGGAACCAAGTACGATGATATGAATGCGTTGGGTTTCCATATCCCGGATTGCTTCGACAAGGTGCTTGATATCAAGAAGTGCTGGTTGCAGGATGATATTTCGAACCAGATTCGTTTGGATATCCGTCAGTTTGCTATTGATAATAACCTCACCTTTTATGACCTCCGCAATCAGGTAGGTTTGCTCCGTAATATGGTGGTACGTACCGCTTCGACCGGAGAGTTGATGTTGATTGTTATCTTTGGTGAGGAGGACAAGGAGGGTATCCGTCTCCTGTTGGATCATCTCAAGGAAAAGTTCCCACAGATTACCTCGTTGATGTATGTCGTCAATACCAAGTGTAATGATATGTGGAGTGATCTGCCTTGTCTGTGCTGGTCGGGTAATGACCATATCTTTGAGGAGATGGAGGGCCTGCGTTTCAAGGTGGGACCAAAGTCTTTCTATCAGACCAATAGCAAGCAGGCTTATGAATTATATAAGTACGCGCGCGCATTTGCTGGACTGGCTCCAGATAGTTCTTCCTCCTTTAAGGGGGATCGAGAGGGTCTTCCGCTCGTCTATGACCTCTATACCGGCACTGGCACTATTGCGAACTTCGTGAGCCGAAGTGCGCGCAAGGTAATTGGTATTGAATATGTACCAGACGCTATCGAGGATGCAAAGGTTAATTCGGCCGTGAATGGTATTGAAAATACCCTTTTCTATGCCGGTGATATGAAGGATATTCTGACTGATGACTTTATAGCTCAGCATGGCCGTCCGGATGTGATTATTACCGATCCACCACGTGCTGGTATGCATGAGGATGTCGTGAATGTGATCCTCAATGCTGAGCCTAAGGTCATTGTCTATGTCTCTTGTAATCCTGCTACCCAGGCCCGTGACCTCCAGTTGCTCGATGCAAAATATCGTGTTACTCACATTCAGCCAGTCGATATGTTCCCACATACACAACATGTCGAGAATGTTGTCCGTTTGGAACTGAAGTAATCTGCTCTTATGCTCCTTCCGTTTTATCCTAAGGAATATAAAGCGCTGATCAAACTCGGATTACCCATTACCATCGCTCAAGTAGGTTTTACACTACAGGGCATGGTTGATGTGCTGATGGTGGGGCATCACTCGGCCGAAGAATTGGCGGCTGTAGGTTTCGTCAATTCATTGTTGTTGCTGGCTGTGTTGCTCTCGATGGGCTATTGTCAGGCTGCTATTCCACAGATCGGGTCTTTGTTTAGCCAGAATCGCAAGCAGGAGATCATGGCTGTGCTTAAGTCTTCGACTGCTGCCAATATCCTGCAGGGAACCTTGGTATGTATGCTGATGTTCTGCATCTGGCTATGTCTTCCTTATATGGGGTTGGACGAGACTCTCTTGCCCTACATGCAGAGCTATTACCTCATCCTGCTCCCTTCGATGTGGATCCTGACGGGTGGTCATGGACTAAAAGCCTTCTACGAAAGTATCAATGATACCCGTACTACCATGTGGATTCTCTTGGCGGGAAATGTTCTTAATATCTGTCTAAACTGGCTCCTGATTTATGGGAATTGGGGATTTCCAGAGTTGGGCAGTGATGGCGCCGCCTGGGCTACTTTTGCCAGTCGCGTCTTTATCGTGATGACTTTTGTACTAAACTTTGCATGCAATCCACGCTATGCCTCGTATCGTGAATATTGGTCATCGACACATATCGAAAAACGTCGCATGAAGGTGCAGAATGGTATGGGATGGCCAATTGCTATTCAGATGACAATCGAGACGGCTGCCTTCTCGGGTGTATCGTTGCTGCTTGGATTGGGTGGTATCAGCTGGGATGCAACGACGGCTCTATCGGCTCATCAGGTTATGACGCAGCTCGCCTGCCTGATCTATATGTTCTACCTCGGCATCGGTTCGGCTATTGCCATCCGAGTTAGTAATTACCATGGACTGGAGGACCGAGAGGGAGCCCGGCATGCAGCCAATGCAGGTTACCAGATGATCCTGATGGTTGGCATCGTTTGTAGTATCATCGCTTTCTGTTTCCGTTATGAGATGGGAGGCCTGTTTATCTCGGCCGACAATCCGGAGATGCTTAGACGCGTGGCTGATATTGTGGCTGCTATGGCCTATCCGTTGGTGGCTTATCAGTTGGGGGATGGTCTTCAGACTGCTTATGTTAATGCGTTGCGTGGTTATGGCGATGTTAAGGTTCTGATGAAATACTGTTTTATTGCCTATATGGTGATCAGTATTCCGCTATCCTATCTGTTCGGTATCGTGATGGATACGGGCGCTGTTGGCATCTGGTGGGGTTTCCCCTTTGGATTGACGGTGGCTGCGGTGCTCTATTACAGACGTTTCCGGAAGATTACACGATCATTGTAATATTTTGTAAAAAGAATAATCCCACAGGTCTCACTTACTTCAGTGAGGACTGTGGGATTTTCTTCGTAGGATAGCATAGTAGAGGAAGCCTATCGGTGTGAAGAAAGCTTCGCGTGGGAAAATCTGGAACAGGGCGAGGCATCGCTTGCAGAGTTCAAGATAGTGCTGCGCGCGAATCAAGAAGCTATCGGATACCAGATGTGGCTGAAAAGGACGGCAGCCAGGAACGTGTCCCTTAAGCAGAGTGCGTAGGATTAGACGGGCTCGTAGGGCGTCGGCTGCGTTAAGTTTGGTGAGACCGGCATATCCCGTTGCAGAATAACCGAACTGATGAATGACGATGTATCCCAGTGCACGATAGAGACGGTTCAATCCAAGTCGCTTGAGGGTTCGCGTGAGATTGGCTTCGGATATCCCCAAGGCTGTTCGTTCGTGGCGAAGTGCTAAGGCCCAGTCGACGACTTGTCGCAACGAGATTCGTTCCATGAGCAGATGATGCTGGAAGTGCGCGGTCAGATAGATGATATTGAACAGAGGTGGGAAGTGCAGGATGGAATGACCCTCAATCTCGGTATGCAGTAGATTCTCGGACGAAGTTTCTTCGAGTTCGAACAGATGAAAACGTTTGTTGAGAGTGAGGCTGTAGGGATGTGTGGTTTGGAAGTGCAATTCCCAGTTCAGTCCATTGCATCGGGCGGCAATGTGTTTGGTGTCGAACTGCGTTTCGATTTCGCCTCCCATGGACTGCAAACATTGGGTTGCCTGGCGCAGACTATCCATAGGCACAAAAAGATCAACGTCACCAACTGGACGATGCAGTGGGTTGGGATAGAGGTTGCCCAAAGTGAGTCCCTTCATGAAGATGGGAGTAAAATGCTGCTCTTTGAACTGGGTGAGGACTTCGCTTAGACGTTGTCTGTAGAGACGATTATCACGCTCAAGGCTCTGAATGGAGGCTGTCCAGCGCATCATAATCTCCAGATCTGGCTGTTGTTCGTGAGGTAAGGTTAAGACGGCATCATAGATCAGTCCGCTCACTTCGTTCTGTTCTGCTAAAGTAATGAGCGATAACCATGCCCTGCGGTCGGGTTGTCCGATCGTATCCGATGGCTCGCCTGGCTGGAAATGCCGATTGGGAGCAAGACTGCGGTTGAGCAGTTCGAAGAGTAGGGCAGAGGTGGTGTTCTTCGTCATGATTGCCTGATTTGCGCTACAAAAGTACTCACTTTTTCTGAATGGTCCCTTGGTTTGTTGTGTTTTTTAGCAGTTTTAGCATTTTTTATGCCCGAAAAGTTGCAATTTACATAAAAACCTCCTATTTTTGTCCCCAAGAAATAGATTCATGCATGAATGCAACGGTTGAAGATTTCCTCAAGTATCTGAAATTCGAGCGAAACTACTCGGACCAGACGATACTGGCCTATCGGGCAGCATTGAGGGAGTATGAAGACTATGTCACGTCGGAAACTGGTCACTTTGATCCTTTGCAGCCAAGCTTGCAACTGGCTCGCGGGTGGATGGTTAGCATGGGCAAACGTCATCTGGCTGTTGCATCGATCAAGCAGGCGTTCTGCGCTTTGCGTAGTTTTTGCCGATATTTGCGTAAGAAAGGACTCTTGGAATCCAATCCGCTTACGCTGCTTCCTACACCGAAAGTCCCTAAGACATTGCCTGTTTGGGTGCGTGAGGAGCAGATGGATCAATTAATCGATGATACCGACTTCGGTAATGACTACACAGGCGTGCGCGATCATTTATTAATAGATCTATTATACAATACTGGTATGCGACGTTCGGAAGCGGCCGGTCTGCGTGATCAGGATGTGGATCTGAATACAAATCAACTTCGGGTGACAGGTAAAGGAAACAAGGAACGTATCATTCCTTTCGGTCCGGAACTTCGTTTACTGATTGAACAATACCGAGAGTTGAGAACTGCAATGGTTGGCGGTCGGACTGAAATGTTGCTGACCAATGAAGACGGCGAGGGATTGTCGGCTACGAAAGTATCGGCTATTGCACATAAGTATCTCGAACAATTCCCCAATCTGGCGCGCAAGGGCGCACATGTGTTCCGCCATTCCTTTGCCACCAACATGCTGGCTGAAGGAGCCGACCTAATGGCCGTGAAAGAGCTGCTTGGACATGCGTCGCTTGACTCGACCGAGGTATACACCCATTTGACACCACAAGAATTACTCCAGAACTACCAGAAAGCACATCCTCGTAGCAAGGAGTAACCCAATTAATATGTATCATTTTTAATTTTTACGACTATGGAGATCACAATTCAGTCTGTCAATTTCGAGACTTCAGTTTCATTGAACGAGTACATCAATAAGAAGCTTGATAAGCTTAATCATTTTGCAGAGATCCGTACTGCCGAGGTTCAGCTGAAGATTATGAATACATCGGATAAGGCAAACAAGGAAATCGGTATTAAGATATTTGTCGGAGATCAGGAATTCTTTGCCAGTAAGACTGCTGAAGCTTATGAAGATGCAGTGTCGCAGGCATGCGATGCTCTGGAGCGTCAGGTGAAGAAAGCGAAAGAGAAACATCAGGCCTGATATATCACGTTTTTCCTCACTTTTCAACATTCTTTTTGTACGAATTGGTAGTTGTAGGTGATAGTTTTTCATAAAAATACATCAAATTCTGCCTTTTTTTAGTGGAAAATGTAAAAAAGTGAGAGAAAAATTTTTCCAATTCAGAAAAATAACCTATCTTTGCACCCGCAATTCGTCCGAATTTTATGGCTTAGGATGTCTTGCAGGTGCAAATTTTATGCGGGTATAGCTCAATTGGTAGAGTGTCAGCCCTCCAAGCTGAATGTTGCGAGTTCGAGTCTCGTTGCCCGCTCAAACAAACAAATGTTGCCGCTTTAGCTCAGTGGTAGAGCGCATCCTTGGTAAGGATGAGGTCTCGAGTTCAACTCTCGAAAGCGGCTCAATTCAAACTAGTTACATCAACTTTAACATTTTTAATATTAAAAATTAACTACTATGGCAAAAGAACAATTTGACCGTTCGAAACCACACGTAAACATTGGTACTATCGGTCACGTCGATCACGGTAAGACTACCCTTACCGCAGCTATCACCACCGTTCTCGCAAAGAAGGGTCTTTCAGAGGTTAAGTCTTTCGATCAGATTGATAACGCACCTGAGGAGAAGGAGCGTGGTATTACTATTAACACCGCACACGTAGAGTATCAGACTGAGAACCGTCACTATGCACACGTTGACTGTCCAGGCCACGCTGACTACGTTAAGAACATGGTTACCGGTGCTGCTCAGATGGATGGTGCTATCATCGTTTGTGCTGCTACTGATGGTCCTATGCCTCAGACCCGTGAGCACATGCTGCTCGCTCGTCAGGTAAACGTTCCACGTCTCGTTGTGTTCCTGAACAAGTGCGATATGGTTGACGACGCAGAGATGCTCGACCTCGTTGAGATGGAAATGCGTGACCTCTTGGCTCAGTACGAGTTCGAGGAGGATACTCCATTCATCCGTGGCTCTGCTCTTGGCGCTTTGAACGGCGTTGCAGAGTGGGAGGATAAGGTAATGGAACTCATGGCTGCTTGCGATAGCTGGATTCAGCTCCCTCCACGTGACATGGATAAGCCATTCTTGATGCCTGTTGAGGATATCTTCTCTATTACAGGTCGTGGTACTGTTGCTACGGGCCGGATCGAGACTGGGGCGGTAAATATCAACGACCAGGTTCAGCTCCTTGGCCTTGGCGCTAACAAGCTCACCGTTGTTACCGGCGTTGAGATGTTCCGTAAGCTCCTCGATGGTGGTGAGGCTGGTGATAACGTAGGTCTTCTCCTCCGTGGTATCGACAAGAACGAGGTTAAGCGTGGTATGGTTCTCTGTAAGCCAAACAGCGTAACTCCTCACGATCACTTCAAGGCTCAGATCTATGTTTTGAAGAAGGAAGAGGGTGGCCGTCACACTCCATTCAAGAACAACTATCGCCCACAGTTCTACCTCCGTACAATGGACGTAACTGGTGAGATCAAGTTGCCAGAGGGAGTTGAGATGGTAATGCCTGGTGATCACGTAACTATCGAGGTTACTTTGATTACTCCAGTTGCAATGGCAGTAGGTCTCCGTTTCGCTATCCGTGAGGGCGGCCGTACCGTTGGTTCTGGTCAGGTTACCGAGATCTTCGACTAATCATCGGATCAACTCATAAATAAGGCGGGTTATTGACCCAAGGTTAGTAACCTGCCTTTCATACGGGTGTAGCTCAGTCGGTAGAGCACTGGTCTCCAAAACCAGGTGTCGCGTGTTCGAACCATGCCACCCGTGCTAATAAAAAAGTTAAAATACAATGAGCAAATTAACTAATTACATCAAAGAATCTTATTCTGAACTGGTGAATAAGGTTTCTTGGCCTACCCGCAAAGAGGTTACTAGCAGTTCAGTAGTCGTATTGTCTGCTTCCGTGATTATTGCAATTGTGATCCTCTTGATGGATATGCTCTTCGGTCAGCTGATTATGCCTGTTATCTACGGAACTTTCTAATTCTATTAGGTTATGGCAGAGTTCAGATGGTATTGTCTTCGTGCTATTAGCGGCAAGGAGCTGAAGGTAAAGGAGGTGCTTGATGCAGAAATTGCAAACGGTGATCTCGGTAAGTATGTTCAGCAAGTTGTTGTGCCGACTGAGAAGGTTGTTTCTCAGAAGGGTAACCAGAAGGTAATCAAGGAAAAGGTCCTCTTCTCAAGCTACGTTTTCGTTCAGTGTCTTGTCGTTACGAGCAAGACCAAGGTTGGAGACAAGGAGGTTACTACCAAGAAACTTGCAGGCGAAGCTCAGCTTCAACTCTCAAATACTACCAATGTAGTTGGTTTCTTGTGTGGACGCAATTCCAAGATGCCTGAGTTCCTTCCAGATGACCAGATTGCAGCAATGCTTGGTAATGTGGATGAGAAGGCAGAGCTCGAGGCAGAAACCGAACTTTCTTTCATGGTTGGCGAAACCATTCAGGTTAACGATGGTCCTTTCAAGGATTTCGATGGCGTGATTGAAGAGGTCAACGTTGAAAAGAAGAAACTTAAGGTTATGGTCAAGATCTTCGGTCGTAAGACCCCTCTTGAACTTAACTACGATCAGGTCAACAAACAGGCTTAATCCAGAAGGGAGTTTGTACTGGTAGCGTGCGGTCTGAGTCCGCGAGCCGAGAGGTTTTGTTACAACGCTAGAGAAGCAATCCCGTTGACTGGAATAAGCAAATATTAACCGCTGAAGTTAGCGCGAGAAATCTTAATTGATTCCGTTTGGAACGCATTCAGCACAATACAATTTATTAAAATGGCAAAAGAAATTGCTGGACAGATTAAGCTGCAGATCAAAGGTGGTGCAGCAAATCCAGCTCCTCCAGTAGGTCCTGCTCTTGGTTCCAAGGGTATCAACATCATGGCCTTCTGTAAGGAGTTCAATGCACGTACTCAGGACAAGGCTGGTAAGGTTCTTCCTGTAGTCATCACTTATTATGCTGACAAGTCTTATGACTTCGTTATCAAGACTCCTCCAGCTGCTGTTCAGTTGATGGAAGCCGCTAAGGCTAAGAAGGGCTCTGGTGAGCCAAACCGCAAGAAGATTGCAGAGGTAACTTGGGATCAGATCAAGGCTATCGCCGAGGATAAGATGCCTGACCTCAACTGTTTCACCTTGAGCTCAGCTATGTCTCTTATTGCAGGTACTGCTCGTAGCATGGGTATCACCGTTAAGGGTGAGAAGCCTGAACTTTAATCCTAAAACTTCAATTTACAACAATGGCAAAACTTACTAAGAATCAGAAGGCCGCCGCTGCTAAGATTGAAGCAGGTAAGGCTTATACTCTCGCTGAGGCATCTGCCCTCGTAAAGGAGATTACTTATACTAAGTTCGACGCTTCTGTCGACATCGATATCCGCTTGGGCGTTGACCCACGTAAGGCTAACCAGATGGTACGTGGTACCGTATCTCTCCCTAATGGTACTGGTAAGACCGTTCGCGTTCTTGCTATCTGCCAGGGTGCTGATGCTGAGGCAGCTCTTGCTGCTGGTGCTGACTATGCTGGTCTCGATGAGTATCTTGAGAAGATCAAGGGTGGTTGGACTGACGTTGACGTCATCATCACTCAGCCTGCTTTCATGGGCAAGCTCGGTCCTCTCGGTCGTGTACTCGGTCCTCGTGGTTTGATGCCAAACCCAAAGTCTGGCACCGTTACTATGGACGTTGTTAAGGCTGTCAAGGAGGTTAAGTCTGGTAAGATTGACTTCAAGGTTGACAAGGGTGGTATCGTTCACACTTCTATCGGCAAGGTTTCTTTCAGCGCTGAGGCTATTGGCCAGAACGCTAAGGAGTTCATCAACACTATCATCAAGTTGAAGCCAGCTACTGCTAAGGGAACTTACATCAAGAGTATCTTCCTCTCAAGCACTATGAGCGCCGGTATCAAGATCGACACCAAGTCTATCGAAGCTTAAATAACAGTCTATTATGAAGAAAGAAGATAAAGTCCTTAATATCGAGAAGCTCGAGGGTCTCTTGAACGAGTACGCTCACTTCTATGTTACTGACATCGCTGGCTTGAATGCCGAAGCTACTAGCAATTTGCGTCGTAAGAGCTTTGGTGCTGAGGTTAAGCTCGTCATGGTTAAGAACAAGCTGTTCTGCAAGGCTCTTGAGAAGAAGGGTATTGACTACAGCCAGATCGCAGGTGCTTTCAAGGGTACTTCTGCTATCATGTTCTCAAACACTGGCAATGCTCCAGCTAAGTTGATCAAGGATGTGAACGGTCCTAAGGATGAGATCGTTAAGTTGAAGGCTGCTTATGTAGAAGAGTGCTTCTACGGTGCAGGTTCACTTGATGTACTTGTTGCTGTTAAGAGCAAGAACGAACTCATCGCAGACGTTATCGCTCTCCTCCAGTCTCCTGCAAAGAACGTTATCTCAGCTTTGCAGAGCGGTCAGAATACCATCCACGGCGTGCTTAAGACCCTGGGTGAGCGTGCTGAGTAATCAGACGCAAAATGTGACAAGCCTTCTACCAATAAATAATAATAAAGAGAAGGTGTGGCTTGTTGCCTAATTTAACAATAAAAAAATAAAAAACAAAAAATATTTAATTTTAAAATTTTACTATTATGGCAGATTTGAAAGTTCTCGCAGAAGAGTTGGTAAACCTTACTGTTAAGGAAGTTAATGAACTCGCAACTATCCTCAAGGAGGAGTACGGCATTGAGCCAGCTGCAGCTGCAGCTGTAGCAGTTGCTGCTCCTGCTGCTGGCGGCGCTGCTGCTGCTGAGGAGAAGAACAGCTTCGATGTAGTTTTGGCTGACGCAGGTGCTGCTAAGCTCGGCGTAGTTAAGGCTGTTAAGGAGGCTTGTGGTCTCGGTTTGAAGGAGGCTAAGGATCTCGTTGACGCTGCTCCTAGCACCGTTAAGGAGGGTCTTCCAAAGGCAGAGGCTGAGGCTCTCAAGAAGGCTCTTGAGGAGGCTGGCGCTAAGGTTGAGCTCAAGTAATTACTTCCCAGATCTACTCTGGACACAAGGTTTAGGACCCCGATATTTTGGGGTACTAAACCTTTCTTATCCATCTTTCGCCGGTATTCCTTCATGCGTAGTCGGGATACCAGCGTAAGATTTTATCAGAAAAGGGCACTTTCCATGTCCTTTTTCGTCGTGTCTGGAGGTTTGCAATCAATGTATTTTCTTGCATTTTTTGTAACCCTGACATCACAAATATATCGGAAATTTAATAACATTAAATAAGATTCTGGAAAATATGAAGCCAAGAGTTAGCTTTGCTTCGACTAAGAGCCCACTGCAGTATCCTGACTTTTTGGATATTCAGTTGAAGTCGTTCCATGACTTCCTGCAGTTGGATACTCCACCGGAGGAGCGTAAGAAGGAGGGTCTCTTCAAGGTATTTGCTGAGAACTTCCCTATTGCTGATACCCGCAACAACTATGTGCTCGAGTTCCTCGACTATTTCGTTGATCCTCCGCGTTATTCGATCGAAGAGTGTCTGCTCCGTGGTCTGACGTACAATGTACCGTTGAAGGCCAAGTTGAAACTTTATTGTACTGATCCTGACCATGAGGATTTCACTACTAAGGTAACTGACGTTTATCTTGGCCAGATTCCTTATATGACTCCACAGGGCACCTTTATCATCAATGGTGCCGAGCGTGTAGTTGTTAGCCAGTTGCACCGCTCACCGGGTGTATTCTTCGGTCAGAGCCTGCATTCCAATGGTACTAAGCTTTATTCAGCTCGTATCATCCCATTCAAGGGTAGCTGGATCGAGTTCGCTACTGACATCAACAATGTCATGTATGCATACATCGACCGCAAGAAAAAGTTGCCTGTAACCACTCTGCTCCGTGCTATCGGTTTCGAGAGTGATAAGGATATTTTGGAGATCTTTAAGTTGGCTGAAACTGTCGAGGTAAAGCCAGAGACCATCCACCAGTATGAGGGCCGTAAGTTGGCTGCTCGTGTTCTGAAGTCTTGGACAGAAGACTTCGTTGATGAGGATACGGGTGAAGTTGTTTCTATCGAGCGTAATCAGGTGCTGATTGACCGTGAGAAGGAGTTGACCGCTGAGAATATCGAACTCATCCTGAATTCAAGCACTGATAGCATTCTGTTGCAGCGTGACGATGCTCACCTCGATGATTATGCTATCATCTATAATACTCTGCAGAAGGACCCAAGCAACTCGGAGAAGGAGGCTGTTATCTACCTCTACCGTCAGTTGCGTAACGCTGAGCCTGCTGATGATGCATCGGCTCGCGAAGTTGTCCAGAACCTCTTCTTCTCGGAGAAGCGTTATGACCTCGGTGACGTAGGTCGTTATCGTATCAACAAGAAGTTCGATCTGAACATCAACCCAGATTGCCGTGTATTGACCAAGGAAGATATCATCGCTATTATCCGTTACCTCATCCAGCTGATCAACAGCCGTGCTGATGTGGATGATATCGACCACCTCTCTAACCGTCGTGTACGTACTGTCGGTGAGCAGTTGGCTAATCAGTTCAGCATTGGTCTGGCACGTATGAGCCGCACCATTCGTGAGCGTATGAACGTTCGCGATAATGAGGACTTCACTCCAACTGATTTGATTAACGCTAAGACTATCTCGAGCGTAATCAACTCGTACTTTGGTACCAACGCTCTGAGCCAGTTCATGGATCAGACCAACCCATTGGCTGAGATTACCCACAAGCGTCGTATGTCAGCTCTCGGTCCTGGCGGTATCAGCCGTGATCGTGCAGGTTTCGAGGTTCGAGACGTACACTATACTCACTATGGTCGTCTTTGTCCAATCGAGTCTCCTGAAGGTCCTAACATCGGTTTGATTTCTTCTATGTGCGTATTCGCCAAGATCAACGAACTCGGCTTCATTGAGACCCCATACCGCACCGTTAGCAATGGTCAGGTTGACTTGACCGATAAGGGAGTTGTTTGGATGAGCGCTGAAGGTGAGGAGGGCAAAAAGATTGCTCAGAGCACCGCTCCAATGGACGATAAGGGTAACTTCTCTGAGTCACACGTCATCGTACGTGAAGGTGCAGACTTCCCTGTTGTTGCTCCTTCTGATGTTGATTTGATCGACGTTGCACCTTACCAGATTGCATCTATCGCTGCTGCATTGATTCCATTCTTGGAGAACGACGATGCTCACCGTGCATTGATGGGATCTAACATGATGCGTCAGGCTGTGCCTTTGATGACTTGTGAGGCTCCTATCGTTGGTACTGGTATCGAGGAGCAGTTGATCCGTAACTCTCGTACTCAGATTATCGCTGAAGGTGATGGTACTGTTGAGTTCGTCGATGCTACCGTTATTCGTGTACGTTATGACCGTACCGAGGACGAGGAGTTCTGCGCATTCGAGGATAGCGTTAAGGAGTACTATTTGCCTAAGTGGCGTCGTACCAATCAGTCTACTACCTATGATCTTCAGCCTGCGTGCGTGAAGGGTCAGAAGGTGAAGGCTGGTGAGATTCTGACTAAGGGCTACTCAACCGATCAGGGCGAGTTGGCTATCGGTAAGAACCTGAAGGTTGCTTACATGCCTTGGAAGGGTTACAACTACGAGGATGCTATTGTATTGAGCGAGCGCATCGTCCGTGAGGATATCCTTACTTCTGTACACGTTGACGAGTACACACTCGAGGTTCGTGAGACCAAGCGTGGTATGGAGGAGTTGACTGCTGATATTCCAAACGTCAGCGAGGATGCAACCAAGGATCTCGACGAACGTGGTATCGTTCGTGTTGGTGCTCTCATTGAGCCAGGTGATATCATGATTGGTAAGATCACTCCTAAGGGTGAGTCTGATCCAACTCCAGAAGAGAAGTTGCTTCGCGCTATCTTCGGTGATAAGGCTGGTGATGTGAAGGATGCTTCTTTGAAGGCTAATCCATCACTGCATGGTGTTGTTATTGATACCGCTCTCTACAGCCGTTCGGTTAAGGATCGTAAGGCTCGTATGGCTGAGCGTGCTCAGATGCCATTGCTCGAGCAGGATTACCAGGATCGCCAGGATGCTCTCCTGAAGAAGTTGGTAGAGAAGCTCGCTACACTGCTCGAGGGCAAGACTTCAGCAGGCGTGAAGGACTTCATGGGCATTGACGTTGTTAGCAAGGGTCAGACCTTCACCAACGAGACTCTCGGCGCTATCGATTATCGTGGCGTTATGGTAAGCAAGTGGACCAACGACGATCATACCAACCAGATGGTTAAGGCTACCATCATGAATTATCTGCACCTCTCGAAGGAGATTTCTTCAGAGCTCAGCCGCAAGAAGTTCGATCTCTCGATTGGTGATGATCTGCCTTCAGGTATCATTAAGTTGGCTAAGGTTTACATCGCTAAGAAGCGTAAGATCGGTGTAGGTGATAAGATGGCAGGTCGCCACGGTAATAAGGGTATTGTGTCACGCGTCGTACGCGATGAGGATATGCCATTTACAGCTGATGGTCGTCCAGTTGATATCGTATTGAACCCTCTGGGTGTGCCTTCACGAATGGACCTCGGTCAGATCTTCGAGGCTGTTCTTGGTTGGGCAGGTCGTGAATTGGGCGAGAAGTTCGCTACTCCAATCTTCGACGGTGCTACTATCGATGACCTCAACGAGTGGACTGACAAGGCAGGTCTGCCACGTTATGGTAAGACTCAGTTGTTTGATGGTGGTACTGGCGAACCATTCGACCAGATGGCTACCGTGGGTGTGACCTATATGCTTAAACTCGGCCACATGGTTGAGGATAAGATGCACGCTCGTTCAATTGGTCCATACTCTCTCATCACACAGCAGCCTCTGGGCGGTAAGGCTCAGTTCGGTGGTCAGCGATTCGGTGAGATGGAGGTTTGGGCGCTCGAAGCATTCGGCGCCGCCCATATTCTCCAGGAGGTATTGACTGTCAAGTCCGATGACGTTGTAGGTCGTGCTAAGACTTACGAGGCAATCGTCAAGGGTGATAACATGCCTACTCCAGGCCTTCCAGAGTCTCTCAACGTGCTCCTGCACGAGCTCCGTGGTCTGGGTCTCAGCATCAAGTTTGAGTAAGTTAATGGTTAAATAAACTTTTAACTTTTAACTATTAACTTTTAATTTCGAAAAAGACTATGGCTTTTAGAAAAGAAAACAACAATAAGAAATTCAGCTTTACCAAGATCAATATTGGTCTGGCTTCACCTGAGGAAATCAAAGAGAACTCTCATGGTGAGGTGCTGAAGCCTGAGACCATCAACTACCGTACATATAAGCCAGAGCGCGACGGTCTCTTCTGCGAGCGTATCTTTGGTCCTGTTAAGGATTATGAGTGCCATTGCGGTAAGTACAAGCGTATCCGTTACAAAGGTATCGTCTGCGATCGATGCGGTGTTGAGGTTACTGAGAAGAAGGTACGTCGTGAGCGTTGCGGTCACATTGAACTGATCGTTCCAGTTGCTCATATCTGGTATTTCCGTTCTCTCCCTAACAAGATCGGTAACCTGTTGGGCATGCCAACCAAGAAGCTCGATTCTGTCATCTACTACGAGCGCTATGTTGTCCTCCAGCCAGGTTGCTTGGAGAAGTCACATGGTGTCCAGAAGCTCGATACCCTTTCAGAGGACGAGTACATGGAGATGTGCGAGCAGATTCCAGAGAAGTATCGTAACTTGCCAGACGAGGATCCAAATAAGTTCATCGCTATGATGGGTGCTGAGGCTATCCTCAAGCTCCTTCAGGAGGTTGATCTTGATACCTTGGCTTACGAGCTTCGTGCTCGTGCTAACGAGGATGGTTCTGTACAGCGCAAGCAGGAGGCTTTGAAGCGTCTCCAGGTAGTAGAGGCATTCCGTGCTTCGAAGGAGCGCAACAAGCCTGAGTGGATGATCATCAAGATCCTCCCAGTTATCCCACCAGAGATCCGTCCATTGGTTCCACTGGATGGTGGCCGTTTTGCTACCAGCGATGTCAATGACCTCTATCGTCGTGTTATTATCCGTAATAACCGTCTGAAGCGTCTCATCGAAATCAAGGCTCCAGAGGTAATTCTCCGCAACGAGAAGCGTATGCTTCAGGAGGCAGTTGATTCTCTCTTCGATAACTCTCGTAAGTCGAGCGCTGTCAAGAGCGAAGCCAACCGTCCATTGAAGTCTCTCTCTGACTCACTCAAGGGTAAGCAGGGTCGCTTCCGTCAGAACCTCCTCGGTAAACGTGTCGACTATTCAGCACGTTCCGTAATCGTTGTTGGTCCTGAGTTGAAGATGAATGAGTGCGGTCTTCCAAAGTTGATGGCTGCCGAATTGTATAAGCCATTCATTATCCGCAAGCTCATCGAGCGTGGTATTGTCAAGACTGTTAAGTCTGCTAAGAAGATCGTCGACAAGCGTGAGCCAGTCGTTTACGATATCCTTGAGCTTGTAATGAAGGGTCACCCAGTTCTGTTGAACCGTGCTCCTACACTTCACCGTCTCGGTATCCAGGCATTCCAGCCTCGCATGATTGAGGGTAAGGCTATTCAGCTCCACCCATTGGCATGTACCGCGTTCAACGCCGACTTCGATGGTGACCAGATGGCTGTGCACCTGCCACTCGGCAATGCAGCAGTTCTCGAGGCCCAGATTCTGATGCTTGGTTCTCACAACATCTTGAACCCTGCCAACGGTGCACCTATCACCGTTCCTTCACAGGATATGGTTCTTGGTCTGTATTATATCACCAAGCTTCGTGACAATGATAAGGGTCAGGGCTTGACCTTCTATGGTCCAGAAGAGGCTATGATCGCTTACAATGAGGGTCGTTGCTCTCTGCAGGCTAAGATCAAGTGCGTTGTCAACGATGTTGATGTTGAAAATGGCCGCAACCCAATCAAGCGTATTGTTGAGACCTCTGTAGGTCGATTGATCTTCAATGAGAAGGTTCCACAGAAGGTGGGCTATGTCAATGAGGTTATCACCAAGAAGTCTCTCCGTAATGTCATCACCGACGTTATTAAGTGGTGTGGTATTCCACGTACTGCAGACTTCCTTGATGATGTTAAGAACTTGGGTTACTACGAGGCATTCCGTGCAGGTTTGTCATTCAACTTGGGTGATGTGCTTGTTCCTGCTGAGAAGCCAGCTATCATCAAGAAGGGCGATGACGAGGTTGATGCAATTATGGATGATTACAACAACGGTTGGATCACCGATAAGGAGCGTTACAATAAGGTCGTCGACGTTTGGTCGGGCGTAAACAACCAGTTGACCAATGTCTTGATGAAGCAGTTCAAGGAGGCAGAGCAGGGCTTCAACGCCATCTATATGATGATGGACTCAGGCGCCCGTGGTTCTAAGGATCAGATTGCTCAGTTGTCTGGTATGCGTGGTTTGATGGCTAAGCCTCAGAAGGCAGGTGCCGAAGGCGCACAGATCATTGAGAACCCTATTAAGGCTAACTTTAAGGAGGGTATGTCTGCTCTTGAGTACTTCATCTCTACCCACGGTGCTCGTAAGGGTCTTGCTGATACCGCGTTGAAGACTGCCGATGCAGGTTACTTGACTCGTCGTCTTGTTGACGTTGCACATGACGTCATTATCCGTGAGGAGGACTGTGGAACTCTCCGTGGCTTGAAGTGCACTGAGCTTAAGAACAATGATGAGGTTGTTGCTTCACTCAAGGAGCGTATCCTCGGTCGTGTTACTGTTCACGATATCATTCACCCACTCACTGGCGAGTTGATTATCGCAGCTGGCGAAGAGATTACCGAGCGCATCGCTGATGCTATCGAGGAGTCTCCAATCGAGCAGGTTGAGATCCGTTCAGTACTCACTTGCGAGTCTAAGCATGGTGTTTGTGCTAAGTGTTACGGCCGTAACCTCTCTACTAACCGTATGGTTCAGAAGGGTGAGGCAGTTGGTGTTATCGCCGCTCAGTCAATCGGTGAGCCTGGTACCCAGCTTACACTTCGTACCTTCCACGCCGGTGGTATTGCTTCGAACGCAGTGGCTGTATCTAACTTGAAGGCTGGTTACGATGGTAACCTCATCATCGAGGAGCTCCGTACTATCGATGCTCCACAGGAGGATGGCTCAGTCGAGAAGGTTGTTGTCAGCCGTATGACTGAAATGCGTATCGAGGATGCTAACACTGGTATGGTTCTCCAGCAGGCTAACATCGGCTATGGTTCAACTCTCTTCCTTGAGAGCGGTACCAAGGTCAAGAAGGGTGACATCATCGCTGAGTGGGACCCATTCAACGCTGTCATCGTTGGCGAGCATGCCGGTATGGTTCAGTTCGAGAACGTTGTTGAAGGTGATACCTATAAGGTTGAGGCCGACGACGCTACCGGTCTTGAGGATAAGATCGTAACCGAATCGAAGGACCGTACAAAGGCTCCAATGGTTCACATCGTAGACGAGTCTGGCGATACCCTCGCTACCTATACCTTGCCTATCGGCGCCCACATTATGGTCAACGATCAGGATATGGTTAAGCCAGGTGTTATCATCGTTAAGATTAACCGTACTTCAAGCAAGGCAGGTGATATTACCGGTGGTCTTCCACGTGTTACTGAGTTGTTCGAGGCACGTAACCCATCTAACCCAGCAGTCGTTGCTGAGATCGATGGTGAGATTACCTTCGGCAAGATCAAGCGTGGTAACCGCGAGGTTATCATCACTGGCAAGTATGGCGACAACCGTGCATATCTCATCCCATTGAACCGTCAGGTTCTCGTTCAGGAGCATGACTATGTTCGCGCTGGTAACCCATTGTCAGATGGCGCTGTTACCCCAGGTGATATCCTCCGCATCCTCGGCCCAACAGCCGTTCAGGAGTATATCGTTAATCAGGTACAGGACGTATACCGTCTGCAGGGTGTAAAGATCAACGATAAGCACTTCGAGGTTATTGTTCGTCAGATGATGCGCAAGGTTACTGTCCTGAACCCAGGCGATACCCGCTTCCTCGAGTCTCAGCAGGTGGACAAGCTCGACTTCCTGGCCGAGAACGATCGCATCTGGGGCATGAAGTACATCATCAAGCCAGGCGACAGTCAGGAGCTCAAGGCTGGTATGTTGGTTACTGCTCGTCGTCTCCGTGACGAGAACTCAATGCTCCGTCGCAAGGACAAGAAGTTGGTTGATGCACGCGATGCTGAACCAGCAACCTGCGAGCAGATGTTGCAGGGTATTACCCGTGCAGCATTGGGTACCTCAAGCTTCATGTCGGCAGCTTCCTTCCAGGAGACTACCCGTGTGCTCAACGAGGCAGCCATCCTCGGCAAGACCGATTATCTGGAGGGCATGAAGGAGAACGTTATCTGTGGTCACCTCATCCCAGCTGGTACCGGTCAGCGTGACTTCGATAATCTCGTTGTCGGTAGCCGTGATGACTTCAACCGTGTCTTCTCAGCTCCACGTAAGGCTCTCGACTTTGATTAATTTCAGGTCGTAACTATAAGAAAAGTGGTCAGCGGCTCCAACGACGGAGTGCGCTGGCCATTATTTTTAATCTTTTTATAATTAATGTCAAATTCTAAAAGCAGTTCAGCCAAGTGGAAGCGCTTCAGTGGTGCTTCTTATGCCAGCTTTCAGAGTCTGCATCGTGAGATCCGAATTGGTGTCTTGAGTGTGGCTATGCTTACCTCTGTAGGCTTGAAGGCCAATGCCAGCACCACTACCAGCCTCAATGCAGCAAGCAATCCTGTACAAAAGGATTTAGCGGATCCTGATAGCATGGTTGTTGGCCTGGAGGATGTTGAAATCCTCGCCTCGCGTGTGCCGCTGACTCAGATGCAGGCACCCCGACTTGTAACTGTACTATCCGCTGTGGATATCGCCGCAGCGGCGGTACACAGTATTAACGATCTTTTAGAGTATGCTGTCGGCGTAGATGTCCGACAACGTGGCGAATTCGGTGTCCAGACGGATATCTCTGTACGAGGAGGAAACTTCGACCAGATTTCCATTTTGCTCAATGGCATCAATATCTCGTCGCCACACACCGGTCACCTGTCTGCGGATTTTCCAGTATCGATGCAGGATATAGAACGCATCGAAGTGCTTGAAGGACCAGCAGCGCGAGTGTTTGGTACCAGCGCTTTCACTGGTGTCATCAACATTGTGACCAAAGGCCTAATTCCAAACCCATCTGCAAAGGGAGATGAAAGCCCACTCTCAGGACAGGTTTCTCTTTCGGGCGGTTCTTATGGCTATGCCGGAGCTGAGGCAAATATAGGTGCCCAGACGGGCAATTTTACCAATCATTTGAGTGGAGGTTATAGCCGATCAGATGGTGCTACGCCACATTCGGCCTACGAATCTACCCGTGCCTTCTATCAGGGACATTTTGGCGGACGCAATGTTCGTTTGGATGCACAGGCAGGTTATAGCTATAAACCCTATGATGCTAACACCTTCTATGGTGCAAGTAATAACCTGCAGTGGGAGAGCAATGAGCGATATATGTCTGCCCTCCGTGCAGAGAGTCAACTGGGAGCAGTTCATCTTAATGGCTCAATCTATTGGAATCGCTGGTTTGACCATTATCAGTGGGTAAAGGGCAAATCGCCTGCGGGAGAGAATTACCACAAGGTTGATACCTGGGGCGGTAATGCGAATGCCTGGGTCGAAACTGGCCTTGGTAAAACAAGTTTTGGCATAGAGGCTCGTCATGAGGGAATCTTCTCAACCAACCTTGGAGAAGCCCTGGATAGTATTGACTTTGTCAAGACCCAGGGACATGACAAAGTCGATGCACGCAGCTATACCCATCATGATTGTCGTACCAATGTTTCTGCATTCCTTGAACATGATGTTCTGCTTGAACAATGGACGATTTCTTTAGGTCTGTTGGGTAATATGAATACCGGATTGGATGCACGTTGGCGTTTTTATCCTGGTGTAGATATCAGTTATCGCCCAACGAATAACTGGAAGCTTTTTGCTTCGTGGAATATGGCTTTACGTATGCCTACATTCACAGACTTATATTATAGTGGAGCGAACATCGAAGGAAATAAGAAACTGAAGCCAGAGAAAACGAACGATGTGTCGGTTGGTGCCCGTTTCCGTCAAACTGGATGGAAGGCAGAAGCTTCGGTATTCTATAGCCACAAGATGGATATGATCGATTGGGTTACCTACAACGATGCTACTCCAACGAGCAGCACGGGAATTTTCCATAGTGTCAACTTTACTTCTGACAATGTAGGTGTTGAACTCAGTGTCAGTTTCCTGCCACGTGAAATCTGGGATTCTTCTCCTCTGCGTCGTTTCGCGGTTCAATATGCCTATATTGATGAGACTTCATCCTATGATTTCGATGTTCTTGTCTCGAAATATGCGATGGATTACCTTCGTCATAAGATAGTATTACAGACAGAGACCAGATTATGGCGACAACTGAATCTTTCGCTTTCTTGGCGTTGGCAGGATCGTGTAGGTGTTGGTAATCAGCCTTATGCCTTGCTCGATGGACGTCTGTCATGGGATGCTCCTCGTTGGTCAGTCTATGCAGATTGCAGCAATCTGCTCGATAAATGCTATTTCGATTATAGTTATATCCCACAACCAGGACGATGGGCTAAGTTGGGTCTAACGTATAACTTCTAATGTAAAGAGAGGCTGTGTGGGAGCACAGCCTCTAACCAAAAAACAAATCTCAAGATATGGAGAAAAATCAGTCAACCCCAGTCGTTGAGGAGGTAAATACCCTCCCGATCACTATCAGTAGCAAACCTTTTGTGTTCGATTCCGACTTAGAGTGGGAACGCACCGCCGATCCAGGTGAGGTATGTCGTAAAGTAATGGCCTACAATGACAACCTGATGGTCGTAAAGGTTCGTTTCAAGGCAGGTTCTTGTGGTAATATGCATAGTCATCCTCATTGTCAGATCACCTATGTCGAAAGTGGTGTTTTTGAGTTCACCATTGGTGACGAAACCCGAATTGTCCGTGCTGGAGATATGCTGATGAAGGTACCAAATGTTGTGCATGGCTGCAAGTGTCTTGAGGATGGTATGTTGATTGATACCTTTACCCCAATGCGCAAGACTTTTATCAAGTAAGATATGAATACAAGAAAACTTGTTTCCGGAAGTTCGGCTACTGGCGAGCAACGTTTGTTTGATACTCAGTTGCTTTACTTTACCTGTTCGTCGCTTTCTGCTGACGACCGCTATCTTTATTTGATGTCGGATCGTGACTTCGCTTCGCCGAATGTTTTTGTGCAGGATTTGCAGACAGGAGAAGAGCGTCGTCTAACCGATAACCATGATGGTACGCTCAAGAGCTATGTCTATTTCGACCAAACGCCACATAAAGGACTCGGAAAAGCCTCTGTGTGCCTTGATCCTATTCGCAACCGTGTCTATTACGTCCAAGGTGACGAAATCATGACAGCGGGGCTAAATGAGGCTCCACGTCGCCTGAATACTGTACCTGCCGGACGAATGACCGCCTTCACGCATGTGTCGGCCTGTGGTCGTTATTTATGCGTTCCAATGACCGATGACCGCATTCTGGATTATGATCCCACCACCGAGGGGGCAGGCCTGGACCGTCGTCCTATCTATAACATCGATGGACGTGTACAGCGAGAGCATCTGAACAGTTATCTGGCCGTTTATGATACTGAGACAGGAGAGTTGCTCTATGAGAAAATTATTCCTCATTGTTGGATTACCCATGTTCAGTTCAATCCACAGAACCCGGATCTGATTATGTATAATAATGAGTGGCCGGAGACCAATTGTGGCATTCGTCGCATCTGGCTATATAATCATCAGACAGACACTTATGTTCAGATCCGCACTATGGGTGATGGTACATTGGGCAATACCGCAGGTTATCCACGTCGTGCCGAGGATTGGGTCTGCCACGAGATGTGGAGTGATGATGGCGGCTATATCATATATCATGGTGGTTATGCCGATGGTCCTGCCATGGTAGGTCGCTATTGTATGGCAACCCGACAGTATTGGGAGATAGCACTTCCTCCAGACTACAATGCTTATGGCCATTTCACGATGGATCATTCTCAGATTCTCTGCTGCGATGGTTACTTTAAGTTCCCAAAGGAGGTTAAGCCAGTCTTCGAAAACTCGACCGACAATGGTCCGGATCCGCACAAGAAAGATGGTGAATACATCTGTCGCGTTGTCCCGGATTGGGATTATGGAACACTCCATTGGATACCACTCTGCAAGCATCAGAGTGATTGGCTAGGACAAGATGCACATCCGCATCCTATTTATAGTCATCGAGGAGATCGTATCTTCTTCAATGCACGCAACGAGAAGGATGTCAAGGTATATGCCGTCAGTATCGATTAAAGAGTCTTCAATTTAGGCTTAATAAGCGACCAAGGTTAATCTCTTATTAAGACATACCTTGGTCGCTTATTACGATAAAAAAAAGGTTAAGTAAGAGGTATCTTCATGGTGCCTCCCGCAACACAAAACAAAATGCTGCTCGAAACATCGGGCAGCATTTATTTTAACTATATAGGTCGAATAATTCTGTACACTTATTTAGTGGGTTCAACTGGGAGGATTTTACCATCCTTATCGAAGTACATTGGATCAATGCAGACTTGACGGTGAATGCCTGGACCATTGCGACGTCCGCGGAAGGATGGGTGGATACGATGATAAACAATGTACCAGAGATCCTTCTTTGGATCCTTGAGGATGGAGTTGTGAGCGGTGCCGTAGATCTCCTTCTCCGGACGCTGCTGTAGGATAACAGGTTCCTCTGCTACCTGAATAGGACCGAGTGGAGACTTGCTGGTTCCATAAGCAACGTGGTAGTTGTCTGCACCCGTGTCATCGACCGACCAGAGGAAGTAATAGATACCTTTGCGATAGAAGACATAAGTACCCTCGCGATAAGCATAATCGCGGAGACTTCCGCCCTTCGGAGTGAGGTTCACCTTGGTCTCCTGTTTGATGCTGATCATATCATCATTTAACTCTGCCCCTGCCATGAAGCCATTGCCCCAATAGAGGTAGAATTTGCCAGACTTAGGATCCTGGAAGACATCCACGTCGATAGCCTGTCCGCCCTTTGCATCAGCCGGACGATCAGCATCGGTGATAATTGGATGACCGCAGTCCACGAAAGGACCCGTAGGAGTGTCACTCACAGCACAGCCGATCTCCTTGCGCTTTGATTCTGGATTATGGGCCGAGAAGTAGAAGTAATACTTGTAGCCCTTGCCCACTTTGCGCTCGATGATACAAGGAGCCCAGGCATTGCCTACTGCCCACTTCACCTGATCGCCCTTCACATCGAGCATCTTTCCTTCGTCCTTCCAGGTCTTCAAATCTTCAGACGAGAATACCGAGAAGTCATGACCACCCCAACCAGGGGTTCCATCGGTCGTAGAATAGATGTAATACTTCTTGGTCAGGTTGCTGTACATAACTTCAGGATCAGCATGGAAGCCTGGCAGGATTGGATTGTTAACCTGCCCCCATTTGGCAAGCAAACGCTCTTTTTCCTCTTGAGTGATTGGCATGATGGTGCCGTGGCGAGGTGTGAAAGCACCACGGGTATGAGTATCAGCCACCCACTCAAAGGTCTTCAGATCAGCCGACTTGCAGAACTGATAGTGGCCCGAACCATAGCAGTCGTACATTACGATCCACGACTGTCCGTCCAGGCTCTTGCAGACACCAACGCCCTCAACCGCCTTCTTGCAGACTTCAACATGGCCATCAATCTTGGTCCACTGACTGCCCAAAGGTTGACCTGGCTCGGCTGTAAGCTGTTTGGCAGTAGCCTGCAGGATGCCACCATGAGCTTCACTCTTGTAGAAGAGATGATAGAGCTGATCTGCATTGTTATAGACAATATCGCCATCGATGGTAGCGGAACCGTTGTCGAATAGGAATATAGGCTCACTCTCAAGGTCGGTGAAATCTTCATTGGCATAAGCGTAGAAGATCTTATCGAACTTGCAGCGGCCATCGTCGGTCAGCATCGAGAAGAAGACCATGTATTTGCCCGTCTTGTGATCATAGATGGTCTCAGGTGCCCAGACACGGGTCACATTCATCCATTTCTCAGGGAATCGTGTAGGGATGTTCACAACAGAGTGTGTCCAGTGGATAAGGTCGGTACTCTTCATGAGTACGATGCCACGGTTTGATGCCCAACCGAGAGCGCTCTTCATGTCGGTGGCGACCATGTAAAAGGTCTTTCCATCTTCGCCACGCAAGATGTGAGGGTCACGAACACATTGGGTAAAGGCGATACTATCGCTCTTGATGACAGGATAGCCCTGATTCAAGAGAGTGTAGTTATAGCCATCTTCCGAGAGGGCATAACAGATTTGTTCCTGGTCCGGATTGTTTCCGGTGAAGTAAGTGAACAGAAATGCAACGAATTCGCTTGCTAAAAAAAGAACATTCATGTGTTATTTGTTATAAGTTAAATGTGGTGGATTTATTTTTGGAAAACAACCTGGCCATTCTTAATGACGAGCCCCTTGATATTAGTGCGTTGGCCAGAGAGGTTGTAGAGAGTGTCGTGTTTCCAATCCGTCTTGAGATGATTGATTCCAGATGGTTCAGCACCTACAATAGGGACAGTAACACCATTGTATGTGGCCACAACTGGTAGCATATCCTGTGACATGATATGTACCGAAAAGGCAGGAATAGGATCGTCGAAGGTTGTGACCTTAACAAACTCTCCGTTCTCGAACTTGAATCCACCTTCGAAGTAACACAAAGAGGCATCTACCTCCAGCTCTCCATAGAATCCATTCACATGATCAATGACTCCACTTTTCTCGCCATGTTCGAAGAAACATACGGTGCTGTTGGGCTCTGTCTTGAAAAGATATGGATAAGCAGGTTGGGTAGCCGTTACACCCTCCAAAGCGATTGCCGTACCATCGGCAAGGATACCGGCAGACTGATAAACAGAGACTCCCTCAGGAATGTCGAAAGCAGCTGGCAAACAAATAGAGCCCCAACCTGAGGCATCGACGGTACGTTCCAACATAGGGATGTAACGGAGCTTGAAGTCCGTAGCACACCACCAGCCTTCGCGATTATCTGGTGTTGAGGTAGGATTACCATATGCCATGAACTTGCCACAATCGTCGGCAGACTTACTGCCTGTAAAGCCGACAGTGAGTGTGCCACCCTCGTCGACATATGTATAAGAGCTGGTGAGTGTGCTCCACTTCTCGTCGTTCGCAAAGGCCGGCAAATCGAGTTTGCCGACACTCAATGGCAGAGTGCGCAAAGTGTCTTGCCCATTGGCCATCCAACCATGTTGGTCTGTGATGCAGAGATGCTGTGTAGTCGCTTTGCATTCCAAAGCATAGAGACCATGCGACAAGGCCGAAGTGGTCTGTTGGATGCTCATGGTTGGATGCTCTCCCGTTTTAGGGACAAGACTCCACCAGGCATTCCAACAAGTCTTATCTGCTTGAGTCGCCAATCGTTGATCGCCACCTTTATAGGTGCCGCTTTTGGTCTGCCAACCTGATTCTGATGCAAAAGTAGGATTCTTCAAAGCGGTTGTAACAAGCTGGTAATAATCGGACGTAGGACGGAATGGCAGTTCCTTCTCCCGTACACTCATGAGAGTATTTGCAGCATTCTGACGCTTCTGTTCAACCATCTTTTTATAGCTATCCTGAAGATATTGCTCCAATGCATTGGCATCGGACTGGCTGTTGACATCGGCGAACCATTCCGATCCATAAGTCTCTACCATTTGAGCGGCACGCTGCTGCACGAAAGTATAGGCATCTGCCAATGCCTCGTCGCGTGTAGGAAAGAGGCGGCATACGCGGAACTCATCGAATCGGGCCATGCCAGCCAAACCTCTCAATTGAATCAAAAGAATGGTGTCGTCAACAACCTGAAACGAACTGGCCTGAGACGTCCAGTCGCTCACCTCTGGAAAACGTACACGAATATTGTTTTCCAACGACTCGTAGCGAGATGAGGCAATGTGTTGATAGTTAGCATTACACTGAGCACCTTGACCTTCGACATAGTAGCAGGAACCTGGTTCCAGTTTCATTACCTTGCGAAGCGATTGGGCATGCTTCGCTGTTGTGTTGTTTCCATAGCACTGAAGGAAAGGCGAATTATCGACACCACCTTCAGGAACCACCTCGAAATAAGGAGGTGCGATTGGTTCGCCAACGCCGTTGGTCCAATCTTGATTGCCCAATAGGAAATCACCATTCAACAGACGGTTTCCGCCCAGATACATGGTTTGAGGTGTATTATCAATCAAGACAGTCACACCATCGCCAAAGCTCAGTGATTCATTGACTGCATAAGCCTCGTTGGTTAGACGCTCCTTGCTATTGACATCCATAACCCTGATACGGTAACGGTTACCATCCATACCAGCTAGGCTGACCTCATAGTCTGCCTCCTCCTCTTTCAAAGCCACCTGTTGTACAGTGCGCCAACTTGAGGAATTAGGTTCACGTACCTGAATCTCCATCGACTTGTTGTACTCTCCATTCGGCTCATGCCAAGTGAGAGTAACTTGCTGCGAAGTATTATCATATTTTGCCACCAGATTCGATGGGTTGTGCATACGAGGATTCTTAGGGATAAACTCGTTGGCTTTGTTGTAACCCAAACCGGTGGTCATATTGGCATAATACTCGCCAAGTGTAGAGAGTTTACCATCCAATAGGATCTTTGAACAGTTGGCCTCACTGTTCCAGTATGCATAACGTTCAACACGTGGATGCTTGTTCAAAACATCAAGGATAGGCTTTGTACCATTGTAGCAGTTGGCCCAGTTGCCCTCGTAATCATTACGATTGCTGACTGCAAACGCACCATTGTTGTTCCATGACGCACCCCAGACCCATTCTGAAATCCAGATCGGACGGCCATTGCCATAGTTATTGCTGTACCAAGTCAGGTTACCTTCGTTGAACTGATCTGCTCGCCAATAGCAGTGTAAATCGAGAACGTCACAACGCCAACCACGGGCATCTATCGAGTCAATGAATGCCTTCAGATGGTTCATACTGCCATCATGTGACGATTCAGAGCAGAGACGCATACCGGTTCGCATCAGATTCTCCCAGTTGGCCAAAACCTCAGCTACAGATTGCGGATGATCGTCGGCCGAGTTACCTGGCTCATTGTTGGTCTTCATGTGGCAGGAATAGGTTACACTACCACAGGCAGATGATGATGGCCAGTCCTCGTAGATATGGTTCGGAACACATTCCACATCCGGCAGAAGGTTCACGCCTGTTCCCCAATCGTAACACCAGGAACTATTGAGCTTTGCATTGGCATCGGCACGGGTATCGCTACCTAAGCCCTTTTTCGGGGCATTAAACCATTGGAAAACGCGGTAAGAACTGATTGTTTGGTCAAGAATGATAGGCAAGGTAGCCATCTCAAGATCCTCCTGATCGGCAATGAAGCAGCGACTATAACCACGGCCCTCTTTGCGAGTTGAGAACGTAACCATGTAGCCACGTTTCAATTTGAACGAGCGGATCTGATTATTCAGTTTCGCTTCAGACAAAGTATTCATGTAGCCACCGCTATTTTCCAATCCAAAGTCATTAACCGCAGTTCCTGTAAAATTCTGCTCAGAATAAACCGTCAAAGGCTTAATTGACGAAGCGTAAGGAAGAATAATAGCTCCCTGTGCATACATGCGTACCTGACAATTGCTATTATTGACAGCTTTGGCTCCGTTAATTTGAACATATTTGCCCAACCATGACGAGATGGCAGCACTTGGTCGGATGTTTTGCAGGATAATCACGGCATGCTCCGTGTTGGTAATATTGACAACACCGCCATTGGTAAATGGTGTAGTAGATGTGATGACATAATCTATGTCGTCACTTAAAGTAACAACAGAGGAAACCTGTTCAACGGTTTTGATAGTATTGGCAGCCCAACTTTCTCCCACCCCGAAATACGGGAGGGAGAAAAGAGGGATGGCAATGTATTTAATCAACCAATTGGTTTTCATAGTTTGATGATTCTTTTGCCGTTGCGGATCTGAAGGCCCTTGACAGAACCATTCACACGTTGACCAGCATAGTTAAATGTATTGGCATCATCAGACATTTCGTTATGAATCTGATCGATCGAAGTAACACCAGAAACAACCAAGACGCCTTCAGAAAGCAATCGACTACTATCAAGTTCGATTGCAGTTTCTTCATTCAGTGGCTCGATGATAATCTTAGGAGTACCAGTCACGCTGGTCACATCGCGCCACAGACGGATCTCGTCGCCCACCTGTGGTGTGTATGCGAAGGAGAGTTCGAGTGTGCCGCTCAGTGTCAGTTTCTTAATCTTAGCCAAAGAATAGCCACTCATGACAGTAGCACCTGTTGAAGCCTTCTTCAAGCCGAAGCGGATAGTTCCTTTCGAAGAAAGAGTCACATCCTGATTATTGAACGTGGTTGTACCAGCAGTACCGCTTTGAGCAGAAGACGAAAGTGTACCGTTGATGGTTACTTTGCTATTGGTCAGTGCCTTTCCGGTAGTGAGTGAGTTAGATTGCAATTCAGCACCTTCGGCTACGATCAGTTCACCAGTACCAAGCACTGCGTTACTATTCATCTTGACGATACCCTGCTGAATAGTAACTTTACCCGTTGTGGTCCATCCACCATTGACAGTCATGGTACCATTACCCATCTTGGTAAAGATAGCATTGCTGACTACAGTTCCTGCAAAAGTGAAATCATCATCATTGCCGACCTGCCAAGTGCTAGCACCGATGGTGACGTTATTGGCGAAGGCGCAAGAACCGCCCAGCTTGCCCTTGCCGGTTATATGTCCGATGCGCAAGGTTTTTCCTTCGTTCTGAACCTCAATACCTTCAGGGATATTGAATGTGAACTTGTCGGAACCATTGGATGTGCTCAGTGTGAAACGTCCATCGGCGGTATAGGTAGCATTTGGAATGATGGTACCAGAGAAGTTGCGCAAATCGAGGTTCAATGGGGTTCTGGTAGCATAATAGGTTGAACCCTTCTCGGTAGCGCAGTAGATGGTCAATTCTCCCTCGCCGGTAATTGGGTTGGTGTAGCTGCAACGGTTACCGGTTGTCCAGTAGCCCTTTTTGCCAGCTGCAACATACAGTGTAGCAGAGGTGCTTGTTACATCGATAAGAGAACCTCCCTGAAATTCAATTGTCTTAGCAGCATTACCTCCGTCAGCACGTACTGTTCCTTGTGCAATCACTAAGCGAGTCAGGGTGTTTGATGTATTCGAGATGAAGGTGCCAGAACCTCGTTTGGTAAGCAAAGTTCCGTAGATGCTCTTCTGCTGAGTGAAGTCAGCACTATTGTTGATGACACCGCCCTCATCGGTATTCATACGAAGAGGTGTGCCATTGGAGACTGCTGCTGTGGTTTGAAGGATGGCTCCATTTTCAAACACCATTCGCAAAGTATTGGTTGAGGCAACACCCAGAGCACCTGTTGCCTGTACATCGTTAGCCAAAGCTGAGACGATAGTTGTACCGCCACGCAGGAAGCTACCGCCAGCGTAAGAGTTCAGGTTGTTTATGGTCAACTTAGCAGCGCCCTCTTTGACCAAAGCACCGCTAACGATTCTTCCGGTACCAGCCAATACGTAGCTGTACTTCTCATTGACAAACTTCATAGTATCGACGCGGAGGTCACCCACGAGGTTGATGGTGAAGTTCTTGGCACTGTCATTGAATTCAACCAGGTCACCATTGACGAATACATCCTCTGAACTGTTGTCGTTCGGATCAAGCAGGAAGTTTACTGTAGTTGCATAATCCCAAGTGGTATTCTTATTGCCTGTCCAATAAACGGTAGTTGCACCACGAGTTCCGCCCAGAGTGAGGATGATCTTTCCATTCTCATACTTTAGTCCGGTCTTGAATCCCTCTACACCTTCAACCTTGAGGTTGGTAATAGAGGAAGCCAGATTCGCACATTCTGCAATGACGTAGTCGCCTGCCTGCAGATTTGTTCCATTTACCTGAATAATAGGCTGCAGATATTCAGGACCACCGATTGTCCATGTCGAGCCGGTCTTCTTGACTGATGAGAGAGCACGGAGTTTGAGCATGTCACATTGGGTTCCATCCATATCGATGATAATACGACTTCCGAAATCCAAATGGAGAGAATCTGCTTGCAGCGTGCCAATATGATTTTCTCCACCAGGACGGATAACAGCAGCGTACAAGGCTGTAATATCCTTAAATGAACCGCCATCGGAGTTGAGCGTAGTGAAACGGTTTAACCAAAGTGAGGACTTCTCCATCTGGCCATCAAAGTTCAATGTTCCTCCCCAGATGCGGGTTTCGCCTGTATGGGTGAAGTCGTTCTTAGGCAGATTCAGGATGCCATCACCCTGCTTGATCAGACGGGCATTGCCAGCCAATGAACCAGCGGTGACATTGCAAGTATAATAGTTATATTTGATGGTTGCCTCCTTGGCGGTGTAGTTGGTTCCTGCAGTACCCTGTACCCACGAAGGTGAGTTGATGGTCAGAATATAAGGCTTAGCACCATCGGCAAGAGTAATTTCTGTATTGTTGTTCTCGCAAACAATGACATGTTTGTCGTTCATTTCGGTGCCGATGGTTGATCCATTGGCAACCTCAACTCGACCCGTCATGGTGAGTGGAGGAGGAGCCATTGTCATTCCCTCCAGTTTACCTAAGAAGTAAGAGAGATGAGGAGGCTGGTTGTAACCACACATCTGCCATACCATGGCGTTGCGATACTGATGATCTGACCAAAGGGTTGGAATGCGATAGGTGGTTGGGGTAGGAGTAGAGTAGATACGAATATTCCTGTCTGGAGTACGCATAATGATCTCCTCACGCCAGTCTCCCAAGATGTCACCCTGATAACATGGGGTAGCTTTGGTGTAGTTGTTGGTCAAAGATCCTTCACAGGTGTAGATTGGGGTCCAACTACCATACTTGGCAATTACACCAGGGCTGTCGTTGGTTTTCTCTCCATTGAAGGTCTCAGAACACAAATCGCCATCCCAATAGATACGGAAGTTGGTATTGATGCCAGTTGTGGTCATGCCCTGAACTGCTCCGTAGGTGACCGAACTGATAGCACCTTCGCGCGATGAACAGCCGATTGAACCAGGGAAGGCATCTGTGAAGTTGCCCATCATGGCACGGCCATCATCGTTGCCTGCATTGAATCGGTGATAGATCTTTGAAGTAGTAGCGTCGCGATAGTTGTTGCCAGGCTGATCCTCGTTACAAGCATAGATCTCCAATCCCTTGGTGTATGGGTTGAAGTCGGAACAGTGCTGGGCGTCTCCGTGGCCGAGACCTGTTGTAGAGAGACCCTTGCCACAGTCATCAATCACCATCGAACCATAGACGATCTCATCGCGGCCATCTTCGTCCACGTCGGCGATGCCGAAGTTGTGGTAACCTTGCCACATCCAGTAACCGCCAGCGGTCTGACGCCAATCCCAACGCTTAACCAGTTTGTTGGTCGATGGATTTACATCGTAGGCACACATCTTGATCTGGGTATAGATGCCACGAGCCAGGAAAATGCTTGGCTTGTGACCATCCAGATAAGGTGCACCGAAGAAGAACTTGCTGGCTCGGTGTCCTCCATCATCTTTGCCCCATGCAGATAAATACGTTTCACCTGGCTCCAGACGAGCCAGTGGATAATCGATGATATCAAGTATTTTTCCGGTTTCACCGTCACAATATACAAGGAACTCTTTTCCAATGCACATAAACCAGTTTGTACCACCACCTGTAGCACCACGGTAGTTATACCATGAAGTGCCGTTTTTGCCATCAGCACCAATGGTATAAGATGTGCCGTCAGCATAATGAATGGTAGATCCTTCAGCCAGACGCATGATGACCTCTGACTTACCGTCGCAATTCCAGTCATAACCGACGATGTTCTGCTCATTATTTTGGAAGTCGCCCATATTTGGACCACAGTTCACCCACCACAAGCGGGAACCATTCAACTTGAGTATCTCAAAGATTGAATACTCATAGGTAGTTACACCGTTCACGACAGGACCATTCTTCGGATAACTCTGTGCCATTTCGCTTTCGTTGTCGAACTTCATCAGAATCTCCAATTCGCCATCGCCATCCACATCGGTACAGCAGGCATCGTTTGGAACCAATAGACTGCGGATTCCTTCGTGTTTGAGGTCAATCTGTTTGTAGGTACGATTCCAGGCCTGAACAGCTTTGCATTGTGGCTGCTCTGTTCCACGAACTACAGCACTGACGGTGTAGCTGCTATTGGCAGTACCGTTCACATCCTGGAAATTTGAAACTTCAAGATTACTTGCAATCTTGGTACCATCACGATAAACATTGTAAGTCACATCATAATACTCTTCGCCCAACAGACGCCATGAGACAAGGTATCCCTTGGCTGCAGGTACGGCAATGAGGCCGCGATCCAACTGATCTGTTACACGCTGAGCCTGAAGCGAAGATGCTATAAGGCTAAAAGAGAGAAGTGATAGAATAACCTTCTTCATCGTATATAAATTTTTTTGTTGTTGACAATATAGAGGCCAGATATTGGCGATAATACCTGCTGCCCCATTGTATTATAAATATGTGTAGTGTTGCTTTCGATTGTTGAATTGCCTGCTTGAATCTTTTCGATCGCTGTTGTTTCAGGCTTAAGTTTTGCAACTTCTTCTTTTGTCAGGATAATCCATTGCTGCATGGTAGCAGCATTTGTAACATTCATTTCAGCAGGAGTGCAGTTGCCGGTCGGAGAATTCGTAGGTGCCGAAAAAGCTTTATTGCCTGAGGCATTCCATGCCATCCAGTAACCATGAGTTGTAATGTTTGCTCCATTGCTGACTAACTTGACATCTGTACGGTCTGGCATCAACTGGAACCCCTCGGTGTCACCAGGTTTCGTTGTTTTCTTCATCGACATTGAGGTTGCCGAGTGCGATAGATATCTGCCTGATGAGACATTACGGAAACGGTAAAGTGCGGTTTCGGGATCAAATTCAATGAACCAGCCTGCCGACTCAGGTATCTCGTCCTGATCGTTCAGACAATAGGCTATCGAAGGTTTGTAGGTACCCAAAGAGTTCTTTTCGTACATGAGTCCACTGTCCAAACCACGGGTAGCATCTTTGCACATCAGGTAGTAGGTGGAGGAGTCCTCAAAATTATAGGTATAACCTGGCAACCCATTGGGGTATGCAGAAGTTGGACACAAACCATCGACAAATAGAGAATAAAGCAAGGCACAACCACCAATGTACTGGAGTGGGGTGTGCTTGTCCTTATCAGCACCATTGACGAACCAGTCATAGGTAGCACTGGTACCCCATCCGTGTGTGTTGTCGCCAACCATATAATAATCTGGATTGTTGGCTTTGTTTTCGAGGAACTGGTACATCTCGGTTGCTTCGCGACCTTTCCAACTCCAATCGTGGAAGTTCTTGTCCCACCATCGGTCTGAGGTACCAACACCAACGCCGTGACCAGTCTCGTGAATCACCGTTCCGATTGCCTGATTACCTGTATTGGGGCCGATGCGCATCCATCCGCCATAGCTGCAATCTGCCGTTTGGGTATCTGCTCCATAATGACCGCTGAGGGTGAAGCCCATGATGCCTGTCCATTCGTTGAAGTAGTCAATAGTCTCTTCGATGGCGTTGCGGCAACGGGCATTAGCAGCTGCGTCTGGTGCCCCGTTGTCCCATGTGCCTACGCAATTTCCTTTCTTGTGGGTGATGATTTTAACCTCATCGCCATAAGCAACAGTGAAGGTTGAATTGATTACATAGGGGCGGATATAATAAACTGTGGCAGGTTTCAATCCTGTCAGGTGGAAGATATATCCGTTAAGAGAATAATAGTCGGTGGTTCGTTCATCCAGCACAGTTGGCTCATGTTTGGTACTCCAACATACACCACGCTCCTTGATGTTCGATCCGGACATGGTTGCACGAACCAAGGCCTCAGTGGCACCTGTAGCAACATAGTGATTGGTCGATGAAACACGGGGAGCAGTACCTGTACCAGGTGTAGCATTGTATAACTGAATAGCAAATTCTGCGCGACTGATGTATTTTTCCAGTTGAATGAAGGCACTTTGTAAGTCAGAGAGGTTAGATTCAACGGTTAAAGAGCGAGCCTGCGAAATCGCTGTGCTCAGAAGATCCTTGCTTGGGTCATCCATCTCCTGAAGTAACAGTGGTTCAGCAAAAGCTATCAGCTGACTTAGAGTATCTATCATTTCCTGTACAGAAATGTCTTCAAGACGGAAAAGACGGAAGTTATCAACGGCCAACCAGTTGCCTTTGGCATTACTTGCAACAAAACCAATCTCCACTTCTCCAGAATAGGTTGTGAATTCTACGCTGTAGTCATCGGGAGTATAGACTGGGGTCTGCGCCTGACCTGCATAGATACAAGCTCCAGCGCACTGGGCTGAGGTGTTGTCCTGATTCAGGTTCTGGGCAGCAACCGTCAGCTTATACTTGCCAGCCGGCAAATCAGTAACCACTTGCTTCAATGAGGCATTTCCTACCGACGAACCCGACGAAACCCACTTCTCTGCATAGAGAGAACCGGCCTTTTTGCTGAATGAGTTGTTGGATTGCGATGACAAACCATCAACGGTCCAATAGCGGACACCTGATTCCAGTGATGGGTTTTTTATATGGGATGTTGCAGTTGTCTGAGCCTCTGCTCCCAGCAGAGATCCCAGTAGTAACACCAACATTAAGAATTGACGATGCATATAATGAAACTATGGGTTAAAAATTATCTTACCTTGCTCAATACGCAGGCCTCGTGCAGAACTAGCATCTTTGCGAACCGGATAACCGGACAAAGAATAGGTTACCGACTTGGCAGACTCTCCTTCCGCTTCAATTGCCAGGGTGCCGACGGGTTCCTCGCCGGCAATGATAAGATTGATTTGCTCTACGGTCAGTGGGGTATTGTAGATGCGAAGATCATCCAGATATCCTGTGTAGGTTGGATCTGTTGATCGCTGGCCACGGCCCAGATAATTGCGTTTCGGGCAGAAATCAGAAGGACGCAGTTTCATGGTTGTCGAGGTCACAGGACTGCCATCCAGGCAGAGTGCAATAGAATCGGGCGAGATGACCACAGCGATATGGTGCCAACCGCCTGCTTTCACTCTGGTTGCAGTAAGACTTTCCTTGTCAGAACCATTACAAATCACAAGCTCCATATCGGAACCATTGTTTGGCGTAAGATAGATATATTGATCTGGACCATTGCCCCAATCCAGAACTCGCTGGTTGGCGGTTGTGCTACTTGAGTAAATCCACATGGCGATGGTCATATAATCATAACTACCCAAGACCGTAGGCAATTGAAGGAATGGGGAGGTATTCTTGAACTGAACCGCATATTCGCCCACTTTCTTCATGACCGAACTATAGAGCATCTTGGCTGGAGCCATCGGGTCGAACATGTTCGATGACTGATCGAGAGAATCCTTTTCGAACGGACAATGCATGACCAAAGCGGGCTCTTGGCTCAAAGTAACTTCGACTGGTTCCGATGCCTCCGACAGATTGCGGCTGACATCGACTGCACGAATACTATACTGATGTGTTTTGCCAGGACAAACTTCATTGTCCAGAAACTGAGTTCCCTGAAGCTTACGGGCCACAACATTGCCATCACGCAACAAGACATAGCCTGCAAGGTCCTCGTCCGTATTTGGTTCCCACGTGAGGAGTACCGAGGCATTGCGTACCTCGGCCTGCAATCCTGTTGGTATAGCAGGCGCCTGCAATTCCAGTTTGGGGTTCTCGTCGTAAGGCAAGAATCGCCATTGTTGATTAGCACTACCTGTAAATGTGGCTTGCTGAACGACGACATTCAGCGATGTAGATACACTTTTTACCTCAAGATACAATCCACTATGACGTGAACGGATATACCAGAACCCATTGCCTGCATATTCTGTAAACCAATGCTCGTTTGTACCTTTGCCACCTGGATAAGCGATAACGGTGCCACCAGCTGTTGTACTCCAGTTCTTTAGATCAAGCAGAAAAGAATCATCCTTGCCCCAACGCAGTAGGAAATAGCTCAAGTCTCCACCACTATTGGCAGGCAAATCCTCAACAATCCACTGATAGTAGAGCGAAGGGGCGGTTCCATAAAAACGCTGGACAACTGAAACACCGGAATTTGTACCATTGTTGTAGGTGCCCAGACATCTGCCTGTAGCTGCATTCATGATGACATAGCGACCTGGAACAATGGCATCCATCGGAACATCGTTTCCATATTGAACATTCAGCATCAGTTCTGCATTGGTCTGTCCTTTCTGATAACCGGTTCCTCCAGGCATATCCACCTGATAGTTGTAGTAAGGACCATGACCATTGTAATAAACAGGAGCATCGGCCGAAATGAATTCAAACGAAGAAGGAGTCGCTTGGCGTTCGCTTGTTCCAAGGAAGGCATCTATACGACCATCCTCTCGCTTGTAAACAGTGGCTGCAGCCCACGCTTTGCGGTCCTCTCCATAACCAATCTCTTTGCCATGACGTGATGCATGGCAATATTCACCACGAGCTACACCATCCCAGCCCCACCAGACACCTGTTTGCAGACCATAATGAGCACCGATGAATGCCTCGCCGACATTATGTAATTCGTCGGCTGTAGCATGGTTGCCATCCTTGCGTACACGCTGCCAAAAAGCGGCATAATTATCAAAAGAACCAGCCAACTGATGGGTGTTTCCCTCGGTGACATATGGCTTGACGGCAGTGTACCAACTGGACGCCTGGTCACAGTTGAGTGTATTACCTGCTGAAATGCGGATGCCAGCCAACTCTGGATCTTCTGAAATCAGTTCGGCAATAGCTTTGAAGTGACTTTGTGTGCCCTCTTTCCACGCCGTATAATCCGGCTCATTGAATGGAGAAATCGTTACGACATTAAAGCCTTTGCTCCGGCAGTACCTGACAGAGGCACGAATCACCTTCAGCCATTCTTGAGGTTTTCCATAGTAGTTTGCGTAGCTTTGGTCACAATTCGGATAGTTGTCTTTGTTGCAGAGTACCTCATGGTCGCAGTTCAGGATGAGATCCTTGACTCCACTTACAGCAATATGATTGAGTCGTTTCTGCAAAGCATTCTTCTGAGCAGCTGATAACTCTCCATCTTCGCCAATCACATCACTGGGCTGAAATGAAACACGTCCGACCGATAGATCCGATTGTCCGATGTAGTTCGTTCCACGACGTACATTATCCTCGCTATCCCAAGCCACATCCATGCCCCATAGCAGAGGCTCAGCAGGAATGGGATACTGATCCAGGTCTGCCTCGGTGTGGAAAACTACAGGTACTGCCGATGTGGCACTGATAGAGTACAATGCGCTGGTGTGCGGTACACGCTCCTGCGCAAAAAGCCCCCCTCTTACTCCCCCCATGAGGGAGAGCAAAGAGAGGGACAATATTTGAAGATAACATTGTCTGTTATTCATAGGCGAAAAGTCTGTTGGTTTCTGGGTGCAAAGTTACAACAATTTGGAATAAACTCCAAATATTCTTGTCAATTGTTGAGCAAATGCACTCCAATTTGCTATCGTTTGGAACTATCGTCGATTTTTTTAATCCCTCCTCGTCTTGGAGGAGGGAGAAGAATGCGGCTTAATATCCAATCTGATCCTTCCAATGGAGGAACCAGTTGCGCTTGTCCTGCAGATTGGCCGAGATACCGGAATCGTTGCCTTCTCCGTTACGAGCCTTGACCTTCTTTTCGACAAAGGCTGGATCATCGCGGTGCAATGCTATTCGTACAAGATCGTAGAAGCGTGAGCCCTCGAAGCAAAGTTCCAAAGCCATCTCATCGACAATCATCTCTTCGACCTTATCCTGCTGCCAAGCAATCTGCTGCAGTGAATCTGTAATCTCCGGATTGACAGGAAGCACATACAAGGAATCGAACATTGTGTATCCACATCCACGCATGTGGATACCCTGAGTATTCATTCTGCTATCTTTGCATTTCTCCTTTCTGTCCGAGGTTGCATATGGATTATAAATACCATACTTATCGGTTGGGAAATTCAGGTTATTGACCAATAGGGCAGAATCGGCGAGATACAACGGACAAACATTCTGCTTCAGGACATTACCATCCATGCCTGTTGACAGAATATGGTAGGCATAGGCAGGATAGCCTGCCCGGTTGGCTGCCTCTGCCAAACGCAAATAGATCTGAGCACGTCGGTAAATCTGTATGTTACGCGTCTGGTGCTTGTATATCTGCTGATAATAATCCAATTTCTGGTAGCCGACAGACGAGAGGTTTGTGCCCAATGAAGCACTTGTCGAATAGAAATAGGTAGCAGGAAGACGAAGATCGCCATCGCAATGCTGGGAGATATTCTTTGGAGCCTTGAAGTAGGTGCCGACACCAGCATAATACCAGTAATCCTGGCTATCAGACAGGTCGAACAAAGCCTGTGAAGGCTGTGCGCTGACCTGATAATTGTTTTCGCTTCGGGAGTTGAAGATGTTACGCAGCTGGCTATATGCGCCCTCTGAAGGCAAAGAGTCTCCAGGAATCATTGTGATTAACTCCGTCTCTGCATTCTTGGCCTCTTCGGTAATCATTGTAAGATAACCATTCGAAACGACGTAGTCTGTTTTCCATTCATCATTGATCCAATATGCATCGGTCAAAGTGGTTGGATAAGAGGTATTCTTGCCATTGCGATTCACAATATAATCATGATAGTGCTTAGCCGCCTGGAAATAATCCTGCTTGGTACGAGCTCCCCACAAGTAAAGATCTCCCAAAACAATATCAATTGGGAAATAGAAAATCTGAGATGGAAGCGAACGGATTGTACCATAACCTGGAGCATCGACATCAACCAGTGCCTGCAGATTATCATCATGAATGAAATAATCGCAGACCTGCTGTATGTCATACATCGGATATCTCGACAGATCGGCATCCAGTTCGGACATGATAGGTTCTGTCACGAAAGGAACCTTGCCATAGGTAGTCACCAGCTGCAGATAGGTCCAGGCACGAATGGCCTTGACGGCAGCGAACTCACGCAGGAATAGAACTTCGTTGCGGTTGTTCTTCTTGGTTGTATCGGCTTTAGCAATATAATAGTTACAGTTGTTGATGATGGCGTAATAATCACGAGGCTGGTTGTAGATATTGTCATCACCAATCTGGAACAATGCCACATCACGAAGGTCAGAGCTGGTATGGTCATTGACTGTAACCAGATCGCCACGCATCTCACCCAACAGGATGGTTCTATCACCAATGGCCTGTAGCTTGTTGAGAATACCGATAACCGAGTAGATGGTATCGGTTGCTGTGACCAGATGGTTCTTCTCACCATCGATGTAATGTGTTGATTCTGTATCGAAGTAGTCAGAGCAAGAGGTCAATGTTGACGACAACACCAACGATAACAGTAACGAAAACTTGATATATTTTTTCATTGTCTTCATGTCATTACAGATTAATCTTGATACCAGCTACAAAGTTGCGGCTTTGACCTATATATCCCAAGTCAATACCCTGTCCGATAACAGCACCTGTGGCTGCAAACTCAGGATCGGTACCGAGATATTTGGTCCAAGTGTATAAGTTGTTGCCCTGAATCCAGAACTCCAAACCTTGCAGGAACTGCATGTTCAAAGGCAGACGGTAAGAGAGAGTCAAAGACTTCAGACGCAAATAAGAGGCATCCTCAATCCATCGGTCAGAGAAACGGCTATTACCCATTGGATCCTGGAACGATGCCTTTGGAATATTGGTTTCCTGACCTTCTACACGCCAACGTTTAGTCAAGGCAGTGGTTTGGTTCAAGAAACGGCTTCCACCCTCCAGTTGCGAACGCATATAGTTGAAGGCATCGTTGCCAACACTGTAGTTAAAGTTAACGTCGAGTGAAAGGTTCTTCCAACTCAATTTTGAGAAGATGTTACCATAAAGGTCTGGATTAGGATCACCAATCACGACACGATCCTTGTCGTTGATTTCAAGGCTCTCGTCCTGATTAACGAAACGGATATCACCTGCGCCGAACTCATTGTGAGTAACACCATTGTTGGCCAAGGTGTAAAGTCCCTCCTGCTTGGCCTGCTCGGTTGTACTGTAAACGCCCTGAGTCTTATAGCCGTAGAAGAGGTTAGCTGCCTTGCCCACCTCAGTACGGATGGTAGCACCATAGATGTCGGTATTGTATGCCTGCTGACCTTTTGCCAGTTTCACGATTTCGTTCTTATAATGACCGACAGAGAGACCCAGCTGCCAACTCCAGTTCTTGGTCACAAGAAGTTTGCCAAGAACATTCACATCAAAACCGGTATTCTTCAACTCACCATCGTTGGTCCAGTTGTTCTCGATACCAGACAGGAAACTCAAGCTCTGCAGCGAAAGCAGATTACGGGTTTTGCTGCTGAAGAAGTTAAAATCTACACCCAAACGATCATTCAACCACTTAGACTGTACGCCTGCATTGAAACGGCTGGTGGTTTCCCAAGTGATTTCGGTATTACCGATATTAGCGAAGGTAAGACCTGAGAGGGTTGCCAGATACATATTAGCAGCAAAATAGCTCTGGGCTGCATTGTTGCTGATTCCGTCGTTGCCACTCATATCATAGCCAAGATTCAAACGGAGGAACTGAAGTGCATCGATGTTAGGCAACCACTGCTCGTTGGAGACAATCCAAGAACCTTGTATGGTTGGGAAGATGCCCCAAGCTACGTCAAACATCTTGATGCCTTCGATCGCATCGGTGCCAAATCGGCTCGAACCAGAGGCGGTTACACCACCCTGCAGCAAATAGCGGTTCTGATAATTGTACTGAGCTTGCAGATAGTAATCGATACTGCGCCACTTGTCGTTGTCTCCATACGTCTGGGCATTCAGCAAGTTCTCGCTCATAAATGGAGTTTTGTCGCTACCTGTATTGTAGCCAAGCTGAGCATTGCGGGTATAGGTTTCCCAGTTGAGTCGTGCACCAGCAAATGCCTTAACATCGTGATTGCCGAACTTCTGTTCATATTCCACACGGGTATCACTCTGAATAGAATTCTGCTTCGAAGCTAAACTGCGTACTTCATTCTCACGATAGTCGCTTACGCTGCTCACATAGTAGTAAGGCATACCATTGATGGCAAGATAATACTTGTTGTTGGTATTGACCAGCGAATAGCTGAAGTTTGAGAACAGGTTCCAGTGGGAGTTGAATCTGTACGATGGAGTAATAGCAATGTTCATCAGCGAATTCTCGAGATGATTCTTGTTCTCGCCTTCTGCATACTTGTTCAAAGCAAGAGGATTACCCAACTGGTAGTTGTACTTGTTGAAATAAACCAAAGCCTCAGTCAAATAGCTTTCGTCCGTAATATCATAGGTGGTGGTACTCAATTCACCATTGCCATAAGAATAGGGCGAAAGGAATGGAGATTTGGCATAAGCTAAGAACGAAGGGGCTGTCGGTGTACCTTCGTCATAGGTCAAAGGTGCACCATCGTCGCGCATACCACGGGTCACATTGCTGAACGAAGCGTCAAATTTGACGAGCAACTTCTCGGTCATATTGATATCTGCATTGAAGCGCACATGCAAGCGTTTCATATCGTTGCATTCAAGTGCACTTTCCTGCTGGGTAAAGCCAACCGACAGATTATACATAGCAACCTCATCGCCGCCTTCGACATTGATGCCATAGTTCTGACCCAGGGCATTGCGATAGATTCCCTTCTTCCAATCAGTATTGTTATGATACTGCTTGTAGTAGTAATAGGTAGGATCCTCGTTCATGAACTTGAAGTTTCGGATAGTGGTACCCGTTCCCTTCAACAACTCAGAGGCGTAGCTGCGATACTGTTCGGCATCCATCATGTCGTAATACTTCGGCTCCTGGCTGATGCTGGCTGAAGCAGTCGCAGTAATCTTGGTAGTCATGGAATGACTGCGTTTGGTTTCAATCAGCAATACACCATTGGCACCCTTGGCGCCATAGAGAGCCGTTCCGTTACGAAGCACAGTTACCTTCTCGATGTCGGTAGGGTTGATGTTCGAAAGAATATCGTTGAAGAAACCCTGATGCAGCATCTGGTTGTCATATTGTTGCTCCAGAATCACTCCATCCACAACCACAAGAGGCTGTGCATTGGTATTCAACGAATTCAAACCCTGAATAAACATAACAGAGCCCATGCCTGGAGTACCACTGCGCATACGGGAGTAAAGAGCGGAACCCAACTGCTCCTGAATCTCCTCCTTGATGTTGATGGCCGAAGAATAGCGGTTATGTTTAGCTACAGACTGAACACTCGCATCCATGGCATGTGTATAGTCGGCATCAAAGTTCTGTGAATAAAGGTATGCATTCTTTTGCTCCTCTCCAGTCTGCAGCCCCATAATGATCATGTTATGATCTGGGCTTGAAATCTGCAGAGAGGTGGCAGGTTCGGTGAGGGTCAGGGTATAACCGCCATCCTCCTGGGTCAAGGTACTTGCCTTTTGTCCTATTACACCCACAATAGCACCTGCTACAGGCTGTCCAGTAGCTGCATCGAGGACCTTACCCTTAATGACTCGATCCTGAGCGACTAACGACATTGGGAGTGCCAGAAGCGACAGGGTGATGAATAGATTATTTCTTTTCATATCTGGTTCAACGTAGTTTGCTGGTTAATGCTGTTCCATGCTCGACTTGAGGAACAAACACAATATTATCAATTCGGAGGGTATAATCGTGTGTGCCGTCATACTCAACCAAGAATGGGTCGGTTATATCCTCAATCTTTATCATTACCTGAGGTTTCTTAAGCCCGAATGAGCTGGTTGGGAATTTGAAGGAACCAATCTTTATATAGGCAAGGTCTGTAGGACTGGCTTCGAATGGTTCGAAATAATCACCCAACTCTACATATTGCTGCTTGCCATCTACATCATTGTAATAAAGTGTTGCAACGAACTGAGTGCCTTTGGGTGCAAAGGTTGTATCTGCTGCCATTGGCGGTACAGTAACAACATAGATGTCGTAGGTCACATTCGAAAGAACGTTGTAGATATTGAAATAGGCTTTGGTCCAATCGGCTGTCTTTGGTGAGATTTCGACGAAGCCATGCTCTGATACACTTTCATAGAAAGGATTATCCATGGTTATCTCTCTGCGCTGGAACGAAGTTGTAATGTTCATGAGCGAGTCATCTTCAGCATCAAGGCCAGAACCCTTGGCATAGCTGGATTCAGCCTCCATGGTCAGCATGGCATTATTGAGCAGAATATTTGAGCCATACCAGTCACTACTGCTCTTAAAAATAGAACCATTGCTACAGCTGATCTCCTCCATGCCTTGAGTCAACACCTCTTTGGCTGAATAACCATTCTTGAATTTCCACACATATCGATAGCCATAGATAGGACTACGGTATTCCTTGTCGAGGGCAGTGGTCAGAATAAAAGCACGCTGTGCAACCAACGAACTGTCTGTTTCCATTTCAGGATTGAAGGTACGGCTGAAGAAAGCGGCATCCAGTATCTGCATACGTGGATAGAGATAGCTCAAAGAGTCACGACCTTCGACCTTCTTGTCATAAACATAGTAAGCCTGATTCTTGGCAATCTCCTGCTCCCAAACAGTGTTGGTCGGAAGGATTGCCATGTAACTACTATCTTCAGAATTGATCTGGGCTAGATAGCTGAACAGAATATTCTCCAAAACCGTAACAGAATCCAGATAGTGGGTCTTACCGTTAATGATGTCACCTGGCACACTCTCAATCTCACTGAACTCCATTAAATCGTACTTGTGGATAAAGGCAGAGACACTGTCCAGGTCGGCATCTTTGGCAAGGTATTCGTAAATGTTTGGCAAGAAGCTGAGCTGCTTATCGATTACAAAGAGAATACCATTTTTGGTCAGACGGTTGTAGGTGATGAAGTCTGCCCTGCCAATACTGCTCGAAGTCAACTTTTGGTATTTGCCATTCATCATGATAATCGAATCGCTGGTAAACGACGATACCGAGTGATTGTAGAGGGCAATATGATTCATGACAAACTCTTTGATGACACTGTTGTATTCCCCCTTTTTGCCCTCAGCAAGTTGTTGCTTGTAGGAATCAATCAAGGTTTGGCATTCATCATCAACAAGCACAGCATCTGTAGGGGCAAAGACAGTAAATGACTGGCTTCCACTCAGATTGATATTGTAACCTGTCTCCTTCAGCAAGCGGGCAAAGTTCTTCATATCACCTTGGGCCTCGATAATCTCCCAAAGAGAACTGCTCTCTGCTGTCGTTGTTGCAGCGTCGTAGTGATTGTCCCACTCGTCGGAACAAGCGCCGACACTAACTCCCATCAATGGAAGAACGAAGAGCCAGGCAACTTTCCCTATACTATTAAATAGATTACTCATATTATATAATAACGTTATTCGTTTATCACTTTACAGATCGTCCTCCTGTGCATCGCCATCGCTAATGCCGTAAACACTCTTTGGAACGAGTTCCAGATAATCGAGCATGACCTCATTGTTGTTGCCCTGCTTCGAAGATACTGCACGCACACGCAAGTAATAATCCTTGCCTTGCTCAATGGTGGCAGTACAAAGCACAATACGCAATGTCTGCTCAATATCACTGAAGTGCTGCTGATCACTACCGCCGGTGCGATAGCCACCATTGGCGCCACGGTAGAAACCGAGGTTTTTCAATGTCTTGCGGTCTTCTGCTTTCTCTTCGTCGGTGAAGGAGGTGTAATTCTTGCCGCCCAGTTGGAAGCTGCTGCCCAAGATAGATTCATGCTTCAGATTTCGGGTCATATCCAACGGAATACCCTGAGGTGTCAGGTTGTTGGCCTTATACTGCTCCTCGTCACCGAAGTAAATCTGGGCAATACCGCGGATATCCATGGCAGCATAACCCAAACGAACTTGCCACTCACCCGTGTATGGAACCGGTGGAATACGGAAGGTGATGTCGTAGTTGCCTTGGCAAATGAACTCGTCACCATGCAGAGACCAGTATCCCTGACGTGGACGACGGTAGATGAAGTAACCATTACCACCAATGTTTACGTTCTCCAGATATCCATTTGGGAAATAATAGTTTCGACCATATTTGTATGTGTGGTCATACGAAGTGGTGCTGTTGTCATCATCCTTGGTACGGTCACCATTCATACGCATATCGTTGGTCATCACCTCTGGGAAAACCGTCGAGAAATCCATGCGGATGCGGCAGTTCATGACAACGTCACGTACCTCTTCGGTAAAGGCAATAACTTCGTCGGTCAGGAAGTAAATACCTCCCAAAGCGTAGTGATCGTTTTCTGGATCTTCATCGGTGTTGGCAATCTTACTGCCACGCACACCAGTAGGACCGACATAGAAGTTGTCCACACGACGGTTGGCATAACGTGCATTCTTCTCGCCCAATGTACCCATAGCGCCCAACCATTCGCTGTTGGTCAGGTGCTCGACCTTCATCATGGTGTGAGGCAGCAAGGTTTCATACCAATCGGTTGGGTTCATGGCTGTTGTGATGACACCGAAGTCGTCACGTACAGTGAGGAAGTTCCAGCCCTGCACATTACGTGTCAGTGTCTGATAGGCGATGAAACGATACAAAGGATTGATCGGACTGTCCAAATGCTCGAAGCTGTGCTCCTCTTTGGCAACATCGTCAGGATAGACTGGATCATATAACTTGCAAGCCAGATTGTAGAGATCTTCCAAATTCTTAACTTTGTATTTCTGCTCAAGAATAGAATCTGGTACAACAAAAGTGGTAAATCCGTACAACTTTTTATCCGGAGGAGTTGCTGCCTCGTGGATGTTACTACCTGTGATGTAATCATAAAAGACTCCGGTCGATGTATAGGTGTCATCCATATAACCCTTTCGGGTGATATAATCGCCAATGCCGGTAGCGTAGAATGCTGAACTGTAGATTTGGATACCTTTGTTCTCTGCCATCTGCGAAGCCAATGAACGGGTGGAACTCTCCAGTACACCATCAATAGGATGTACCATGCCATTCTCGACTGAGTCATTCTGCGTTTCGAAAAGAATATTGACACTTCCATTCAAAACGACAATGGCATTCATTTTCTCATCGACCTTATGAGTTACATCTATTGGACGGCCATTCATGTTGTTGGTTGGCAAAACGCCATCATTCATCTCATTGATGCAATACATGACACGAATCAAATGGGTACGTGCCAGTGTATCACAATCTGCATCGGTCAGATCATCAATTGAACTCATTCCCTTGCTTTCCAGCCAGGTGGATAAAGCATCATTATCTGGTGCGAAACAGGTGTAGTGACCATAAGCAGAGAGTTGTTTGTCCAATTTGGCACGGGTTATAGCTTCATAGAACATGCTGAACTGCGGACGGTTCTGCAGGTATTCACTCATCATCTCGCCAGTGAATGTATAATAATATTCACTATCCGGTTCATCGGAGCAACTGCTGAATGATTGTGATAGTACTCCGGCAAACAGGGATGATAGAACGATATATAGAATCTTTTTCATAAGATATATTACTTCAAATTACTTTTGAACTAGTTTGTACTCTGATCAACTCTTTTCCATGCTGCTATTCTCTCCGCTGCCAAAGGCCGGATTCTGATGTAGCAAGGTGTTTACCTTGGTTTCGTCCAGATTGTACGGCCAGAAGATGGCATCCATTCGCATCAGGAAGTTGTCAATCTGCGAACTATTCTTGTCACTTTTTCGACTCACATTTTCGCGTATGTAGTTGGTATTGCCTTCGCGCAACGAGCGGCGAACCAGATCGTACCAACGCTTTCCCTCAAACATAAGTTCACGATGACGTTCTTCGTAAACCAGGTTCAGAATATCGTCCTGCGTCTTATAGTCTCCAAGTTTGAGGGTATCCTTCGGGGTATCCTCGTAAAGAGAACGCTTATTGACACTGTTGCAAAGCAGGAAGGCTTCGGTCAGTTTCTTCTGATCTTCATCGCTCAAAGTTTCAGAGCCGGCCTGAATCTGCATAGCGAGAGCCTCCGCTTTCAGTAGCAAAATGTCGGAAAGACGGTAGATAATCCAGTTGCTCTTGTTGTTCGAGATGATTGCATTATTCTTGTCCTCATAAGAGTATCTTTCACCAAAAATATAGGTATTGAAGGTAGACTGATTACTTGGTGAAGGCAAAATATTACCGGTTTCAACGGTATATTTGTTGACGGCAAGTACCTCTCCGTTTCGGCGGAAGAAGTTCTCGTAACGACGGCCATCATACTTCGACTTATAGAGTGTCGAGTTGTTGATGTTCTTTGCCTCACTTTCCAAAAACTCTGTAGGTTTTACCCAGCCCAGGAAGATAGTCGCACCATTGGCACCACCATAGAAACGGGTGATTGGGGCATTGCTTGCCATATTCTTGTTGTTCTTGACGAAAGCGAGTTCGAAGATAGACTCCGGGTCGTTGTTGGTAACAAAAAGCGAATTGAAAGCACGTCCATACCAGCCGTTTCCGGAATTAGCCTTACAGGTTGTTAAAGGATATCCGTTGAAATCGCTGTAATCAACTGCGACTTTGTTGTGATCCTTGACATACTGCTTTTTGAAGTCAATCACAAGATCTGCATAGTATTTGCACTTCTCGTAATCTTGTTTCCATAAGTACATCTCACACAGCATCGCATAGATAGAGAGCTGAGTGATTCTTGCGGTCTGGTAATATTGTGATAAGCCAGTTGTTCCCTCTGGATAATATACAATAGCCAAATTCTTGACAGACTCAAGCGATGCAATCAGTTTGTCCAACACAACATCGAATGACTCTGCTGGTACTACCATCTCGCGGGCATCATCCAGATAAGGCTCCTCGGTGTAAGGTACATTGCGGAAAGTGCGAATCAGATAGAAATAGCACAAGCTACGCAAGGCTGTTGTCTCGGCCATGTGGGCCTTCAGCTCTGTCTGAGAGTAGGATGGATCCTTTTCTGCCACTCCAGGAGCGTAATGCTGGATAATGTTGCAGCGATTGATGATATCGTAGAAACATGTCCAATCTGTATAACCATTATTGGCAGCGAGTGTCTCCTCAAGAATTCGCTGCAGATTGATGTCGCGAGGAATATCTCCACGATTGATGATGTTCTCGGAACGGAATTCTCCCCAAATCATCATACGACTGATACAAGCATCAGACTGCAAGGCAGAATAACAGCCGGCAATGGAGTTGACAACATCAGCCTCCTCGTTCCAGAACTGCTCCAAAGTCACCACATTCTGAGGCTCGATCTCCAGGAAATCGGCACAAGAGGTAAAACTTCCCATCAAGAGGCTCAATGGAAGTACCCCAAGCATTATATTTTTGAAAATTGTTTTCATATATGATCTATAATGTTGCTGATGGTTTAGAAATTGACAGTTATACCCATGGTGAAATATTTGGCACGAGGAGTCTGATAGCTATCAATAGCAGGGCCGTAACCTCTACTGCTGATGTCCGGATCAGCGCCAGTATACTTGGTAAATACAAATGGGTTATTAGCACTTAAATAGGTGTTAACTTTGTTGATATGCATTGCCTTCAGGAAGCGGAAATCTTTGGATGCCATAGCATACGAAAGCTGCAAATAATTAACACGCAGATAACTGCCGGACTCAACAAAACGATCACTGATCATAGTGTTGTAGTTGCTAGTCATACCATACATGGCACGAGGAATAGAGGTGACATCACCCTCCTTGCGCCAGCGGTAATTGACAGCCTGGCTTTGGTTGTTGTTGGTATTCATTGCCTCTGCCAGCAATCGGGCAGCATTGACGATTTTGTTGCCTACACGGTAAGAGAATTGCGAAGACAAGCGCCAATTGCCATAGTTGACTGAGAAACCGAAACCGCCAGTCAATTTAGGCAAAGAACTGCCGAGGTATACGATATCCAAGGCATTGATCTGACCATCGTGGTTTACATCCTCATAGATGGCATCACCGCCCTTGAAGGTGTAATTGCGGCCTGTGCCGTCGTTGGTATAGTCAAACATCATGCGGAGAGGTTCTCCCTTTTCGTTATAGATGACATGGCCTTCGCTATCCAGAGCGACAGGTGCTGTCTTGCCGCTGGCAAAGAAGGCAGCCTGCTCATCCTTGCCCATAGCCTCGACAGTCTCGTATTCGTATTGGTAAATACCCTTACTGCGGAAGCCATAAATGGAACCGAATGGATTATGCAACTGGACACGTGTGAGTGTGCCGGCGATTCTTCCATTCTTCATATGCACATTTTCGTTGCCGAAGTTCGAGTTCATGACCTTCAGGATGGATTCATCCATGGAGAGAATCTCATTACGGTTGTTACCGAAGTTGACATTGAAATCAACAGTCAGTTTATTATGTTTGATGAGACGGTTGGTATTGACTTGGAACTCCCAGCCGGTATTACTCATCTTACCGTTATTGCGATAAGACAAGGTTGAGAAACCAGAACTTGAAGGGATACGACTGTCGGTCATCAGCATGTCGCTGGTAACGGAATGATAGATCTCGAAAGCGGTTGTGATGCGGTCATCCAGGAAGCCTAAGTCGAAACCGACATTGGTACTCTTTACTTTCTCCCACTGCAAGTCGTTGAGGCGAAGGTTCTCTGGACGCATGCCGCTCATGTCGAGATAAGCGCCGGTAGTTACATACTTGGAAGTATAGAGATAATCTCGGTTAGGAGCATGACCACTCAAGCCCAAGGAACCACGTATAGAGAGCATTGATAGATGGAAACGCTCGCGGAACATCTCCATGAAGTTTTCGTCAATGACATTCCAACGCAACTTGGCAGCAGGGAAGAGACCCCAACGGTGATCAGGTCCGAACTTGGTAGTACCATCCGCACGGACGTCGAAACCAATGGTGTAACGATCCTTGTACGCATAATGCAACGATGCTGTGTAATACATTGATCGCCACTCTGCATAGTTTGAATTCAGTTTCTTGATCAAACCTCCGGCGTCAGGACTGGTAATACCGCCAGTTGGAAGACCAGAACCATCGGTCGATTGGCCGTTGCTGCTGCCTGAAGTCATCTCGAAACGAACCATAGCCATAGCGAAATGGTCCTCATTGTCGAAGTATGGCTGGTAGGTCAACGTATGCTTGGTTGTAAACGAAAGGCTCTTGTTACTACCAGAGAACGAGGTGTTGTGACCATCGGTCCAGACGGTAGATACCAATTCTGCTGGATAGAAACGGTCGCTGTATTCATTGAATACATTCATATATACTTGACCCTTCCATGTCAATCGGCTCATACCATCTTCCATGCCCAATAATTCATAGTTCAGGATCAGCTCCGGATTTAAGTTGTAAGAGGTGGAAGTGTTCTTGGCCAGATGTGCAGATGCGACTGGGTTGACCATACTGCGCTGGTCATCCTTGAAGATTTCGTTACCGATGTAAATACCGCTTTGGAGCATGTTGTAGTAACGATCCGTATTCACGCCTGTGACCGGATCCTGCTCGTAGATGCTCATGTTTGGCATTTTCTTCTGAGCGATTGAGAGAAGATCATCCGAGTTACGGTAGTTCTTCGTGTAGGTCATAGAGAAGTTGGTCTGGACACGAATGCGCTTGCTGACATTGTAGTCGAGGTTGGCACGTGTCGTAAAACGCTGCAACTTCTGGCAGATGACAGAACCGGTTTCGTTGTCAAAACCACCTGACACACGGAACTGAGCACGGTCGCCACCACCCGAAATCGTTACGTAATGATTCTGTCGAACACCTACTTGGGTCACAGCCTTACGCCAATCGGTATTGTTGTTATACTGTTCATACTCCGAGAAGGTCGGAATGTAGTTAATCTCATCAACAAATCCCGACTGATCCTCCTGATAAGGATTGAAGTAAGCCTCCTTGAGCATCATGGTGTAATCATCACCATTCAGCAATTTGATACCCTGCGGCTGGAAGGTCTCAGACAGTTTGTAGGAATAGGTAATCTTCGGTGCACCGCGCAGACCACGACGCGTCGTGAACTCGATGACGCCATTACCTCCCTGTGAACCATAGATAGCGGTAGCCGAAGCATCTTTCAAAACGTTGATTGAAGCAATATCCTCAGGGTTAATGTTCAGGAGTTCTGCGAACTTCTCCTCGTTCGACGACGAAATATCGAAGTTCGACATATCTACATCCCATACGTTGCCATCCACTACGATAAGCGGATTCTCGTTGGTCAATGAAGAGAGGGAAGAGGCACCACGCAAACGCATGACAGAACCGGAACCGAGGTTACCGGACAGCGAAACGATATCCAAACCTGCCACACGTCCCTGCAAAGCCTCATCGACGGTAGTTACAGCCAAACCCTCGAATTCGTCCATCTTGATGGTCTGTTTGGCAGTTGCCACATGGCGATCCGGAATATGCAAGGAGTTACCCTCCATGCGTTTCTGAGAGGTGACAGTTACCTCCTGAATGGCATGAGCCTCGGCTTGCAATGTAATATTATAGGAAGTACGGTCAATAGGAAGCGTCTGGGTTGTCATACCCAGGAACTGGAAACGAAGTTTGTCTTTCTGGTTGATGACCTTCATGGTAAAGTTACCATTGATATCTGTCTGGGTACCAGAAATTACACGTCCATTGGCATCAATCTCACAAATGGTTGCACCCATCAATGGACCGAATTCGTCCTCGATAACACCATGTACCGACGTGATTTTCTCCTGTGCCGTAGCTGCTAATCCGCACAGGCAGAACAGGCAGCATGTCACGAAGAAACGTTGTATCTTATTCATATTTTTCATTATTGAAGAATAGTTGTGCTACTTAAAAACCACGCATTACGGATTTCCAATCCTTTTGCATCTCATCAGCATAGATCAGTACATCATCAATCTGATGCACGACAGCATGACTGGAAGAAACCAGTTCTCGGCTCTTGCGAACGGCAGTACCGGTGCCCGAAGCCTTCATCCAGTATTCGCGGCAGATGATGTTGTATAGATCGTTTTGGGTCTCGACTTTGCGGGTATTCTTCATACGATCCACCAATGTCAATGATCCATTGTTGTTGGTAACTTTGATTGAGTAGAAGCGACGGGTTGCATCGTTCAACTTGCTCGACTCGTAGTCGGTAGCTGCAAACTCCTCTCCACCAATAAGAACAGAATTATCCTGGATATGATAACGCAGGAAACTATGAATACGATCTGCAATGAATTTCTGCTCATCCTTGTCAGTTGTATTGTTGTAATCGTCCCAGGTTGGCAGAATGCCCTCTTGGATCAGCTTGCGGATAGCTGCATTGGTAGGGACATAGACCGTATAGTTGTAATTGTCAAACAGACTCAGGTTCTTGTTGTCATTTTCCTGATTGGCACAATAATAAGATCCATCTTGAGACTGCGTCAGGGCGGAGCTGGACTTATCAAGTGTCAGGAGTTCATAGAAAGCACGGAAGGCAGAGTCTGAAGCATTGGTGCACTCATCGTCCCTTTTAGCATGTCCTTTGAGTACCTCATAAACTGACAGGGAAGAGGTCATCGGGATTTCCATAGTGGCAAATGAAACGCCATTACCCTTGGTGCCCTCCTTCATGTTGTAATACTTGATAGGGACGATGTCACGGCCAAGGTTGTATTGGTAACCACCTCCCAGACGTACATTGTCCAAGCCGTTGTAATCAACATAAATCATACTGCCGGCCTTGGTTTTGTAGAACTTCTGGGTTGTATTCAGGTTGCCGATGATGATTAGGTTATTAACCATATCAGATAAACGGTTCTTCAGCTCGTTTTCTGTGAGTGTGGTTGTTATTTTTGACTTGCTCGTACCATCCCAGACAGGATTGCCCTTCTCGTCAATTGTCACGATATAGCGATCAGCTTTGATTTTCTGAGACTTTTGGTCAAAATAGAATTCATACAAAACCTGCTCGGTCAAGCCATAGGTACATGGATCGAGATATTGCATGTACTTCTTTTCGGTGTTGTTAGGATTGATACTGGCTCCTGTATTGTTTGGCAGAATCATGGTAAAATCAGATTCCATGGAGTTCAGGAACGGACCGAAATCGTACTCCTTGACAGCATTGTAGATGACGCCCATCAGACTCTGGCTGGCCAGTGCCGGATAGATGACTGAGCGGAATTCGCTTGGAGGGAATACGCTCGAGCTGACATAAACAACGCCATTGCAACCCATATAGCATCTGGTTACATCATTTGCCGTAATTCCCAAGGTGACCTTGGCATCATCGACAATGGTATTGAACTTGGATGGAACCGATTCAATGAATGAAGGCAGCATATGAACACGCATCAGAACAGCCAAAGTAGCTATAGGCAGGCTATCTAATTCGTGGTATTCAGCCTGAAGACCTGCACCTGCACCATTCCACCAACGCATGACTGCAGAGTCATCTGGCACAATCATGGCACCAGCATCGTAGTGTGCATCATATCCCATTGGATTTCTGTACATATAGGTGTTCCAACCTGGGTCGAATGCCAATCGGCCAGGAACAACCAAAGTATCATTGTCAACGTATGGATGCATCAGGATGCCAGCTGATCTATTAATCTTCAGCGTAAAATCTGAGAAGTATTTTAGCGAATAAATCGAGTCGTTGGTATTGTTGATACGATTGTATTCGCGCGAATTTTCGTAATCATAGAATGGAACCGCAAAACGGTTCATCATTTTTGCCCAAAGCTGAGTGCTTGGATTCTGCTCGATAATCTGCGCCATATTGCGGCTTGGCTCGATAACGCCATCCACAACATATATATAACCGTTTTTGCAAGTCTGCTCCTGGCTAATGACCTTGCGTCCATTAATCCATGAATCGGCAATTGAGTTCGACGATCCATTGGTCAACTTGCTCAAATCGGAATCTGTGATTTTGTTCTTTGCCATAAATCGTGGCAGGAAGTGGATCATTGGAGCCACTGTATTGTCCTTGAAAATCTTGATCGACTTGTTGTTTTCGCGGAAACGCTTCCAAACATCCAGGTCTTCGTCGAGCATAGCATCCACAGGCATATTCTCGGGTGTAACTGTATAGACAGTATCATAGATGGTAGCAGCGGTTGGACGACGCATACACAAACCTCCCTGTGGAGGGTTACCTGCCACATTGCTCATCAACTCCAATAGATAGGCGTTGTTGATCATGGCATTGTTCATCAGCATGGTCTTCTGGTTGGAAGAGAGCTGGTCGTAGTTTCTGACTCCCCAAGAGTTGTTCTTGAACCACTCTTCGAACGCTTCGTCTGTTGCGACGAACATTGTTTTGGAACCGGTATGAGAAAGTACCTCCGTCTGGTCCAGATCGTCAATAAGTCGTAACATATAGTTGAACGACTGCAACTGGCCATTTACCACAATACCCTCTTGCAATCGCTCGTAAATAGAATTGCCCAACCACTCGGGTTGGCCTTCTAATATATCTTTTTTGCACGAGGGGAATAAACCGACCAAAGATGCCAGCAACAATGCAGGCAGCCATCGTCTGTTATTCTTATTAAAAAGATGTTTGATCATTGTATAATATATAATGAGTTTAATTATTTCCAGTATAAGAGAGGAACTGTCTGTTCCTTGTTTAAAGTCTTTTTCTCTGATCTATCCCAATTCCTAAAAACGCAATAAAAGAAAAACCAGGGGTGGAACCGCATTCCGGTCCCACCCTTGATTTGATATATGATTAGCGAACAATCACCTTGTAGGTCTTCACGTTGCCCTTGGCATCGATGCGACGAACAATGTTGATTCCCTGCTGGAGCGATACATTCTTTGAGCCGCTTACGCTATAGAACTCAACTTCCTTAGCGGCAGCGTTCTCTTCGATAGCCTTAATGCTGGTATCGTGTGAAGAATCCTGGCCAAAGTAATAGAGCTGGAAGTAATCAGCCTTGAACCAGGTCTCAGAAGCAGCCTTGATGGTAATCTTCTCATTCTCTTCAATCTTGAAGAATACAGAAACCTCCTCGGCGAAGCTCTTGTCGTTGACCATGGTAGCCTCTTTTCCAGCATTGTTGGCTGAAAGGGTGATTACGTTGTCGGCATCCGAAGCAAGCAAAGCACGGAGTTCGTAAGTGCCCTTTGGAAGGCCGAGACCCTCAATGTCCTGTGATACAAAGAAGCCGCCCTCGATAGCAGAACCACTCCATGTGTTGAATACGTATGAACCGTCGGCGTTGCTGATGGTGTAAGTAGCATTGCTGTTATCCTTCGCACCAGTGTCACCTGTACCCTGAGCAACGGTCCAACCATTCAAGTTGCCCTCCTCGAAGCTGTTGTTGATAATAACACCAGTGATGTCGGCAGGATTTTCGTCCGAAGCCTCATCGATTGAACCAGGAACAGCCAACTGGCGGGTCAAAACATTAATACTCTCGATGATAGCCTCGGCCTCAGCATCAGTGAGCTGATCTGCGGCCAATGCCTCGTTGGTGTTGGTCAAAAGGACTTCAGCCTGCTTACGTACAGATTCGCGAGCATCAGCATAGTTCTCGTATGCATCATTGAATGCATTGAGCTTCTCGTGGAGATTTGCGAACAATGCCATTGACTCGTCAATCTTGGTAACCAATGCATAAAGTTCAGAGAGTGCGTTGAAGCGAGCCTCGCCATCCTCTTCATTACCAGACGAAGCAATGTAGGCCTGAATTGCTGCGTAGAGTGAATCAGCCTCTGCCTTAATGTCCTTGCCGAGGAACTGGCCCTCGAACTGAACATTGTTACCCAGCGTAGCAGTATTAATCTTCTCAACATTCTTTGCCAACTCATTGTTGATGATAGTTGCATCATATGCCTGATAGATCAAAATGAAGCGAGTAAAGATAGCCCATGAGTCACCAGCCTGATTTGAAGAACCCTTCATGCCGAAGCGGAGCTTGTCACCAGTCTTGGCCAAAACACTGTATGCAGATACTGAATAAGCGCCCTTGTCGAATGCCCTACCAGCAGAAGTCATATCGTTTGGATAGATGTATTTGCCAATCAACATCTCACCTGGATTGTTTGGATCCTCAAATTCGAGCTTGTCGGTATAGAACTCAGTACCCTTATAGAGCGAATCCAAACGGTTCTCCTGATATTCGAATACCTGCTTCAGTGGGGTACGACTGTCGTTCATGTAAATGAATGCAGGAACCTCAGGCTTGTCGGCCTTCTGGCTACCATCTTCATTGAAGTAGGCATTCCAAGCGTCATCGCCGCGCTTGTAGCGGTAGAAGCCCTGAACCTGAATCTCATAAACACCAGCCTGCAGGTTAGCAATCTCCTGGTAGATGTCGAAGTTGGCAGCATTCCAAGCCTCAGCGCACTTAGCAGCAGCATTTGCCGCGATGTTACCACCGGTGCCTTCATGGTTCCAGCCATCCCAACCGTTGGCAAAGTCGTAGTTCTTGATGATGATTTTAGCACCCTTTGGAGTCTTGCCCTTAGCGTCATCCAAAAGGGTCTTGAGGTTCTCGATCTCGGCCAAAACCTGCTCGGTTGTCCAAGTCAATGAGGTCATAGCACGCTCGTCGAGGTTTACGCGCTGAGCCAAAGCTCTTGCGATCTCTTTGTACAATGGGTCGGTAGTGATCTTCTTGCACTCATCGATCATCTCCTTAAGAGCCTTCCAAGCAGCAACGTTAGCGTCAATCTCAGCCTTCTTGGTAGCGATCGAAGCGATAGCAGCCTTGTACTCCTCGTAGTTGGTAGCGACAATAGCAGCAACTGCAGTCTCATATTCTGACTTCAAGTCCTTGGTGCAAACTACATCAGCAGAAAGCTGGAGGTTCTTCTTCAAGTCCTCAACAAGGAGAGCATAGGCGTCAGAGCCATTGCCATAGTAGGTCAAACCGAAGTTATCGACAATGGTCCAACCTACAGTAGTTGCATTCTTGACACCGATACGGAGCTTGCCCTCAGAAACAGGGATAAGTACGCTGTTGGTCTTGTAATATGGGTTTGAAACAGGCTTGGTTGTGCCATTGTAGTTGGTGAAATCCAACATAGAATTAGGGCAATACCATTTCTGTCCATCTACTTCGATAGAGTTGCCAGTTAGTGGATCACCATTGTCATCCTTGTGCTGGATACCAGCTTCCGAATTGATGCCATGGAAGAGGTGCATAATAGCAGCCTGAAGAGTATCTGCTGCAGCAGCCTGGTTGATACCATATACGAATGAGTTGTAGGTAGTACCATTCTGCTCTGCCAGGAAATCTTCGTTGGCAGAACCTGCACGGTAGAAGCCATCGACGTTGACCATGAAGACACCATTTGGCAAATTGGCCAGATCCTGATAGGTATCGAATACCATCTGGAAACGCTCTGCGCAAGTTGAAGTTGTACCACCAGCACCAAAGCTTGAACCGCTCCAGCCAGTGAAATCACCCATTTTGTCGAATGTGGCATTGGTAATCATATTGGTCATGTCAACTGGATTCTGAACAGAGGCGTTCTTTTCTGCCTCTTCAGCAATAGCCTTCTTCTTCTTGGCATCCAACGAAGCGATGGCATCGTTGATATCCTTCAAGGTCTTGGTGCCGTCTGCGTTTTCGTAAACAGCAGTCTCCTCGGTTACGTCAATGGCCGGATATTCTGCTTTGAGGTTGTCGATAGCAGTCTTCAGTACCTTGGCATAGAAAACGCATTTTGCAGCGTTCTGATAATCTGCCTGTACCTCACGGAATGCGGTATAACCATCGGCATCCAGGAAAAGCCACTCGCAATAGTTATTGCTATCTGTTGGATCCAGATTGCCGATGATGGCATTGACTGGAGAGGATTCAAAACCTTGCCAGCCCCAGCATTTAGGAGCAGCGTAAGCCTCAGAAACACCATAGGTAGCATCCGCTGGATCAACCAGAATATGGTAGGTGTTGCCCTCTTTTTGGAATACGAAGTTGGTAGCGCTGGCGCCATCCACGTGCATCTCGCCACGGCCATCAGCAGGACCGCTGATGAAAGTGAACTTGCCATCGCCACGCTGGATGGTCCATACTCCCTCTGTCTCGTTCAATGTACTCAACTGTCCATCATTAGCAACGGCTGCGGTTGTGGCCCAAGAGAACCAAACTTTGCCATTGTTCAGGAACTGACCTGCGCCAGTGTTCATGATGTAATACTGATTGCCAGATTCTGGATCGACACCAGCAGGTGGTGTTGGAAGTTCCCAGCCACTAGCAAAAGCGCTTGCTCCGGAAAGAAGCAATGCTGAAACAAGTAGTAATTTCTGTTTCATGATTGTGTTAGTTAAGAAATAAATTGTTTATGGTTTGTTTCAAAAAAGCAAAACGGTTAGTTATTTTACTTTTCATGTTTGCGAGTGCAAAGATAACTATTTTTTTGCTTATTGTAATCGAGTAGGAAGAAAAACACTTCGTTTTCCTCCTACTCGATTGTATGTTTGCTATCTTTGAATTGCATTGTAGCGTCATCTGTTGCATTAAGGATATTGTTATTGTACGTGAAATATCCTCAAATTTGCAGTTCCTATTATTATATTAATGTATTAGTTCGGATAATCCGATGGTGAAAAGTGTCCAGATGCTGAAACGAAGTAATTGTCCTATAAGCATGATTCCGGAAACTTTCCAGAAGGGAGCTCGTAGAATGCCGTAACTTATGATGACAATGTTGCCAATGATGGGGAGCCCGGAGCCGAGGGCGAACCACAAACCTTTGCCCATTAGGAAGGAACGTACCTTTTCCAACTTCTGTGGATTGGCTCTTGTCCAGCGTAACATTTGTTCGTAGGTGCAAAGTTTTCCTAAGAAATAATTGACGATGGCCCCGCACCAGTTGCCGACAGTAGCCACGAGGATACAAGGCACCACAGACACGCCTGCCACCAGCAAGCCACTCAACACCACTTCCGAGTTCATCGGAAATGGCGTTCCGGCCAGAAAGGCCGCCACAAATAGACCAATCAATCCCCATTCCTCCATTTTCTATTTCTATTTAAATGATCTCCACCAGTTGAAATTAATTGAAAATCAATTTAGATTTCGTTTATAAAAATTAGAAGGGGAAGTTAATAAACCGGATTCCCGTGCCAATCAATCAATATAACAGTGTTGGATTCCTTTAGGTACATATATCTTTCAAATGAAATAGTGCCGTCCAACCCAAAATTGATTAAAACACCAAATGGAAAATTAGTCAACCTCATATAGTTGAATAGTTGAAGACGATGTTCTGATGTCAATTCTTCCTTGGCTTTTAGTTCAATAATGATAGAATCATCGATTACTAAATCTAATTTGTAACCTTTTGATAGTTGGTGTCCGCGATACCACATGGAAAAGGGCTGCTCTGTCAGAACTTTCATTCCAGCTTGAGTTAGTTCCCATTCCAACGCTGCATGGTATGCAGATTCTTGTAGTCCACCTTTAAGGAAATTAATTACATCACAAGATTTCTTGTAAATAAAGTACATCTTGTCTAAAGTCACTTTCTCAACCATAAGTTATTATTACTTAGATTCGGCATGTTGTGCGGAATAGTAATTGAATTTCAATTGGTTTCCATTGGTGGAGTTTTATCTTTGCCCTATATTCATGGACTCGCGGGCAAGAATAGTGGCCTCGTCCATGATCCGGTACAGATCCTCGACCGTTTCGGCACGGAGCATGGCAATGCGGGTGTCGCGGAAATTAGGAATGCCCTTGAATACAGGGGTAGCAGCCAGATGGCGGCGGATGTGGAGAATGCCACGGTACTCACCGATGCGGGCCACCGAGGCTTCGACCTGATGCTTGAGTGCCTGAATGCACTCATCGAGCGGGATAGGAGGGAGCTCCTCGCCAGTAGTGAGAAGATGCTTGATCTCCTTGAAGATCCACGGACGACCGAAGGTGGCGCGCCCCACCATGATGGCATCGACGCCAGTCTCCTCGAACCGCTGTTTGGCAATTTGGGCAGAGGTTACATCGCCATTGCCAATGATTGGGATGCGCATGCGTGGATTCTGCTTCACCTCGCGGATAAGAGACCAATCGGCTTCACCATTATACATTTGCGAACGGGTACGACCATGGATGGCCAAAGCCGAAATGCCTTGATCCTGCAGCTGTTCTGCCAGATCGACGATGATCTTGTGTTCGCAGTCCCAGCCCAAACGGGTTTTGCATGTAACGGGAATCTTGACGGCATCCACGACCGCCTTGGTAATCTCCAGCATCAACGGAATGTTCTGCAGAAGACCAGCACCTGCTCCCTTGCCAGCTACCCGTTTGACGGGACATCCGAAGTTGATGTCGAGAATGTCTGGATGTGCCTCCTCGACAATCTTGGCAGCCTCGACCATCGAAGCGACATCTTTGCCATAAATCTGGATAACGACAGGGCGCTCCTCGTCGAGCACCTTCAGTTTCTGCATCGTTTTATCGATCGAACGGATCAGCGCATCGGCCGATACGAACTCCGTATAGACCATGTCTGCACCGAACTGTTTGCATTGCAGACGGAAGCCGACATCGGTCACATCTTCCATTGGGGCCAGCATCACAGCGTGGTCTGGTAACTCTATATTTGCTATTTTCATACGGCAAAGATAGCAATTTTTAATTGAATTGCACAACTAATTGGTGCGATAAATTGGATATTTCGCAGAAAATAGATAAATTTGCACCGTTCACATATAAATATACGTGTAAAATTTAATATCAACTATTCAATAATTCTAATTTTTATTATCTATGTGGTTAACATCCTCTTCTATCGGCCGTAAGGTAGTGATGAGTGTGACTGGCGCTAGTCTCGTCCTCTTCCTCACTTTCCACATGGCGATGAACCTCGTCTATGTTTATGACGTGATGGTTGGCTCTACTGCTGGCAATCACTACTATGACGCGGTATGTGAATTCCTCGGCACCAACTGGTATGCGCTTATCGCAACTGCTGGTTTGGCTGGCCTGGTAGTCCTCCACTTCGTTTTCGCTTTCATTCTGACTGTTCAGAACCGCAAGGCACGTGGTAGCGAGCGTTATGCCGTTAGTGGCAAGCAGCCTGTACATTGGGCAGCTAAGAACATGCTCGTTCTCGGTATTATCGTTATTCTCGGTATGCTTCTTCACTTGAAGGATTTCTGGTATAACATGATGTTCGCTGAGTTGGCTGGCACAGAAGGTGCTCATGGCGCAACTGAAGGTTTCGAGTGGATTAATGCAGTATTTGCATGCCCAATCACCGTAGCTATCTATGCTGTTTGGTTTGCTGCTATCTGGTACCACCTTACTCATGGTATCTGGTCTTCAATGCAGACCCTTGGCTTGAGCGGTAAGGTATGGTTGGATCGTTGGATCTGCACCAGCTATGTTTGGGCTACCATCATCATCCTCGGTTTTGCTGCTGTCGTTGTTGCTGCTATCATCAACAATGGTGGTTTCACTGGATGCTGCTGTTAATTATCAATTATAAATTGTAAATTTTCAATTTGATTATGGCTACTGAAAATATTCTTGCTCCCGAACTCAGCCGCATCCCAGAGGGTAAGCTTGCTGACAAGTGGACTAACTATAAGGCTCACCAGAAATTGGTGAATCCAGCCAACAAGCGTAAACTCGATATCATCGTTGTAGGTTCAGGTCTTGCTGGTGGCGCTGCTGCTGCTACCCTTGGCGAGATGGGCTTCAAGGTAAAGTGCTTCTGCATCCAGGACTCTCCACGTCGTGCACACTCTATCGCTGCTCAGGGCGGTATCAATGCTGCTAAGAACTATCAGAACGATGGTGACTCAGTATATCGTCTTTTCTATGATACCATCAAGGGTGGTGACTACCGTGCTCGTGAGGCTAACGTTTATCGTCTGGCTGAGGTATCTAACAATATCATCGACCAGTGCGTTGCACAGGGTGTTCCTTTCGCTCGTGAGTACGGCGGAACCTTGGCTAACCGTTCATTCGGTGGTGCTCAGGTATCTCGTACCTTTTATGCCAAGGGTCAGACCGGTCAGCAGCTCCTCCTCGGTGCATACTCTTCATTGAACCGTCAGATCCAGAAGGGTAATGTTACCATGTACTCTCGTCGTGAGATGCAGGATGTAGTCCTCATCAAGGACGAGCAGGGTGTTGAGCGTGCTCGTGGTATCATTGTTCGTAACCTCGTTACTGGCGAGCTCGAGCGTCATTCCGCTCACTGCGTTATCGTAGCTACTGGTGGTTATGGCAATGCATACTTCCTCTCTACCAACGCTATGTCATGCAACGGTTCTGCAGCTATTCAGATCTATCACAAGGGCGCAATGTTCGCTAACCCTTGCTACGCTCAGATCCACCCAACCTGTATTCCAGTTCATGGAGACATCCAGTCTAAGTTGACCTTGATGTCAGAGTCTCTGCGTAACGATGGTCGTATCTGGGTTCCTAAGAAGCTCGAGGATGCACAGCGCTTGCAGCGTGGTGAGATCAAGGGTCACCAGATTCCAGAAGAGGATCGTGACTACTACTTGGAGCGTCGTTATCCAGCCTTCGGTAACCTGGTTCCACGTGACGTTGCTTCACGTGCAGCTAAGGAGCGTTGCGATAAGGGCTTCGGCGTAAACGGTACAGGTCTCGCTGTATTCCTTGATTTCTCTGACGCTATCAACCGCCTCGGTAAGGATGTTGTTGCTGACAAGTACGGCAACCTCTTCCAGATGTATCAGAAGATCACCGACGATAATCCATACGAGACTCCAATGATGATCTACCCAGCTATCCACTACACCATGGGTGGCGTTTGGGTTGACTACGAGTTGCAGACCTCAGTTAAGGGTCTCTTCTGCGCAGGTGAGGCTAACTTCTCAGACCACGGTGCTAACCGTTTGGGCGCTTCTGCTTTGATGCAGGGTCTTGCTGATGGTTACTTCGTATTGCCTTACACCATCCAGAACTATCTCGCTGACCAGATCCAGGTTCCACGCTTCTCAACCGATCTGCCTGAGTTCGCTGAGGCACAGAAGGCTGTTGAGGAGAAGATCGCTAAGATCATGGCAGTACAGGGCAGCCGCACCGTTGACTCTATCCACAAGGAGCTCGGCCACATCATGTGGGAGCACGTTGGTATGGGTCGTACCAAGGCTGGTCTTGAGGAGGGCTTGAAGCTCCTCGGTGAGTTGCGCAAGACCTTCTGGAAGGAGGTTTATGTTCCAGGTGAGGCTAACTCTCTCAACGTTGAGCTCGACAAGGCATGTCGCCTCCTCGACTTCATCGAGATCGGTGAGTTGATGGCACGTGACGCCCTCCATCGTGAGGAGTCTTGTGGTGGTCACTTCCGTGAGGAGCACCAGACCGAGGAAGGTGAGGCTAAGCGTGATGACGCTAACTTCATGTATGTCGGCTGCTGGAAGTACATGGGCGAGGGCCAGGAGCCTGAACTCTGGAAGGAGAAGCTCGACTACCAGGAGATCAAGGTACAGACTCGTAACTATAAGAACTAATTCACTCTTCTAAATAAATAATACAATTATGGGAAAAGAAAATTTTCTTAACGTAAACGTAAAAGTTTGGCGTCAGCGTGGCCCAAAGGAGAAGGGCGAATTCAAGACTTATCGCGTTGAGCACGTTAGCACCGAGATGTCATTCTTCGAGATGATGGATACTTTGAATGAGCAGCTCATCAACAAGCATGAGGAGCCAATCGTATTCGATCACGACTGCCGTGAGGGTATCTGCGGTACTTGCTCACTTTACATCAACGGCCGTCCTCACGGTATTGATGACGCAATCACAACTTGCCAGTTGCACATGCGTAAGTTCAAGAACGAGGAGACCATCACTGTTGAGCCTTGGCGTTCAGCTGGTTTCCCAGTAATCCGTGACTTGATGGTTGACCGTTCTGCTTTCGATAAGATCCAGCAGGCTGGTGGTTACACCTCAATCAACTGTGGTGCTGCACAGGATGCTAACGCTATCCTGATTAGCAAGGTAGATGCTGACGAGGCTATGGATTCTGCTTCTTGTATCGGTTGTGGCGCTTGTGTTGCAGCTTGTAAGAACGGTTCTGCTATGCTCTTCGTCTCAGCTAAGGTTAGCCAGTTCGCTCTCCTGCCACAGGGTAAGGTTGAGGCTGCTCGCCGTGCTAAGGCTATGGTTGCCAAGATGGATGAGCTCGGCTTCGGTAACTGTACCAACACCCGCGCTTGCGAGATGGAGTGTCCTAAGTCTGAGAAGATCTCTAACATCGCCCGCTTGAACCGCGAGTTCATCAAGGCGAAGTTGGCTGACTAATAAGCAGACCCTCTTCCCGACCCTCCCCCTTAATGGGGAGGGAGGAGAATATACAATATGCGGTCTCGGGATTCCGGGACCGCATAGTTATTTCTATAGCTACTATAGCTTCTATAGCTACTATAGCTTCTATCAATTCTATGATTCAGTTAAACTATCCACAGTCGGACGAGCGGCAGGAACTCTTTCCTCTGATTGATGAAGAGGGGAAAGTGGTAGGTCAGGTAACGCGCAAGTATTGCCACAATGGCAAGTCAATGGCACTGCATCCAGTGGTGCACCTGCATGTCATGGATGCCGAGGGTCGAATCTACCTTCAGAAGCGTTCGATGAAGAAAGATATTGCTCCAGGCCGATGGGATACCTCGGTCGGTGGACATGTTGATTATGGTGAGAGCCTCGAACAGGCAGTAGTTCGTGAGGCGCGCGAAGAACTGGGATTGCATATCGATGCCTCTCAGTGCCGCTATCTTTTTCAGTATGTTTGGCAATCATCGCGCGAAAGGGAACTGGTAACAGCCTATTGTGTTACCTATGATGGAACGCCTCAGCCCGATCATGATGAGGTGGACGAGGGACGTTTCTTTACCCTCGATGAACTAAATTCGCATCTTGGTACAGCTTTCTATACCGAACAGTTTGAACAGGAGGAACTCAGACATCTTACTCAATGTCTTCGTAGCCATTGTTAAATTTCGTCAACTGTCTATAGTGAGTCATTAGGTTATGTACCTGTATGCCAAACCATGTGCCAATGACAATGAGGCCAATTGCGGCTATGATAATAAACAAGAGTTGAATGTTTTGAATGGGTGCATATAACTCGTTTGTCGGGCAATAGAGAATGCACATCCATCGGGTATCTGGAATCGGTATGTAGAGGAACGCCATGCGACGTCCTCCGTAATAGTCGTAGGTGATTCCTCCCTGGTGATCCTTTGAATGGTACAACGGATGCATCTTGGGGTTGATGCCAACGCGTGTCATGGCTTCATCCAGTCGGATGCTACCGATATACGAGCGATTGGGGTGTATCAGCAGATCCAGATCTTCGTTGATCATCGCCACAATGCTGGTCGGATAGGGCCTGTAGGATTCGATGCGTTCAGCTAATGGGGAGAGATCAATATCGACACCAATGCTACCTGCAAAGTTGCCATCTTCGAGGATTGGAATGGAGAAGGTCGAGATCATGATGCTGTCGTCTGAATAGAATGGCTTGGACCAATCTGCGGTCAGGTCACCACCTATTTGTCGGCTGTACCATTGGTTGAGATGTCTGAAGTCGCGGCTTTCGCCAACCTGATAGGGAACCAACTTGGATTCTTCTCGACGAATCAAAGCGCCAAAGCCGTTTTGATTGGCATATTTCGGATAAACCCAGTCTTCGAATGCCATTACTGCGCCCGAGAGCCCTGAGTTGTCGTTGAGCATCTGCTCCAATGCGGCATAAACCTGTTTTTCGTCCCGGTAGTTGAAGGTGGTGTCTTTGCCCAGTCGGCCGACAAAGTCAATGACGGGTTGTTTGGCTTGTTTTAATTCTTCGCTGATGATTTCAACCATCTTGTTGAAGTCAGCACGCGTTTTCTGATCACATTCCATCTGGGTTCTCTCCTCCATGATCTTATCAATAACGAAGGTGCCGGCTAAGAACGTAACCCCGCCTAAAGCTATCAATACACAACGAAGGAAAAGCAGATATAATCTTTTTTTGTAGTTTGGTATCATCGTATGTCTACATTTGTTTTTTATTCTTGGGCAAAGTTATACTTATTTTTATTATTTTGCCAAACATTTCCAACAAAAAAATAATTTCTCTCTCATATTTGTTAGTTTTCGGCCATGATTTGTTTGTATTTTGATAAAAACTTAACATCTTTGCGATATGAAACCTGATTATATTGTCTGGAAAATAACAGAAAGCGAGGAGGAACTCCGCGCCGGATTATTGCATCCGGAACGATTCGCCAAGAAGATTGAGAACCTGAAACTCGGAAGTCGGAGGTTGCTCGAAATTCTGGCCGTTCGTCGAGCCATGAAGGTGCTCTTCTACGACGAGGAGAGAGAGGTGCTCTATAACGATGATGGTCGTCCCTATTTGGAGAAGGGGCCATTCATCAGTATCAGTCATACCAATGGTTATGTCGCAGTGATCACTTCGACCGAGGCTCCTGTAGGTATTGATATTGAATGTCGTGGTGATCGTGTCCAGAAAGTAATGAATCATTTTCTCCGTCCGGAGGAGATTGCCGTGCTGGAGTTAGCCGTGGCGAATGCTCCTGATCCTGCCCTCGATTTCCAGCTTGCGTTGCATCTGGCGTGGAGTGCCAAGGAGACCGCCTTTAAGGTGTTAGGTCGCCAGTATTATGATTTGCAGCATCTAACTACCATACAACTTCTGGATTGGCGGAAGAAGATCTTACTTCTTGCAGCCGAGGAAATGAAACGCCCGATGAAGATTTACTTCGATATCTCAGAAGATTATGTTTTGACTTATACTTATTAATTAGTAATCAGTAATTAGTATTTAGTAATTAGATAAAAAAAGGTGCTCAATCGAGCACCTTTTTTTTATATCACATGTTCATGCCACATTATCATATTGAGAAAAGTTTTTCTCAAACTCTTTCAGATGGAGTATGATCATTACATGTTCATACCACCATCGATCTGGATAACCTGACCGGTAACGTAGCTTGACATGTCTGAGCCGAGGAATACGCAAACGTTGGCGATATCCTCAACCTGGCCACCGCGGCGAAGAGGAATCTTAGCCATCCAGCCCTTGCGAACCTCCTCAGGAAGCTGAGCAGTCATGACGGTCTCGATGAAACCAGGAGCAACAGCGTTAGCACGGATACCCTTAGGACCCATCTCCTGAGCGATAGACTTAGCCAAACCGATCATACCAGCCTTAGAAGCTGAGTAGTTACACTGACCAGCGTTGCCGTGAACACCAACTACTGACGACATATTGATGATTGAACCACCCTTCTGGCGCATCATGATTGGGGTAACAGCGTGGATGAAGTTGAATGCAGACTTCAGGTTAACATTGATTACAGCATCCCACTGAGCCTCGGTCATACGGAGCATCAAACCATCCTTGGTAATACCAGCGTTGTTGATGAGAATATCGATGTGACCGAACTCCTCCTTGATCTTGTTAACAACCTCCTCGGTCTGAGCGAAATCAGCAGCGTTTGATGCATAACCGATGCACTTTACGCCATGAGCAGCGATCTCTTCTGCAGCCTTGTTGATGTTGGCCATGTGCTCGTCATTGAGCGCAAGGTCGGTGAAAGCTACGTCACAACCCTCTTCAGCAAACTTATGGGCAATTGCATTGCCAATACCACGAGCAGCACCAGTGATGAGTGCTACTTTTCCTTCAAGCATTTTCATAATAGTAATTTAATTTGAATGATTTATATTATTTGTTGACATTATCTCTCTTCGGGAGCAATATAACCGCGGTGGTTCACGGCAGGTTGGGCCATGATGCCATAGAATATCATATTGAAAACTGATTGGCGTAGCCTGTTGGTTGGTACGCCAAGGGCGGTAAACTGACCACGGATGTTGGGCAAATCCAGGCCGCGAAGTGCATAGTGAATTGTGACTGCGACGACCGATGCATTGTCGATGTCGAAGGTGCCTTCGTCGATGCCTTGCTGCAGGATGCTTCGCAAGATGGTCAACTCACGAACATCCAAACGACGACGGGCATGTTCCAGTTTGATTACATCGCGGAAGAAGGCTGCTTTCAGCGAACCGTTACGCACTACAGTCTCCTTGACAGTCTCCAATCGGCAGAGGATGTAGCGCTTCAGTTTTTCGTCGGCCGAAATCTGCAGATTCAGAATCTCTTCGATGTGGTCAATGATGAAACTGGTTTCCTGATCGACCACCGCCATGAAGACGTCAGACTTCGACTTGAAATAGGTGTAGAGGGTACGACGACCCTTGCCTGACAACTCTGCGATTTCGTTCATCGTAGTGCTGTCAAAACCCTTGCTTGCAAACAATTGACGGGCTGCTTCTATCAGATCGGCTCTAGTGTTGCTCATTTTATTTATTTGTGTGCAAAGATACAACATATTCTTGATGTGGCAATATCTGGACAACAAATTCGGTTGATTTTTTTGTTTTTTGGCTCAGAAAGTATGTTTTTGAACATAAAAATTACAAAATTGAATGCTAAAAACACGTTTTTACAACTGAATAATTGCGTTTCTCACAATAAATATTTACATTTGCACCAACCTAAATGAATTATACACCGATAAATCTAATAATAATATGAGCTATCTGAAGTTTGACAAAACGCTGCTCACCAATTTGGAGGAATCGTTGCCTATCGAATATCTACGTACCAATCGATATGGTGCTTATTCATCTACAACGGTAACTGGATGTAATACCCGCAAGTATCATGGCTTGCTGGTTACGCCATTGCCTGAGTTGGACAACGAAAACCATGTACTGCTTTCTTCGCTTGATGAAACAGTCATCCAGCATGGTGCGGAGTTTAACCTCGGTATTCACAAATATGATCGTGATAACTTCGCTCCACGTGGACACAAGTACATCCGAGAGTTTAACTGCGAGACCATCTCCACCAATACCTACCGTGTGGGTGGCGTAATCCTGACCCGTGAGAGTTTCCTGGTGACCAACGAGCCACGTGTGCTGATCCGTTATACCTTGGTGGATGCACATTCTGAAACTACTCTTAAGCTTCGTCCACAGTTGGCTTTCCGCTGTGTGAACGAACTGACTCAACGAAACAACAACGTCAACTACAATTACGAGACTGTTGAGGATGGTATTGGTACAAGCCTTTACCATGGTTATCCTATGCTCTACATGCAACTCTCGAAGGAGTGCAAGTACCAGTCTTGTCCCGATTGGAATGTGGGAGTTGAGTATCCTCGTGAACAGGTCCGTGGCTATGGCTATAAGGAGGACCTCTTTATGCCGGGCTATTTCGAGGTACAGATCAAGAAAGGCGAGAGTATCATCTTCTCTGCAGGTCTGACTCCAATCAAGACGGCCAACCTCAAGACCCTCTTCAACAAGGAGCTGAAGTTGCGCCAGCATCGTGATAGCTTCTTCAACTGTCTGAAGATCTCGGCCAATAGCAATATCCTCACCCGCAACGGCAAGGACTATATCATCGCAGGTTGGCCTTGGTTCAAGATTCGTGCTCGCGATACCTTTATCGCGCTGCCAGGTTCAACCCTGATTATTGGCAACGAGTCTGAATTTGACAAGATTGCCGAGCCTGCCATTGCCGCTCTCCGTGCCTATATGCAGGAGGGTGAGACCGATTCCGTGATTCAGGAGATTGGTGCTCCAGATATCCCATTGTGGGCCCTTTGGTCTATTCAGCAATATGCCAAGTATGTCTCGATCGAGAAGGCTCAGGAGAAGTATGGTGCCTTTGTGCAGGAGATCATCGATTATATTGCCGAGGATCGCGCTCCTGAGTTGGATCTCCGTCCGAACGGATTGGTTTACTCTTTGGGCGAGGATCGTGCTGTTACCTGGATGAATGCCACCGACTTTGGCCGTCCAATCACTCCACGCAGTGGCTACATCGTTGAATTCAATGCGCTTTGGTACAATGGCCTGAAGTTCGCTCTCGAGATGCTCGATGGCAAGAAGGATGCCAAGACCAAGAAGCGTGTTGCCATGATGCAGGAGTTGGCAGCTAAGTATGAGGAGAATTTCCAGTCTGTCTTTACGGCTCCTGGAGGTTACCTCTATGACTATGTTACAGAGACCTATGCAGACGCCAGTGTTCGTCCAAACCAGTTGTTCGCTATTGGCTTGAAGTACACTCCACTCGACAAGCCTGCCCGCAAGGCCGCTCTCGATATGGTTACCAAGGAGCTTCTTACTCCAAAGGGTATCCGCTCGTTGACTCCAAAGGCCGGTCTCTATCGTCCTTATTACGTGGGCAACGTGACCGAACGCAACTACGCTTACCACAATGGTGCTTGCTGGCCATGGCTGTTAGGCATCTACACCGAGGCTTACCTCTCTGTCTTCACCCGTTCTGGCGTCACCTTCATCAAGCGCCGTCTGATGAGTTACGAAGAGGAGATGGGTCGCCATTGTATCGGTACCCTCTCGGAGGTGTTCGATGGCAACCCACCATTCAGTGGTCACGGTGCTCAGTCACTTTCCATTAATCAGGCAGAGGTTTTACGAGCCCTCCGCATCATCGACGACTATGTGCCTGATGCCGATTTGCGCTCCAGAAAAGTTTATGCAAATAATTAAATCCCAAAAATATCTATGAAAGCATTAATGTTTGGCTGGGAGTGGCCTCCTCATATCCTCGGAGGTTTGGGCCCTGCTTCGTACGGTATCGTACGTGGCGTGGTCAATACGGGCGAATGTGAAGTGACCTTCGTCCTGCCAAAGCCACAAGGCGACGAAAAGAAGGATTTCGTCCACATCATCGGAGCTGCCAATACCCCGGTTGTCTGGAAGGATGTTGATTGGAACTATGTACAGCAGCGTTATGGTTACTGCATGGATCCACAGGAGTATTTTGATCTCCGTAACTGTATTTATGCTGATTTCAGCAACCTTTATACCAACGATCTGGGTTGTATTGATTTCTCGGGCCGCTATCCGAAGAACCTGCTTGAGGAGATCAACAACTACTCGATTGTGGCAGGTGTCATTGCTCGTAAGGAGACTTTCGACGTAATCCATGCCCATGACTGGTTGACCTATCCTGCAGGTATCCATGCTAAGCAGGTAAGTGGTAAACCATTGGTTATTCACGTTCACGCTACTCAGTATGACCGTACCCGTGGCATGTGTGATTCGGGTGACCCAACCTTCCAGATAGAGTTGGATGGTATGAATCATGCCGATCTGATCATGTGTGTATCGGAGCTGACCCGTCAGACCGTGATTCAGAAGTATCATCAGGATCCAAACAAATGTATCGCTATGCACAATGCCGTCGAGCCAATGAGCCAGGAGGTATTGGATATGGAGGCTAAGCGTGGCACCGATGAGAAGGTTATCACCTTCCTGGGTCGTATTACTGCACAGAAGGGTTGCGAATACTTCGTCGAAGCAGCTGCCCGTTGTTTGCAGAAGGCACCTAACGCCCGCGTTGTCATGGCTGGTAACGGCGACTTGATGGAACCTATGATTCGTCTTGTGGCTAAGAAGGGATTGGCTGACCGCTTCCATTTCACTGGCTTCTTGCGTGGCAAGCAGGTCTATGAGATGTTCAAGGTTTCGGACGTTTATGTCATGCCATCTGTTTCTGAGCCGTTCGGTATCTCTCCACTTGAGGCAATGCAGTGTGGCGTCCCAAGTATCATCTCGAAGCAGTCTGGTTGTGGCGAAATCCTCGACAACTGCATCAAGTGTGACTATTGGGACATTGACGCCATGGCCGATGCTATGTATGCCCTCATTACCTATCCGGAGCTGCACAAGTATCTGCAGAACGCAGGCCGTGATGAGGTCAACCAGATCACATGGGAGAAGGTGGGCCGTCGTGTAGTCGATGCCTATAAGAAACTCCTCGGCTGGGCATAGCCGCTATATACAAGAATATATTAACAACATAATACCGTTTGCCTCTCGGAGAACCTGATTGGTTATGCAAACCACTCCCTTGCCCCGCTTCGGGGAAAGGGTCAGGGAAAAGGGGCTGTATTAACTATGAAAAATGTATGTTTGCTGTTTGAGATCCATCAGCCATTCCGCCTGAAGAAGTATCGCTTCTACGATATTGGTGCTGATCACTACTATTATGATGATTACGCTAACGAAGAGATTCTGAAGCGTAATGCGTACCAGAGTTATATCCCAGCAGCCAAAATGCTGCTTGAGATGATCAACCAGAGCCACAAGGAATTCAAGGTTGCCCTCTCTATCTCGGGTGTAGCTATGGAGCAGTTCGAGATGTACTGTCCAGAGTTCCTGGATTGTGTCCGTGATCTGGTGGCTACGGGTTGTTGCGAACTCTGCTGCGAGACCTACTCTCACAGTCTCTCTTCTTTGGTCGATGCCGACGACTTCCGTGTACAGGCCAAGATGCAGAAAGAGATGATCTACGAAACCTTCGGCTATGAGCCAAAGACTTTCGTCAACACCGGCTTCATCTACAATGATGAGATTGGTGCCGAAATTGCCGCCATGGGCTTCCGTGGTGTTATCACCGAGGGTACAAAGCATGTGTTGGGCTGGCGTAGTCCAAACTTCATGTACAACACAACCGCCAAGGCTGATGTTGGTTTGATGTTCCGTAATACCAAGCTTTCGGAGGATATCTGTCAGAACTTCCAGGGTGGTCTCGATGCCCATACCTATATGAGCTGGATTGCTAATGGTCCAGAGCAGGAGTCTGTTATTCTCATTGCGATGAACTTTGACGTCATTGGTGGCATTCATCCAGCTTCGACCGGTATCTTCGAGTTCTTCAAGGCTCTTCCACAGAATGCCAAGGATAAGAACATCCGCTTCTGTACTCCAATCGAGGCTTTCGAGAATATTCCTTCGGTTGCTCCAGCCGCTGTGGGTCACCCAATCAGCTGGGATGGCTTCGACAAGGATGTCAGCGCCTGGATGGGTAATGACCTCCAGCATGAGGCTCTCCGTGCTGCCTACTCAATTAGCGAGCGTCTCCATCTCTCGAAGAACGAGGTGCTCCGTCAGGACTTTGCATACCTTCTTTCGGCCGACCATTTCAAGTTCATGTCGACCAAGCAGGGTGCATACGTTCCATTCTCGCCATACGACAGTTCGTTTGATGCTTTCACCAACTACATGAATGTCATCAGCGATATGCAGATTCGACTCAACCAGGAGTTCCCATCTACTGTCGATAACGAGGAACTCTCTGCACAGCTCCAGCTGATTGAGAATCAGGGTAAGGAGATTGAGAAGCTTCAGGCTAAGATCGCTAAGCTCGAGGCTACTGCCGCTCCTGCTCCTAAGAAGGCTGCTCCGGCTAAGAAACCTGCCGAGAAGAAACCTGCTACCGAGAAGAAGCCAGCAGAAAAGGCTCCAGCCAAGAAGGCTGCTAAGAAATAATTTATTAGGGCGTGTCAGGACACGCCCTTTTCTTTTTGTCTTTGAATCTTTTCGGAGACTATATAAAATAAAAAAGGGAAGACCGTCGCAGTCTGCCCTTTTTTTTCTTTACTTGCTTAAAGTAGCAAGTGACTTATTTTATTTAGTGTTTCTCAATTTGCTTTTGGCAAGTATGAGATTCTTGGTTCAGGTTGTGTTATTTAAGGTATATTGTTTTATGGTTATGTCTTTAAGGTGGTGCAAAGATAGGGGCTTTTTCCGAGTCGACCAAATAATTCGGTATGTTCTACAACATGAAAACCGATTGCACAGCCGAAATTTCCACTTTTTTGCCCCTTTTTTGGGGAATTTTTCTCTTCTGAATACCTTAAATTGTGCAAAAAAACGTATCTTTGCACCGAAAAATGATAAAAAGAAGTTAAAAACAACAACACAATAATGAGTAATTCAGTCGCCGAATTTCTACAAAGTGACCATGAAACTGCCTTCAGTTTTGAGGTCCTTCCTCCAGTCAAGGGTAAGAGCATCGAACAGATATATCGTACCATCGACCGATTGAAGGATTTCAATCCTGCGTACATTAATATAACGACACATCGTAGTGATACTATCTATCGCGAGGTACAACCAGGTCAGTTTGTCCGCTTGCAGGAGTGCCATCGTCCTGGTACCGTAGCCATAGCTGCTGCTATCAAGGAGAAGTATGGTATTCCAGTTGTTCCACATCTTATCTGTAGTGGTTTCAGTCAGCAGGAAACAGAGTATGAGTTGATCGATCTCTCTTTCATCGGTATTACAGACCTGATTCTTCTGCGTGGCGATAAGGCCAAGGATGATGCCCGTTTCATGCCTAAAGAGGGTGGCTTGGAGCATGCCAGCCAGCTCTGTCAGCAGGTACAGCAGTTTAATCAGGGTGTTTTGCTCGATGGTACCAAGCATGAGATGCTCGCTGAGGGTCGCCACTTTACCTTTGGTGTAGCAGGATATCCGGAGAAGCACGAAGAGGCGATGAACCTCGAGATGGATCTTGAGCATCTCAAGCTGAAGGTGGAGCAGGGCGCTGGCTATATTGTGACCCAGATGTTCTTCGACAATCAGAAATATTTCGATTTCGTGGATCGTTGTCGAAAGGCTGGTATCACCGTACCGATTGTGCCTGGCATCAAGCCGTTGGGCTCATTAGTGCATCGCACCATGATTCCTCGCACTTTCCACATCGATTTCCCCGAACCTTTGGCTCGAGAACTCGAAAAATGTACCTCTAATGATCAAGTCAAGGCACTTGGCATCGAGTGGGGTATTGCCCAAAGCCGAGAACTTAAGCAGGCTGGCGTTCCAAGCATCCATTTCTATTCGATGAATGCTTCCGCTTCGGTCGAAGCGATTGCCAAGGAGGTGTATTGAATTTCCTCTCGGATGTGTGTCCGACCGGAATTCTCTATTCTTCAAATCATTGAGACAATACACTAGAATTTGAGAATTTGTGGAATTTTTGTATTGATATTCTTCTAATTCTTTTAATTCTAGTTTTAGATTCGGGCAAAACTTGAGTTGCGTTGCTTCCGAAGTTTTAGATTCGAGCAAAACTTGAGTTGCGCTGCTTCCGAAGTTTTAGATTTGAGCAAAACTTGAGTTGCGCTGCTTCCTTTTTAGTATCTTTGCACTAGCAACAACAACCAGCTTCTGTCTCTTCTCTTCATGACTGGGTTGTGAATTGCTTCCTTTTTAGTATCTTTGCACTAGCAACAACAACTGGAGCCAGGTTGATTGGGGGGGGGCAAGGGTTGTGAATTGCTTCCTTTTTAGTATCTTTGCACTAGCAACAACAACATCCTTCAGTATGGCCGCCTTTGTGGAGCTGTTGTGAATTGCTTCCTTTTTAGTATCTTTGCACTAGCAACAACAACGGCATCGTGCCACAGCCTTTGCCCGTTAAGTTGTGAATTGCTTCCTTTTTAGTATCTTTGCACTAGCAACAACAACTTATCCCATGTGCACCAACCATCGAATGTGGTTGTGAATTGCTTCCTTTTTAGTATCTTTGCACTAGCAACAACAACGCCTCCAAAAAAGGTTTGAATCAATGGGTCGTTGTGAATTGCTTCCTTTTTAGTATCTTTGCACTAGCAACAACAACCAAGTTGTGCGGTAACTCTCGACCTCGAAAGTTGTGAATTGCTTCCTTTTTAGTATCTTTGCACTAGCAACAACAACCAAAAGCCCCCACACCGATAAATGGTTGAGGTTGTGAATTGCTTCCTTTTTAGTATCTTTGCACTAGCAACAACAACTGTATGCTCGATATCATGTATGCCTGTCAGTTGTGAATTGCTTCCTTTTTAGTATCTTTGCACTAGCAACAACAACTCAATGTCTGTTTTCGACTGTATTACATGGGTTTATGGTTGCTTCGTGAAACAAAAAAAATGAATAGAAAAACTAAAGTGATTACAGTTTATAATCGCTTTAGTTTTTCTATTTTAAGAGTCGTAAAATGAAATGTAAATATTGCAAACCAATAAAAAACTGGAAAAAAGTTCAAAAAAGTTCAAGTTGTAATCCTGGAGTCTGAGGAACGATTTGCCTGCGTTTTTCGAAAATCTCAATATCCCCAAATTGTTTGTCGGTAATAGTAAGAATTCCGACTGATCCTTCATCTGGCACAAATGATCTGACTCGTTTTAGATGCACTTCCATGTTTTCTTTACTGGCACAGTGCCGGATGTAGATGGAGAACTGAAACATGATGAATCCATCCTTCAAGATATTCTTTCGGAAATCAACGTAGGCTTTCTTGGCTTTGGCTGTGTCTGTTGGCAAATCAAAGAAGACAAGAATCCACATAACTTTATATTCGCTTAGACGGTCAAACATATTCTGGGTAAGCAAGTCTTCGGATTTCTCCAGCAAAGCATTTTTGTAAAGATGACGTAGTTGTGCTTACGGCCACCATTAATGGACTCTTCTTTCCATCGATTCGTACATCCATGGCAGGAATCTGTAGAAGTTCGCTCTTTAATTCTTTGTTTAACTCCAATGTTTCCTTGTGTTTGGAAACAAGCTCATAGACTAGATAATCTACGTATGGCCGATATGGCTCCATAATGTCATCTGCCAAACAATAGGCATTGTATCTGTTCTGGTGGTGTATGCCTAAGGTGGGAAGAAGTCCACTACTTACAAGTGCGCGAGCGACAACTGCCCGAAGTATTGCGTAGCCGTAATTTAGTAAGTTGTTGGGGTAATCTCCATCTCTTCCACGAACAAAATTTGGATATTGAGGCCAGAAGTTACGCCAATAGTATGCAGCAGCACGAGCTTCAAGGTTCTCTGGGTCGCCACTACGTACTTCTTTCGCCCAAACCTCCATGCAACCGACTTCCGCTTTGGCGCATTTGCGTAAAACTGCTGCTTGATTGGCTATCTTTTGAGAAACTGTTTGCTGCCAGAGTTGTTTCTTGAGTGGAAGTGAGGCATCTAACTGATATCGAAATCTTTCGTTCTGGAGAGTATTGCCGTATAACGGAAGCATTAAGCCAGTAGGCATGCTGTGACTATCGCAGGTAATGATAGCACAATTGTTGTCAAGTAGGGCACTAATGAGTCCTTGGGTGATGGTTATTTGACGGTTGTCAAGTACCACCACACCAAGGTCTTCAATAGGTTTTGTGATAACGGCTGAATCCTTGATAATCTGAGATACATTTGAAGGTTTCTCCACTTCGGGTATTTTGATTACAAGCTGTGCATCCCGAAGGGAGAGATAGGCAGGATTGCCGAAATAGAGAGTCTTCTTAATCATGTACTAATCAAAGAATAGAATGTTCCCTAATGCATCAATCTTAAAATCTCTATGCTCAATCATGCAATTCATATCGTTAGGAACTGGAGAAACATAAATTTCTTCTTTGCCAGCATCTAAATGATGTTTAAGGTAAACATGATCTGCGCTTGTATGATTGAACTTTTGCACCACATAAAGTCTTTCTGAAAGTTGAGCTGGTGTCATATCTCTTAATTCATCTGGACATTCATTCCATAGAAGCACTCTATACCCAACTTTGATTATAGCAGTTAGACCATATAAGATGCCTTTTTCTGTCATAGATGCATAATATGGCTCTTTGCATAATTGATTAGCATCCGTCAAAATCGTTTTATCTTGGTATTTTTTCTCCTTATTGTAGAGAGCAATGTCCAAGCCACTGATAATACGGGATTTCCTATCCACCTTTCCTTTCTTTATTCCTTCATAAAGCAAGAAAAGATAGTTTCCACCATTCTTGGCATAGGTTTTTTGTTTATGATCGCGGCTGTCAATTTGGACTAATGCTTTTTGAGAGGAGTTTAACTGATTGCGAATCGGCCTTGCGGTGTCATAAGTTAAGAACCCTTTGCCAGCAGCAACACGACAACGTACATGACGCAAAGATTTTAACGGCCTTCCGTTCTTATCCTGCTTGACTTCTATTCCATTAGAATCAAGAGGCCAAATGCCTTCGGAGATAGTCTCAGCAAATGATAGACCAGCTTCTTTACCTTTTTTAATTGCTTTTATAAACCAATCACGGACATTCGGATCAACAATCTTTTCAATGTCTTTGTCCGACTTGAAGTTATCTTTGTCAACCGGGATGCGAACAACCATCCAAGTTTCTAACTTTCCATCCTTAAGCATCTTAATAGCACCAGGATAAGTTGTTTCGTGTAAATCTATTCGGATACTATCTCCACCGGTCCATCGTTCATGCAATTCTCCATCCATAGATTTGTCTAAAATAGCCTTTCCTCGTACCAGACAGCGACGACGAGCTGGATTCAATGTGCGATCATTTGCATGATGATTGACCAGAATATTCTCATTGATAAAAAAAGGAATCTGTCCAATATTACCACCAATATGGCATTCTGCAATTTCACGTTTCAGACTACCAAGCGCTATTGTATCGTTTGGATTTTCTTCCTTCTGGTAGAAGTGTGTAAGCATCTTGTCGCGCAGAGCTGCAGCCGGTATTACGGTAAGCATTGTTGCATCTATTGCGTGGTGAGAATGGAGTGAACGATCTTTTTTCTCGTCTATACTTTGCACACCAAGCATTTTGCGGAAATCAGCGGTAACGCTGCCTTTCTGAACATCAACATGTGCAAACACACTCTTTAGATATGCTACAGCGTGACGAGTTATGATGCCTGTATCCACCAACTGGCTGTTTCGGAAACCCTCCTTAACTTCTGTCATTGTGAAGCGAGAGAGTTTGCCCTGCCAGTAGTCCAATTCTAACTGCCAAAGGTGACGCTGACGAATACATTGATCTTTGCGCGTCTTGTCCTGAGCCTTTGACGATTGCGCTTTCCAAAAAGCTACATTACTGCGCAACTGTTCTACTTTCTCCTGCCATGTTCTCAATCTGTCTGCTATTGCAGGATATTCTGTGCCATCTATTACGGCGGCTTTATCATAGTTTTCCAGCTGAGTAGGTATTCGCTTTTTCTTAATCGATCTATTATAGTATGCATAGCATACGGTTAAATTCATATCGCTGCTGTCGAACGATATGCTACGAGGTATTGTATGCTCAAAATCAACCGTACTTTCATCAAAGAGGTTGGATAACGGAATCATTCGTCCAGTGTACATACAGCGACAACCTTGTTCTAGCCAGAGTTTGTATTTTTTGATGTCTTTTTCCTTGCTGAATCTCTTGCCCTTTAGGTATTCTTCGTCGCATGCATAGTCAATTGCCTGATCCAATAAGTCTCTGGCTTTATCAATGTCAGCCTTCGAAATAGGGGTCCTTTGAGGAAATTCTTGTTCGAGTATTTCCTCAATTGCCTTATTTTGCTTTGCACGCTCTTTTTGCCAGGTTTCAATCGCCCATCGTTCGTTGGCATCCTTCAAATCGCGTGCTGTTTCGACCACAATGCGAGTCTCTTCTGGATCAATCATGCCGGCATCGAGCATAGCATTGATTTTTCGTCTCAGGATATTAAGTGTTCGCATTGCTACAGGATTCTTTATGCTACCAATGTTCGGACTATCCAAGCGCCACATGGATCTTTCCAAATTGCCATCCTTTGGTTTGTAGACAGAAATCATGGATGGATGGTATAATTTGTCAAGTTTCTGCTCTGTCAACGTGCATGATAGCATTTCTTTGAGGTAATCATTCAAAGAGTCACAGAGTCTTGGCGAATGGCAATAGTCTCGCTTCTGATCGCAGAAGAATGCTTGATATCTCTTGGTTACCTCGACCAGATAATACTCCTGTTCTTCTGCATCCATAAGTTCCCAACTCTTTTTGCCAAGTACATTGATGGTCTTATTTAATATGTCCTGATGATCACTTTCTTGCAGTCGATATTCGAAATCCTTGTATGCAAATTGACCGGTTTCGTAACCTAAAGACTTATAGTCAGCAATTAATCGGTTGACTATATTTACGATTATTTTTGATCTGTCAACATTCGGCTTGATTCTATTGGAATAATCCTGAATAAACTTGTTTTTGATCGTGCACCATTGCTCTCTGCCAATCAAGTCAGGGAGTTTGGCAATCAACACGGCATCCGAATAGATAAGTCCCATGCGGAGCATTTCGTTGATGTTGGTCATTGCTTTGCGGCTTAACATCGCATAGGCAGGTCGGATGGCTTTCCAGAGTTGAATAACATCTTTACTCCTCTCTTCCTCTTTGTTCCATCCTAATCTGTTTTGAACAAAGTCCAGTACATCTTCTATTTCTTCGGCATCAAAACATACACTCCAAATATCTTCGGCGGTATAACAAACTTGATGTGTGGACTTGTTTTTGCTGTGTGTGGGTCGAATTTTGCTTCCTTTTTGGCTAAATGCAGACCAGTTCTCACCCAACATTTTCCGCAGTCGCGCGGTGATAGGACAACCGCCTACACAGACATTGTCCTTGTAATTAATGGTACGTACGCCACCATCTGTTGGATAGTAGAGTCTGACTCCAAGTCGTTTCTCGAGTTTCTCTCGAATCTCTTTGAACTGAAAATCTGACTTTACTCTGCCTAAAAACAGTTCTTTGTAGAGTTCTTCTTTTATCTCAAGAGAAAGATTAATCCATGGTGTTTCTATGCTGCCATTTTCTCGATACTTGATGTTGTTTAGGAAGGACCATGCACGAAATTCTTCATAGACAGGGTGACTTTGTGGACAACGGGCTTTATTGGGTTCGAGTGTACATTTGCCAACATTCCCTTTTTGTGAACGAAGAGGCTCTTTATAGAAAATGCTACCTTCTCCTTTCTTTTCACTCATGATGTGCTTGTAGAGACTGCTTTCAAGACTCAATCCATCCTGAAATTTGAATATCGCATAGATTTCATCTTTATATTGGCTTCTGACAGCTTGGTATATGCTGCCCCTAATGCGTGTTCCTTGAGACAAAAGTGCTGCATAGGCTTGTCCGACAGTGGTTAATCCTTCTGCCTGACGGAATGATTCCAAGTCTTTGGATTTCTTTTCTTCTGATTTCTTCAGTTCTGCTGCTAAATCTAGATCATCGACTGCAAATTTCTCTTCTGCTTTTTTTTCTTGTTCTGCAAGTGTTTCTCCTTTGCTACTTTTGAATCCTCTGCGTTGGGCAATGTGATACAAGGCTCGTCCCAATTTGAATCTCTCAATTGGTTGGGAGAAGTCAAACTGTCGAGTCATTAATTCTGCTCTTAATTCGTATGGATTAGTATAGTCCGGCAGACCATCACCATTGAAATCAAGTTTGATCCATTGATCGAATTCGACAGACTCAATTGGATACTCTCTTCTAAGTCCTTTTGATTTATCATAAGTACACCATCGGTGTAAATCTTCTTCCGAGAGTGGACAGTACCCTTCTGTTATCAAGTATTTCAGTGTTTCCCACAAACGACGACGTCGTCGTTCATTTAACCGTCTTGACGAACGGTGTTTTGTTCTCTCTGCAGCAAAAGAATATTCGCCATTCTTATTATGACCAACTCCAGACGCAAAGATGTCTGAAGAGAAATATTCAAGTTGAGATTTGAGGTCATCTCCTAAATTCGGATTACGTAATGCGGTTCCGATAGAACTGGTTCCAAGGTCTAAACCTAAAATTTTAGTGCTCATATATCAGATTTTTAATATTTTCTTTGGTTAATTAGATTATTTGTTTTATCTTTGCGCCCAGATACTAAGAAGTGAAGACTTTTCACAACAAGGCTATAAGCCGTAGTTTCTACATCCTGCGATTCGTCGTGGGATTTTTTTTATTCCAAGTTCTGGTTGGTTTTTACGCCGCAAATATACCACATTTTCTTCAATCTTCCAAATATTCAGGTTATTTTGTTAGGTATAATGATTTATAGTTCATTGTTTTGTTAAAACCTCCAGACTTAAATGGTGCACACGCAAAGGTATTTCAAATAACAAACAGACCCGACACGAATGTGCCGGGTCTGTTGCTTTGATATGCTATGCAAGGATCAATATCCGAACACCTCTTCGATGGTCAGTTTGTTAACCTTGCCGATGGATTCGAAGAACTTCAGGTCAACTTGCTTAGGATCGGAAACCAGACGGATGTTGTAGTGACCGCCCTTGATCTTCTGCTGCTGGAACTGGAGGATATCCTGCAAGGTCATGTTCTGAGCCTTTTCGAAGACTGTTTTATTTGGATCTTCGGTGAGATTGAAGTCCTTGGCAAGGATGTAGCTCCAGAGGATAGTACCACGCACGATACGTTGGGTACGGAGTCGAGCCAACAATGCATTCTTGGCATTCTGGAAGGCAGTCTCTGACTGTGGAGTATCTTCGATGATCTCGTTGAAGTGAGTGTAAGCCTCTTGAAGTTTGTCGTTTTGGGTTGTGATCTGAGCATACATGCAATAGACATCATTCAAGGTCGAAGGACTCTGGAACTGTGACCAGGCATTGTAGGCAAGGCCACGGGTTTCGCGCATCTCCTGGAAGACGATGCCGTTCATAGAACCACCAAAGTAATCGTTGTAGAGTTCTAATACAGGCGCCAATTCTGCATCAAAGGTAATTCCGGTGTTGTAGAGCTGGCTCATCATGCTGTTGTTGGCTGTGTATGGCAGGAAGTTTACAACAGTCTCGGTGGTTGGCTGGTAGGTGTATTCAGCGTTTGCTGTGGCTGGTGCAAGTGTTTCAGCGGTCTTGTGGTTCTCGTTGAGGATCTTGACAAGATCAGCCGATGCAGAAGGGCCAAAATACATCACACGGTGCTGAATGTTGGTCAGATTATGCAAGCGATCGGTCAGGTCGCTACCTTTCATAGCCTTCAGTTCCTTGTCGGTGGCTGTAATGGCCTTGACATATTCAGGACCATAGTTGCAATAGCTATTGAGTGCACGGAAGATAGAACCCTGCGAGAGTTTGCTGTCGGCACGAGACTTGAGGATCTGATCGACAAAAGTCGCATAGACCTCATCGTTTGGTTGAGCATCGTTCAATACCTTGTCCAACAGAGCCACAGCCACAGCCAGATTCTCATCCAAGCCACGCAAAGAGACATAGAAGCGACGCTGTCCGCAAGAAATCCCCATGCTGCAACCCAGGGCATAGAATGCCTGCTGAACCTCGGCTGGCGAGAGCTCGGAGGTGCCGATGTAATCGGTATACTCGCTTACATAAGGCAGCAGTTTGTCGGCATTGTGGCCCATCTCGTAAACATAATAGAGTTCGAAGGTCTGGTTGGTCTCATTCTTCTTGTAGAGAACCTCCTGACCATGGCTCAACGAGAGCTTCTCGAGGTCGGTGTCGTAGTTGACAAAGACTGGTTCGATAGGAGCAACTACGGTGTTGCTTACCTCTTGAACAAAAGCGCTTACAGCATCGCGATTAGCCTCGACTGGAGTGATGGCTGGCTTGTCTATACGAATGATGTTTGGATCAATGCCCTGACGCTTATAGACACAAGCGAAGTTGTCGTCCTTGAGATACTGGTTGGCAAAGTCCATGATGTCCTGCTTGGTAAGCTTTTCGATGCGGCTGATGTAACCGACACGGTCTGCCCACTCCTGACCATTGACGAAACAATCAACAAAGTAGTTGGCACGACTGGAGTTTTCCTCCAGAGACTTCTGCATGTTACGCTTGATGTCGGTAATGACACTTGGAATCAGCTGATCGTCGAAGTCTCCGTTACGCAACTTGGCCATTTCGACCAGGAAGAGGTCACGACACTCTTCGAGGGTCTGTCCTGGATTTGGTACACCCATGACGATGAAGGTGCAATATTCGTTGCGGTCGTAGATAAAGTTTCCTGCCCACTGCATCTTCTGGCTCTGGTTGATATCCAGATCGAACAGGCCGGCCTTGCCATTATTCATCATAGCATCGATGAAGGTGAGCATCTCGCCCTGACGGGTGCCAGCTCCCTCGAAGCGCCATCCCATCATCAGGTTTTCAGCCTCTTGACCAAGTACCTCCTTGTAGATAGGTGAGGTGATAGGTTCTTCGGCTGGCCACTCGTACTTTGGTACTCCTGCCGATGCTTTCCAATCACCAAAATACTTGGTGATGATATCCATCATGTTATCTGGATCGAAGTCGCCCGACAAGCAGATGGCGATGTTGTTAGGAACGTACCAGGTGTTGAAATAGTTGCGGATATTGATGAGCGATGGGTTCTTCAGATGCTCCTGTGTGCCCAAAGTGGTCTGTTTGCCATAAGGATGGTTCGGATAGAGTGAGGCATCAAGTGCCTCGTACTCCTTGCGCTGGTCGCTGACGAGCGACATGTTCTTCTCCTCATAGACAGCTTCCAGCTCGGTATGGAACAGACGGAAGACAGGGTCGGTGAAACGCTCTGCCTGGATTTTGGCCCAGTTCTCAATCTGGTTGCTTGGAATATCCTCGACGTAGCAGGTCACGTCGTTGCTGGTGTAGGCGTTGGTACCATCGGCACCAATCATGGCCATCATCTTGTCGTACTCGTTCGGGATGGCAAAGGTAGCAGCTACGCCCGAGATGCTATCAATCTGATGATAGATAGCCTTGCGTTCAACTTCGTCGGTCTTGGTGCGATAGATCTCATAGAGCGCTGTGATGCTGTCGAGGAGAGGCTTTTCGGCCTCCCAGTTCTGGGTGCCAAAGTGTGAAGTTCCCTTGAACATCAGGTGCTCCAGATAGTGAGCAAGACCTGTTGTCTCGGCAGGGTCATTCTTACTGCCTGTGCGTACGGCAATGTAGGTCTGGATACGAGGCTGTTCTTTGTTGACGGTCATATAGACCTTGAGTCCATTAGGCAAAGTGTAGAGCTTTGCGTTCAATGGATCGTTCTCGACGGTCTGGTACTGGTATTTCTCGCTTGAGCATCCGACCAAACCTACTGCCAGCATTGCTGCCAATGCTGTCCCAAGTAGATAATTGAATTTCATTATGTTTTTGTTTTTATGATAGTATTAGCGAGAAGATCAATAAATCTTCTCGCGGAGTTGCTGTACGCGTTCGTCGGTGATATAATCATCGTACTCGGTGCGCTTATCGATAATTCCCTTAGGACCGAGTTCGATGACACGGTTGCAGACGGTCTGGATGAACTCGTGATCGTGTGATGACATCAAGATGACACCCTTGTAGGTCTGCAGGTTGTTGTTGAAGGCTTGGATTGACTCCATGTCCAAGTGGTTGGTTGGAGAATCGAGAATGAGGGTATTGGCATTCTTCATCATCATGCGGGCAATCATACAACGAATCTTTTCACCACCGGAGAGGACGCTGGCCTTCTTGAGAACCTCTTCCTCCTTAAAGAGCATACGACCGAGGAAGCCCTTGAGGGTAATCTCGGAGGTATCGGAGGTGTACTGAGCAATCCAATCGACCATGTTAAGATCTGTATTGAAGAAGGCTGAATTGTCCAAAGGCAAATAAGCTGTGGTGATGGTCTGTCCCCAGTTGAAGGTGCCTTCGTGGTCTTTGTCTTCGCCATTGATAATCTGGAAGAAGGCGGTCATGGCACGTGGGTCATGGCTGATGAAGACTACCTTGTCGCCTGGTTCAATCTGGAAGTTGACGTCATGGAAGAGGGTAGTACCCTCGACGGTCTTGCCAAGGCCATGTACTTCGAGTACCTTGTTGCCCACTTCGCGCTCAGGAGTGAAGATGATACCTGGGTAGCGGCGGGTAGAAGGCTGAATCTCCTCGACATTGAGTTTCTCAAGCATCTTCTTGCGTGAGGTGGTCTGCTTAGACTTAGCCACATTGGCAGAGAAACGGCGGATGAACTCCTCCAACTCCTTCTTCTTCTCCTCGGCCTTCTTGTTCTGCATCTGCTGCTGACGGAGAGCCAACTGTGATGACTGATACCAGAAGGAGTAGTTGCCAGCGAAGAGTGAGCACTTCTTGAAATCGATATCGACGGTGTGAGTACATACCGAGTCGAGGAAGTGACGGTCGTGGGATACAACCAGCACTGTATGTTCGAAGTTGCCCAAGAAGTTCTCGAGCCACATTACGGTGTCGAGGTCAAGGTCGTTGGTAGGCTCATCGAGCAAAAGGTTGTCTGGGTTGCCAAAGAGAGCCTTGGCCAACATAACACGTACCTTCTGCTTGGCTGGGATGTCGCCCATCAGCATGTAGTGCAGATCCTCTTTGATGCCGAGGCCTGACAACAGGGTAGCAGCATCCGACTCGGCATTCCAGCCGTCCATTTCTGCAAATTTCTCCTCCAGTTCGGCGGCACGCATACCGTCTTCCTCAGTCATCTCGGCCTTCTCATAGATGGCATTCTTCTCCTCCATGATAGCGTAGAGGACATTGTTGCCACGCAACACGGTGTCGATGACTGTATATTCATCATATTTGTTGTGATCCTGTTCGAGCACAGAGAGACGCTCGCCTGGAGCCATTTCGAAGGTTCCGCGGGTTGGATCTAATTGTCCGCTGAGGACACGTAAAAAAGTTGATTTGCCTGCTCCGTTGGCGCCAATGATGCCGTAGCAATTACCATTGGTGAACTTAAGATTCACATCTTGAAACAGGACACGCTTACCAAATTGAACGCAAAGATTGTTTACTGTAATCATTTATATTATCGTTTTGTGGATTTTAATTGTCATTAAAAGATACTGCCATCGTTTTTAGGTGTCGGCTGGTTGGAAGGCTTCTGCTGTGATGCCTTCTTCAATTCACAGAGCTGCTCGTAAGAACGGTTGTAGGCAGGCATGTGTTCGAGCATGCTCACTAACTGTTCGTTGGTCAGGTCGGCTTTGTCCAGCAGATAGTAGTTCTTGCGGATCTGATCCATGCGGTATTCTTCGGCAGTCTCTTCGCCATAGAACTTGCGGATATTTTCCAATGCTTCGTCCACATTGCTGGCAGCGACAGGCTTAGGACCTTCAGCTACGGGTTCAGCCACAGACGCTGGTGCAGACTGAGGTGCTATTGGCTGCTCATAACTTGGAGCGGCTACGACTGGCTCAGCCACTGGTTGTGCAGGGGTCGATGTTGGCGCAGGGGCAGGGGCTGGAGCCGGTGCTTGAGTATCACTGTCCAGGGCTTGCAACTGTCGCAGAAGCTCCTGACGCTTTCTCTCTTTCTCCTCCTCTTCCTTTCGGATTCGCTCCTCTTCTGCCAATTTGGCAGCCTGCTCTGCAGCCTCTTTCGCAGCCTGCTCTGCGGCTTGCTGTGCAGCTTTCTTGTAGATGTCTTCGTTGCTTGCCGGACGGACAGCACCTGTTACGCCATCCATTTCGAAGCCGGCGGCCAGAAGGATCATGCGGACATCGTCACCGAGGGAGTCATCCTGCAATGCACCCCAGATGACCTCGATGTTGCTGTCGAGGCTCTCAACAAAGGCGTTGAGCTCGTCGATCTCTGACATTGAGAGTGGGTTGGACTGCGAGAAACATACCTCGAAGAGCAGACGCTGAGCCTTGGAGATCTCGTTGTCCTGCAGCAATGGCGACTGGGTGGCACTGGCAATCGCAGCACTCAAGCGGTTCTCGCCCGATGCCTGACCGGTAGAAATCAGGGCGACACCACTGTCCTTCAAAGTCTTCTTGACATCGGCAAAGTCGAGGTTGATGTAACCTGTAATATTGATGATGTCTGAGATGCTCTTAGCAGCGATGGTGAGGGTATCGTCGGCCTTTTTGAACGCATTGAAGAAGTTCAGGTCCGGATAGATCTCGGTGAGGCGGTTGTTGTTGACTACGAGCAGAGCATCAACATGCTTGCGAATCTTTTCGACCCACTTGAGCGCCATCATGATCTTCTTCTGACCCTCGAACTTGAATGGAATCGTGACGATGCCGATGGTCAGAATGCCCAATTCGTGAGCTATGCGAGCTACAACTGGCGAGGCGCCTGTACCGGTACCTCCACCCATGCCGGCGGTGATAAATACCATCTTGGTACCATCGCTGAGGGCTGTACGGATTGAATCTTCATACTGAAGTGCATAGGCTTCGGCCATGTCAGGATCGGCACCAGCTCCCAGACCCTCTTCCGAAATCTGAAGTTTGTTTGGAATCGGAGAGTTCTTCAAGGCTGCCTTGTCGGTATTGATGATGAGATAGGTGACATCCTGGATGCCCTCTTCGTACATATTACGGACGGCATTGGAACCACCACCACCTACACCAACAACTTTGATGATGCTGTGAGTCTGTTCAACGGTTTGTGGAAAGTTGAACTGCAATGTCTCTTCGTCTTTCGGCTGCAAGTCAACGTTGTTTTGATCCTGCATCATGTCATTCATCATATCTTCCATAATTCTATAATGGGTGAAAGGATTTCTATTCCGATTACTTAATTCTCATCGATGCCCGAGAAGAGGTCTCCGAAGAAATCACGGATACCACCCGTGGTCTTCTTGCGTGTAGAACTCAGGTCGATGGTTGAGGTTGGCTTGGTTACCTGTGGCTCTGGCAAAGTTTTTTCAACCTGCTTGACCTCGCACGATTCGTTGCAATAAATCAGCATCGACATCAGGGAGGCCAGATTTGGCTTGCGCTCCGATGAACCGAACCTGATATTCGAGCAACTGCGGGTACAGATGCGGCCAATCTCCAGACGTTTGCTCAAGATGGCCGTCAATCCCTTTTGAATCGAGGCGCCACCCGTTAGGATACATCCACCTTCCAGCAGTCCCTTGTACCCCGCTTTCTCTACCTGGTTGGCAACATTGGCAATGATCTCTTCAAAACGGCTGGCAACGATAACATTCAGCTCCTTGAGCGAGATGGAACTTGGCATAGCCAGAGATCCTTGTATATTTTCGGACATGCGCGAAGCATTGCTCCATTTCTGTTTGAGCTCCTCGGCCTCATCGAAACGCATGCCTTGTGTGGCAATATCCTGGGTGACGGTATCGCCGCCGAGTGGCAGAACCGTCAGGAACTTCAGCTCGTTGTTGGCGTAGATTGAGATGGTGGTCAACTGAGCACCCAGGTCAATCAGCAGACAGCCCTTCTGTTTCTCCTCGTCGGTCAGCATGTCGCCCAGGAGAAGCGGAGTTGCATAAACGCCAGCGACACGCATGTGGGCTCTCTCCATGGCCGAAAGGATGCCGTTCTTCAATCGGCTTTCGGCCAGAATCAGCTGATGGTGACCAATGACGTGCTGTCCCTCGATGTGTTCGCCATTGCTGTGCAGACCGACAATGTCATAATCCGGCACTTTCAGGTTCATGCTCTGCTGGCTCAGCAGTTGGCGGATCTCACCCGTAATGATCAGATCCTCGCCTGCCAGAACTGCAGGCTGATACTCCATTGAATGCATCGACATACCGCAAATTCCGACATAGGCAGCATCGAGCCCTCCATAGCCTTGTGTCTTGACACGATTAGAGAGTTTCTGCATCAGGCTCTTGATGCGTCCGGCGGTCTCGTCGATACTGACGACACATCCATGGCGTATGCAGCCTGTGCTTGAGGCGCTTTCGATGGCGGTCACTTCGTAGTGACCATTTTTGTCAATCCAGGCGGCTGCGGCACAGATACGTGACGAACCAAACTGGATGGCGGCGGTTAATGTCTTTGAATTCATATCGTAAGATTAAAGTAGTTATTTCTTTTCGGCAACAACCTGACCTTTGAACTTCAGGTTGAGGGTTTTGTAAGAGTTCCATCCCTTTTCGTCCAACACTTCTTCGTAGAAGGTCTCCAGTCGGTCGAACTTGGTCTCGCAGTCTTCTACCGAGCCCAATAGGATGGTGTGATCGCCCTTGGCAGGAATCAGACGGATATCACCTTGTGAATCGACATATATCTGCACGATGTTGCGATTCCACTTTTTGTGATGAATCAGATAATTGGCCAGGGTGTAAAGATCTCCTTGGGCCATCTCCTTCGAGATATGGCCTGTCGCTAATGGCACGTCGACGGCTTTCTTGCTTGGCTTGTAAGCCATCAACTCGCCATCTTCGTCGATGTAGAAATCTCGGCCCATGTCTTCGCTCTTGATGCGTAGAATAGGATGTCGCTGATAGATATCAATGCGGAGCAGGCTATCGGGGGTAGGGTAGCAGTCTGCATTGGCGATCAAAGAATTCTTCTCGAGTGCCTGTTCAAGTGCAAAGGCGTTGTACTGTTTGGCCTGTTTGCCGACCGGTTTCAGCGAATCGGCACTGTTCATGATTCTGAGAATATCGCTTCTTGTGATGAACTGTGCGTCGGTAGAGTCACATACCACGATGCGGTAATCTTTGTAGATCATTTCCGGTTCACCGATACGCCACACGAAGCCGCACACAGCCAAGTAGGCAATGAGCAACATTACTCCGATGGTTTTCAGTACAACTTTGAACACTTTACAATTAACACTTTACAATTAACAATTGAGGGCATCGCAGGCAGGCTGCACCAGGCGTTCGATGTCTACACCGGCACCCATCATAACGAGAACATCCAGATCACCCTTGGCACGAAGTCCCTTCAGGTAATCAATGAGTTCCTCCTTCTTGACGACACACTTGTCGGATGACTGAATCTTGTCCAGCAGCCACTCGCTGGTAACTCCAGGAATAGGTAATTCTCGAGCAGGATAGATTGGCAACAGGATAGTGCGCTGTGGAATACTCAAGGCCGAAGCGAAACCATCGACGAGGTCCTGTGTGCGAGAGTAGAGGTGTGGCTGGAAGGCAACGGTTACCTTACGGCCTTCAAACAGTTTTGCGACCGAAGCCAACGAAGCGCGTACCTCGTCCGGGTGGTGGGCATAGTCATCCATAATCACCAAATCGTCACGTTTGATGTAGAAATCAAAACGTCGCTTGGCACCACCGAAAGACTTCAGTCCATCGCGTAATTCCTGTTCTGTACATCCATTCAGCAGACAGATAGTCAGCGCAGCAACTGCATTGTCTACATTGATTGGGGCTGGCACGCCTGGTTCAAGATCCTTGATGATAATACCTTCCTGTTTGGCCACGTAGTTGAACAGAATGGTTCCATTGCCAATGCGGATATTGGTGGCATAATAGTCTGCCTCTTCGGTCGATGAATATTCCGCATATCTTGCCTTTGGGTTGAGACGGGAACAATCGACTTTGATGCCTTTGTGCTTCAGAAGGAATCCGTCAGGACGGACCAACGAAACGAAATGGGCGAAACTTTCGCGATAGGCCTCTTCTGTGCCATAGATATCCAGATGGTCCGGATCGCAGGCTGTGATGACGGCCATATAGGGCGAAAGTGTATGGAACGAGCGGTCAAACTCGTCGGCTTCGATGACGGTCAGGTCACTTTTCTGCGAAAGCATCAGATTCGATTCGTAAGGCTTCAGGATACCACCGAGGAAAGCGTTGCAATCCACATGACTCTGCTTGAGGATGTGGGCAACCATACTTGAGGTGGTTGTCTTGCCGTGGGTGCCTGAGATGCAGAGTCCACGTTTCGACTCGGTAATCAAGCCTAGCAGTTTGCTGCGCTTTACTACCTCGAATCCGTTCTGCTGGAAGTAACACAACTCTCCATGATCCTTCGGGATGGCTGGAGTATAGCATACGAGTGTGCTGGCAGGATCTTTGAAGCATGAATCAACCGCCTCGATATTATCTTCGAAGTGAATGTCGATGCCCTCCTTAATGAGATTCTCAGTCAATGGCGAAGGTGTCTTGTCGTAACCGCCCACTTTGTAACCATTCTGGTTAAAGTAGCGTTCGAGGGCAGACATTCCAATGCCACCAGCACCGACGAAGTAGATAGCCCCTTTCCCCAGTCCCTTTCCCCGTTCCGGGGCAAGGGCGTGATTGCCTAATGTATTATTGTTATTATTCATGTTTTGTTTTATATTTTTTTGTATATACACCCTTGCCCCGGACCGGGGAAAGGGTTAGGGGTTAGGGGCTGTCTCAATCACAATCTTAGCGATGGTCTCGGCTGCACCAAACTTTCCGAGTTTCTTGGCATTCACCTCAAAGCGGGCAATACGTTCCGGATCATTGATAAGCGCAATGGCCTCGTTGACCAAGCGTGTTGGAGCCTCGTTGTCAGGGCAGAGGATAGCTGCATCCGCATCCGAAAGGACACGTGCATTGGCCGTCTGATGATCTTCGGCTGCGGTAGGCAGTGGCACGAAGATGGCAGCTTTGCCCAACAGGCAGACCTCGTTCACACCTCCTGCACCTGAACGCGAAATGACGATGTCGGCTGCACGATAGGCCATAGCCATGTCACTCACGAAGATGGTTGGGTGGATTAGTTGCTGCGCGTTGTTTTGTTGTTTTGTTGTTTTGTTGTTCTGTTGTTTTGTGAGGGCTTCGACGGCTTTCTCCCACTTGTCGCCATCGGCTTTGCCTGTCTGCCATAGTACCTGGATGTCGGCATCGGCAAGTTGCTTCAGACCAGCAGCAATGGCGTTGTTCACGCTACGGGCACCTAAGCTACCGCCCGTGATGAAGAGGGTCTTCTTGTCTGGGTCCAATCCCAATGCAGTACGTGCCTCCTGAGGTGTGGCTGTACATTCCAGCAACTTCTGTCGAACCGGATTACCGGTCATAACGATGCGGTCAGCAGGAAAGAATCGTTCCATGCCTGGGTAGGCAACGCAGATCTTCTTGGCATTCTGAGCCAGTTTCTGGTTGGTTACTCCTGCAAAACCATTCTGCTCCTGCAGGACGTATGGTATGTTCAGTGCATGAGCCGCTTTGAGTGCAGCGGCACTGGCATAGCCACCCACACCGACAGCGACGTCTGGCTGGAAGTTTCGGATGATCTTTTTGGCCTGACGGATGCTCTTGTAGAGATCTATCAGCACCTTGATGTTACCTGGGTGGAACAATGGACGTATGAATCCGCGTACCGGCAAGCCGATGATCTTGTAACCTTCGGCCGGAACCTTTTCCATTTCCATGCGACCCAATGCGCCAATGAACAGAAACTCAGTATCTGTCTCCATTTCACGGATCGCATTGGCTATTGATACGGCGGGGAAGATGTGTCCGCCAGTACCTCCACCACTGATAAGTACTTTCATATACCTATATATTATATATGTGTGTTATTCTATATCAATAAAACAAAATGTTACTCCTCATTCGAAGATTGACTATTGCTGGCCTCCTCGCGTTCGATGGTGCTGCTTAGTCCTAACAGGATGCCAAAGCAGGCTGAAGTTGCCATGCCCGACATACCACCTCGACTGATGAGCGGTAAGGGTTGTCCGGTAACGAACATCGCATCGGTGCAGACTCCCATGTGAATCAATGCCTGGATCACGATGATGAGCGGTAGACCAATCATCAGCATACGGATCAATGGGTTGCTGGTGCGGAGTGAGAGGTGGTAGCATCGCCATAGTAGTGCAAAATACAATAGCATGACAAAGGCTGCACCCAATACACCCGTCTCCTCGAAGATGATGGCATAGACATAGTCCGAATAGGCTTCTGGCAGATGATCGCGTAACTGGCTTTCGCCAACGAACCTTCCGACACCCTTACTATTGGCTATGGCCATGTGTGCACAGAGTACCTGGGTATTCTCGTCGGTAAGAGACTGTTCCCATAAAGGGGTGTCGTCACCGTGGAATAAACGATATTCCCAGGTGTTGGCACGGCTGACCAGACCCATGTCTGTGTGGTGTCGTCCACCTGCTGCCTCTGAACTGGCATTCAGCTGATGCAGACCAAAGAGTGCACCCACAAACAAACCACCGACGATGGCCAATACGCCAACGGTACGCAACAGGTATTTGAACTTCACTTCGCCCGCAAACATGATTCCGAATGATGCGAATCCCAGAATCAGTGCAGACGAGAGATTCTGAATAGCAATCGGACCTGCTGCCAGGGCAATCATGAAGAGCATGAGGGCGAACCTTCTTGGTTCTTTGTCTTTGGGAAGTATCTTGGACCGGAAGTCCCAATTCGGATTGGTTACCGCTCGACACAGGCATATCACAACGCCTAACTTACAGAGTTCAACGGGCTGGATGCCTGCAATGTCACGGAAAGCGCCGTTGACGCTGGTACCAACCACTGGCAGTGCCGCCATCAGCAAGACACCTCCCACATAACAGAGCGTACCAAACAGGTTTACCCACTTGATATTGGCTCGTGTCAGATTCTGGAATCCCCAGACAAAAACAAAGAAACCGATAATCAGGAATTTGGCATGACCGGTCAGCGGATTATCGTTGGTAATCTGCCTATAGGCCAATCTGCTCGATGCACTGGCCATCTCAATGATGGATATGAAGATCAGGATGCAATAGATGCCCCAGATCCAGTTGTCGCCGCCCATCAGCGTGCTAATGCCTGATTTCTTTGCCAATTTTCTTATCGCTTATCGTTAATCGTTAACCCTTAACCCACTCTGCCACGATGGCCTTCATCTGGTCTCCGCGATCCTCATAACTCTTGAAGAGGTCGAACGAAGCGCAGCAAGGTGAGAGCAGTACGGTGTCACCTGGCTTGGCGAATGCACGACACTTCTCCAATGCTTCACGCATCGAAAGTGCATCGGCTACAGGTTTGCCCTGCTTGTCGAAGAAGTCATGCAATTTCTCGTTGTGTAAGCCCATATAGACGAGTGCTGTACAACGTTCGCGGACGAGTTCCTCGATCTCGGTATAGTCATTGCCCTTGTCCTTGCCACCTAGGATGAGGACGGTTGGGGTCTTCATCGACATGAGGGCATACCAGCAGGAATTTACATTGGTGGCTTTTGAGTCATTGATGTACTGAACACCATCAATGACACCACACTTCTCCAAACGGTGTTCTACACCCTTGAATGACATCAAAGCCTTGCGGATAGCCTCTTTCTTGATACCTGCAATACCGGCCGAAATGGTAGCAGCCATGGTGTTGTACAGGTTGTGAGGGCCTGGCAATGGTAGATCGTCAACATCGATGTCGATCATCTGATCAACGAGATCGATTACCATCTTACCATCCTTGATGTAGGCGCCTGGAGTGAGAGGCTTGTCGCCCATCTCCTTGAGGCTCTTGCCCGTGAATGGAATGAGCTGCATGCGGAGTGGCTCGCGTTTCTTGATCTCCTTGGTGACGATAGGATCTTCGTTCCAGAAGATGAAATGATCCTTCTCATCCTGGTTCTGCAGAATTCGCAACTTAGCATCGATGTAATTCTGCATCTTGTGGTCATAGCGGTCCAGATGGTCTGGAGTGATGTTCATGATGACTGAGACATTGGCCTTGAACTCATACATGTTATCCAGCTGGAAGGATGAGAGTTCGATGACATAGTAGTCGAACTTCTCGGTTGCTACCTGCAAGGCCAATGACTTGCCGACGTTGCCTGCCAGACCTACATTCAAACCAGCCTCCTTGAGGATGTGGTAGGTCATCATGGTGGTGGTAGTCTTGCCATTGGAACCGGTAATACAGATCATCTTGGCGTCGGTATATCGACCGGCAAACTCAATCTCGGAGATGATTGGTGTGCCTTGTTTCATCAACTTAAGGATGAGTGGAGCGGTCAGAGGAATGCCTGGGCTCTTGATCACCTCATCGGCATTCAGGATCAGTTCCTCGGTATGCTCATGTCCCTCTTCATAAGGGATGTCCCACTTGTTGAGCCATTCCTTGTATTTGTCTTTGATAGGAGACATGTCCGAGAGGAAGACATCGAAACCCTTTACTTTGGCAAGCACAGCGGCACCTGCACCGCTTTCGCCTCCGCCCAATACTGCAATTCTTTTCATAGTAGTTCTCTTTTATTATCGAATTTTTAATGTTAATATCGCTAAAGCTGCTGTAATCAGCGTAACAATCCAGAAACGCATTGTGATGCGGTTCTCATGCTGGCATCCACAGATCCAACGGAAAGGAATCTTCTGGAGATTGATGCCAGCCTTGACCATGTTGTCGGCAATTTGTGGGGTAACACGGAACGAATCGTGGATTGGAGTACGCATGAAGATGCGCCACTTCTTTCCGCGTTTGTTACCTATCTTGGCTACGTTGGTCTGAAGGATGACCGAAACACTTTCGGCCAGGAAGACGAAACAGATGATAGGAATCATCAGCTCCTTATGGATGATGACGGCTGTTACACCAATCACACCTCCGATGGCCAATGAACCGGTATCGCCCATGAAGACCTGGGCAGGATACATGTTGAACCAGAGGAATCCGATCAATGCCCCGGCGAATGCCGAGAGAAAGACTACCAGCTCCTGTGATCCAGGTATGAACATGATGTTGAAATAGTGAGCAAATGTTACGTGGCTGGAGAAGTAGGCTAACAGTCCTAACGCTACCATCATGATGGCAGAGTTGCCGGCACACATGCCGTCCAAGCCGTCGTTGAGGTTCGAACCGTTGCTGACGGCCATGACGATGAAGGTGGCTACGAATACAAAGAATATCCATCCAGCGGCCTGCTGCCAATCTCCGAGGAAACCGAATAATCCAGCGTAATCCAGGTTATGGCCCTTGATGAACGGAAGGGTAGTGCTGGTGGTCTTGATCAACTCTCCGCCTTCGCGGACTACCGCATCCGGACTCAACCAGAGTACAAGTCCAATGCCCAATCCCAGCACAAACTGACCGAGCAGTTTGTAGATTGGTCGAAGACCATTCTTGTTCTTCTCGCGATAGGCTGTACTGGTGCCACGGAACTCGCTGATCAGGCGCAACAGGCTTGGCAGACGGTCATAGTCTTTGGTTTTGGCTTTCAGGAAATCGTCCAGCCAACCCAACAGACCCAACCAGACGGTTGTGACCAGCATCATGATCATATAGATGTTGCGGAGTCGTCCCAACAGCAGACAAGGGACGATGGTAGCTGCAATGATGATGATTCCGCCCATGGTTGGTACGCCCTTTTTGCCGACGTTGAACGGATCGGTTTCGGCATCTCGCTGCACTTCGACCTTGTTGTTGCGCTTCATGTAGTTGATGAACCAGTTGCCAAACATGGTCGAGATGAAAAGGCTCAAGATCATTGCTGCAATGGCGCGAGTAGAGATGTAGCCCCACATACCAGCTCCTGGTACGTCAAAAACATCGTTGAGATATCTGAAGATGTAGTATAACATAAAGACCCACCCCCAACCCTCCCTTGGCAAGGGAGGGCGCAGTTACCAACTGCGTGGGGATATTTGGTTAATTAATTTGTTTTTTTTGTTCTCAATAGACCCATTACTTCATTCTTCTCCCTCCCTATGAGGGAGGGTTAGGGGTGGGTCATCCCATCGCCTCGCGAACGACTTCGTGATCGTCGAAGTGGTGCTTGACGTCCTTGATGATCTGATAATCTTCGTGGCCCTTGCCGGCAACGAGAATGACATCGCCCTTCTGGGCCAGAAGGATAGCTGTGCGGATAGCTTCGCGGCGGTCGCAGATGGTAATCGTCTTGTCCTTGAGTTCCTGGCTGTCGAGACCGGCTTCCATGTCCTTGAGGATATCCTCTGGTTCTTCGAAGCGTGGATTGTCGCTGGTCAGAACCAAGCGATCGGAACGTAAAGCAGCCTCCTTGGCCATGATCGGACGTTTACCCTTATCGCGGTTGCCACCGCAACCGACAACGGTAATGACCTTGCCTTCGTTCTTGGTATCCAGAATCTCGCGGATGGTGCCCAGTACGTTGACCAAGGCATCTGGGGTGTGGGCATAGTCGATGATGGCAGAGAATCCTTTTGGTGAACGGATGGATTCGAAACGGCCATTGACTGGGATGAGTTCTGACATCTTGACCAGAACCTCTTCGTTCTTGGCGCCGAGTTCCAATGCAGCACCATATACTGCCACGAGATTAGAGGCGTTGAATCGGCCCACAAAGTGGGTGATTACGTTGGTTCCGTTCAGTTGCAGTTCCATGCCTTCGAATGCCTCTTCAACCACTTTGGCCTGATAGTCGGCTGCTGTACGAACACTGTACAGACGCTTGCGTGCCTGGGTGTTTTGCATCATCACCTCGCCGTTTTTGTCATCGAGGTTACTGAGGGCAAAGGCCTCTTTCTTCAAACCGTCGAAGAAGGATTTCTTGGCCTTCAGGTAGTTCTCGACAGTCTTATGATAATCCATGTGGTCGCGGGTCAGATTGGTGAAGATACCACCATCGAAGTCCAGACCGCCGATGCGTTTCTGGTCGGCAGAATGGCTCGAAACCTCCATGAAGGCATAGGCACAACCTTCATCCACCATCTGGCGGAGCAGGTCGTTCAGTGCCAATGGATCGGGAGTGGTGTGTGTGGCAGGCACAGCGCGGTCGATGACATAGTTGCAGACCGTCGAAAGCAGACCACAAGGATAACCTAACTTGCTGAACAGCTTGTAGAGCAGGGTTGCGATGGTGGTCTTACCATTGGTGCCGGTCACGCCGACCAGAGTCAGCTGCTCCGATGGGTAGCCATTCCATGCCGATGCCAGCATGGCCAATGCCAGATTGCAGTCCTTGACGACAACAAAGGTGCAGTTTTCGTTATCGTTATCGTTATCGTTTTCGTTATGATTATACCATTCCTCGTCACAGACTACGGCTTTGGCACCGGCCTCGATGACCTGAGGAATGAATGAGTGGCCGTCCACATTGGTGCCACGTACGGCAATGAAAAGGGTTCCTGCCTTGGCCTTGCGGCTATCTTGTTCGATGTTCTCGATTTCGATGTCTGCATTTTGAGCTCCGCCTAAGGTGTAGGTAAGTCGCTCAAGAAGTGTTGAAAGTTTCATAGTAGTTCTCTTTTTTATTTTAGATTGATTGTAATAGATCCTGAATTGTTGGTGATGGATACAACCTTGCCTATGCCTCGGATGTCCACATAGTGGAACCCAGCCGACTCAAGCATCAGCAAAGCGTCACGGGCACCCATGCCTCTCACGTCCGGAATCTTGCCCGGTACGACTTCGGCAAGGTCTGCAACACGTTTCATGACAGGTTCGCGGTCTATGCTGTCAGGCACGATATCCTTCATGGTGCGATGGCAGTGCAGAGCGTAAACTCGTTCGGCAAAATGGCGGAACACAGGACCTGCCATGAAGCCACCACCGGCATTGGCAATACCGCTACCGAAGGAGTTGATGACAACGATACCACAGTATTCCGGCTCATCGGCTGGAAAGTATCCGACAAACGAGACATTGTGACCTGCACCAAAATAGTTGTGGGTAACAGGGTTGTAACGCTGGGCTGTTCCTGTCTTGCCTGCAATCTTGACGCGGTTGGTTTTAACCGCCTCCAGATATCCTCTTGGGTGCCCTTTCGGACGACCTGCTGCCGTGCCATGATCCACTACGCCCTCCAAAGCGTGACGTACAGCCTTCAGGGTTTCGCGGCTACAGATCTTTTTGTTGATGACAACCGGCTCCTGTTCGTAGAGGATGTCGCCATCTTTCTCGACATGATCGACAATGTATGGACGTACCAGCTTGCCATCGTTGGCAATGGCATTGTAGAACTGCAGCATATAGATGCCCGGAATCTGCGTCTCGTAGCCATAACTGATCTGGGCCAACGACGCCTTGTGCCAGGTTGAACTCTTCAGCTGACGGTGACGTGCAGCTTTGGCTCCTGGAAACTCCTTGCGCAGGTCAAGGTGTTTCAGATAACCGACTCGCTTGATCTCTGTGCGATCAGAATCGTTCAGCGGACGATCATTCAGGAAGCCGATTTTCTCGATGGCATCCAGATAACGCTGAGGGTCACTCTCGTAAGCACGGGTGGTGGCTTTGGCAACACCAATGTTGCTGGATTGAACGATCAGTTCGTCCATCGTTGCACGACCGACAGCGTGATCGTCGCGTATCTTCTGGGTGTGATATACCCATGGGGTAGGATTGTCGTTGTCGTAGTTGCCGGTATCGAAGACATCGTCTGGCTTGACCTTCTCGTCCTCGAGCATGATCATGTAACTGACGGTCTTGAAGGTTGAACCTGGATCTACCAGATCCTCATAGAGGTGATTGTAGTCTTCGACGCAATGATCACCCTCACGACGCAGGTTCGAGATAGCTTTGATCTTGCCTGTCTTGACTTCGACGAAAGCGGCCCATCCCTCAGCTGCATGGAGCTCCAGGATACGCTTGTTCAGCTCGTAATCGAGAATCTCCTGCATCTCAACGTCGAGGGTGGTATGTACGTTGGCACCATCCTCCGGTGCCTCGATCGTAACATTAGTCATCGAACGACGAATCTTCTGCATATAGCCCAATCCTGGTTTGCCAGCCAGATATTGGTCGAAACCTTTCTCGATGCCACGCAGACCATGTCCGGCTTGCTGTGTGGAGTCAGAGCCCGATTTGGCGTAGACGGTTCCGATGGTGGCCGAGGCCATACGTTTTTCTCCATAAGGACGATAGCGGTGAGCACGTTCTTCGGTGCGCAAACCGCACTTGTAGCGGATCTTGTTGAAATAGGGCTGCTGGCGCAGATGCTTGTAGTCCATATATGGCAAGGCACGTAACACCAGATGACTGCCTTTTCGCTGCTTGTAGGCTTTCAAGACCTCGTCACCGAAACGAGCCGCACTCTTTACGTTCTTCGCATTGTTGCTATAGGCATTGGCCAGCGCTTTGCTGCCGGCTCCGTTCGGACCGAAATACTTGTAGATGGTGTCGGCTGGAATATTGATCTTGCCCTGAGCGTTAGGCGTGGTAGTGCTGCGGAAGTCCAGATAGACATCATACTCAGGCAAACTGCCAGCCAGCAATTCTCCACCGTCAGCAAAGATGAACCCGCGGATAGGGTCGATGGGCTTAGCGTCGAAACGCAGGCGTTCCACCTTCGAACGGTAGGCCTCGCCGTGAATAACCAAGGTACGGAATGACTGGATCCAGATACAAGCAGCATAGAACAGCAGCGCTGCTCCAATGATGTAAAATCGCTTGTTGAAATTCAGTTTCATCCCTTTTGTATTCTTTGTTCTCTCAGCTTTAACCTCTCACCGCTAATCGACTTCAATCGGCGGCTCGTCGGCGGCAATTAGATCGGCATTCTCGGAGATCTTGCTTTTAACGATTTCCGGTTTGTTCTTGCTTGTCAACTCTCCCCAAGTAGCAATGCTGGTGTATCGGACATCAGCCAGTTCTGTTTTCAGGTTGCCGATCTCGCTGATTGTCTCCTCGTAGGTGTATCGCATCTGGATGAAGCTATACATCAGGAATAGCAGCAGGAAGGCTTTGCCCAGATGCTTGCGGTAGAATTCGTTCGAGAGAGGCGATGAGCTGCCGTCCAACGAGACGCGGAATTGCTCTCTCCAATTGTCCAGACGTTCTTTCATCTGCTCTCGAGTTTAGTGGCAACACGTAACTTGGCGCTGCGGCTGCGTGGATTCTGTTCCTGTTCTTCGTCCGATGCAACGATCGGTTTGTTGTTGACCGCCTTGAGTGGGGCCAAGATTCGACCATAGAAGTCCTGCTCGATCTTGCCATCGGCATGGCCCGATCGGATGACATTCTTGACGATACGGTCTTCGAGCGAGTGATAGGTCATGACGACCAGACGACCCTCGGGGGCAAGACATTCCACTGCTCCTTGCAGCATCTCTTCCAAAGCCTGCATCTCGTGATTGACCTCGATGCGCAATGCCTGGAAAGCTTGAGCCAGCTCCTTTTTCTGAGCACGAGGATCGATGAATGGGAGGATGGCCTGCTGGAGATCTCCTGTGGTGGCAATGGTGCGTTGCTGTCGGATCTTGCAGATGGATGCTGCCATACGTTTGGCCTGACGCAGTTCTCCGTAGAGTGTAAAGATACGGGTCAGATCCTCCTCGCTGTAATTGGCAATCACCTCGGCGGCAGTGATGCCAGCTCGGGTGTTCATGCGCATATCGAGTGGGGCATCAAATCGGAATGCAAAGCCTCTTGATTCGTCATCCAGATGGTGTGACGATACACCTAAATCGGCCAGAAGTCCATCGATCTGATTGACTCCGTAGTATTTCATCCAGTTCTTCAGGTAACGGAAGTTGCTGCGAACGAAAGTAAAGTTTTTGATCTTGTTTTTATTTTCGTTTTCGTTATCGTTTTCGTACGAAGTTTCGTTTTCGTCCGTAGTTCCAAACGCATTCTTTTCTGCGTCTGGATCCTGATCGAAGCTGTAAAGATGACCTTTGGGGCCGAGCTGTTCCAGAATAGCACGGCTGTGACCGCCACCTCCGAAGGTGACGTCCACATAGATTCCGTCTGGACGGATATCAAGACCCTCCAGACATTCTTTCAGCATAACAGGAATGTGATATTCTGACATTTTGTAGTTCTCTTTATACCGATAATCGGCCGTAAAGATAGAACTTTTCTACGAAACTGCCAAAAAAAATATTGAAAAACTGCTATTTCTCCTTCATTTTTTGCCCATAGGGCATAATTTTGCCCATTTGACGAACAAATTAGAACTCCACATAGTGGAGAAGCTTCTCTAATTTTGTGCTGTCTTCGATGCCTAATTGCTTCAAATCGGCGATATTGGCCACCTTTTTGTGTCTGTCGCGCCATTTTACAATGGCTTTTACCTCTTCGTAACTTAGATATGGATGATGTACTAATTCTTTGAATGAAAGTGCGTTGATGTTGAACTTCAGTATAAGAGATTCATCTGCCCAAAACCATTCGTTGCACCATGAGTCGAGGTTCTTTTGGGCACTTTCCCAGGTTAGTTTCTCTCTTAATTGCTCGGCAGAATAATACCCGCCGAGTTTCTCTCTGTAGGAGAGGATAGCGCGTGCGGTTCCCTCTGCAATGCCCGGTACACGCACCAATGTGGCACTATCTACCGTGTTTAATTCCAACTTGACTACCTGCTGGAATTTACCTGTATAGACAATCTCTCCCGGCTCTTGATCTGGAGTCGGAACACTGGGAGCAATGTTGGATTTCTGCTGTTTTTTAGGAGAATAATCGTCTCGCTTGGCTCTTGTTGGTACTGGTTTGTTTCGAGCAATTTGGCTGCTCTGAGCTTGGGTTGTTTGCTCTGAAAATCGGATTGAATCGACCCGGTCTTTGCCCTGAGCATGACGTTCTAATGCCTCAATTCTATCCTCCATATTCTCTATGTGTGTACGCATGCGCGCTTCGCGCCTGTAAACCATTAATAAGAATAAGAAAGCGCAGACCAATGCAATGATTTTGTACCAGTGATTAGATAAGTTTTTCATCCGTAAAAGTAGCTAATAGTGTTATGTCGGTGCAAAGATAGCGCATTCTCGCGATATTGCCAATCTTTAGATTAAATTTTTTGATAATTTTTCCCTTTTTTTCTTGGATGATGTTGAAATTATCATTATCTTTGCACCCGAAAAAATTGCTTACTACACAATTGGAGGCTCTCATGCCTCCTTTTTTTTACCGGAGAGATGCTCGAGTGGTTTAAGAGGCACGCCTGGAAAGCGTGTATACCTCCAAAGGGTATCAGGGGTTCGAATCCCCTTCTCTCCGCGATACTACTAGAAGAGAATTCTCACCCCTGGGTTGCATTTTTTTTTACCATAACCTAAATAACTATGATATACTCATTTGAAGCAAGTCGTGTGTCTGGAGATGACAACGCAATATTCCCTGATCAGATATTGATAGATGACGAAGAAGAGGAGGTTATCTACCGCAAACAGAAAGTGATTGGCTGCAAGGAGGTTAAAGTCCGCTTTGGGGGCATTGGCAGTGTGTCGGTGGATAAACATTTGCTCTTTGCCGATATTACGATCGAGACCAAAGGCGGTAGAACCATTGTTGCTCGTGGGTTTACCCGCTCGGATGCCAACGAGATTGCGGAGCTCCTCGTGTGAATTCCTATGAGAAAATTCATCATTACGGAGGACGGAACCTTGGTTTTCGGTGACGTCTCTTTGCATCGTGATTTGATCCCTGAAGGGGACTCTACTTGCCATGGAGGTGGTTTCTGGCAGATTGATAATCAAAGAGGAATTGTCGTGCTGTCGGGACGTAGTTTCGACTTCGGCGCACCAGAGTTCAGTTACTTCCGCAGTGTGGATCGTTCCTCTGGTCCAGGGCTGCTGGGTTACCCGATCTTCTATTTACGGGAATTTGCCGGAGAGGAGGTTTTAGAACCTATTGCTTGAATGGAACTTCAAAAAATGAAAAAAAGCTATCCGATAGAACGGGTAGCTTTTAATATATTAAGTAGTTTTTCAAAATTAGTTTATATTATCTCAGTAAGGTTCATATTAGAATATCTTTTTCACTCTTCTCTTAGTCTTCGGAGAAGGTTCGGAGCACTTGTCGGTAGTTCTTGAAGATATGGCTCTTGGAGAGCATGCCCAGATATTGACCAGATTGATCGATGAGAGGGAGACTCCAGGCATTGGTATTGTCGAAAAGATTCATTACTTCGGCCATATTCATGTCTGGGTGCACCTTGGCCAATGGACCAATCATGATATCATTGACCGTAAGCCGTTCGTAAAGACGAGGCTGGAACATGATGTTTCGGATGTCATCGAGGGTGACAATGCCTTCGAAATGTCCGTCGATATCGCAGACAGGGAAGGTGTTGTGACGGGCCTCGGATACGAGTTTGACCAATTCTCCCAGGTTCATGGATGGATTAACCACCTGATAGTCGTGTTCTACAAAATCTTCGAGGTGGAGGAGTGTGAGAACTGCCTTGTCCTTGTGGTGCGTAATCAACTCTCCCTTCAGCGCCAGACGACGGGTGTAGATTGAATATGGCTCAAACATTCGGATGGTGCCATACGAGAGACAGGAGGCAATCAGGAGTGGCAGGAAGAGATCGAAACGACCCGTCAATTCGGCCGAAAGGAAGACACCCATCAAAGGTGCGTGCATAACGCCCGACATGACGGCAGCCATGCCCATTACGGCAAAATTCGGAACAGGGAGCATACCTCCCATGAAGTTGTTGATGATGTAGGCAAAGATAAAGCCTGCGAAGTTACCCAAGAAGAGGGATGGAGCAAACGTACCACCGCATCCGCCACCACCATTTGTTGCTGCCGTTGCAAATGACTTGAAGACCATTACCAGTAGGGTAAAGAAGCAAAGTACGATAACACTGCTATTTTGGATGCCGTCGTTCTGGGTATAACTGACAAGGTCGTAGAAGATGGAATTGCCAGTAATCTCGGTGTATTGTCCGTTGTAGATGTTCTGGATGCTTTCGTAACCCTCACCGTAAAGTGGTGGCAGCAAGAAGATAGCCACAGAAAGGAACAGACTGCCAACGACCCACTTGTTCCATGGATTCTTGATCTTTTTGAACTGGTCCTCGGCCCAGAAGGTAGTGCGGGTGAAGTAGAGGGAAGCAAAACCGCACAAGATACCTAACAGAATAACATAGGGGACGCGTGATATGTTGAAATCCATCGGATCTGTGAAGCTGAACATCGCCTTTGAACCATCGAATACGTAGGCAACAGAAGCGGCTGTGACCGATGAAATCAGCAGTGGCATGATGGAGAATGCCGTCAGGTCGAGCATCAGTACTTCGACCGTGAACAGCAAACCGGCAATCGGCGCTTTGAAGATACCGGCAATACCTGCCGTAGCACCACATCCCAACAGAATCATCAGCGTGTGCTGGTCGAGTCGGAACTTACGTCCGAGGTTGGAACCAATGGCAGAACCCGTCAATACGATTGGAGCCTCTGCACCTACAGAACCACCAAAGCCGATAGTGATTGATGAGGCGATGATGCTTGAATAGATATTGTGAAGCTTGATGATGGATTTGCGCTGAGAGATAGCATAGAGAATCTTGGTCACACCATGTCCAATGTCCTCCTTGAGAATATATCGGACGTAGCAACCGGCAATCAGGATACCAACTACTGGCCATACCAGATAGAGGTAGTTGGCGCCATCGGAGAATGAGAAGGTCAAGACATGTTGGAAGAAGTGGATCAGACGCTTCAGAATCAGTGCAGCTGTGGCGCCTCCCAAACCGGTCAGGAAGGCCAGGATCAGCACCAATTGCTGCTCCGTCAAGTTCAGTTCGCGCCAAGCGGTCAGCCGCTTGAACCAATTGTCTTTCTGTTCGTTGCTCGTGTTCGCCATTATCTTATTACCTTGATGACACTGCCGTCATCGACTTTGATGATGCCTGATGGCGCTGGATTTTCGGTTTCGTTCTGACGTAGAGGAACGATATAATCAACGGCCTGCTTGATCTCATCGCTGATGTCTGCATAGCAACGGGCGGTAGGCTCGCCACTGATGTTGGCTGAAGTGCTGACCAGAGGGCGCTTCAGACGGGCGCAAAGGGTCTGGCTGACCTCCTCGTGGGTGATGCGCATGCCCATGGTTCCATCGGCGGCAATCAGCTCTTTGGCTACATTGCGGGCACGAGGCAGGATCAGGGTGAGTGGCTTGTCGGCTACATCCCAAAGGTCCCAGGCAATTTCAGGCACATTCTCGAAGTAATAGTCTACACGTCCTATGGCGTCCACAAGGCAAAGCATGGATTTGCTGTCCTCGCGTCGCTTGATCTGATAGATTTTTCTGACGGCTTCGCTATTGGTGGCATCGCAACCCAATCCCCAGACCGTGTCGGTAGGGTAGAGGATAACGCCTCCCTGATTCAGAACTTCGATGGCCTTCTGAATGGCCTCCTTCATGTTAACGTCCATTGTCTCAATTAAAAATATGGCGGCAAAGGTAAATCTTTTTTGCTGAATCTCCAAATAATTCGTTGAATTATTGTTTGTTTTCGGCTCATTAGGCTATCGATTGAGTTCTATGACCTCCAAATCTTTTATTTGTCCGGCATCGATTGCAAAGCGCATCAGGGTACGGACGACTTGGATGCCATAGGTGCCCGCGGCCCCAGGATTCAGAACGAGGGTATGGAGGTTGTGGTCGAACATGGCCTTGCAGATGTGGCTGTGACCGCACACAAACAGCATAGGCGGATTGCTTTGCAGCCGGTCATAAAGTTCGCGAGGCCATTTGCCCGGATATCCGCCAATGTGGGTCATCCATACAGAGACCCCCTCTAAAGTGAACTTCTGTTCTTTGGGATATCGCAAGTGCATGGAGTGGGGGTCGGCATTGCCCCACACGATACGGCAGGTTTTGCCAGTTGCTTCTAATCGGTCACAGATTGTTTCATCGACTACATCGCCAGCCAACCAGATCTCGTCGCAATCTTTGAAATGCAGCAGATACCGGTCGTCCCACCAGGCGTGGGTGTCACTGAATAACCCGATCTTTACCATACGTCACAACTCTTTCGTTCTGGACTCTGCTCGGGCGTAGTCGGCAATGGCTCTCCATTAATCCAAGTGCGGGCAAAGGTGCAATCTTCGGTGTGGAAAAGATAATGGGCGAATGTGGCTGTGTCGACCACCAGACTATCGACCGTGATGTGTCGCATAGGCAGTTCTGCCAATCCATCGTAATAGATGGCGTAGCTATCGGAACGTCCGGCGTGTACCTGCTGGATGTGGAAGTCTTCGTATTGAGAAGGGAATTCGCCGCCACGATAGCCAAAATAGTTGTTCTCGAAACGAAGTACGGCTCCAGCGGCACTTTGAATGTCGATGTTGCGAACCCAGACATTGCGGATGTAACCTCCTCGATCTTTGTTCGACTTGAACAGGAGCGCGTTCTTGACATTGCCAATCTGTACCGAATCCATATAAATGCCTTCGACGCCACCGCTCATCTCGCTACCAATGCAGAGACCGTTGCACTTCGACTGGAAGTTGCATCGACGGATCACGATGTCGCGCGATGGACGACCTACACGACGACCATCGGCGTCGCGGCCCGATTTGATGGCTACGGCATCGTCGCCTGTGCAAAAGAAACAATCTTCAATCAGTACACGCTCCGAAGATTCCGGATCGCAGCCGTCATTGTTGGGAGAATAGCTCCAGATGGAGATGCCTCGAACGATGACATCCTGACAATACAAAGGGTGCAGACACCAGAATGGGGAATCGCGTAAGGTGATGCCTTCGATCAATACGCGTTTGCAGTCACGGAATTCCACCAGACAGGGACGGAGGAAGGTTCCTTCGCCAAATGCGAGAAGTTCTGGATTCGGGTTGTCGGAACTCTGCTGTCCGCCCCATTCGCGCAGTCGGTTGACATCGGCAGCCTCGACTGTTTCGCCGTGGGTGCCATGGATATTCTCTTCGAATTCAACGGTTCCTGGAGGCATGCCCCAACAGGCCATCTCTTCTGCTCCGCGGCCATGGATGCCGCCGCGTCCTGTGATGGCCATGTTCTCTGCCCCATTGGCATAGATCATGGCTGAACGTCCCAACAGCTCTGTGCCTTCCCAGCGGGTAGGAACGACTGGTAAATAATCGTCGCCTCGTCCACTGAACTTCAGGAAGGCCCCCTCTTCGAGATGCAGGTTGACGTTACTCTTCATCCATAGTGTTCCATTCAACTCGTATTCTCCCTCATTGACCCATACGGTCCCTCCACCTTGTGCAGAGCAACTGTCGATGGCCTCTTGCAATAGCATCAGGGCATCGGCTTCCCCAGAGACTGGGACTACGATTGTCCGGTCTGGGAAACTGGGAGTCTGTATCTTCGCAACAATGCTGTCGATCGCAGTCCCCATCGGATCGGATGGGGTTGCAGTTCCCTTCTGGCAGCCTGTCATGAGGGCGGTTAGTGTGCCTAAACCTAATAAAATAAAAGGATATGCTTTCATATTTGGTTGAATTTGGCGCAAAGATACATTTTTTTTCGATAAAATAGGTAAAGATTGTGAGAAATCTTTATCTTTGCCCCGAACTTCGTGTAAGGAAGGTAAAGAAAATGTAAATCTCAATCTAAAAATTGTAACACTAATTCCAATGAGAAAACTGGTCTTACTCATGGCAATCCTGCTGGCTGCTCCAGCATTTGCCTACACCGACGAGCAACAAGCTCGTCATGATGCTATCTTAAATCAGATTCATGGCGCGTCGTTCGATGCTGTCCAACCGACCAAAAGTATACTTTCGTTCGGCGCTAAGGGCGATGGCAAGAAAGATTGCAAACCGGCCTTCGATAAGGCGATGCAAGCGGCAGCCAAGAGCAAGAAAGGACTGCATATCGTGGTTCCTGCTGGAATCTATCAGTTGAATGGTCCGCTCCATCTGGTCAGCAATCTCTGTCTGGAGTTGCAAGAGGGCGCCGTGCTGCGTTTCAGTCCCGACGCAAAGTATTATCTGCCTGTCGTAAAGACTTCGTGGGAGGGATCTTTCTGCCAAAACTACAGCCCGATGATTTATGGCTATGGATTGGAGAATGTGGCAATCATTGGAAAAGGTTCGATTGATGGTAATGCTGGTGAAACCTTTGCCACTTGGCGCAAGGATCAGAAGCGGGATCAGCAACTGATTCGAAAGATGGATCATGAGGAAATACCTGTTGCTGAACGTAATTTCGGAGAGGGTCATTTGCTCCGTCCGCATCTGATGCAGTTGTTTGACTGCAAGCAGATTACCTTGAGTGATTTCTTCGTGACCAATAGTCCGTTCTGGTGCATTCATCTGCTGAAGTGTGAGGATGTTATCTGCCGTGCCTTGCGTTATGATGCCAAGTTGGTCAATAATGATGGTATCGATCCCGAGATGACGCGCAATCTGCTGATTGAAGAGGTGATTTTTAATAATGGTGACGATAATGTGGCAATTAAGGCAGGTCGTGATAACGACGGCTGGATGAAATCGTCGCAGCCTTCGGAGAATATAATTATCCGCAACTGTAAGTTCAAGGGACTTCATGGCGTGGTGATTGGCAGCGAGATGAGTGCCGGTGTGCAGAATGTCTTTGTCGAGGATTGTACTTATGGCGGTTACTGTAAACGCGGATTGTATATCAAAACCAATCCAAATCGTGGCGGATTTGTCCGTGATATCTATTTCAAGAACTGCGCATTCGATGAGGTGGAGGATCTCTTCTATATAACATCTATGTATGCAGGCGAGGGAATGGATGACAATCATTTTACCGAGGTTCGTGATATCCATGTGGAAGATGTAACGTGTAACAAGGCACATAATGCAGCGATTGTGCTGCAGGGTACAGGGCCTAAGCCGCTCGCCCATGTTTCGTTCAAGAATGTGAATGTGGGGGAATGCAAGATTGGCTTCTCGTCGATGAATACTGAGCCGGTCGTTCTTCAGAACTGTAATCTGGGTGGATCGGTTCATTCTGCGCCGAGTCAAGTGACCAAGCAGGATAAGATCTTTGAGAAATAGGTCTTAGTTATTTTCTTCCTTTTCACTTGACAACATTGCAAGAAAGTCTGGAATGTTACGTTATAGTTGTATCTTTGCACCGTAAATAAAACCAAATATATTAACTTAAAAACAATTTGAAAAATGAATGTAACTGTTAAACCAGGCTTCTGGATCGGCGCTTTTGCCTTTTTCTTCGTCGTCACAGCGATGTGTAGTTGTTGTACTGTTGTCGATTCTGGCGAGATCGGAATCAAGTTCCACAAGTGGTCAAGCAATGAGCAGGATTACGGTGGAGTAGAGGGTACCTGCAAGGGTTGGGTGTTCTATAACCCAATCACCTCGAGCATCTTTACTTATCCAACCTATATTCAGCGTAAGAATTACGAGCCATTTGCGGTCAATGCAAAGGATGCTTCGGTATTCACAATGGATCCAACCATCGCCTATCGTATCAATCCAGAGAAGGCTTGCGATATCTTTACCAAGTATCGTCGCGGTGTTCAGGATCTCGAGAACGGCTATATCCGCACCTGTATCTATGAGGCCTATCGTACTTGCGCTAACCAGTACACCTCCGATTCATTGATGTCCAATCGAGCAAACTTTGAGAGCGATGTACGTAACCGTCTGAACCTCTCATTGATGTCAGAAGGCTTCATTGTCGAGGAGTTCACTTCTCAGATTACCCCACCTGCTTCATTGGCTCAGATGATCAACGAGAAGAATGAGGCTGTGCAATCTGCACTCAAGGCTGAGAATAAGGTTAAGGAGGCTGAGGCTCAGGCAAAGATCAAGATTGCGGAGGCCAAAGGTGAGGCTGAAGCTATGCAGATCAAGGCTGATGCAGAGGCATATTATAATCGTACCATTTCAGCATCGCTTTCTCCACTTATTGTACAAGAAGATTGGATTGAGAAGTGGAATGGTGAAGTTCCGACCGTTGTCGGTGGACAGAACATGATGTTCGATATGTCGAAATTTACAAGCAAATAATCATATAAACTTGTCAAAATAATAGGAATCTGGCGTGTTTTTTCATAAAATACGCCAGATTTCTTTGCTTTTTGGATGAAGTTATTGAAAAACTTATTACCTTTGCGCCATCAATGTGATTGATAACTATCAATAAGTAAGTGCTTAAGAATTCAAAATTCACGAATCTATCAATATCACTTATATGAAACTTTTGAAGACTTTATCTATGTATGTGTTTGTTGCGGTTATGGCCGTGACTTTTGCAGCTTGTGGTCAGAATCAGCAGACAACATCAGCTCCAACTCAGAGTCTAATCGCAGAACCTGAATCAGATCCCGCAAAGGTTGTTCAGTGTTATGATGCTAATGGTAATTGCACTCAGGCAGCAGCTGCTATTGTTGTTGATAGTGCAAAAATCGTTTATGAACATCGTCCAAGCGAGATTGTGCTTACTGTTCACAATGTTTCGGCTAATAACTTGGGCAATTTCAAGGGTGTTATCTACCTGTATGGCGAAGATGGCCAGCGTTATGATACTGTCGATTTCTCAAAGTCTTGCCGCTTTGTGGCTGGTGAGCGTGGATCAATCAGCATCTATTTGGGCGATAAGCGAGTTCATCCAAACCAGGAGTGGAATCGCGATATTCAGCTCCATTTTGCTAAGACTGGTTTGAATCGTTTCTCCTTTATCGGAAGTGATAACGATTGGTGCGAATGTATCGCAAAAGTTGTTGAAGTCCGTATCGAGAGCTTCGAGGTTTTTGACTGATTTTATCCACTTTATTTCCAAATATAATGCTCCGTCTTTCTACATGAAGATGGAGCATTTTTCATGTTTATAACTTCTTTTTTTACACATAGAAATGAAGAAATGGGCGAAAAAGTGTAAAATCTATTACATATTTAGTAAAAAAAGACATATAATTTGTGCTTTTTGGTTAAAATTGTATAACTTTGCACGCACAAACGTTTATAGGGATGTTTGTACAATTATACCGAATGAAACAACAACTTTATAACATGAAACTTAGCAAGAATTGGTTTTTCGGCAGTTCGAAGGGCGCTCGCTTATTAGCAGTGGCTCTGGCTTTGTTGTCTCTATCTGCTTGTCAAGATGACTTCGGAGGATACTACAATCAGCCAGCTTATGTGTCTTCGTTTTCGAATGAGGTGCTGAAGTCGCGTGGCGATTGCCAGAATTACTTGAAACTCGTGAACAAAACCCTCTTCAGAAAGCAAATCGAGGGTTCCGGTCAGTACACCTTCCTGGTGCCAACAGATGACGCATTTAATGCGTTTTTCGCTAACAATCCTTATGGCTATAAGAGTGTGGATGATATCCCGGAGGATGTCGCCTCTCGAATGGTGTCTTCTTGGATGATGTATAACTCTTATCCTTGCGATACTCTAGCTAATGTGCTCGATGGTTTTAATACCTGGAATACGAATGTGGCATTCAAGCACATGACACCCTCTTACGATGTTTTGCTCAACGAACAGATTGATGGAAAAAACGTCATGGTTCGAGATATGCCATATACAGAGTTTACTTTGTTTAATAATGCTCCATCTTGGACAAATAATCGTTTTCTTTCGGTTTTTACCAAGCGCTTCGTCAATAATAACTCCATCACTTCCGACGATTGGCAGAAAGTGGTCGGCTCGGAGTTCTCACCCTATGGCAATTATGTAGAAGCAGGAATCATCGATGCTGGTAGCGGTGCTGCCAATGTCGGTGATCTCTATTGCCAGAATGGTGTTATCCATTTGGTTGATAAGGTAGTCATGCCACTTGATAATCTCGACGCAATGATCCGTACTTATGGCGATGAATCTGCAGTCGATCAGCCTTCGAAAGCCAAGAAGGGTGCATGGGCTTTGCTTCGCAATATGCTTTATCACAAGACTGGCAATGGCGAGTATAGCTTCCTTTGGTATCAAGAGAATGCTACTGCCAAGCATTATTATGAGAAGGCCTATCCAGAGCTGAATCTGGAGAATTTCTATATCCGTCGTTACAGGGCTGCCAAGGTGCCATTTAATTTGAACGTAGAGCGCTACTTCCTGATGCAGAACATGTATTCGACATTGAGTGACTGTTTTTATACCGATTACAATGGCGGTATGACTTTCTATGTGCCAGAGAAGCAGGTACTGCTTGATTATATCAACAACCGTTTGTTCCATTTCTCGGATGTGAAGATTACGGAGAATACAACTCAGGCAGAATTCGATGCTGCTTTCAATAAGCTGTCCGAAAATGTAATCACTACCCTTTGGGCTTCGATGCAGGCAGATGGTATGATGTGGCCTTCTCAGTTTGAGAGCTCTGCTGTTAACTCGGTAGGTTCGTCAGAGCATATCAATGGTTATGACGAAAAACTGACCTACGATAATGGTGTTTTGGCTGCAGGAATTGCTTCCAATGGTATGTGGCAGATTACTAACTTCGTACCTAAGACGGCAGCTTTCGAAGGTGTTGCCTCACGTTTCCTGCTCGACCCTGCTTATGCTCTTGACGAGAATTTGATTACTGGCTACTATGCCAACTCCCTCTATTCAAATATGCTCAAGTCTAAGTTGGCTGGTTTGGACGATGTTGATCTCTCGTTGGTGCTTTGGGGTAATGCCAATGCTACTTGGTGGGATAATGTTCACTACAGTACTCTTCTGTCTTCGTATGCAAATGGTACTGTGGGTAACGAGACTTCGGTTATAAATCAGTTGAGGGACAATTTGCTTTCTGGTTACATCGAACGTAACACCGATGATCCTCTCGACTTTGAGGTGGATCCATTGAATGGTGCTTATGGCGGCTGGGCCTATACCAATAACTATCTGGGCCAGGTGATTCGTTACCGCAAATCGGGTAAGATGATTGATGGTAAGCCAGAAATTCAGATTCAAACGCCATGGCATGTATTCAATGATCAGAATGAGCGTGCCATGAAGACCTCTACGAATGCTCTGGTCGAGAGTGGTGTTCCTGCAACCTTACAGGTTACTGAACCAACTGAGGGCTGTTATACTTCGGTTGTTAAGGATGATGCTACCGATTATGTGAACGGTCATGTCTATTTGACTGCCAATCATTCTGTCCCACTCTATTATGCTATTCAGAATGGTGTGTTTGGCGATGGTAAGATTTATTATACCACATCGCTGACAGGTATGAACTATGTTCGCGCTTACCTGATTGCTGATGCAAAGTCGGCTAATCCTCGTCATACCATTTTCAAGAAGATTTTTGACTTCTACGACTTGAATCGCAAGTCTGCCGATACCGATACCTTGAACATTGCTTCGGGCTTTTGGACTGTGTTTATTCCAACCGACGATGCATTGCAGTATGCAATTGACTATCCAGAGATAGCTAAGGATCCATATACCGGACAAAAGCCAGCTGCACTTCTCTTCAATTTGAATAACCTCGAGAAGTACAAATCTAATCCTAAACCAGATGGCGCCAACTGGGTGGATTCATGTATATACTTTATGAGCGCTTATTTTACCAAGTCGGGTAGTTATCCTGACGATGGGTTGAGTGCCCTTTACGAAATGTCGGAGGCATGGGATGGTATGAAGGGTACAACCCGTAATGCGCCTAAAGAATATCTTGTAAACACAATCTGTAAGATTACCGACCACGACAAACTGGATGCCAATGGAAAGACTCTCAAACCATGGGATAGCCTTTTGTCTGGCGCATATATGTCCGGTTATGTGGCCAAGACCGGCGACGGCAACAAGTTGCAGTATTACGCCCGTCCATACACTCAAGGTGTTTACGAGGTGGTAAAGGCTATCAATGCTTGCGACATCTCGAATGATTTCGACAATACCATTGTTCGCGAACAGGGCCAGAGTAACATCATGGCTCCAAATTGTTTGATTCATTCACTGAATGGTTTCGTTATTTATAAGATTGACGACGGAAACAAGCAGCGAAAGTAATCTCCTCATTTTAAAAATAAAGATTATACCCTATATGAAAAAATTTAGCAAAATTCTGTTGCTACTCCTGCTAACCCTCTTGCCGGGGATGGCAATGGCACAGAGAACGTTGGTGCGCGGTACCATCATGGATGGTGTCTTCAACGAGCCTATGGCCGGTGCCAATGTCATCTGGCAGAACAAGGATGGCCGTACCATTACGGGTGCACAGACAGACTTCAATGGCGAGTTCTCTTTTCAGGAGGTGATTCGTCAGGGAGATGTTCTGATTATCTCTTTTACGGGCTACAAGAAGTTGACTCTTCCTTTGGTTGCTTCGCAGAGTGTGTATAATGCAACACTCGAAGAGGAGTCGGTTGCCCTCAAGGATGTCGAGATTACAACTGCCCGTCGTCAGCAATCAGGCATGCTCAACATTTCGGAGCGTGATGTTACTACTTCTGCCAAGCGTATCGATATGTCCGAACTCGAGGATCTGGCAGTTGCCGATGTGACCGATGCTCTGCAGGGTCGTGTGGCTGGTGTCGATATGGTTGCTACTTCAGGCGCTCCTGGTTCAGGTATGTCAATTCGTGTTCGAGGTACTACCTCAATCAATGGTTCGTCTGAGCCTTTGGTTATTGTCGATGGTTTCCCATACGAGACCACTATCGATGATGACTTCGACTTCTCGACAGCCGATGAGAATGACTATGCTACCATGTTGAATATTGCACCAGATGATATCAAGGAGATTACCGTCTTGAAGGATGCTGCTGCTACCGCCATTTACGGTTCGAAGGCAGCCAACGGTGTCCTCATGATTACCACCAAACGTGGTGCAGTCAGCAAGCCAACCATTTCGTATTCGTTCAAGGGATCTATGAGCAAGATGGCCGATCCAATGCCAATGCTTAATGGCGATCAGTACACCACGCTGATCATGGAGGAGCTCTATAATTCTGGCGTTTCGTTCAATCCTCGTACCTATCCAGAGTTAGCCAACGATGCCTACAATCTTTACAATTATTATAATTACGGTCAGAACACTGACTGGTACGATGCATCTACCCAGCGAGGTTACTCGCAGGATCACTCTATTGCTATTTCGGGCGGTTCGCAGAAGGCTCAATATCGTGTCTCGTTCAACTATTATAATGCAGATGGTACTACCCTTGGCGAGGCTTATGACCGATTGTCGAGCCGTATCAATTTGGACTACAATATTTCTTCAAAGTTGAAGTTTTCGGCATCGATGTCCTATACCTATTCGAACACCGATCGTAACTATGTGACTGCACTCTATAACAACACGAATGTCTTGAGTCAGGCCTATAGCCGTCCGCCGAACATGTCTGTTTTTGAGTATGATGAGAGCGGTAATCTAACTAACAATTATTTTACTCCAGCCTCTATGTTGGATGGCTCTTATTGGAACAATGTTTATACTAATCCCTACAATCCTGTAGCGATGGCCAACGAGGGCTACTACAAGCAGAAGGGTAATCGTATTTTGCCAAACATGCAGTTGCAGTACCGTCCATTGGAGTGGTTGCGTTATTCGCTTGAGATCTCATTCGACGTAAACAACGTCAAGCACAATGCCTTCGTACCTCAGTCGGCTACGGGTCGTCCTTGGACAGAGAACACTGTTAACTATGCCTTGGACAAGGATGCAGAATCGTTTGCCTTTGTGACCAACAACAAACTCTTCTTCACCCCACAGTTGGGCGATGACCACAACCTTCAGGTCATTGTCGGTTTGCGTACCGAAGATACTCGCAACAAGAACTTTGTGGATGCAGCATCTAATTTGCCCTCAATTTACTTGTCTGATCCATCGAATGGCGGTACTCCAACCGAGAACTCCTCTTTCTTTGGCAGTGCAAGTTCCGAAGTTCGTGGTATTGCCGGTTTCTTCCAGATCCAGTATAGCTACCTCGATCGCTACATCTTGGGTATTGCTGGCAACTACGAGGGTTCTTCCAAGTTCGGTGCTGGCAATCGTTGGGCTTACTACCCATCTTATTCTGCTCGTTACCGTATTTCGGGTGAGCCATTCCTCGAGGATCTCTCCGAGAAGATTAAACTCTCAGAGTGGTCCGTCCGTGCCTCTTATGGTGAGTCGGGCTCAAGCCGAGCTTTGGGTAATTATGCATCGCAGGCTACCTACGAGACTTATAACTTTACTTATAATGATAAGAAAGGTTCTTTCCAGTCAGGCTTGCAGCTTGATAATTTGAAGTGGGAACGTACCCGTTCGTTGACTATTGGTACTGACCTCGGATTCCTGGATAACCGCATCAATGCACACTTTGAGTGGTATTATAAGAATTCCGACCAGTTGGTGTCGAAGAATCGTATTATACCTACTACTTCTGGTTTCTCAAAAGCAAGCTTCTTGAACGATGCCGGCATGAAGAATCAGGGTATCGAATTTGACCTTGATGTCGTAGCATTCCGCAACAAGGACTGGATTGTAAAACTGTCTGGTAACATTGCCCGCAACGAGAATGAGTTGAAGAATGACCTTGAATCGATTGGTACCTGGAGTGCCAACGCTTTGGATAAGAATGCCTATCCAACCCTTCAGTTGAAGGGACAGCCTTTGGGTTCATACTATGGCTATATCTACGAAGGTGTCTATATGAATACAGACGAGACCATTGCTCGCGATAAGAACGGCAATAAGATCTATACCTTCGATAGCAATGGCAATCGTATTCCAGTTTATATGCGCTTTAATTATCCTACTGCCGACTATCAGTTTGTGGCTGGCGATGCCAAGTATAAGGATATTAACCACGATGGTAACATCAACGAACAGGACGTCGTCTATCTGGGCAATGGCAATCCACTCTTGACTGGTGGTTTCGGTTTGAATGTGAAGTGGCGTCAGTGGTCGTTGAATACCTTCTTCAACTTCCGTTACGGTAACGATATCGTCAATATCGCTCGAGCCGGTGCCGAGTCTATGCGTTCGTTCCGCAACCAGTCAACTTCTGTACTCCGTCGTTGGACACACGAATATTCGGTCGATGAGGTAGCTAATGGTTCTGCGCCAAAGGATCTCCTTCCTCGTGCCGTACTCAATCATGGTTACAACTCTTTGGCTTCAAGTCGTTACATTGAAGATGGCTCTTTCCTACGTTTCAAGACCGCAACCATTAAGTACGACTTCCCTAAGCAGATGTTGCAGAAGACTCCACTTTCGCAAGCCAGTATTTATTTCCAGATGTCGAACATCTATTGCTGGACCAACTATACAGGCGCTGATCCTGAGGTTTCTATCTCCAGCGCTACACAGCCTGGTTTCGATACCTCAACCACACCTCGTTCCAAGGATTTTATCCTGGGTCTTTCTGTTAGATTCTAAATTGCTTTGAACAATGAAAAAGATATTTTTATCAACGCTAACGTTAACCCTGACGCTGACTGCGTTTACTTCTTGTGGAGATTGGTTGAATCTGGAGCCAGAAAACTCTGTTACTGCCGATAAGTATTGGATGTCGGAGGAGCAGGTATCCTCTGCTATGACCGGTATTTATTGCAATTGGTTGGGCAATTCGGCAGCTATCTGGGAACAGAGCGAAATGCGTGCTGATATGGTTGTTCCCGGTTCAACCATCAAGGGTGACTACACTTTGGTACGTGAAGGCAATATTACTTCGACCAATAGCTTAGCCAGCTGGGCTCATTATTATTCCATTATCAACGCGTGTAACCTTTTGCTCGATCGCTCGCATATTGCACTCGAGAATGATCCTGTTTATACCGTTACACAGGATAGTATCTATCATGCGCAGGCTCGTGTCATTCGTGCAGTGATGTATTTTTATCTGGTGCGTATCTGGAAGGATGTTCCTTACATTACAGAATCCTTCTATGATGACACAAAGGATCGTTATCCTTCGGTCACCGACAGAATGACAATTATCAATCATCTGATTGCCGATATGGAGGCTGTTCAGAAGGAGAATTTCCTGCCATATTCATACAGTTCTTCTACTTCGGGAAGAGCCCTGAATAAGGGACAGGTAACTATGTATATGCTCAAGGCATTCCTTGCAGACCTTTATCGTTTCAAAGGCTCTTATTCTACCGATCTGGCTGAATCGCAGGCTGCCTACAAGAAGTGTTTGGAACTCTGCAATACTATCATCGAATCGGGTCAGTTTGCTTTGGTCCCATTCACTAAGTCCAACGCGGCCGACGATTCGCAAGTAGAGCTTAAAGATGCCGAAACCAAGGCAGATTCAGCATTCTACAAGATGACTGACGTCACTGCTGAAGATATGTTTGTCAGCCTCTATACAACGGGCAATAGCAACGAGAGTATTATGGAGCTGCAAGAGGATAACTACAACTCTTCGAACTTCTATAATTATGTGGTTGGTCGTCGTATCTATATTCCTAATGTCGATTTACTGAACAATTCACTCTTCCCATCGACCGAGAAAGAAATCGCGTCTGCCTATCGTTATCGTGATGGACGTTCCGATTTCGCCTATGGTACTATGGGTAGTTATCTCGTGATTGCAAAGTTTGCCTTCTCCAACTTTTCAACGGCATTTTCTACTGTTTCTGATTACAAGAAGAATGTGCTTGTGTATCGTTTGGCTGAGATTTACCTGATGAAGGCCGAGGCTTTGACTCAGATTGCCATGGCCGAAGGCAATGATCAGGAGAAACTCCTTGAGGCCTATCGTGCTGTTTTCAAGGTTCGTGATCGTGCAGGCGCTGTCGAGACTACCGACCTCCAGATTAATGGTGGTTATATGCAGGATATCTATTGGAACGAACTTCGCGAAGATTTGCCAATCCAGTTGAATCCTGGTGATATCAATGGTTCTGCCATGGAGAAATTCATTCTCGATGAGGAGGCTCGTGAGATGGCCTATGAGGGTCGCCGCTGGTTTGACCTGCTCCGCAATGCTGAACGCAATAACGAGGGCAAGGGTAGTTGTACGGGCGGTAGCATCAGCTATTTGGTTTCGACTGCAGCCAGTTGTACCAGCACCGATAAAGTCTCTTACATCTCAGGACAGTTCAAGAAACAGGACTTCCGCTATTTGCCATATCCTAATAACGACGTGGTTCTGAACGATAATCTCAATCAGAAGCCATTCTGGGGCAGGGAATAATAATTGATAATTCATTTAGCCTATATGAAAAAGTCAATCTATAATAATATAATGTGTGCGATCCTTGCACTTTCGACCGTTTCGGTAGTCTCTTGCGATGACTACATGGATGGTTCACAGTGGACTGCAAGTTCGGAACTTCAGATGGATGAGTTTATGGAGACCCAGCCAGATCTGAGCAAATTCTTGGAGGTAATTGATCGTGCCGATTTGCGCGGTATGGTTCATGCTTATGGCACCTATACCATGTTTGTGCCAAACAATGATGCTGTCGATGCCTATCTAAAGCAACTCGGCAAGAGTGCCGTTAGTGAACTTTCGGAGGAACAGGCTGTCGAGATGGTCAAGTATCACATTCTGTCTGATACTTTGCACACCTACAACATGCAGGGTAATACCCGTTTGAATATTACCAATATGTCACAGGATTATCTGATCAGCAAGTGGAATGAGGTATCAGATATCTATACTTTGAACAGAACCTCGCACATCGTTAATCCAGATCTGCACAATGGCAATGGTATCATTCATGTGGTTGATGGTGTTTTGTATCGTCCGGATAATAAGGTTCTTGAAACCATTCAGGATACCCTCAAGGAGCATGGCTATGGCATTATGGCATCTCTGGTCGATTCGGTTATCAATCATCGTTTGTCGGATTCAGTCAAGAGTGTGTTCAATGGACTCATGGAGAACGAGAAGTATGTTACCTTCCTCGCTCAGCCAGATTCTTTGATGAACAAGGATGGAGTTACCTCTGTCGATGCCTTGCTTGCACTCCTGAACAAATCCAATATCAAGGATTATGACGAGCAGACACTGTTGGTTAATTGGGTCGGCTATCACTTCATGTGTGGCCGCAAATATATCAGCGATCTCTTTGCTTCGAGCAATAGTAGCATCACCACCTTATCTCCGCTCAAGAAGGCTATCACTGTATCTGCCTCTTCTTATTCCAATATTCATTTGAATCGTTTTGAGGCCTTCAACGATCCGGGTATCGACCTGATTACTGATGGCTACTTTGTCGATTACCCTTGCAACAATGGTTTGATTCAGAGTACCTCGGGTGAGTTGCAGATTATTGAGCGTGCAGCCAGCCGTATCAACTGGGATATGGCCGATGTGGCCGAAATCCGCGCTCTGCCTTGCTTCCGCAAGGAGGGCCAGGGTAAGACCTTTACTACGACTTCGTCTGTTCCAGGTTTGAACCCAGAGCATCCTGAATGGATTCTCGACTCTACCATGGTCAGTTCTGATGGCACCAAGGTCTATTGGTTCGACAATGAGTTGAGTTCTGTCTATTCGTGGTATGGTAGCAACAATCCTGTTGTCAACTATTATTGTAACTGGGAGACCAGTTCTTATACTGGTGTAGTTCCTTTCGGCGATAAACCAATCGAATGGGTCTATGGCGATTACATGCAGTTCCGTCTGGGTACTACCGTTGTCAAGCAGATGGATATTAAGACTCCTACTTTGGTAGAGGGTACTTATAAGATCTGGGTGCGTCTGCGTCGTGCCGGTAACGAAGGTTCGAACGGATTTATGAAGATGACCTTTATCCAGAACGGTGAGCCGGATCAGAAGTTCGCGTCTGTCTGTCTGGCCAACTATGGCGAAAAGTCTGGTTCTCGCGAAGAGGATGAGAAGCTTGCAGCCAAGGGTGAGCAGAGCGCTCAGGCTTACCGTCCTGACCAGAGTTATGTTGCCTGCCACATGCTCGGTACCGTCAAAGTGGCTCACGATGGTGTTCACGTAATGCGTTGGGTCCCTCAGGATGCTTCGCAGTCGTTGGGCCAGTATTTTGACATGATTTATTTCATCCCTGTAGATGATGATCAGGTTTTGCCTCGTGTCATGGCCAATGGCGAGGATGCCCGAGTCTATAAAGTTTGTTGGGACGAAGAGACTCAGTCTGCTTACTACGACAAGAGCATCTATTATGATGTAACTGGTTTCAACGCTTCTTTCCGTACGCACATCTGGCCATTCCGTTGCAAGGTGGTCGAGGCTATGGAGGAGGGTACTATTACCCAGGACAAGATTGGCTCTTGTACCGAAACTTGGTGCCCTAATTATCAGGCTCCCGAAAACTAATTCAGTAAATAATATTTTCCACAAAATATATGAAACATTTCCAGCATAAGTTCGTGGCCCTGCTGGCTTCGGTAGCCCTATTTATGGGTGCCGTATCCTGCAAAGATGAAGGCTATGAAGATGTGTCAGGCACTGCCTCGCAGACCCTTTGGGAGGTCATCAGTAGTCGTCAGGACCTTTCAGAATTTGCTTCTGTATTGCGCCAGAATGGTTTTGACAAGGTGTTGAATTCTTCTGGTAACTTTACCGTGTTGTCACCATCCAACGACCAGATGAAGCTTGTTATGGCAGATAAGAGAGGAGAGGTTCCAGGTGCACACATTGCACCCTTGTCCTATAACAAGACTGCCCTCGACGGAATGAAATATCTTACCATGTACAATGGTCGTCAGGCTTTGCTTTCAGAATTTGCTTTGACGAGTGAAGAGATTACCTGTTGCAATGGTTTCCTCCGTTTTGCCAAGGGTTCGGCCCGTGCTACCCAGGAGAATCTTTATGAAAAGCTGGTCGCTTTGAGCGATCAGTATGAGATGGCTGCCTTTATCACCTCTCTGGGTGATAGTATCATGGATACCGAGCACTCGGTGCAGATTGGTATCAATCCTGTAACCAATCAGCCAATCTATGATACCGTCATGGTGTTCAATAATCCTTTGTTCGATTATGTGCCATTCAATGACAATGATTCGTTGTTCTCCATTCTCCTGCTTGATAATGAGAACTGGAACAATCTGGTCAACAAGTATTCTCGATATATGCGTCAGCATGTGGTTGGAGAGAATAAGTCAGAGATTGACTCGCTTGATTCGGAAAATGATGTACTCCTTGAATTCGGTAGTAAGATTGATACTGCGGCTACCATCAAGGCTACTTGTTTCGAGTTGATCCGAGACCTTTCGTTCTCGTATGAGGGCGCTAAGCGTACTGCTTCGAAGTGCAATCCCGAGTCTGTTGCAGCGGTCTATACCTCTCGCTCGGGTGTTGAGATCACCATGGATTCAGCTACCGTTACAGATACGATCTTGGCTTCAAATGGCCGCATTGAGATTGCCTCGGGCGTCAAGATCAAACTGACCAACAACAAGATCAAGGATGTATATGTCGAGGCAGAGGATTATTATTATACCAACGAGACTTATGTTGCTACGTTGATTGATCCTCGTTTCCGTGGCAGTCGTTATGTCAAGACCTATGGCATTGACTCGTTGCGTAGTTATCGTCGCTACGTTCTCGATAGCTTAGGCAATCGCATGAAGAATATGGCGGGAACGGACAGTATTCAGTTTGTCGGTGCTCAGCGCCGTTATGTGTACAATGAATCGCAGTATTGTAACCCATTTGGTGCTTCGGTACTGGGCTACAAGGTCAATCTCTACTCTTGCAACTACAAGATTCAGTGGAGACATGTAGTTCCAGGTAATCAAGGCAGCAACTATTGCAATCCTGATGTCAACGATATCAATTATGCCAAGTATGAGGCAAATCCTAATTGGCCAATTGGTGGCGTAGTGCGTCATATCCAGAAGATGTACCTTTCGCAGCCTGGCGATTATCCATTGGAGTATAATGGCGATTTGGCAGATGCAGACTTCGTTAAACATCCATATCGTTGTGACTCATTCAACCCTGATACCTATAAGGATTACCGTTGTATGACCGATTATGATCCAGAGGCAACCCTTTCGGAAGGCAAAACTGATGAGGTCGGCATCAATGGCTCCACAAACTGGTTCCGTATGGGTGTTAATGCAGGTTATGGTGTTGATAGTATGAACTATGAAACTCCACTGATCTGGTGTTCAACCTATGTTGATCATGCGAAAGGTGTAGTAAGTATTGACCCAGAGACTGGTGAAGTATCGGATGCGGCACGTTTCACTTCTGGTATCACCGGTGTTCTGTATAATACCAGTTGGCGTCCTACTTCGGCCAAGAAAGGTACTTCGAAGCCAACCCGTGTGCCACGTGATATCTTCATGTGTCTCTACAATGGAGAGGCAACCGTCTTTGTGACCAGTAATCCATTCGGTTATGACAATGCTCGTGGTAATCTGAATAATTACAAAGGCTCGATCTTCCTCGATTATATCCATTTTATTCCTGTCATCGAAGAAGATGATTAAAATCCTGTAATATGACAAACAACATGAAGAAACGATATATATTCTTTTTGATGGCCTCTGCTCTGCTCTCTGCGCCAATGTATGCTCAGGAAGCAGCAGAGGGAGAAAAGGTCAGCGTTAAGGCAAGCGTTAATGTTGAGACCGTTACTGGTATCGTCCTGGATGATGCCACAGGTGCTCCTATCGCAGGTGCACGACTGCAGGTTATCGGTTCGCGTTATTCAGCCATGACACATGATGATGGTAGCTTTTCGCTCAAGGTTCCAGTTGATGCCCAAGGCCGCGTTATGTCGGAGGTGAGTGTGACTGGTCCCGCACAAAATAGCATCATTGTTGGCTTGCGAGACCGTCGTGAACTCACTATCCGTATGATGGAGAAGGGCTATTCCACCAAGACCAACCATGAGGTGGTCACACCTCTTGGCATGAAGGAGGAAAGCCACATCATGTCGGCCATTGGTATTTATGATCGTGATAACTCTATTTCGGTGAAGGGTTCTGCCGAGGCGGCTCTCAATGGAAACATTGCAGGCTTGCAGACACAGTTCCGTTCGGGCACCGATTGGAGTGGCGCAAATGTCCTTTTGCGTGGTATCAATTCCATCTATGCCAACAACAATCCTATCATCGTGCTCGATGGTTTGATTGTCGAGAACAAAGAGTTCGGTGTTTCGATGATCGAGGGTCAGATCTCAACCCCTTTCGGATGTATAGATATCAAAGATATTGACCAGATTGTTGTGCTCAAGGATGCAACCTCTATCTATGGCGCTAAGGGTGCCAATGGTGCCATCCTTATCCGAACCAAACATACTACCGATCAGGCAACTCACATCGATGTGACAGCCTTGACTGGTGTGAATATGCAGCCTAAGACTCTGCCAATGTTGAGTGCAACTGATAGCAAGCGTCTTTTGACTGAGGTGGCTCAGAACAGTTCGCTTTCGGCCAAGGAGGTTAATAATCTTTCATGGGTGAACGCAACCAAGCCACAGCGTCAACCAGATGGAACTTATCTTTATGGTGATTACTACAAGTACAACCAGAATACCGATTGGCAGGACGAGATTTTCCAGCGCGGATTCAAGCAGCAGTATTCGTTGGGCGTGACGGGTGGCGATGATATTGCTATCTACGGCGTCTCTGTGGGCTTCCAGAACAAGGAGGGTTTAATCAAGGGTGCCGACTTCCAGCGATTCAATGCCCGAGTCAATGCCGATATCAAGTTTACGGAGCGTATTCGTCTGAATGCCAACATGAACTTTGTGTATGGTACAAAGAACTTGTCGAACGAAGGTTCTGCCTCTAATCTAAATCCCCTTTATACAGCTTTAGTGAAGGCTCCATTTACAACGCTTCACAGTGTGGATCAGAATAACCTTCAGTCGAAGGCTTGGGAAGATGTAGATGCTATGGGTGCCGCTAATCCTGCAGCTGTTGTCAACGATTTGAAGGCAGAAAACTCTTTCTATCGTTTTATGGGTTCATACAATGTCGAGGTGGATCTCGGCAAGGGGTTGACCCTTTCGGAGAATTTCGGTCTTGACTTCAATAAGGAACGTGAGGAGATTTTCCATCCAACCATCGGTATCCCGTACGCAAGTTTGGCTACTTCCGATGTCCATAATGAGGCTATACACCGCGTTGAACGTCTCTTTAATATAATGAACGAGGTTCGCCTTAACTATAATCGTCGTGTGGCTGATCATCTCTTCGATGCTACTGTCGGTATGCGAGCTTTGTTCTCAAAGACCGAGGATGACTTTGGTAAGGGTTATAACTCTGCCAGCAATGCTTATCAAACCATCGGTGCAGGCGACCAGACTCTCCATCAGATTGGAGGTGCCATCGGTAATGCTAACTGGGTGTCTTATTATGGCAATCTTGACTACAACTGGAAGAGCCGTTATTTCCTCCAGGCAACCCTCTCGGCCGATGCTTCGAGCCGTTTTGGCAAAGAGGTTTCTACCTTCCAGCTCTATCCGGGCGTGAACGCAGGCTGGCTGGCAAGCAATGAGGCTTTCTTTCAGTCTGCCTCATGGATTGACCTACTCAAGGTTCGTGCTGGTTGGAACATGGCTGGTAACGATGATGTCACTAACTATTCAAACCGTCTCTACTACAAATCGGTTCGTTTCTTAGTTAACAATGGTGACGTTTTGGGCGCAATTGAAAATATGAACATTAAGCCTGAACGTAGCCAGAAGATGAATGTCGGTATCGATGCCGCTTTCCTGAACAATCGTCTTAATCTTTCGGTTGACCTTTACAAGACTAATATCACCGATATGTTGACCTACTCGCAGATTCCTGCCTATACCGGTATGAACTACATTCTCAGCAATGGCGGCGAGATGGAAAACCGTGGTGTTGAGGTAAGCGTTGGCGGTCGTCTATTTACCAATAAGCATTTCTCGTGGGATATGACCCTGAACCTGGCTCACAATGTCAATGAGATTACAAACCTCGAGACGGGTTCCTTCATGACTTCGGTTGGCGATGGTACCGTCATCTCGCGTGTAGGTTCCGCTGCTGGTGTCTTCTATGGCTATAAGACCAATGGGGTTTATGGTACCACTGCCGAGGCGAAGGAAGATGACCTTTACACCATGGTTGGTGCAAACAAGGAGGCATTCCAGGCAGGAGATGTACGATTTGTAGATCAGGAAAAAGATCATGTCATCGATGCCAAGGATTGTGTCGAGATTGGTGATCCTACTCCAGCCCTTCATGGTGGTTTGACCTCAGTGATGAAGTCGCACGGCTTCGCCTTGCAGGCTGATTTTACCTTCGCTTTGGGTAATGACATCTATAACTATACCCGTAGCCAGTTAGAGTCGATGTCTTCGTTCCAAAACCAGACCAAGAATACTTTGCTCCGTTGGCGTACCGAGGGTGATAAGACGGCTTATCCTCGTGCTTCGTATGGAGATCCACACAAGAACAATCGTTTCTCTGATCGTTGGATTGAGGATGGCTCCTTCTTGAAGCTGAAGTCTGTAACACTTTCGTATGACTTCAACCTTAAGTCTGAAGTTATTACTGGTTTGACAGTCTATGGTACCTGTGAGAACCTCTTCTGTGCAACCAAGTACTCAGGCTATGATCCTGAGATTTGTTGCTCATCTTCGAACAATCCACTCTATCAGGGCGTCGATGCCTTCACGACACCAACAGCCCGTACATTCTATATTGGTCTTAAATTAGGTCTTTAATGACCCCCTCCTAACCTCCCCGAGGGGAGGAGGTAATAGATACATTTCATCAGCAAAAAAATATGAAAAATATTGAACTTAAAAATAGGATCAAACAGATGATGTCTTCATTGACACCTTCCCTTGGGAAGGTCGGGATGGGGTCGTTGGTAATCGCCTTGTCTGTTGCATCATGCATCGATGCTGATATTGATGATGCATTGGCCTATGAGGACACTTATACCAATTCTGTGGATGCAGATAATCACATCCTTGGCATCTACTCGCAGTTCATGAATCTGGCTGAGCAGATGGTTGTGCTCAATGAGTTGCGTGGCGATTTGATGACCATTACTCCCAATGCCAATGATTATCTGCAGCAGGTTGAGGCCAATCAGTATAGTGAAGGGAATCCCTATTTCTCGACACAGCCTTACTATAGTGTAATTGCGAATTGCAATGACGCTTTGGTTAATTTTGATAAGATGCTGGAACGACATGACCTTTCGCAGGATGAATATGCAGAGCGTTACAGCGATGTTCAGGCCATGCGTTGTTATGTCTATCTGCAGTTGGCTGCTCAGTTTGGCGAGGTTTACTATCTCGATCAGCCTATTACCAGCGTGGAAGAATTGCAGACTTACAAGACTTCGGCTAAAACCATCGGCATCGATGAACTCTTGCCCAAGCTGATAGATTGTATGGAGAAATTGCCAACCCTCGAGGATTATGAGCAGTCACCATTGGTTATCAATGGTTCTACTCCGGTTACTGTCGATGGCGAGGTGCTGAAGCATTTCTTTATCAACAAGAAACTGGTGTTGGCAGACCTATATCTGTGGGCTGGTCGCTCGCGTGATGATTACCGCCAGGCAGCTAAGTATTACAAGCAAGTAATGAACAAGGATGCAGATGCCCTCGAGACTCAGAACTCGCTCTATTATCGTTGTAATACCTTTACCTATACAGGTTCTTCTTTACCTACATCGGCATCACAGACCAGCAATAACTATTGTGCCGGTACGCTCCGTTTCAAGGATCAGGATGAACGCTCGTTCTTTACCACCTGGCCATACATGTTCAAGGATGAGGTTTCGTCTTCCCCTGGTATTTTTGAGTGGGTTTGGACAATGACCTTTACTCCTAAGGGTGAACCAAAGTATCCATTTATCGATCTCTTCGAGAGTGAGAGCATGGGTGGCAGTTATCAGCTCCGTCCTTCAGCAAACTTTATTGCCGAGACTCAGCGTCTGGATCTGCTCCGTAACAATGGTGCACCTTACGATCCTCGTGGCTTTGGTGGTCTGATTGAGGGCACGAACGATTATGCTGGTGCGACTTTCCGTGTGGATGGTGGCGATACTGTCTGTGCCAAGTATCTTTACCTCTATAATCCTTCTATTTCAACCGATAAAAAGGGTCGTCTTTGGCTCTATCGTGCCGCTGGCATCCATTTGCGTTTCGCCGAGGCTTTGAACCGTGCCGGTTATCCCGATGTTGCGTATGGCTTCCTGATGGGTGGTCCTGCTGGTTACTTCGGTACCGTTTATCCAGGTGTTGACAACGAGGGTAATCCTACTACGACCGAGAGTCTTCCATCTAAGTATGCAGGACTTGATAAGAATGGAAAATACATTGGTCATACCCGCAACCTCTTCGGTTTGCTTTATCCAATCTCGACCGGACTATGTGACAACGAGGTTGACTCAGCTCTCCTATACTTTGATACTCGCTATTATACCAAGGCAACGGAGAACCTTTTCGAGGGTATCGAAAAACGTGGTCCATGGCGTAGTGCCTCAGGACTTCGTGGCCGTCAATTGATGGAGTACAAGACGACAGCCAATGGCACTGATCTCACTTTGTCAACTTGTGCCAATGCACAGGATTCTATTCTCCTTGTCGAGAAGATCATTATGGATGAGGCTGCTATGGAGCTTGGCCATGAGGGTCAGCGTTATCCGGACCTGGTGCGTGTGTCACGTCGTCTGAACAAGGACAATGGATCGGGTGATGCCTACATGAAGGAGATGATGGGCAAGAAGTTGTCCATCAATGTGCTTGGTTCTGCTCCATGTGATTCTGAGTCGGACTGGTATCTCAAGACGAAATAACCATCTTTATAATTATATATCAATCGCAGGCACGATATCGTGAGATTTCGTGCCTGTATTTAAATTATACTTGGAAGATGATGGAACGCAAGATCACTACTATCGTTTGGGATTTGGACGGTACACTGATGGATACCTTACAGGATTTGCACGATGCCGTCAATTATGCATTGCAGAAGTTCGGAATGCCACAACATAACATCGAAGAAATCCGTCAGTTTGTTGGTAATGGGGTGCGCAGATTGGTCCAACTTTCGGTGCCGGAAGGGGAAGAGAATCCGCAGTTTGAAGAGGTGTTTGCTGAGTTTAGGGCCTATTATATGGTGCACTGCAAGGATCATACCTGTCTTTACGACGGAATTGCAGAAACGCTTCGGGAACTGAAGTCATTGGGCTATCGCATGGCTGTGGTGAGCAATAAACTGCAGAGTGGTGTCGATGAACTCTATGAACAGTATTTCAAGGAGACCATCGAAGTGGCTATCGGCGAACGTCCGGAGATGGCCCGTAAACCGGCTCCTGATATGGTCTATGCGGCTCTCGATGCTTTGGGCGTTTCGAAAGAGGAGGCTGTCTATATTGGAGACTCGGATGTTGATGTTGCAACTGCACGCAATTCCGGGTTGCCATGTATTTCGGTCTTGTGGGGATTCCGTTCCAAAGAGTTCCTCCTTACTCAAGGTGGCAATCTGTTTGTGGAGAAGCCTTCGCAAATTATCGCTTTGCTCCGATAATTGTTGCGCTGCTTCCGAAAACTTCGGAAGCAACGCAACGCGAGTTTTGCTCAAATCTAAAACTTCGGAAGCAACGCAACGCGAGTTTTGCTCGAATCTAAAACTTCGGAAGCAGCGCAACGCAAGTTTTGCTCGAATCTAAAACTTCGGAAGCAGCGCAACGCAAGTTTTGCTCGAATCTAAAACTTCGGAAGCAGCGCAACACGAGTTTTGCTCGAATCTAAAACTTCGGAAGCAGCGCAACGCGAGTTTTGCTCAAATCTAAAACTTCGGAAGCAGCGCGACGCAAGTTTTGCTCAAATCTAAAACTTCGGAAGCAGCAAAACAAGTATTTTACCTCGGACCCCTCTTCTCACTTCATCAAACATGGAGAGCAAGGAAGTTCTTGCATTCCGCAGGACTTCCAAATGCTTTCCGACCCTTCGGAAACCATTTCTCATTCTGTCCGAATACATTCAGCCGCTTCGGCTCATATTTCTCCCTATCGAAAAATGGCATCTGTTCCCTCAGATGCCATTTCTCATCTCTGCCAAATACTATCCAATGCCTCTGTTTGCATTTCCCTGCGTGGAGAGTTTACTTCTTTGGTCCAAGATGGAGGTTCGCAAGAAGGAGAGATCTGTACACTTGTTAATCAATAAAATAAGCATTCGACAAGGCGAATGAAACAAATAATCCAATAATCATTTGGAGGTTTCGAAAAATATCCTTACCTTTGCAGCGAACATTTGAGACTTATCGAGAGACCGAAGGTGCCTAGAAACTGAGAAAGGATAGAAACGTTTCTTTGTTTTCTTTGTTTCTTGTTAATCAATAAAGATGCATTTGACTATGGATCTGAACAAGAAGCCAGAGTGCCATTACTACATCGCCGACTATCAGGGTCCTCGCAGCAATAAAGAAGGATTGATAATCCTTCGCGAGAAGACGAACATTTATGTGAGGGGAAACCGCATGGTCGTGAATGCTCATACCAACGAGGTAGAGCAGACAACACACTATTACCCATACGGTGGCATCATCGGTAATTTGTCTTCTAATCAAGAAGCACAGAAGTACAAGTACAGTAATAAAGAGCTTGACCGCACCTACGGTCTTGACCTCTATGACTTCCAAGCTCGTCTGTTCAATCCCGCTCTGCCTGTGTTCGATAGACCTGATCCATTGGCGGAGGATTTCACATGGCTCACACCATACAACTATTGTGCTGGCGATCCAGTGAATTGTATTGATCCGACGGGAGAGAATTACTATTATGTTGATTCTACAGGACATGTATTTTTGGCTTTAGCGTGTAAAGAAAGTAAGTTGTTCGCAACAGATCCTAATAATCCCGATGGAATCGTTCATATGGATTTGGAGAATGATGACATCATGGAGCAAATGAGAATTAAAGACTACGAAAAAGGAGATGGATTTACTCTGAAGAAAGGCCCTCAGAATGATCATCAAGCAACAACCTTTTCAAATCAAGCCCTTGATGTGTACAACTTCCTTCAGCTAAATACCACTGTCGAATGGGGTTATGCTGAAGATATAAATGGAAAAAAGTATATCGGAACAAGGCATAGAAACGACATTACATATGTAACAGGATTAGATATTGACAGGAATAATATAACAAAGATGATTCATTCTCATCCAAGAAAGGGAGAGGATTCCAGTGAAGTCGCTACTAAAGGTGATATGGATACGGCCAACGCTCATCCCCAAGCAACTCATTATATGGTGTCTCATAGAACCGGAACCATAGTTCGTTTTTCTGGGAATTCTGCCTGTATTAAAAGAGTGCCAATAAATAAAAATAACTTACATTATGTTTTCTAATAGTATGAGTAGAATATTATTTCTGATTTGTGTGTCTTTCGTATTATTGCTTACTTCATGCCAAGAGCAATCGAATGCAAACTATACGTCCATAGATAGTGAAGCGGAAATAACTCCGTTACATCTTCGCGAAGTAGTGTGGAACTATAAGCATCACTATACGCAAATTGAAAAGTTCCAGAAAGGCTACTTCTATGATTCCGAATTACTACCTTTCGAATCGTTCTACATTTCAGTGAGGTTGTATGAATGGAAAGACACGTTGAGAATGGCAGTTTGGGGAATGCCATATATTCCTGCGATTTTTGAGGACAATCTCCTGTTTTATACATCGCAAGGAACTGATACCTGTTTCTTCTTCTGTAATCCTGATATCGATTCCACCGTTATAGATGAGTTGACAAAATACAATTATCGAATCGTAGATAATAATTATGACATTCCATACAAGGAAAAATATAAGCACAATTTTGATTGCTGCTGGGATAATCTGTATGAGGAAGAATATGTTTTAGATTCATTACGGCAATGGAGATTCGATCGTTCCGGCTATGGTATAGCAAACTACTATACGTGGTTATTAGAGGAATAATCTCCAACTCGATTCTTGTTTTAATGCATGTGTTCACAATTGTGCTATGTGAGAAGTTGTTCATAAATGTGGTTAAGCGAAATTTATCGCATCACCAGTATTGGATAAATAATATTGCACCAAAATTGAACAGTTTATTTTCAACGGGACCAATGTCTGAAACTAAACAAAAAATTATATGAATAAAAACTATGAGTTATATGAACAACCAATTTAACAACACTCTAATACCTGCAATCATAGAGATGAATAACATCTGCCACCTCATGACCGATACCCTCCAGCACCTGACATACGATGACTTCGGCCAAATCATTGGCAATAACCGTAGCGGTACTGCGGCAGATATGTCGTATACCTACGATAATCTGCATGGGTGGACTACGCGATTAATTTTATCTTAATAAGCGACCAAGGCTTGTCGCTTATTAAGATAAAAAATAAGACTTATAAGAGATGTATTATAAGGGTCGTTAATGAATCTGATGTATTTTTTGCATGATAATACATCTGTCGAATGGTCTATGTCTAAATACAACGATGGTAGCAGTATTATCCTCAATATAATCCATAATAATTATGTGTTTAGGTTCTAATAGAAACAAAACGACTATGGTCTTAAAACATACTTGGTATGTTTTCTTGTTAATATGTGCTCTGCTCGGTTTTTTGTGGTATATCATGATTTCTTATTCAAAAAGTGAAGCACTTATCTTCATACTGTTGATGACAACTTGGTTTTCTACAGAAATGGTTAAAGCCTATCTTCCAGGACAGTCGTTAACTATAGATTCCAATGGTATTACTTGTATAGACAGAAGTTGGAGAGGCACAAAAATAACTCATTTTAGCTGGACTAACATAAATAAGATTAAATATAATGGACATGGAAATTTTACATTGTTTTTTCGAATTAATTGTCGCGAAGTGGTAAATGTTAATTTTTGCAATTACTATTTAGTGATTCTTTGGATCAATGATAAGATTTGTTTTTCCTTGACTACAAAACTAGCTTTTCAAACCTTGAAAATAATCTGCAAAGAAAATCATATAAACTTTATTGAGCAACATGATTAGACAACAAAATTGGAATATCATTGCTCAGTAAGCTTCGGCAAACCCCGTCTTGCAAATATCATGAAGTATTCTCCGAAAACCTTGGAGATTTTCAGAGATACTTTTAGAAGTTAGAAGAACTTTTTGTCTTCGTGCCTTCGTGTGAGTTTATATACAAATCACTGAGACGCTACACTAGAAACTGAGAATGGATAGAAACGTTTCTTTGTTTTCTCTGTTTTCTAGTTAATCAATAAAAAGCATTTGACCAGGCGAATGAACCAAATTATCCAGTGATCATTTGGAGGTTTCGAAAAATATCCTTACCTTTGCGGCGGAAATGGAAATAAAAGTTTTCCGTCCATTACTGCGGTATGGAACAGAAACGTTACATCAACCCGCTGACCGATTACGGAATTATTAAGAATTTCGGTACAATGCTAATCTTAAACAATGAATACTCCTTTAGACTATAACATAGTTACAGAGACCATCGAGAAGATGGGGCTCGGTGACTTCTCGACGGCAACCATCCGAGATCTTCAGGCTTTGAGCAAAACGCTTGAGTCCGAGACAGGACAGTCGGTGATTCATCTCGAAATGGGTGTACCAGGTTTGCAACCCTCGAAGTTAGCCCTTGAGGCAGAACAGAAGGCTTTGGCCGAAGGTTGTGCTACCATCTATCCGCCCAATGGCGGCATTCCGCGTATCAAGAAGGCATCGTCGGAGTTCGTCAAGGCCTTTATAGGCGTTGATATTGATCCGTTAGGGTGCATTCCAACGACAGGAAGTATGCAGGGAACTTTTGCAACATTTACCGCTCTCTATCATGCCTATAGGGGCACCAACAAGGATACCGTGCTCCTGATTCAACCAGGATTCCCAGTTCAGGCAACCCAGTGTGATGTAATCGGATTGAAGCATATTGGTCTAGATATCTATAACTATCGAGGACAGGCACTGATTGACCAACTGGAAAAAATGGTGCAGGTGGGCAATATCTGCAGTATTGTCTATTCGAACCCCAATAACCCATCGTGGGTATGCTTCACGGAGGAAGAGTTGAAGGGAATTGGTGCTTTGGCAACAAAGTATGATTTCGTTGTGTTGGAAGATCTGGCCTATTTCGCCATGGATTTCCGTCGCGACCTGTCTCATCCGTACGAAGCTCCTTACCAGGCTACTGTTGCCCGATATACAGATAACTATGTCTTGTGGGTGTCTGGTTCGAAGGCATTCTCGTATGCTGGTCAGCGTATTGGTGTGACCTGCATCGGCAACAAGATGTACCACCGTGTGTATGAAAACCTGCAGAAAAACTTCGGTGTTGGCGAATTTGGTAACTTCTTCTGCAACCGACTGATGTACACTTTGTCGAGCGGAACCACCCACAGTGTGCAGCATGCGATGTCTGCATTGATGGAGGCTGCCTGCAACGGCAGTTACAACTTCCTTGAAGATGTAAAGGAGTATGGCCGTCGTGCCCAATTCATGAAGAAGGTGCTTCTGGCTAACAAGTTCTATCTGGTGTATGACAATGATCAGGGTGAGCCTTTGGCCGATGGCTTCTACTTCACGGTGCAGTATCCAGGTATGAATGACTTGCAACTGACCAAGGAACTGATGTACTACGGTATTGCGGTCTATCCACTCGATACCATGGGCTCAACCCAGCAGGGCGTCCGAATCTGTACTTCGTTCTTTAAGCCGGAGCAGGAATCTCTTTTCAAAGAACGCATTGAACTCTTTGCACAGAACCATTGATCATAAGCACGTATGCAGAATATTTTCGCAAAAATTATCAGTGAAACACAGAATATTCCAGTCAAGCAGGTTGAGGCAGTGCTGAACCTGTTAGGCGATGGTTGTACGATTCCTTTCATCTCGCGCTATCGCAAGGAGGCAACAGGTGGATTGGATGAAGTGAAGATTGCTGAAATATCCAATCAATTGGACCGACTTGAGGAGGTGGCCAAACGAAAGGAGACAATCCTCTCGACCATCGAAGAGCAGGGGAAACTGACCGACGAATTGCGTCAGCGTATCGAAGCCTCTTGGAATGCTACGGAGTTGGAGGATATCTATCTGCCTTATCGTCCGAAGCGAAGAACCCGTGCCATGATTGCGAAGGAGAAGGGTCTGGAGCCTTTCGCAGAGTTCCTGTTGGCACAGGCTCAGATGCCACGTTCGAACATGCCTGTAGGTGCACAAGTGGGCAATTATATTAATAAAGAAAAGGGGGTAGAGAGTAAGGATGATGCCATAGCCGGAGCTCAGGACATCATAGCAGAAATGGTGGCTGAGAATGAGCAGTCACGCAATTCGGTGCGTCGAAACTTTGACCATGATGCAGTCATTTCGAGCAAACTGGTGAAGAGTAAGGAGCAAGAGGCTCAGAAATACCGCGACTATTTCGACTTTTCGGAAAAACTGTCGCGTTGTGCTTCTCATCGCTTGCTGGCTGTTCGCCGTGGCGAGGCAGAGGGCTTCCTCCGTGTCAGCATTGAGGGAAATGATGCCATCTGTATGGATAGACTGAACCGCCAATATGTCCGTAACGGCAGCGAGGCGGGTATGCTGGTGGCTGATGCGGTAGCCGATGGTTTCAAGCGATTGCTGAAGCCGTCGATTGAAACCGAATATGCCCAACTCTCGAAGGAGCAGGCAGATCAGGAGGCAATTCGAATCTTTGTCAAGAATCTGGAACAGCTGCTGATGTCGGCCCCGTTGGGACAGAAGCGAGTGTTGGCTCTGGATCCAGGTTTCCGTACCGGATGCAAGGTGGTCTGCCTGGATGCTGAGGGTAATCTGCTGCATCACGATGTTATCTATCCGCATCCGCCGAAAAGCGCTTTCATCGACGCTATGAACAAGATGGAGGATCTGGTAAAGAAGTTCAAGATCGAAGCCATCTCGATTGGCAACGGAACGGCCAGCCGTGAGACGGAGGAGTTTGTGAAAGGATTGAATCTGGAAATCCCGGTTTTCGTCGTGTCGGAGGATGGCGCTTCGATTTATTCGGCCTCGAAGGTGGCACGTGATGAATTCCCTGACGAGGATGTCACGGTGCGTGGCGCTGTCTCGATTGGCCGCCGACTGATGGATCCACTGGCAGAATTGGTGAAGATTGATCCGAATTCGATTGGTGTGGGTCAGTATCAGAAGGATGTAAACCAGACCGAACTGAAGAAGAGTCTGGATCAGACTGTAGAGAGCTGTGTGAATAAGGTGGGCGTAAACGTCAACACCGCCTCGAAACATCTGCTTACCTATATCTCCGGTCTAGGTCCGTTGCTGGCTCAGAACATTGTAGATTACCGTGCCAAGAATGGCGCATTCAAGTCGCGCGAAGAGTTGAAAAAGGTGGCTCGCATGGGACCTAAGGCCTTCCAGCAGGCAGCCGGCTTCCTCCGTGTAAGCGATGGCACCAATCCGTTGGACAACAGCGCTGTGCACCCAGAATCCTATTGGATTGTAGAGAAAATGGCCAAAGATCTGAAGGTGTCTGTGAGTGACCTGATAGGCGATAGAGGAAAAGACCTGAGAGAAAAGATTGATGTATCACGCTACTGTAACCAGTCTTCCCCATCAGGGGGGAGGTGCCCAGAGGGCGGAGAGGGTCTGCTGGGCGAGGCTACCCTGACCGATATCATGGCAGAGTTGGCCAAGCCGGGTCGCGATCCACGACAGCAGCTGGAGGAATTCAGTTTCTCGAAAGAGGTAAAGGAGCTGAAGGATGTGGTGGTAGGCATGGTACTGCCGGGTATTGTCACCAACATTACCAACTTCGGTGCCTTTGTAGATGTCGGTGTACATACGAAAGGCTTGGTGCATGTGTCGGAGTTGGCCGATCATTACGTCAAGGATCCGAACGCTGTTGTATCATTACATCAGCATGTGACAGTGAGGGTTAAAGAGGTTGATTTGCAACGCGAACGTTTGTCGTTGTCGATGAAAAACCTCGGATGAAAATAGAAAAGTGTAAGTTGACCTTTTCAAAACGAATCATTTATAAGGAGAAAGTTTAGATTTGTTGCCAATGTGTGCAATGGTTTGAACTTTTTCCTTTATCTTTGCATCCAAATTTCTTAGATACACACACATTTTAATATAAATAATCAAATGAAAGTAGCAATTGTAGGCGCCAGTGGTGCCGTTGGTCAGGAGTTCCTTCGTGTATTGGACGAGCGTAACTTCCCAATCGATGAACTGCTGTTGTTCGGTTCTGCCCGTTCAGCAGGTCGTACCTATAACTTCCGTGGCAAAGATATTGTTGTCAAGGAGCTGACCCACAACCCTGAGGATTTCAAGGGTGTGGATATTGCCTTCACCTCAGCAGGTGGTGGTACCAGCAAGGAGTATGCTGCTGACATTACTAAATATGGTGCTGTGATGATTGATAACTCAAGCGCATTCCGTATGGACAAGGATGTCCCATTGGTTGTGCCTGAGTGTAATGCTGCCGATGCTTTGGATCGTCCACGTGGTATTATTGCCAATCCTAACTGTACCACCATCATGATGGTTGTGGTTCTGCAGTGCCTTGAGCAGTTGAGCCACATCAAGCGTATTCACATCGCTTCTTACCAGGCTGCTTCGGGTGCTGGTGCTGTTGCTATGCAGGAGCTCGAGACCCAGTACCGCCAGGTATTGAACAATGAGCCTGTTACCGTCGATAAGTTCGCTTATCAGTTGGCTTACAACGTCATCCCACAGATTGATGTCTTCACCGATAATGGTTACACCAAGGAGGAGATGAAGATGTTCAACGAGACCCGCAAGATTATGCACACCGATGCCGCTTGTTCTGCTATGTGTGTTCGCGTTCCTTCGCTCCGCAGCCACTCAGAGGCTGTTTGGGTAGAGACAGAGCAGCCAGTTAGCGTAGAGGCCTTCAAGGAGGCAATCCAGAAGGGCGAGGGCGTTCAGTTGATGGATGATCCAGCTAACAAGGTTTATCCAATGCCGCTCTTCCTCGCTGGCAAGGATGATGTTTATGTTGGTCGTGTCCGCAAGGATCTGGCTAACGAGAACGGTTTGACCTTCTGGCTCGTAGGTGATCAGATCAAGAAGGGTGCTGCCCTCAATGCTGTTCAGATTGCTGAATGGCTGATCAAGAATAATGGTTTGAATAAGTAATTCTACCAAATCACATAAAGGTGTGTCGAGGGAAACCTTTAGACACACCTTTCTCTTTGTTTTATTCTGAGGCGATTTTGGGCTGCCTCATGCTCTGTCATTTTTCTTTTCTGCTTTTATAATGCACAAAACATTCTGGGCCGTAATTGCGGTTTTCTTTTCATTCGTTCTATCGTTATCAGCACAAACACAACCTCGTCCGAAGGATCTTGTTGTCCGATTTAAGAGTCCAGCTAAATCTTGGAAGGAGGCTATCCCAATGGGAAATGGCCGATTGCAAGCTTTGATTTCCGGTACGGTAGGACAGGATACCATACGTTTGGGCGAAGATACCTATGCCAATGTTGGTAGTTTGTTACTTGCCTTTCCGGGTAATGGTGAGGTAAGCAATTATCGTCGTTTCTTGAATCTCGAAAAAGGAATCTCTCAGGTCGCCTATTCAGTCGGCGATGTTGATTATCGTCGTGAAACGTTCTGCTCTTTTGCCGATCAGGTAGTGATTGTTCGTCTTGAAGCTTCGAAAAAGGGGAAACTTCAGTTCCAGACGGCTTGGGTCGGCGCGGAGAAGTCGAAGCAGACTAAGAGTACCTCGACTACACTCGACAAACAGACGCTGGAAGTGTTGACGGTTGGTGGCGAGAATGTTCCGGAAAAGATGCAATGCTACTCTTATGTCCGTGTGCTCGACACGGATGGTAAGGTCGCCAATAAGATGACTGAGGTGAATACTGATGCAGGGGCAGCTCCTGAGAAGGTTGCCTGTCTGGAGGTTAAGGGGGCCTCTTTTGCGACAGTTGTGATCAGTTGTGCCGATAACTATGTCAGTACCCATGTGGTGGGCGGCGATGCCAAGGCCAAGGCGATGAAGTATCTGACGGACTATGAGTCTAAACAGAAAACTTTCCCGCAGGCAGAGCTGGATCATTCTAAGATTTACCAGCAGCAATTCGGTCGCGTTTCACTTTATCTCGGCTATAATGAGAAGCAGGCAAAGAAGGATATATTGACTCGTATCCAAGACTATAAGACCTCCGATGATCCTTCGTTGCCAGCGATGTTCTACCAGTTCGGCCGTTATATGATGATTTCGAACAGCCAACCAACTTCGCATACGCCGAATGTGAACGACATCCGATTGGAGATGAACTATTGGCCTGCCGAGACTTGCAATCTTGCGGAATGTGGTGAGCCTTTCCTGAAACTGATCAAGGAGGTGGGCGAATCCGGCCAGTCGTCGGCTAAGTCTTTGTGCAAGTATATCTGGGATCATTATCTGTATACAGGCAATAAGCAATGGCTGCGTGAGAATTATTCTATCTTGCGAGAGACAGCAACCTTGCATGAGGATTATCTTCGCCGAGATCCCGCCTATTATGGTCTGACTAAAGATAATGTGATGGTTTATGATCTGCTGAAAACAGCCTCGACTGCTGCAAAAATTCTTGTGACGGACTTGGATCATGCGGTGGTATGGGATAGTCTGCGTAGTCAGATGCCGAAACTGGTAGTGGACTCTAAGGGTCGGCTGCAGGAGGGCTTGAAAGATTGGGATAAGGACAATTCTGGTCCGTTGTCGTGCCTTTGGAGCGCCTTTCCAGGTAGCCAACTGAGTCCGTATGAAAATGATACTCTGTTTCAAGCTATCAAAAAGAATCTTCTGGCGCAGTACGGTGAAGATGATATTTGCCAATTGGGATGGCAGGCCTGTCTGTGGGCTCGCCTGCTGAATGGTAATATGGCTCTTGAGGCAATGCGTAATCTGATTGTGAAAAACGATCCATCGCAGTTGGAGGGATTGTATGCATGTACTGCTGGAGTGGCAGAAATGTTCGTGCAAAGCCATGCCGGTTATCTTCATGTGCTCCCGGCTTTGCCTGATGAGTGGAAGATGGAGGGACAGGTGCGTGGCCTGAAGACAAGAGGTGGCTTTGAGATCGTTGATTTGACCTGGAAGTTCGGTCGTCTTGAGACACTTGTTATCCGTTCGAAGTTCGGTGGAAACTTGCGTATCCGTTCCATTACTCCACTCAAATTGCAAGATGCACTCGGATTGAAACTGGCAAGTGAACCGAACCCGAACCTCCTGACTCAGCCCTATGACATGCCAATACCTTCGGTGGCTGATCCGTCGAAGATTCCTGCCATCGAAGAAAAGGATGCGTTTGTTTATGACTTAGATACGCGCCAAGGTAAAATGTATGTATTTAAGTCTGGCATGTGATAATTTTATGCACACAATGTATGATAATGTGCATGTAAATGTGTAAAAATATCGATTTCCCGTCAAATTTACAAGCCCGAACGTTCGTTTTCGGGCTTTTTCTTTTGTTGAATGAGAAATATTGCCTATCTTTGCATCGGAAAAATATTATTTTTATATTTATATTATATAAACAATTTCATTTATGGCATTGAACATTATCGTACTTGCTAAGCAGGTACCTGACACACGCAATGTAGGTCCAGACGCCATGACTCCAGAAGGCACCATTAACCGTGCTGCCCTTCCTGCAGTCTTCAATCCTGAGGACCTCAATGCATTGGAACAGGCTCTTCGTCTGAAGGATCAGTTCCCTGGTTCTACCATCTCAGTTGTTACTATGGGTCTCCCAAAGTCAGCTGAAGTTGTTCGTGAATCTCTTTTCCGTGGCGCTGATGCTGGTTATGTTGTAACGGATCGTTGCCTTGGTGGTGCTGATACTTTGGCTACCAGCTACACCTTGAGCCAGGCTATCAAGAAGATCGGAAACTTTGATATTATTCTTGGCGGCCGTCAGGCTATCGATGGTGATACCGCTCAGGTAGGTCCTCAGATCGCTGAGAAACTCGGTTTGACACAGGTTACCTATGCTGAGGAGATTATCTCACTCGACGAGAAGGCTCGCAAGGTTGTCATCAAGCGTCATATCGATGGTGGCGTTGAGACCGTTGAGGCTCCACTTCCATTGGTTGTTACTGTGAATGGTTCTGCTGCTCCTTGCCGTCCACGTAACGCTAAGCGCGTAATGAAGTATAAGAACGCAACCGTTCCTGCTGAGCGTCCTGCTGATGCAGCTGCACCAGCTAAGGATTATCTGAACATCACCCAGTGGGGTGCTGCAGACATCGACGCTGATTTGAAGCAGGTAGGTAAGGCTGGTTCTCCTACCAACGTGAAGGCTGTTGTTAACATCGTCTTCAAGGCTAAGGAAAGCCGCACCATGACCGGTAGCGATGCTGAGATCGAGAACCTTATGGTTGAATTGTTGAACGATAAGATTATTGGCTAATTATTATGAATTCAGTTTTTGTATATTGCGAAATTGAGGGTACAACCGTAAAGGATGTCTCTCTTGAGCTTTTGACCAAAGGCCGTAAGTTGGCCAATACTCTTGGTGTCCAGCTCGAGTGTATCTGCGCAGGTGCAGGCCTCGACGGCGTTGAGAAACAGGTAATGAAGTTCGGTGTTGACAAGGTGCATGTATTCGATGCTCCAGGTCTCTTCCCTTACACCTCAAATCCTCACACCGCTATTCTGGTGAACCTCTTTAAGGAGGAGGATCCTCAGATCTGCCTCATGGGTGCTACCGTTATCGGTCGTGACCTCGGTCCTCGTGTTTCTTCGGCTCTCTTCAGTGGTTTGACCGCTGACTGTACTGAGCTCGAGATCGATGAGTTCGATATGAACTGCGGTTTCGACGAGAACAAGAAGCCTATCGTTAAGCACTTCGATAACAAACTCATGCAGATCCGTCCTGCTTTCGGCGGTAACATCGTTGCTACTATCGTTAACCCAGAGCATCGTCCACAGATGGCTACCGTTCGTGAGGGTGTCATGAAGATGGAGGTTCTGGATGAGAACTACAAGGGTGAGGTCGTTAAGCACGACGTTGCTAAGTATGTTCCTGCTGCTGAGTATGTAGTGAAGGTTATTGACCGTCACGTTGAGGCTGCAAAGCATAACCTGAAGGGCGCTCCAATCGTAATCGATGGCGGTTTCGGTGTCGGTTCACGCGAGAACTTCGATATGCTCTTCGAGTTGGCTAAGGAACTCCACGCTGAGGTTGGTGCCTCTCGTGCTGCTGTCGATGCTGGCTTCTGTGATCACGATCGTCAGATTGGTCAGACTGGTATCACCGTTCGTCCTAAGCTGATTATTGCTTGTGGTGTCAGTGGTGCTATTCAGCACATCGCTGGTATGCAGGATTCTGGTATTATCATCTCTATCAACAACGATCCAAATGCTCCTATCAACACCATCGCTGACTATGTCATCAACGGTACTGTAGAAGAGGTTGTTCCTAAGATGATTAAGTACTATAAGAAGAACAGTAAGTAAGGACCCTCTCCCCAGCCCTCCCCCTTAATGGGGAGGGAGAATAAGTTACTTTATTGAGGTAAAATAATTTTAGGGGAGAATTCTAATTATAAACATTTAAAATTGCCCGGAACTCCGCTTGGTAACCAATCCTCCCCATAAAGGGGGAGGTGCCCGAAGGGCGGAGAGGGTCTGAAAAATTATGGCAAATTTTTATACTGATCATCCGGAACTTAAGTTCCAGCTTGAGAATAATCCACTCATGAAGCGTATTGTTGAGCTCAAGGAGCGCAACTTCGCTGATAAGGATGCTTACGATTATGCTCCTCAGAATTATGAGGACGCTATGGATTCATACGATCGCGTATGTGAACTCACTGGCGATATCTGTGCTAACATCATCGCTCCTAATGCTGAGGATGTTGACGCTGAGGGCCCTCACTGCGAGAATGGTCGTGTACGCTACGCAAGCAAGACCTACGAGAACCTTGACGCTACTGTTAAGGCAGGTCTCTGTGGTGTGACTATGCCACGTCGCTACAATGGTCTTAACTTCCCTTGCACCACCTATACCATCATCAACGAGATGATTGCTACTGCTGATGCAGGCTTCGAGAACATCTGGTCTCTCCAGGATTGTATCGAGACTCTCTATGAGTTCGGTGACGAGGAGCAGCGTAAAAAATATGTACCACGCGTATGCGCAGGTGAGACCATGTCAATGGACCTTACCGAGCCAGATGCTGGTTCAGACCTTCAGAGTGTAATGCTCAAGGCAACCTGGAGCGAGGCAGACAACTGCTGGCTCTTGAACGGCTGTAAGCGATTCATCACCAATGGTGACTCTGATATCCACTTGGTTCTTGCTCGTTCGGAGGAGGGTACCAAGGATGGCCGTGGCCTCTCTATGTTCATCTATGACAAGAATCAGGGTGGTGTTAACGTACGCCGTATCGAGAACAAGCTCGGTATTCACGGTTCTCCAACCTGCGAGCTCGTTTACAAGAACGCTAAGGCTGAGCTCTGCGGTTCACGCAAGTTGGGCTTGATCAAGTACGTTATGGCTTTGATGAACGGTGCTCGTCTTGGTATTGCTGCTCAGTCAGTAGGTCTTTCGGCTGCTGCATACGAGGAGGGTCTTGCTTATGCTAAGGATCGTAAGCAGTTCGGCAATGCTATCATCAACTTCCCTGCTGTATATGACATGCTCTCTATCATGAAGGCTAAGTTGGACGCTGGTCGTTCACTCCTTTATATGACTGCACGTTATGTGGATATCTACAAGTGTCTTGAGGATATCGAGCGCGAGCGTAAGCTTACTCCAGAGGAGAAGGCTGAACTCAAGAAGTACAGCAAGTTGGCAGACTCGTTCACCCCACTCTCTAAGGGTATGAACTCTGAGTATGCAAACCAGAATACCTACGACTGTATTCAGATTCACGGTGGCTCAGGCTTCATGCTCGAGTATGCTTGTCAGCGCCTCTACCGTGATGCTCGTATCACCTCTATCTATGAGGGTACTACCCAGCTCCAGACTGTTGCTGCTATCCGTTACGTTACCAATGGCTTCTATGGCCAGGTAATTGCTGATATGTTGGCTGAGACCGAGATCGCTCCAGAGTATGCTGCTCTGAAGGCTCGCGTTGAGAAGATGGCAGAGAAGTACAATGCTGCTGTTGAGAAGGTTAATGAGTTGAAGGATGACGAGTTCAAGGACTTCTGCTCACGTCACCTCTATGAGATGGCTGCTGATACCATCATGTCTATCCTGATCTTGGGTGATGCTACCAAGCGTCCTGATCTCTTCGACAACAGCGCTAAGGTTTATGTACGCTTCGCTGCTGCTGAGGTTGAGAAGCACAGCGACTTTGTTGCTGATGCTAAGCCAGAGGATCTGGTTAACTACCGCAAGTAATCCAATAAGGATATATCGATTTGATTCCGGGTTTTTCGTTGAGAAAGATCCGGAATTTTCTTTGTATATTATTCCAAAAGTAGGGTAGGAAATAAAAGTTATCAACACTTTCTTTGCGTGTATTTTGAGGGCTAAGTGGGTGATAAATAGTTTTAAAATTGTAATCCGTAGATAACTTTTGGCGAGAAATGAAGGTTTATTTTAAAGATTATTAAGCCATTGACTTGGCTATTTGGAAAATTTGCTATACCTTTGCACCGCTTTAGTCTGCACTTTTGGGCCAAATATGCCCTTTTTGGAGATAAAGCAGAGTGAATTATAATTAATCAACAAACAAAAAGTTAAAACAAAATGCCTACTATTCAACAGTTAGTTAGAAAAGGTCGCGTAGTATTGGAAGACAAGAGCAAGTCACCGGCCCTGGCATCATGCCCACAGCGCCGTGGCGTCTGCGTTCGCGTTTACACCACTACTCCAAAGAAGCCTAATTCTGCTATGCGTAAGGTAGCACGTGTTCGTTTGACTAACGGTAAGGAGGTCAACTCTTACATTCCAGGAGAGGGCCACAACCTGCAGGAGCACTCAATCGTCATGGTTCGTGGCGGTCGTGTTAAGGACCTTCCAGGTGTTCGTTATCACATCGTTCGTGGTACTTTGGATACTGCCGGCGTAAATGGTCGTACACAGCGTCGTTCTAAGTACGGTGCTAAGCGTCCAAAGCCAGGACAGGCTGCCGCAGCAGGTGCAAAGAAGAAGTAATTCTTCCTGCCCACGCAAACAGAATGAGTTCTAAACCTTTCACAATCACAAAAGTTGGTAAGGCTCTAATAGGTTGAGTAATCCGTACAGCGGTACGCGATGAAGTAAATTTCCTAAAGAGAAACAGCCAAACACATTAAACAATTAAACAAAATGAGAAAAGCAACACCGAAGAAGAGAGTGATCCTTCCAGATCCAGTCTTCAGTGAAGTTAAGGTAACGAAGTTCGTTAACCATCTGATGTATGATGGCAAGAAGAGCATCGCATTCACCATCTTCTACACTGCTATCGAAATCGTCAACAAGAAGTTGGCAGAGAAGGAGGGCAAGTCAGCACTCGAGATTTGGAAGCAGGCTCTTGACAATATCACCCCACAGGTCGAGGTTAAGTCTCGTCGTATTGGTGGTGCAACCTTCCAGGTTCCAACTGAGATCCGCGCTGACCGCAAGGAGTCAATCTCAATGAAGAACATGATCATCTACAGCCGCAAGCGTGGTGGTAAGTCTATGGCTGACAAGCTCGCTGCTGAGATCCTGGATGCTTACAATGAGCAGGGCGGCGCATTCAAGCGCAAGGAGGATATGCACAAGATGGCTGAGGCTAACCGTGCATTCGCTCACTTCAAGTTCTAATAAGATTCTTCTCACACATATTTAAATTTAAAAGAAAATGGCAAACGCAAAAGACGCACAGCTGAAGTATACTCGTAACTTCGGTATTATGGCACACATCGATGCCGGTAAGACCACTACTTCAGAGCGTATTCTGTTCTACACCGGTAAGACCCACAAGATTGGTGAGGTACACGACGGTGCAGCTACCATGGACTGGATGGTTCAGGAGCAGGAGCGCGGTATCACTATCACTTCTGCAGCTACTACCGCATATTGGAATTTCCAGGGTGAGAAGTATAAGTTCAACTTGATCGATACTCCAGGTCACGTTGACTTCACTGTCGAGGTAGAGCGTTCACTCCGTATCCTTGATGGTGCAGTTGCAACTTATTGCGCAGTAGGTGGTGTTGAGCCACAGTCTGAGACCGTATGGCGTCAGGCTGAGAAGTACAACGTTCCACGTATTGCTTATGTTAACAAGATGGACCGTTCAGGTGCAAACTTCCTTGAGGTTGTAAGCCAGATGCATGAGATGCTCGGCGCTAACTCACTCGCTATTCAGTGCCCAATCGGTGCTGAGGAGACTTTCAAGGGTGTAGTTGACCTGATTGAGATGAAGGCTATCCTTTGGCATGATGAGACCATGGGTGCTGAGTACTCTGTAGAGGAGATCCCAGCTGATATGGTTGCTGAGTGCCAGGAGCTTCGTGACAAGATCCTCGAGCAGGTAGCTAACTTCGATGAGGCTATCATGGAGAAGTATTTCGATGATCCTTCTACCATTACCACTGAGGAGATTTACACTACTCTCCGCAAGATGACTCTTGCTCAGGAGGTATTCCCAGTTCTCTGCGGTTCTTCATTCAAGAACAAGGGTGTTCAAACTCTGTTGGATGCAGTAGTTCGCTATTTGCCTTCTCCAATCGATACTCCAGCTATCGTGGGTCATGATGTTCATGATGCCGAGAAGGAGATCGAGCGTCACCCAAGCTATGACGAGCCAATGTCTGCTCTCGCATTCAAGATCGCTACCGATCCATTCGTAGGCCGTCTCTGCTTCTTCCGTGTATATTCTGGCGCTATTGCCGCTGGTTCATATGTATACAACCCACGTTCTGACAAGCGCGAGCGTATCAGCCGCTTGTTCCAGATGCACTCTAACCACCAGAATCCTATGGAGGAGATCGGTTGTGGTGACATCGGCGCAGGTGTAGGTTTCAAGGATATCCGCACTGGTGATACCCTCTGTGATGAGGAGAACCCAATCGTTCTCGAGTCAATGGAGTTCCCAGATCCTGTGATCGGTATCGCTGTAGAGCCTAAGTCTCAGAAGGATCTTGACAAACTCGGTATCGGTCTTGCTAAGCTCGCTGAAGAGGATCCAACCTTCACCGTTAAGACCAACGAGGAGACCGGTCAGACCGTTATCTCTGGTATGGGTGAGCTTCACCTCGATATTATTATCGACCGTTTGAAGCGTGAGTTCAAGGTTGAATGTAATCAGGGTCGTCCTCAGGTTACTTACAAGGAGGCTATCAAGGGCGTTGTTTCTCGTCACCGCGAGGTTTACAAGAAGCAGTCTGGTGGTCGTGGTAAGTTCGCTGATATTATCGTTACCGTTGGTCCTGCTGATGAGGGCGTAACTGGTCTCCAGTTCGAGAACATCGTTAAGGGTGGTAACGTTCCTTCAGAGTTCATTCCTTCTGTAGAGAAGGGCTTCAAGGCAGCTATGAAGAACGGCGTACTCGCAGGCTTCCCTCTCGATTCTTTGAAGGTTGTTCTCGAGGATGGTTCATTCCACCCAGTCGATTCAGATCAGCTTTCATTCGAGCTCGCTGCTAACTTCGCTTTCAAGGCCGTTTGTGAGAAGGCACAGCCTATCCTCCTCGAGCCTATCATGAAGGTTGAGGTTGTTACTCCAGAGGAGTCAATGGGTGATGTTATCTCTGACTTGAACAAGCGTCGTGGCCAGGTTGAGGGTATGGATACCGCTCGTAGTGGTGCTCGTATCGTTAAGGCTATGGTTCCATTGGCTGAGATGTTCGGTTATGTAACTGACCTCCGTACTATCACTTCTGGTCGTGCAAGCTCTACTATGGAGTTCCACCACTACTCAGAGGTTGATCGTGGCAATGCCAAGAAGGTGCTCGAGGAGTGTGGTGGTCGTGCAGACCTCGTTAAGTAATTAAGGTCGTAAGATCAAATTATAAATTGTTAAATCGTCAATTAAAATATGGATCAGACAATTCGTATTAAGTTGAAGTCTTTCGACCATACCCTCGTAGACAAGTCTGCCGAGAAGATCGTTAAGACTGTTAAGTCAACTGGCGCTAAGGTAAGTGGCCCTATTCCGTTGCCAACCTTCAAGCGTATCTACACCGTTAACCGCTCTACTTTCGTTAACAAGAAGAGCCGTGAGCAGTTTGAGTTGAATAGCTACAAGCGTCTTATCGACATTCTTGCTGCAACTCCTAAGACTGTTGATGCTTTGATGAAGCTTGAGCTTCCTTCAGGTGTTGAGGTTGAGATCAAGGTTTAATAACCTTTGTCAATAAACAGATATAAAAAACTTGACTGTCCCCGCGTGAGCGGTGGACAGGCAAGTAAATTCAATTATTATTATATTTTAAACCGTATGAGGATTTTATGTAAAGGCATAGAATCCCGCCATACAAAAAACAAGTAACTGAAATTATGCCAGGATTATTAGGCAAAAAAGTCGGAATGACTTCCGTCTTCAGTGCTGATGGCAAGAACGTGCCATGCACTGTAATTGAAGTAGGTCCTTGTGTTGTGACTCAGATCAAGACGATCGAAAAGGATGGTTACGAAGCTGTACAGGTAGGCTTCGAGGAAACGACTGAAAAGCACGTTTCTAAGCCAGTTATGGGTCACCTCAAGAAGGCTGGTGTTGCTCCTATGAAGCACCTCGCCGAGTTTAAGGGTTATGACAAGGAGTACAATCTCGGTGATACTATCACTGTTGATATGTTCTCTGATGTTGAGTTCGTTGACGTTGTAGGTATCTCTAAGGGTCACGGTTTCCAGGGCGTTGTTAAGCGTCACGGTTTCGGCGGTGTCGGCCAGAGCACCCACGGTCAGGATGACCGTCTGCGTAAGCCAGGTTCTATTGGCGCATGTTCTTACCCTGCTCGCGTATTTAAGGGTCTCCGTATGGGCGGCCAGATGGGTAATGTTCAGGTAACTGTACAGAACCTTCAGATTTTGAAGATTATTTCAGAGCATAACCTCCTCCTCGTGAAGGGTTCTGTTCCTGGAGCTAAGGGTTCACTTTTAACAATTGAGAAGTAATGGAACTGAGTGTATTTAACAAAGAAGGCAAGGATACCGGTCGTAAGGTAGTCCTGAATGATGAGGTATTTGGTGTTGAGCCAAATAACCATGTTGTTTACCTCGCTGTTAAGCAGTACCTTGCTGATCAGCGTCAGGGAACCCACAAGTCAAAGGGGCGTAGCGAGATCTCTGGTTCTACTCGTAAGTTGGGTCGTCAGAAGGGCGGCGGCGGTGCTCGTCGTGGTGATATTAATTCACCAGTGCTCATCGGTGGTGGTCGTATCTTCGGTCCTACACCACGCGATTACAGCTTCAAGCTGAACAAGAAGGTTAAGGCTTTGGCTCGTAAGTCTGTCCTTTCTGCAAAGGCTTCAGAGAATGCAATCGTTGTCGTAGAGGACTTTAATTTGGAAACTCCATCTACCAAAGCGTTCGTTAACGTAGTTAAAAACCTGCAGGTTGCTGACAAAAAGATGCTTTTCGTTTTGAATTCTCAGAATAAAAACGTACTTTTGTCCGCTCGTAATCTGAAAAAGGTGAATGTAATGGAGGCTTCTTCACTCAACACCTATGCAGTTTTGAACAGCAATACTCTCGTAATTTCTGAGAGCGCTGTTGAATCGATCAACAAATTCTAAAGTCAGTAAACAACAATGGCAATTTTGATTAAACCTATCGTTACTGAGAAAATGACCAATGTCACTGACAAGTCATCTCAGGCTCGTAAGAAGAAGGACGGTTCTGCTCCTGTAAATTGCGTGTATGGCTTCTATGTTGATCCATCTGCAAACAAGATTCAGATCAAGAAGGCTGTAGAGGATAAGTTCAGCGTTTCTGTAGTTTCAGTAAACACTGTTAACTATGCCGGCAAGACCAAGAGCCGTTACACCAAGAAGGGTCTCATCGTTGGTAAGGCTTCTGCTTTCAAGAAGGCTTATGTAACTTTGAAGGTCGGTGATCAGATCGACTTCTACGCAAACATCGATTAATTCATTTAATATTCACTTCAGTCGCCCTCTGGGTGCAGCAAAGTATTTCGAAAGCCTAAAGGATACGTCCGATAGTAACTCTGGAATTCAGAAATTGTGCTCAAGACGACTGAAAATGCTAAAAACAAAATGGCAGTAAGAAAATTTAAGCCCACAACTCCGGGCCAGAGAGGCAAGGCAATCAGCACTTTCGAAGAGATTACCGCAAGTGCACCTGAAAAGTCTCTCACTGTCGGTAAGCTCAAGACTGGTGGTCGTAATAACCAGGGCCGTCTCACCATGCGTTACATCGGTGGTGGTCACAAGCAGGCTTATCGTCTCATTGATTTCAAGCGCAACAAGGACGGTGTACCAGCAGTCGTTAAGACTATCGAGTACGATCCAAACCGTACCGCTCGTATCGCACTTCTCTACTATGTAGATGGTGAAAAGCGCTACATCCTTGCTCCTAATGGTCTCCAGGTAGGTGCAAAGGTAATGTCAGGAAGCGAGGCTCTTCCAGAGGTTGGTAACAGCCTTCCTCTTAAGGACATTCCAGTAGGTACTGTAATCCACAACATCGAGCTCCGTCCAGGACAGGGTGCTGCTTTGGTTCGTTCTGCTGGTAATTTCGCTCAGCTTACTTCAAAAGAGGGTGATTATGCAATCATCAAGTTGCCTTCAGGTGAAACCCGCAAGATTCTTGCTACTTGCAAGGCTACTATCGGTTCGGTAGGTAACTCAGACCATGCACTCGAGAAGAGTGGTAAGGCTGGTCGCTCTCGCTGGTTGGGTCGTCGCCCACACAACCGTGGTGTTGTTATGAACCCAGTTGATCACCCAATGGGTGGTGGTGAAGGTCGTCAGTCTGGTGGCCACCCACGTTCTCGCAAGGGCTTGTATGCAAAGTGTCTGAAGACTCGTGCACCAAAGAAGCAGTCTAGCAAGTATATCATCGAGAGAGCTAATAAGAAGTAATTTTGAAGTAACACATTATTTAATTTAAATAATATGAGTCGTTCCTTAAAAAAAGGCCCGTTTATTAGCGTTAAGCTCGAGAAGAAGATTCTTGCCATGAATGAGTCTGGTAAGAAGTCTGTTGTTAAGACTTGGTCTCGTGCTTCTATGATCTCTCCTGATTTCGTAGGTCACACTATCGCTGTTCACAACGGTAACAAGTTCGTTCCAGTTTATGTAACTGAGAATATGGTAGGCCACAAGCTTGGTGAGTTCTCTATGACTCGTACATTCCGTGGTCACCATGGTAATGGTAAATAATAAATAGGTCTTACTTAAATAATTCAAGAAAATGGCTAATAGAAAACAAAACTCTGCCAATAAGCTGAAGGAAGTTCGTAAGAATACCTATTTCGCTAAGTACAATAATATTCCTACCTCTCCTCGCAAGATGCGTCTCGTAGCTGATATGGTACGTGGTATGGAGGCTTTCAAGGCTCTTGGTGTATTGCACTTCTCAAACAAGGAGGCTGCTGCACGTGTTGAGATCCTTCTTAAGTCTGCTATTGCAAACTATGAGGCTAAGACCGGTAACAAGGCTGAGGCTGGTGAATTGAAGGTTGCCTCTATCGTAGTTGATGAGGGTGCTACCATCAAGCGTCTCCGTCCTGCTCCTCAGGGCCGCGCATATCGTGTACGTAAGCGCAGCAATCATGTGACTTTGACTGTTGATACAATTAACAAAGAATCTAAATAATCACCGCAATGGGACAGAAAATTTCTCCAATTAGTAACCGTTTGGGTATCATCCGTGGTTGGGATTCAAACTGGTTCGCAACCAATAATTGTGGTGATACTATTGTCGAGGACGCAAAGATCCGTAAGTATCTTAACGCCCGTTTGGCAAAGGCTATGCTCAGCCGTATTGTTATCGAGCGCACTTTGAAGTTGGTGACTATCACCATCTGCACTGCTCGCCCAGGTATCATTATCGGTAAGGCTGGTTCTGAAGTTGATAAGCTCAAGGAAGAGCTCAAGTCAATCACCGATAAGGATGTTCAGATCAATATCTACGAGGTTAAGAAGCCTGAGATCGATGCTCATATCGTAGCAGAGAACATCGCTCGTCAGCTTGAGGGTAAGGTAGCTTACCGTCGTGCATGCAAGATGGCTATCCAGTCAGCTATGCGTGTAGGTGCTGAAGGTATCAAGATTCAGTTCAGTGGTCGTTTGAATGGCGCTGAAATGTCTCGTAAGGAGCTTTACAAGGAGGGTCGTACTCCATTGCACACTTTCCGTGCTGATATCGACTACGCTCTCGCTGAGGCTCTGACCAAGGTTGGTTTGATCGGCATCAAGGTTTGGATCTGCCGTGGTGAGGTTTATGGCAAGAAGGATCTTGCTCCTAACTTCGCTAAGCAGAAGGAAACTGGTCATCAGGGTGAGAACCGTGGTGAGCGCGCTCCACGCAATGATCGTGGCCAGCGTCGTGGTGGTTTCCGTAACAATAAAAAATAAGTATTAACGATTTAGAAGCTTTAAAACAATGTTACAGCCGAAAAGAACTAAGTTCCGCAGACAACAGCGTAACAACCTCAAGGGTAATGCCCAGCGTGGTAATCAGCTTGCCTTCGGATCATTCGGAATTAAGACGCTTGATAACAAATGGATCAATTCGCGTCAGCTCGAAGCCGCTCGTATCGCTATCACTCGTTACATGCAGCGTGAAGGTCAGCTCTGGTGCCGTGTGTTCCCAGACAAACCTTACACTAAGAAGCCTGCCGATGTCCGAATGGGTAAAGGTAAGGGTGATCCAGAGGGTTGGGTAGCAGATTGCAATCCAGGTCGTATCCTCTTTGAGATTGAGGGTGTTTCTTATGAGATCGCTAAGGAGGCTCTTCGTCTCGGCGCTCAGAAGCTCCCAGTGCAGACCAAGTTCGTGATTCGTCGCGATTATGATCCAGAACTTATTGTCCTCTAATTAGTAAAACCCAACAACAATGAAAGCTCAAGAAATTAAGAATCTTACAGTTGACGAATTGAAGGGTCGCATTGCTGAACAGAAGGCAACTTTGGAGTCACTGCAGTTTAACCACACCGTTAGTCCTCTTGACAACCCAATGGTTATTCGTGCAACCCGTCGCAACATCGCACGCCTCATGACCGAGCTCAACGCTCGTCTGGCTGCTGAAGCTGCACTTTAATCAATTCAACAAAATTTTTCACAACAGATTTTTTCATGGAAACAAGAAATCTCAGAAAAGAAAGAATCGGAATCGTCTCCAGCGATAAGATGGATAAGACCATCACTGTTACTGTGAAGTACAAGGAGAAACATCCGATCTATGGTAAGTTTGTCAATAAGACAAAGAAATACCACGCTCATGACGAAAAGAATGAGGCTCAGGTAGGCGATCGCGTCCTCCTGATGGAGACTCGTCCGCTGAGCAAATCAAAAAGATGGCGTTTAGTAGAAATCATCGAAAAGGCTAAGTAATATTATGATACAGACTGAATCAAGACTTAAGATCGCCGATAACTCAGGCGGTAAGGAGTGCCTGTGCATTCGTGTACTTGGTGGCACTGGTCGTCGATATGCATCTGTTGGTGATATTATCGTAGTGACCGTTAAGAGTGTTATCCCTTCATCTGATATGAAGAAGGGTACTGTTAGTAAGGCAGTAATCGTTCGTACAAAGAAGGAAGTACGTCGTGCTGATGGTTCATACATTCGTTTTGATGATAATGCTTGCGTCCTTTTGAATAACGCAGGTGATATGCGTGGTTCACGTATCTTCGGCCCTGTTGCTCGTGAGTTGCGTGCTACAAACATGAAGATTGTTTCATTGGCACCTGAAGTGCTCTAATAAATATGTAAAGTTATGAATACATTACACATTAAGAAGGGCGATACCGTTTATGTAAACTCAGGCAAGAACAAGGGTGTAACCGCTAAGGTTCTCTCTGTTGATGTTGAGAATAAGCGTGCTATCGTTGAAGGCGTTAACATCGTCAAGAAGAGCACCAAGCCAAATGCAAAGAATCCTCAGGGTGGTATCATCGAGAAGGAGGCTCCTATTCATGTTTCTAAGCTCAATCCAGTTAACGCAGAGGGTAAGCCTTGTCGCGCTAATGGTAAGGCTATGAAAGTAACCGTTAAATAATTAAACGAGACAAAACATGGCAAATACTGCATCACTTAAGCAATATTACAAGGAGACCATCGTTCCTGCACTTACTCAGCAGTTTGGTTATACCACTGTTATGCAGGTTCCTGTTCTCGAGAAGATCGTGATCAACGAGGGTCTCGGTATGGCAGTTGCTGATAAGAAGATTATCGAAACTGCAATCGCTGAGCTCACTGCTATCACTGGTCAGAAGGCTGTACAGACCGTATCTAAGAAGGATATCGCTCAGTTCAAGGTTCGTAAGGCTATGCCTATCGGTGTTCGTGTTACTCTTCGTCATCAGATGATGTATGAGTTCCTCGAGCGTTTGATCCGCGTTGCTCTTCCTCGTATCCGTGACTTCGGTGGTATCGAGTCTAAGTTCGATGGTCGTGGTAACTATACTCTCGGTATTACCGAGCAGATCATCTTCCCAGAGATCAATATCGACAGCATCCAGCGCATCCTTGGTATGAACATCACTTTCGTGACTACTGCCAAGACTGATGAGGAGGGTTATGCCCTGCTGAAGGAGTTCGGTCTTCCATTCAAGAACGCTAAAAAGTAATATCGACTATGGCAAAGATTTCTATGGTAGCCCGTGAGGTAAAGCGTCAGGCTCTCGTTGCAAAGTATGCTGCAAAGCGTGCTGAGCTCAAGAAGGCTGCAAATGCAGGTGACTACGAGGCAGCTCAGGCTCTCCAGGCTCTCCCAAAGAACGCATCTCCAGTTCGTTTGCACAACCGTTGCAAGATCACTGGTCGTCCAAAGGGTTATATCCGTCAGTTCGGCCTCTCTCGTATTCAGTTCCGTGAGATGGCTTCTGCTGGTCTGATCCCAGGCGTTCACAAGGCAAGCTGGTAATCCGGTTTCCTATTTGATATGTCAACATCCGCAGGAGTTTTCTCCTGCAGATGTTATCATATATTAATTATTTATTAAATATTGTCCGGGTGTCCGGATTAATTTAACAAACAAATCAAATGACTGATCCAATCGCAGATTATTTGACCAGACTTCGCAACGCAATCAAGGCTAATCACCGTGTTGTTGAAGTTCCAGCGTCAAATTTGAAGAAGGAGATCACCAAGATCCTCTTCGAGAAGGGTTACATCATGAACTACAAGTTCATTGAGGATGGCCCACAGGGTACTATTAAGATTGCTCTTAAGTACGACCTGGTTAACAAAGTGAGTGCTATCAAGAGTCTTACTCGTGTATCTACCCCTGGTCTTCGTAAGTACGTTGGCTACAAGGATATGCCACGTGTCCTCAATGGACTCGGTATCGCTATCCTTTCTACCTCACGCGGCGTTATGACCGATAAGGAGGCTTCTGTACAGAAGGTAGGTGGTGAGGTTTTGTGTTACATCTATTAATTATAGGAGGTATAAGCTATGTCAAGAATTGGTAAATTGCCTATTGCTATTCCTTCAGGTGTAACTATCACTGTTAAGGATAATGTTGTTACTGTAAAGGGTAAGAACGGCGAAATGAGCCAGGAACTCACCGGTGGTATCACTGTTAATGTTGAGGATGGCAAGTTGACCGTATCCCGTCCTAACGACGAGAAGCAGACTCGTGCTCTTCATGGTCTTTATCGTTCACTCATCAACAACATGGTTGTTGGTTGTGGCGAGGGTTATAAGAAGGAGTTGGAGCTCGTTGGTGTAGGTTATCGCGCCAGCAACAATGGTAACGTTCTCGAATTGTCTCTTGGTTATTCACACGCTATCTATATCGCCCTGCCTAAGGAGGTTAAGTTGACCACCAAGACTGAGCGTAATGCGAACCCATTGATCACCCTCGAGTCTTGTGATAAGGCTCTTCTCGGTCTGATTTGCAACAAGATTCGTTCTTTCCGCAAGCCAGAGCCATATAAGGGTAAGGGTGTTCTCTTCGTTGGTGAACAGATTCGTCGTAAGTCTGGCAAGTCTGCCGGTGCTAAGTAATTAACTTTTTAAAATTAGACGATTATGATTACTAAGAAAGAAAGAAGAATTAAGATTAAGCACCGTATCCGCAAGCATATTAATGGTACTGCAAGCCGTCCACGTTTGTCTGTTTTCCGCAGCAACAAGGGCATCTATGTTCAGGCTATTAATGATCTTGAGGGCAAGACTGTAGCATTCGCTAGCTCAAAGGGTATTACCGAAGGCACCAAGACTGAAATTGCTGCTAAGGTAGGCGAGGCTATTGCTAAGAAGTGTATCGAGGCTGGCATCTCAGAGGTTGTATTCGATCGTAATGGTTATCTGTTCCACGGTCGTGTCAAGGCTGTTGCTGATGGCGCTCGTAATGGTGGTCTCAAATTTTAAATTGAAAGGCTGTTATGAATAATAGAGTAAAGAATGTCAATGTAGACGAACTCAAGGATCGTCTTGTTGCAATCAACCGTGTTACTAAGGTCACCAAGGGTGGTCGTACTTTTACTTTCGCTGCTATCGTTGTAGTTGGTGACGGTAATGGTATTATCGGTCTCGGTCTTGGTAAGGCAGGTGAAGTTCAGGCTGCCATTTCAAAGGGCGTTGAGGCTGCTAAGAAGAACCTCATCAAGGTTCCTGTATTGAAAGGTACTATTCCTCACGAGCAGTTCGCTAAGTTCGGCGGTTCAGAGGTATTGTTGATCCCAGCATCTGAAGGTACTGGTTTGAAGGCTGGTGGCGCTATGCGTCCAGTTCTCGAGAGCGTAGGTATCAAGGATGTACTTGCAAAGTCAAAGGGTTCTTCTAACCCTCACAACCTTGTTAAGGCTACTATCGCTGCTCTCGCTGAGCTCCGTGATGCTAAGCAGGTTGCTGAGAACCGTGGTGTTTCACTCGATGTTGTATTCAAAGGTTAATATTTTTTCTAATTATGGCAACTATTAAAGTTAAAGCTGTTCGCAGTCGTATTAACTGCCCTAAGACAGAGAAGCTCACCCTTGATGCACTTGGATTGACCCGCATCGGCTTGGTTCGTGAACTTCCAGATAACGAGTGTACTCGTGGCCAGATCCGTAAGGTTAGCCACTTGGTTGCTCTTGTTGACTAATAAACCAATCTGGGTTTGACTCGGCGTCTATAGGGAAACCAAGTCGGGTCTTACCTTAATAATAACAAATAATATAAGTTTCAAGATATGAACTTAAGTAATTTGCAGCCAGCTGAGGGATCAGTAAAGACCCGTAAGCGTATCGGCCGTGGTGCCGGTTCTGGCCTGGGTGGTACCTCTACCCGTGGTAACAAGGGTGCCAAGCAGCGTTCTGGTTACAAGAAGAAGATCGGTTTCGAAGGCGGTCAGATGCCTATTCAGCGTCGAATGCCTAAGTACGGTTTCAAGAACATTAACCGTGTTGAGTACAAGGCTATCAATCTTTCTACCATTGATGCTCTTGTTACAGCTAAGTCTTTGAAGGCTGTTAGCCTTGAGGATTTGCAGGCAGCAGGTTTGGTTTCAAAGAACCAGCTTGTTAAGGTGCTTGGTAATGGTGCTATTTCAGCTGCTGTTGCAGTTTCCGCAAATGCATTCTCTAAGAAGGCAGAGGAAGCTATCGTTGCAGCCGGAGGTTCTGTAGTTAAGATTGGAGCATCTGCTCCTGCTAATGCATAATTCCCATGAGACTTGTTGAGACATTCAAAAACATTTGGAAGATTGAAGAACTGCGCACCCGCATTCTTTGGACTGTAGGGTTGTGTGCTGTTTATCGTTTGGGCTGTTCAATTATCCTTCCTGGAGTACCAGCTGGTGTTCTGGAAAGCAACTCTCCAAGCGATGGTTTGTTGGCACTCCTTGATATGTTCTCAGGTGGTGCTTTCTCGAATGCCTCAATCTTCGCTCTGGGTATCATGCCTTATATTTCTGCTTCGATTGTTATCCAGCTTCTGACCATGGTTGTACCTGCGTTTCAGAAGGTGGCTCGTGACGGCGAGAGCGGACATAACAAGATCAATCAGTGGACTCGTCAGTTGACTGTCCTCATTCTGATTTTCCAGAGTTGGGCATACCTTTCAAGCTTCAATTCACAGCATCCTGGTATGGTTTCGATGGATTTCTGGTTCAAAGCATCCAGCATCGTTATTCTCACTGCAGGTTCAATGTTTGTAATGTGGCTTGGTGAACGTATTACCGACAAGGGTATCGGCAACGGTATTTCATTCCTGATTATGATTGGTATTATTGCCCGTCTTCCTCAGGCTTTGGGTATTGAGTTTGCAAGCTGTGCAAATGGTGCCGGTGGTCTTGTAATGTTCCTTTTGGAGCTTTTCTTCCTCCTCGTTGTCATTGCTCTCAGCATCATGCTTGTTCAGGGTACCCGTAAGGTGCCTGTACAGTATGCTAAGCAGATTCGTAGCGTTGGTGGCCGTCCTGCTCAGTTCGGTGGCGTACGTCAGTATATTCCTCTCAAGGTTAATGCTGCTGGTGTAATGCCTATCATCTTTGCTCAGGCCATTATGTTCGTGCCAATGATGTTTGCTGGTTATACCTCGTCAAACGATGGTTTCTTCAGCGCATTTACACGTCCAGACAGCTTCGCTTACAACTGCGTCATCGCATTCCTGATCGTTGTGTTTACATATTTCTATACTGCAATCACAATGAATCCAGTGCAGATGTCAGAGGCTATGAAATCACAGAATGGCTTTATTCCAGGTGTTAAGCCAGGTAAGGCTACTGCTGATTTCCTTGATACTATAATGACTCGTATCACTCTCCCAGGTTCACTTTTCTTGGCTATTGTTGCTATTTTGCCTTCAATTGCTCGAGTATTTGGTGTAAGCGTTCAGTTTGCACAGTTCTTCGGAGGTACCTCATTGTTGATTCTTGTAGGTGTTGTTCTCGATACTCTTCAGCAGATTGAGTCACACTTGATGATGCATCACTATGATGGTTTGATGGAGTCCGGCAAAATTAAGGGCCGTACTGGTTCAGTCGCAGCTTATTAATTTTTGAGGAATGATATTTCTGAAAACTGACGAGGAAATCGAATTGATGCGTCAGGCTAATATACTGGTTGGACAGACACTTGGTGAAATGGCCAAGTGGGTCCATCCAGGAATTACTACCAAACGACTCGATGAGATTGCCGAGCAATTCATAAGAGATCATGGCGGAGTTCCAGGATTCAAAGGCTATGAAGGCTTTCCTGGTACTTTGTGCATTGAAGTAAATGATGAAGTGGTCCATGGCTTCCCTTCAGATTATGTTTTGAAGGATGGAGACATTGTCGGTTTGGACTGTGGCGTAATATTGGATGGCTTTAATGGCGATAGCTGCTATACCTTTATGGTTGGCGAAGTTGATGAGAAGGTTGTTCAGTTGCTTAAGACTACGAAAGAATCTTTGATGATTGGCGTAGAACAGGCTAAAGTCGGTAATCGTGTTGGACATATCGGAAGTGCTGTGCAGGAGTTTTGCGAAAAACGCGGTTATGGCGTGGTTCGTGAACTAACCGGACATGGTATTGGCCGTAAACTTCATGAAGATCCAGATGTTCCAAATTACGGACGTCGTGGTGTGGGTCCTCTTCTCCGCGCTGGTATGTGTATCTGTATTGAACCTATGATCAATATGGGATCAAAGAATGTTACCATTGACCGAAACGGTTGGACTATACGCACTCGCGATCATGCCGTATCTGCTCATTATGAGCATTGTGTTGCAATTCGCGAAGATCGTACAGAAATCCTCTCAACATTTGGCTATGTAAAAGAGGTTCTCGGAGACAGATTTATCTAATCAACAAAAATTATTAAGTAAATGGCTAAACAGGCAGCAATCGAACAAGACGGTACAATTGTAGAGGCTTTGTCTAATGCAATGTTCCGTGTAGAGCTCGAGAACGGTCATGAGATAACTGCTCACATTTCAGGCAAGATGCGTATGCATTATATCAAGATTTTACCTGGCGATAAAGTGCGAGTAGAGATGTCTCCTTATGACCTTTCAAAGGGCAGAATCGCATTCCGATACAAATAATAATCTTACAACGATATGAAAGTAAAAGCATCGCTTAAAAAGCGCACTCCAGATTGCAAAATCGTCCGTCGCCACGGCGTTTTGTACGTAATTAATAAGAAAAATCCTAAATTCAAACTTCGTCAGGGATAAATTTCTTATATTTGCAGGCAATTTTTTCGCAAATAACACTTTTTAAAATAATATGGCAATAAGAATTGTAGGCGTTGATCTCCCGCAGAATAAGCGTGGAGAAATCGCGTTGACTTACATCTTTGGTATCGGCCGTAGTGCCGCAAATACCATTTTAACGAATGCTGGTGTCGATAAAGACATCAAGGTAAAAGATTGGACTGATGAACAGGCCGCCGCTATTCGTGAGTATATCGGTGCCAACTACAAGGTAGAGGGCGATCTTCGTTCTGAA